>JALHMT010000041.1 GCA_022843905.1 Rubrivivax sp.
GCGGGGGTCCGCGTTGCCGCAGGCGGCGGGGCGGCGGGCCGGACAGCGGCGGCGTTGGCGGCTGGATTGGCGACCGCGGCGGCGTCCTGGGCCTGCGGCGCCGGTGGCGTCCACACGCGCAGGCCGATCGCCCGCAGCATCCGATGCTGGCGTTCAGACCAGGCCATGGGCCCCGTCCTGCAGGGCAACGCCCGGCCCGACGTCCAGCCGCATCACCACGGCGTCCTCACGCTGGCCGGCGGCGGCCGGGTAGTAGGCGCGCCGCAGGCCGACTTCGGCGAAGCCCCGCATCAGGTAGAGGGAACGCGCGCGTTGATTGCTGCTGCGCACCTCCAGCCACAGCGTGGGCAGCGCGCCGTCGCGGCAGCGCTGCTCCAGCACGTCCAGCATGCCGCGCGCCAGACCCCGGCCCTGCCACTCGGGCGCCACGGTGATGTTCAGCAGGTGCATCTCGCCGGCGCCGGCCATCGCCACCCAGTAGCCGACGATGGCCGCGTCGTCGTCCACCAGCACTTCGGCGCCGTAGCCGACGGCCAGCGAGTCGACGAAGTTGCCGCGTGTCCAGGGAAAGCTGTAGCAACGCGCCTCGATGGCCATCACGGCGTCGATGTCGCGCGTGGTCATGGGGCGGCGCTGTGGCCCGACCCAGGGCCGGAGCCTGGCGCTCACGGCAGCGCTCCCGCATCGACCGACGCAGCCGCCTTCGCCGCACTGCGCTCGGCCGTGGTCTGCGCCACCTTGTCGCGCAGGTAAAGCGGCAGCGCCAAGGCGGCGTCGACACCCTGGCCGGCGCGCCAGGCCGCTGCGGCCAGGCGCAGCAAGGCCGCAGCACGGTCGGCCTCGGTGTCGATGCGCCGGCAGTCCGGCAGGGGCAGCCGCTCGCCGAAAGCCTTCAGCGCCGAACCGGCGACCACGGCCGGCGCGTCGAGCCGCCAGCGCTCGGCCAGCGCGGCCAGCGTGTACAGGCCCGGCGGCAGCACGCAGGCCCAGGCGCCCTCGGCCCAGCGGTAACGCGCGGCATAGACCTCGTCCATGCGCGCGTCCATCGCCACCCCGACGTCGAGCGCCGCCTGCGCGCCGCCGAGCTGCGCCCGCGCGTCGTCGGCCACGATCAGCAGGCTGTCGATGGGCAGCACCGGCACGCTGGCGCCGAAGGCCAGGCCCTGCGCCACGGCGCAGCTCGTGCGCAGGCCGGTGAAGGCGCCGGGCCCGCGGCCGAAGGCGATGGCGTCGAGCTGCCGCAACGACAGGCCAACCTCGGCCAGCAAGGTCTGCAGCAAGGGGACCAGGTGCGCCGACGCCATCGCCCCACCGGCCTCGTTGCGCGTGCCCTCGACGCCGCCGCACAGCACCGCCACGGCCATCAGCTCGGTAGACGTATCGAAGGCCAGCAGGCGCGCTGGCCCAGGCGTGGCGGGCAGCAGGGCGGACATGCCGCCGAGTGTAGCCGTGCGATCATCCCGGCATGCTCTCGATCAAGCACGCGCCGCAGAGGAAAAGGCGGCCCGCTTTGCTGCTGCGGGCCCTGGCCCTGCCGGCCGCGCTGGTGTGCGGCGGGGCCGGGGCCGTGGAGGGCCTGCCGCCGGAGGTCGAGGCCGCCTTGCAGCGCGCCCGCGTGCCGCCGCAGGCGGTGTCGGTGCTGATCCAGGAGGCCGGCAGCGGCCGGACCGTGCTGTCGCACGCTGCCCGCACGCCGGTGAACCCGGCCTCGCTGGCCAAGCTGCTCACCACCGCGGCGGCTCTAGACCTGCTCAGCCCGGCCTGGACCTGGGCCACGCCGGTGGGCCTGCAGGGCACGCTGCAGGACGGCGTGCTCGACGGCTCGGTCTTCATCAAGGGCAGCGGCGACCCCAAGCTGGTGATGGAGCGCGTGTGGCTGCTGCTGCGCCGCCTGCAGCAGATGGGCGTGCGCGAGATCCGCGGTGACGTCGTGCTCGACGAGAGCGCCTTCGCCGCCGCGCCGGGCCAGCCCGCGGACTTCGACGGCGAGTCGCTGCGTCCCTACAACGTGTTGCCCAGCGCACTGCTGCTGAACTACAAGGCCGTGACCTACACCTTCCTGCCCGATCCGGCGCGGGGTGTGGCGGTGGTGGCGGTGGAGCCGCCCTTGGCCGGCCTGACGGTCGACCGCAGCGTGCCGCTGGCGCCGGGTCCCTGTCAGGACTGGTCAGCGGCCTTGAAGCCCAGCTTCACCGCGACGCAGACGCGCTTTGCAGGCAGCTACGCCACGGCCTGCGGCGAGAAGACCTGGCCGCTGGCCGACCCGACGCCCGCCAGCTACAACCAGCGCCTGATCGAGGGCCTGTGGCGCGAGATGGGCGGCACGCTGCGCGGCCGCGTGCGGGACGGACGCTGGCCCGAGCCGCTCGCGCCGGCC
The DNA here is from genome assembly GCA_022843905.1 of Rubrivivax sp. Taxonomy (GTDB): domain Bacteria; phylum Pseudomonadota; class Gammaproteobacteria; order Burkholderiales; family Burkholderiaceae_C; genus Rubrivivax. The sequence goes on from JALHMT010000041.1 coordinate 2,378, forward strand.
TTCGAGATGCGTTCGCCGCCTCTGCTGGAGGTGGTGCGCGAGATCAACAAGTTCAGCAACAACGTGATGGCGCAGCAGCTCTTCCTGACGCTGGCGGCGCAGCAGAATCCCGGGGTGCCCGCCACGCCCGAGGCGGCACGCGAAGTGCTGCGTCGCTGGCTGGCCGAGCGGCTGGGTGAATCGACGGCCGATCTGGTCATCGACAACGGCTCCGGACTGTCGCGCGAGACGCGCATGAGCGCCGCGCTGCTGGGCCGACTGCTGCAACGGGCCTACGACAGCCCCTGGATGCCCGAGCTGATGAGCTCGCTGCCCATCAGCGGCATCGACGGCACCCTGCGGCGCTCGCGCGCCACGCCGGGCCGCGCCCACCTGAAGACCGGCTCGCTGCGCGACGTGGCGGCGCGCGCCGGCTACGTGCTGTCCAACAGCGGCCAGCGCTACGTGCTGGTGGTCATCGTCAATCACCCCAACGCGCAGGCGGCGCGTCCCGCGATGGACGCGCTGGTGCAATGGACCCTCAAGGATGGCCCGGCGCGATGACAGCGCCTGCGGCCGAGCAACCCAGCGCCCATGAACCCCGACTTCAACCAATGGCTCGGCTACGTGGCCGCCCTGCTGACCACCGGCTCCTTCGTGCCGCAGGCCATCCTGACGCTGCGCACACGCGACGTCAGCGGCATCTCGGCGTCGATGTACGCCGCCTTCACGGCCGGCGTGGCCCTGTGGCTGGCCTACGGCTGGCAGCTGGGCGAGTGGCCCATCATCATCGCCAACACGGTGACGCTGGCGCTGGCTTCCACCATCCTGGTCACCAAGCTGTTGGTGGACCGGCAGACGCGCGTGCGCGGCCGCTGATGCGGCCCGGGCGGGGCCGGCCTCGCCGGAGGCGCCTTCAGAACTTGTACCAGAGCCCGGCGCTGTAGGTCGTCGGCCTGAAGTCGATGGTGGTCGTGAGCACGGTGCTGGCCACCCCCACCAGATCACTCTTCACGTCGACACGGGCCACGCTGGCGAAGGCGCCCCATTGCTTGTTGAAGGCGAGGTTGATGCCGGCCTGCACGGCCAGACCCACCGAGTCGCTCAGCTCGACCTGCGGGGCCAGGCTCGACTTCGCGCTGGCGAACTTCGTGTAGTTCAGCCCCGCGCCCACGTAGGGCCGCCAGGTGTCGCCCGGCCGGCCGAAGTAGTAGTTGACGAGCAGGGTGGGCGCCACGTTCTTGGCCGACAGCACGTCGTCGCCCAGGAAGGCCACGCTGCCCGTGGCGCGCGCCCTGATGCGCGGCGGTATGCCCAGCACCACCTCGGCGCCCAGGTTGGGGGTCAGCGTGCGCTCGACGACGATGATGGCGGTCGTGGCGTCGCCCACCTTGGCATCGGCACCGGGCGGGATGCCGATGCCCTGGATGCCGGTGGTCCTGGAGTCGGTGTCGTAGCGGGTGACGCCGGCCTTCAGCGTCCAGTCCTGCGCCTGCACGGCCCCGCCGGCCAGCACGAGGGCGGCCAGGGCGGACAGCTTGAACGTCTTCATCTTGGGCTCTCCTCGGTGCGCCGTCAGATCCAGCCGAAGGCGCGCAGGCTCTTCAGCACTTCGTCGCTGAACACCTTGTGTCCGCCGGCCGTCGGGTGCACCCCGTCGGCGAAGTACCAGGTGGTGGCGCTCGCACCCGTGCGCAGCCCGTTGAAGGGCACACCGGGCGTGACGTTGCAGAACAGCGAACTGCCGTCGGTGACGCGGCCGCCCGTGATGGCGCCGATCTTGGCGGCATCGCAGGCCGGCACGGTGACGTTGGTCAGTCCGAACTGCCCCGGATTGGCGGCCACGGCGCGGAAGACCGTGAAGGCGTCGACGATCTGCACGGGCTGGTTCGTCAGGCCTTCGCGCAGCCACAGGTTGAAGATCTCGGACAGGCCGGTGAGCACGCCGCGCGCCGCCGGCGGCACGGTGCCGCCGAAGGGCGTGGCCGCGATGTCGGGCAGGTTCACCACCGCGACGTACTTGCCGCCCTTGGCCAGGATCTCGGCCTTCACGTAGTCGGTGAGTTCGAGCGCGGCCTTCTTGATCTCGCCCTGCGCCGCGAGCTGCGCGTCGAGCAGCAGGCCGTTGGCCTGGTCGGCCGTGAGGCGCCCGGCGGCGGCGTCGACCTGCACCTGCGCCGCCTTCGCGGCAAAGACGCCGAAGTGGGTGAAGATGTCGTTGGAACCGGCCATCACCAGGACGAGGTCGGTGTCCTTGAAGCTGCCGAAGCGCGCCAGGTGGTTCGCGATCTGCGTCTTCACCGGCACCGTGAGCGCGCCGCCGGCGCGGCCGATGCCGTTGGGGTCGGTGACGCGGGAGCCGCCCTGGCCGTAGGCCGTGCAGCTGCCTGCTGCGGCCGGGTTGGCCGCCGCCGGGCACTTCACCGACTGGCCGGCAAAGCCCACTTCATGCGGCGTGAGCAGGATGCCTAGCGACGCGGCGATGTTCTCGACCCACACGGTGCCGCCGGCGCCGTTGGTGGTGAACTTGCCGCCGAAGAAGGGCGCGGTGCCGTTGCCGGCAAGCGAGGTGGCCGGCGCATAGGCGCCGGCGTCGCTGAGGCTGTCGCCGAAGGACACCACGGCCCTGAACGTGCCCTTGGTGGTGGGGGCGCCGGCCGTCGTGCCGCTGCCCGGCACGTAGGGGTCACCGCCACCGCAGGCGGCCAGCAATGCGCCGGCCAGTGCGAGAGAAATCCAACTGCGCCTGATGTTCATCCGAACCCCGCTCCATCGATCGTCGGCGAGCGGACGGCAAAAAAGCACGCCCGTTCACTTTTGGAGCGGCCACTATAAGTTCGGCAAAGACCCCCAACGACCGGGGTTAACCCGCCGGCCGCCGCAGCCTCAGAAGGGGTTGTTCAGCGCGCGCTGGCGGGCCAGCGCACCGAGCTGGACGTGCCCGCCGAGCGACAGGCGGATGCTGTCGGCCCACAGGTAGGTGCCCGCATTGCCAGACTCGATCAGCGTGCTGGTCGTGCAGTCGGGCAGCGCCACCGCACACACCGGCTTGCCGGCATCGACCAGACCGAAGCTGATCGGCGAGCGCGACATCGCCTGCACCATCTCGTCGGCCAGCACCAGGCCGATGAAGCGGCCGTCGTTGATGACGTTCACGCGCAGGCGGCCGTTCAGAGCCGCCGTCAGGCGCGACAGCAGCGCCGAGCGGTCGATGTCGGTGACGGCCGCCTTCTGCGCCAGGCCGAAGGGCGACAGGCCCATGTCGGGCACGGTCGAGATGATGACCTTGGCGCCGAGGTCGACCAGGCGGTTGACCTCCGCCGCCAGCTGCTCGCCGCGCACGCGCGCCTCGGCGATCAGTTCCGCCTCGGAGCGGCGTGGAAACTCGGCATACAGGTCGAGCACGTCGTGCGTGCCGACCAGCACGGTGACCAGGGACTTGGTCCCGAAGCCGCCGGCATCGACCTGGGTCTTCAGGTCGGCCACGCGCGCGCCCAGCGATGCGCGCATCACGCCCTGCGGGCCGAGCTGGTTGCTCGGGTTGCACTGCGGGAAGACGTAGCCATAGCTGCTGAGCACGTTCTGCACCCACAGCGGATTGACGCTGCAGTCGACCGCGCCGCTGGCCGCCAGGGCGTTGACGCTGTACTTCAGACCCGCCGGCGTGATGAGGCTGTTCTCGTCACCCAGGGCCACCACCCGCTCAGGCAGGAAGGGCTCGTTCTGGGACGTACCGCCCCCGCAGGCCACCAGCAACGCCGCGGTGAAACCGACCAGGGCCACTGCCCGCACCTGCCGCAGCAGCTTGCCGCTGAACACCATCGTCACTCCAAGCTAACAAAGCGCATTTCAGGCTGCTGCCGCACGTTGCAGGCGGTCGCGAACCCCTTCCCAGGGCGCAGACTCGGGGGGTCGCTCGACCCAGATCTGCGCCACGCCCGCGGCGTCGAAACCGCGCAGCGCCGAAAACAACTCGTGCGCGGCCTGCGCCGCGTCCACCGGCATGGCCCGGTGCAGCACACCGGCCGGCACCGGCCAGACGGTGCGGGAATATACCGCCAGCCCGCCGGGCAGCCCCCCGGCCGGCAGCAGTGGCAATTCACGCGCCAGCGCAGCGGTGTCGAACAAGCTCAACCGGGCCGTCGGCGCGTAGTGCGCCTCCAGGGTGCCCGACGCGCGCGGCGCAGCGGCGTCGCGATCGAGCAGGGCCGTTCCCAGCACGGCTTCGAGCGCCGCGCGATCCAGGCCGCCGGGCCGCAGCAGCACCGGCCAGGGGCGCGTGCAGTCGACGATGGTGGACTCGATGCCCACCTCGCAGGGCCCGCCGTCGAGCACCATCAGCCCGGCGCCGAACTCGTCCCGCACGTGGGCCGCGGTGGTCGGGCTGACGCGCCCGAAGCGGTTGGCGCTGGGCGCGGCCACGCCGGCCACGCCCCGTTCGGCGGCGGCCTGCAGCAGGGCACGCGCCAGCGGATGCGAAGGCAGGCGCAGGCCGACGCTGGACTGCCCGCCCGCCGCCGCCGCGGCCATGCCTTCGCGGCGCGGCACGATCACGGTCAGCGGCCCGGGCCAGAAGGCCGCCATCAGGCGCCGTGCGTGCTCGTCGAGCGAGGTCGCGAAGCGCGGGGCGTCCTCGGCGCAGGCCAGGTGCACGATCAGCGGGTGGTCGGCCGGGCGACCCTTGGCGGCGAAGATGGCGGCCACCGCCGCGTCGTCGTCGGCACGCGCTCCCAGGCCGTAGACGGTCTCGGTGGGAAATGCCACGAGCCCGCCGGCGGCCAGACGCTCGGCCGCAGCCGCCAGATCGGAAGGCGTTGCCGCGGCAGGCGTTGCCGCGGCGGGCGGCACGGCGGCGGCAGGGCCACCCGGGGCGCGGGGCATGTCGCTCATGGCGGCGCTCGTCGGGTCGGGTCAGAAGGGCGCGAAACCCAGGCAGGCGCCGGCCTGCAGCGCCACCTCGCGGGCCTGCACCGGCGTGGCGGCGGTGATGGTCAGGTGCCCCATCTTGCGGCCGGCGCGGGCTTCGGCCTTGCCGTAAAGGTGCAGGTGCGTGCCGGGCAGCGCGAGCACCGGCCGCCAGTCGGGCGCCCGGCGCTGCCCGGCGGCGTCGGCCGGCCACAGGTCGCCCAGCAGGTTGAGCATCACCGCCGCCGAATGCTGGCGCGGCGCCACCAGCGGCAGCCCGGCCATGCAGCGCACCTGCAGGTCGAACTGCGACAGGTCGCAGGCGTCGATGCTGTAGTGGCCGGAATTGTGCGGCCGCGGCGCCATCTCGTTGGCCACCAGCGAGCCGTCCTGCAGCAGGAAGAACTCGACGCACAGCACGCCCGCGTAGGCCATGCCGTCGGCCAGCTGCAGCGCGCAGCGCACGGCACGTGCCGCGGTGGCGTCGTCGACATCGGGCGCCGGCACCTGCGTGACCGCCAGGATGCCGTCGCGGTGCAGGTTCTGCTGCACCGGCAGGTGCACGGCCCGGCCGTCGAAACCGCGCGCCACGATCACGCTCAGTTCGCGACGCAGCGGCAGGCGCTTTTCCAGCACGCAGCGCACGCCGCCGAAGCGCTGCCAGGCGGCCAGGCCCTCTTCGCGCGTGGCCACCGACGCCTGCCCCTTGCCGTCGTAGCCGAGCTGCGCCGTCTTCAGCAGGCCGGGCAGCAGGGCCGGGTCGATCGCGCGTGCGGCGGCTTCGCTGTCGACCACTGCGTAGGGTGCGCAGGGCACGCCCGATCGCTGGAAGTGCGCCTTCTCGGCCGCGCGGTCCTGGCAGATGCGTACCGCGGCGGCACCCGGCGCCACCGGGCAATGGTCTGCCAGCGTCTCGAGCGCGGCTGCGGGCACGTTCTCGAATTCGGTGGTGACCGCCGTGCAGGCGGCGCCCAGCTCGGCGAGTGCGCGGGGGTCGAGGTAGGGCGCCTGCAGGTGGCCGTGCGAGACCAGGCCGGCGGGGCTCTGCGCATCGGGGTCGAGCACGATGCTGCGGTAGCCCATGGCCTGTGCGGCGTGCGCGAACATGCGGCCGAGCTGGCCGCCGCCGAGCACGCCCAGCGCCGGCAGGTCGGGCGGGCCGCTCATCGCTTCAGGTCCTGCGTCATGGCACGCGCCGCCGCCGTCTGCTGGGCGCGGAACTCGTTCAGGCGCTGCAGCAGCGCGGCATCGTCCAGCGCCAGCATGGCCACCGCGAACAGCGCGGCGTTCGCCGCACCCGCCGGCCCGATGGCGAAGGTGGCCACGGGAATGCCCTTGGGCATCTGCACGATGGAGTAGAGCGAGTCCACGCCCGAGAGCTGCTTGCTGGACACCGGCACGCCCAGCACCGGCACCGTGGTCTTGGCCGCCAGCATGCCCGGCAGATGCGCCGCCCCGCCGGCGCCGGCGATGATGGCCCGCACCCCGGCGGCCGCCGCCCCTTCGGCAAAGGCGAACATGTCGTCGGGCATGCGGTGCGCCGACAGCACCCGCGCGTCGTAGGTCACCCCGAACTGATCGAGGATCTCGGCGGCATGGCGAAGGGTCTCCCAGTCGCTGGAGGAGCCCATGGTGATGGCGATGGACATGGTCGAATCCAATTTTTACCGACCTTCCGGCATTCGGCCTACCGGAGTCAGCAGAGTATCGCTTCGCCTTAGCTGAAGCTGGGGGGAGGATGCAGCGCTTCTAAAGCTTGTGCATGCGCAACCTGATCCCTTCGGTGCGCGGCCATGGCTTCCAAGCACTGATCCATGAGCTCTCTATAAGCGTCCGCGTCACCCCTCATCTCAGCCAACTGTGCGCGACGAAACGTCGCAAGTGCCCGCTCGTCGTCGCCAAGGCTGCTTGGCGCCAAGTCCAACGAGTCGCACTCGAATCTAGCGGCACCTTCGAGATCGCCGGTGCGCGCAAGACAGTAGGCGTGATCAGCCAAAGCGACCCATCTGAGTCTCTCCGGCGCCTCGCCGCCGCAGGTAGCCAGCCACGCCGCGCTTTCCGAAAGTGCCTGCTGAAAAGAACATTCCAGCAAAAGCAGTTGAACATGTAGCAGTGGAAGAATCCACTGGAAGCTAGGCCAAGCCTTGGCTCTGTAGTAATGGATGCTTGAATCCAACTCTTGCCTCGCTCGGGCGAGCTCTTTCGGTGAGACGCTCGAGTCGATCTCGGCAAGCTTCAAGTTGTTGATCCGAAACGCTGCAGCATCAGACAGGATGGCGTCGATAGTCAGATCATCCTGATCTCGAACCGCGTGCCGCCTCGCAATCTCGTACCAAGTGCGTGAGAGTTCGTAGCTCTCAGCACTTTGCAGACCGACTGCAATTGCCAAACTCAGTCGTGCAATTGCTGCGTGCTCGCTTGCCTCAACGCGGGTCATGACCAAGTTCGCAAACCTTGGCACTTCGGTAGACCGACCGAGATTGACCAAGATATGCGCATGCCAAGCGTTCGCCAAGTTGCTTACGGACGTGCACCGCGGCAACGAACTGAGTGCGTCTGCACGGTACAACTTGTCCATCGCAGTACCCCAGTCGCCCGTGCAGAAGAGCAGCACTCCTTCCGCGAGATTCGCCCTTGCCGTGCACTCAGCCTGCAAGCCTTGCTGGACTGTGGAGCGCAGTTCAAGGATTTCCGAGCGAGCCTGTTCTACGTTGCCCATGCGAGCCAAGTAGATGGCATAGCTAGTACGGGCTGCCGCCCGCTCCGCGGGACCCGCGGCACGATCTAGGGCAACGCGAAGGGAACTCAGTGCTGGCGACATAGTGGCATAGCCTCATAGCCAAAATGAAGTGCGGACGGCAAAGCCAATGGCTGCCGACCAATCATGGTGCCAAAACAGACTGGTCTACCTCGTTGCGCCGCCGTCAATGTCCAGAAGCAATGAGGCCCAGAAGCGAAAAAGCCCACCGAGTCAGGGACCCGGCGGGCTCTTGTCAAACTGAAATCACTTCAGGTGACCACTGATCAGCTTCGTCATCTCGAACATCGAGACCTGGGCCTTCTTGAAGATTTCCTTGAGCTTCGCGTCAGCGTTGATCATGGTCTTCTTGGCCTGGTCCTGCAGTCCGTTCTTCTTGATGTACTCCCAGACCTTCTTGGTCACTTCGGTGCGCGGCATGGCCTTGTCACCGATGACGGCGGCCAGGGCCGCGCTGGGGGTCATGGCCTTCATGAAAGCGGCGTTCGGTGTCCGCTTCTTGGCGGGAGCCGCCTTCTTCGCTGTGACGGGCTTCGCCGCCTTCTTGGCGGGTGCGGCCTTCTTGGCCGGTGCCGCCTTCTTGGCCGGCGCTTTGGCCGGGGCCTTCTTTGCCGCCGCCTTCTTGGCGGGAGCCTTCTTTGCAGTTGCCATCGATTTTCTCCATCAGTTCTATGAGATGAACCTCGGCGTCCACTGCTCGCGAGCGGCAGGTTAACCACCGGGCCGCGCCGATGGTACCGCCGGCCGCAGGTGCGTGGAAGCAATTTTCATAGGTAAAAGCGCCTGCGGGACCGCAATTCGGGCCCGGCGCAACATCAGAGGCCGGCCAGGCAATGCGCCAGACCGCTATCCTCGGCGCCATGAAGATCCTTCTTCGCTGGTTCCTGCTGGCCTGCGCCCTGCTCCTGGTGGCGCACCTGTACCCCGCCGTGACCGTCACCAGCTTCAGCGCCGCGCTCATCGCGGCCCTGGTGCTGGGCCTGCTCAACACCCTCGTGCGGCCCGTGCTGGTGCTGCTGACGCTGCCGGTGACCCTGGTCACGCTGGGCCTGTTCCTCTTCGTCATCAACGCGCTGATGTTCTGGTCGGCGGCCTGGCTGCTCGACGGCCTCAAGGTCACCGGCTTCGGCGCGGCGCTCATCGGCTCGCTGATCTACAGCCTGTGCAGCCTGGTGATCGACATGGCCATGGAACGCCTGTTCAACCGCTCCCCGGTGTAGCCCGGCGCGGCGGCGGCCCCACCCGAACCTCGAAGGCCACACGGTCGATCAGGCGATGGTCGGCGCCGCGCAGCTCGACCACGTGCCGCCCCGGCACCGGGCTCCACCACACCGCCCTGCCCTGCCCGAGCGCCACGCCGTCCATCAGCCAGCGCCCTTCGGGCCCCTGCAGACGCAGCCTCTGCGCGGCAAGCGGGATGTCGGGGTCCAGCGCCAGCACGCCGCCCTCGGTGACGGGACCGATGCCGAACGGCTCGCCGCTGCCGGCACGCAAGGCCGCCGCAGCGGGTGCGGCGTCACCCGCGCCTGCCGCTGCCGGCAAGGCCTCGATCAGCCGTCGCCAGACCGGCGCAGCCCCGGTCACCCCCGTCACGCCGTGCATCGGTGCGCCGCTGGCGTTGCCGATCCAGACGCCCACGGTGTAGGCGCCGTCGAAGCCGATGCACCAGGTGTCGCGCATGTCCTTGCTGGTGCCGGTCTTCACCGCGGCCCAGCGCCGGGTGACCAGCGGGCTGTCGAAACCGAAGGTGGCGGCGCGTGCCGAACGGTCGGCCAGCACGGCTGTGACGGCCATCGCCGCCCCGGCATCGAAGGCGCGGCGCGGCGCATCGACGGCAGCGGCCAGCCGCACCGGGCTCCACTGGCCCTGCCGCGCCAACGTGCGGTAGGCATTGGTGAGGTCGAGCAGGCTGACCTCGGCCGTGCCCAGCGCCAGCGCATGCCCGTGGTGGCCGGCGCTCTGGCGCAGGCGCAGGCCGGCACGGTCGAAGGCGGCGAACACCGCGTCGGGACCCAGCATGGCGCCCACACGCACGGCCGGCACGTTCAGGCTCTGCGCCAGGGCCTCGCGCACGCTGACCCAGCCGCGCCAGCCGTGGTCGAAGTTCTGCGGCTGGTAGGCGCCGGCCCCTGCGGCCAGCTGCAGCGGCGCGTCGTGCAGCAGGCTCTGCGGCGTGATCAGGCGCTGCTGCAGCGCCTGTGCATAGACGAAGGGCTTGACGGCCGAACCCGGCTGGCGTCGCGCCAGCACGGCATCCACCGCGCCGGCGTCCGACCCCGGGCCCGACGAGCCGACCCAGGCCAGCACTTCGCCGCTGCGGTTGTCCAGCACCAGCACCGCGCCGTCTTCCACTTCACGACCCCGCAGCTCCGACAACTGCTGGCGCAGCGTGGCCACCGCCAGGCGCTGCAGGCGCGCGTCGAGGGTGGTGCGCAGGGGTGCGGCGCCCCCCGCGGCGAGCCACTGTCGCGCGAAGTGCGGCGCCAGCATGGGCCCGTCGGCCGGTCCGTGACGCCGCGCGAAGGCCTGGGCCACCAGCGTGGCCAGGCCCGGGCAGCCCTGCTGCTGCGCGACCAGCAGCTCGCAGGCGCGCCGCACGACGGCCGTCTCGCCGGCGTTGGGGCCACGCACCAGGGCGGCGATCACCGCGGCCTCCTGGCGGTCGAGCCCGCTGGGATGCTTGCCGAACAGGAAGCGCGACGCCGCCGGCACGCCCACCAGTTCGCCGCGCAACGGCACCTGGTTCAGATAGGCCTCCAGGATCTGGGTCTTCTGCCAGCGCGCTTCGAGCTGTCGCGCCAGCGCGATCTGCTGCAGCTTCTGCGCCACGCTGCGGCCGTCCGCCGGGCGCGCCACGCGCGTGTCGAGCAGGCCGGCCAGCTGCATGGTGACGGTGGACGCGCCGCGGGTGCGCTGGTTCCAGGCGTTGGCCCAGGCACTGGCCGCCAGCGCCGGCCAGTCCACGCCGCCGTGCTGCCAGAACTGCCGGTCCTCGCTGAGCACGATGGCCTCGCGCAGCGCGGGCGACAGATCCTGCAGCCCGACCCAGGCCAGCCGGCGCACCGTGGCGTCGGTGCGCACGGTCTGCAGCGGCTCGCCGTGGCGGTCGAGCAGCAGGATGTCGGACGGGCGGTGCGCGGCGCGCACCTCGCCGAACGCGGGCAGGGCCTGCGCCTGCGCCGCGGTCGCCGCGGCGATCAGCAGGGCCGACGCCAGACGCCGGCCGATCACCGTGCGACCTCGATGGCCTCGTTCGGCCGCTCGCCGAAGCTGTCGGGCGCGTACATGGCCTCGACGCGCGTGGGCGGCAACTGGAAGCGGCCGCTGGCGTTCAGGCGCAGCGTGTATTCGACGACATGGCGACCGCGCGGCAGCCACTCGTAGTACGCACGCCAGACATCGCCGGCGCGTTCCTCGAAGGCCAGCCAGCTGCTGCCCTCGCGCCTTTCACCGCGCGTGGCGAGTGCCGAATCGCGGCCCAGGCCGCTGCCCAGCAGTGCCGCGCCGGCGGGCAGCGGGTCGCTCAGCACGACCCAGGCCATGTCGCTGGCGGCCTCGATCTCCAGGCGCACGCGCAGCAGGTCGCCGCGCGACCAGACATCGGCCTGCCGGCGCTGCACGGCCGTGACCGTGCGGTCGATGCGGTAGCCCGCCACCAGCGGCGCCTTCAGCGGCACGGCGGCCAGCGTCTGCACCGACAGCCAGGGTCGGCCCGTGCCCAGGTGCGTGGCGGACAGCATGGACGGCGCCGCCGGGGCCGACGCCGCTGCGGCAGCCCCATCCCCCGCCCACGGCAGGCGCAGTGTCTCGGGATCGACGGCCGCGGCCGGCCAGTCGGCGAAGGCGGTGCGGCCGGCCCACTGCAGTTCGGTGCGGCCCGTCACCGGCACGGCCTCGAAGCGGGCCGAGAAGCGTTCCAGCGCCAGCACGCTCCACAGGTTGGCCGTGGTGGTCTGCCAGGCGCCGCCGCGCTGGCGCGCGAGGTGCCCGGTGACCAGGCGCGGCACGTCGTCCTTCCAGGCCGGGCTGTCGACAGCGGCCAGAAGCAGCCGCGCGGCGTTGGCGTCGGGGCCGTCCATCAGCCACCACCAGTCGTCGCTGGCCTCGGTGCTGAAGCGCAGGGTGGTGCCGCCCGCCGCGAGGCGGCTGCGCAGCAGGCGCTGCACCTCGTCCAGGCGCGCCGCGCGCTGCGGGAGTGCCTCCACACGGCGCAGCACGGCCCACCAGTCGAGCAGGGCCGAGGTCGGCCAGGTGGCGGGTGCGAGCGCCAGCGAGCCCAGCATCTGCGGCCGCACGCGGCCGTGGCGGGACAGGGCTTCCAGCGCGGCCAGCTTGCGCACGTCGAGGTCGGGCCGCGGCGCGTTGAAAGTGCGCACCAGCCGGCCTTCGACGAAGGCCGCCAGGCCCTGCAGCATGCGCTCCTGCGCGGCCTCGGGCCAGGCCACGCCGGCCTCGTGCGCACTGGCCAGCAGGTAGGCGGTCAGGCGGTCGCTGCCGCGTGCCGCATCCCCCGGCCGCGGCGGAAAGTAGGACGCCAGGCCGTCGCTGTCCAGGTGACCGGGCAGGTCGTCGCGCAGCGTGGCCCAGCCTGCAGCGTCGTGCAGCGCGATGGCACGCGAGCTGCGCTGCTCCAGGCAGGTGTAGGGGTAGGTCTCGAAGAAGCGCTTCAGGCCGGGCAGCGCGCCACCGAGCTGGCGCTGCAGGCCGACCTTCACGCCGCCGAGCGGGGCGCCGGCAGTGGCCAGCGCGCCGGCCGGCGGCGCCAGCGGCAACGACACCGTGCCGCCCAGCGGCTGCAGCGAGGCCTGCCACACGCGCAGCGGCACGGCGGGCAACACGGCCTGCTCCAGGCGCAGCCGGTCCGCGGCGGCGCCGCCGGCCTCCTGCGCGCTGCCGGTCCAGACGATGCGCTCGGCGCCTTCGGGCACCTGCACCGGCCAGCGCAGTTCGGCCGCGGCCCCCGGCGCCAGCGCCACCGTCTGCTCGCTGCCGGCCAGGGGCACCGCGGCCGCCAGCGCCTCCCCCTGCGCCTGGCCGCCGAGCCTGGCCGTGACCGTCATCGCGCGCGGCGTCGAATTGCGCAGCGTCAGGGTGGCGTCGAAACGGTCGCCGTCGCGCGCCAGCGGCGGCAGGCCGCTGAACACCTGCAGGTCCTGCGACACGCGCACGCTGGCACTGCCGCTGCCGAAGCGGTCGGCGCCGGCGTCGGCCACCGCCACCAGGCGGAAGCTGGTGAGCGAATCGTTCAGCGGCACCTCGACCACGGCGCGCCCCTGCGCGTCCAGCACCACGCTGCCGCGCCACAGCAGCAGGGTGTCGAACAGCTCGCGCGTGGGGTTGGCGCCGCCGTCGCCGCCGGGGGGCAGTGCCTTGCGGCCGTAGTGCCGGCGGCCGATGATCTCGCCCTGCGCGGTGGCCGTCACCACGCCCCAGGGCCGCGGCTGCAGCATGCGCTCCAGCAGGTCCCAGGAGTCGTTGCCGCGCAGCGCCAGCAGGCCTTCGTCCACCGCCGCGAAGGCCAGCTCGGCGCCGGCCGCGGGCCGGCCCTGGTGCGTCACCGTGATGGTGGCGCGCACGGTCTCGCGCACGCCGTAGCTGCTGCGTTCGGGCACGACCTTCACGTCCAGCCGGTGCGCGTCGCGCCCCACGCGCAGCTCGGTCACGCCCAGGCGGAACGAGGGCTTGGCCAGGTCGACCATCGCCGTCGGCGCGCGGTAGTCGCGGCCCTCGAAACGCCAGGCGCGCCACCACTCGACCGGCTCGCGCCAGCCCCAGCGGAAGAACGAGGTCCAGGGCACGTCGCGCACGCGGCCGCGCAGCACCAGCACCGAGACGTAGACGTTGGGCGCCCAGCCTTGCACGCTGCCGTCGCTGCCTTCGGCAGCCGCGGGAATGGGCAGTTCGATGACGGGCTCGCGGCCGCGCAGCGTGATCACGCGGCTGTCGATCACGCCTTCGCGCTCGACGGTCAGCAGCGCCGTGGCCTCGCGGAAGGGCATGCGCACCTGCAGGCGCGCCGTCTCGCCGGGTTGCAGCTCGCGCTTCTCGGGCAGGATGTCGATGCGGTCGTCGTTGCCCTGGCCGAACCACTGCTCGCCGTCGCCGGTCACCCACAGGCTGGTGGCCGCCTGCGCCAGGCGCTGCCCGTCGTCGCGCGCCTGCGCCACCAGTTCCACCTCGCCCACCACCTCGGTCTTCACGCTGCAGGCCAGGCGGCCCTGGGCGTCGCTGCGGCCCTTGCACAGCGTGCCCAGCTCGCGCAGCCGGCTGCTGTTGTCGTAGGCGTAGAAGCCGCCGACGATGCGCTTGCGCGTGCTGAAGGTCTGGCGCAGTCGGCCGATGACTTCCACCTCGCGGTCCTTCAGCGGCCGGCCTTCGGTGTCCAGCACCACGGCGCTGAAGTTCATCTCGCCGCGCGCCGCCGCCCAGCTGCGCGCGCGCAGCCCCACCACCACCGCGGCCGGCCACAGGCGCAGGCGCTGCGACACCGTCTGCATCTCGCCATTGGGGTCGTTGAAGCTCAGCTCGGCCAGCAGCTCCGAGGCGCCGCGCAGCGTGGGCAGCGCCGGCAACGTGACGGTGGCCGCACCCTGCGCATCGGTGCCGGCGTCGAGCTGGTCGGCCACCAGGCGGCCGGCGTCCTCGGGTGCTTCTTCGTCTTCGCCGGCCGTGGCGCGGTCGGCGCGCGGCGGCTGGAAGCTGAACTCGTCATAGCCTGGGAACTGCGCCGGCTGTTCGCGCAACAGCGCCGACAAGCGCGCCGGCGCCCGCGCCAGCGGTCCGCCGGCCAGCATGTTGAGCTGCACGTTGAGCACCAGCTGCGGCGGCGCCACCAGCGTGCCCCTGGGGCCCGACAGGCGTGCGTCGACCAGGGGCACGCGGAAGGCCTCGACACGGAAACTGCCGCTGGGCATCCGCTGGTCGCCGCGCTGCAGCGCCACGTCGTAGCTGCCCAGCAGGGTGCTGCGCGGGATGTCCCAGCGGCTGAGTGCACTGCGCGCGCCGGACGGCCAGTCCAGCGGCTGCACCAGTTCGCTGCCGCTGCCGACGTGGGTGATCACCACGCTGTCGGGCAGCTCGTCCGGCGCCGGCAGCGCCAGCCCGCGCGCCGTCTCGCGGCGCACGAAGTGCTTCATCGACACCCCCTCGCCGGCGCGCAGCAGCGTGCGGTCGAACACGGTGTGCGCCACGCGCCCGGCCTGGGTGCCGCCGGCAGTGGGCAGGTTGAAGCGCCAGGGCTCGATGCCCTTGTGCCACTCGCTGAAGGCGAAGCTGAGGTCGTCGCCGGCGGTCGCGTCGGCCCCTGGGCGCGCCGACGCCGCCTGGGACTTTCTTGCGGTGACGAAGAGGCCGGCGCTGCTCAGGCAATCCTCGCCCCCGGGCTCGTCGAAGCCGCGCTCGATGCGCGCCAGGCCCGCCGCGTCGGTGCTGCCGCTCCACAGCGGCTTGCCGCGGCAGTCGTTGACGGCCACGCGCGCCCCCGCCACCGGGCGCCCGCGGTCGAGCGAGGTCACCCACACCAGGCTGCTGCTGCGCCCGCGCTTGAAGTGCACGGCCATGCCCGTCACCAGCGCGCCGGTGCGCACGTACATCGGCGCCCGCGCCGACAGCAGCGCGTGGCCCAGCACGCGCGACTCGACCTCCACCACGTGGTAGCCGCCCTGCGGCAACGGCAGGCCGATGACCTCGGTGGCGCGCGGTGCGCTGCCCTGCAGCTGCGGCAGCTCGGCGCGCTGCACGCCGGCTTCGCGCTGCAGCAGCGACAGCTCGCGCGTGGCGACCTGGCGCTCGCGTTGCACCGGGCGCGTGCGGCCGCGGGCGTCGGTCTCGGTCTCGGTGACCATCCACTGCGACTTCGGCAGGCCGGCTTGCCGGGCGCTCAGGCTGCCTTCGTGGAAGGTCTCCAGGCGCGCGATCCAGCGCAGCAGTTCCTCGTCGCTGGCCGACGCGTCGAGCCGCTTCATGGCCACGCGCCCACCGGTGCTGGCGCCCTGCAGGTCGGCCTGCACGTGGCGCAGCGTCAGCGGCAGCATCGCCTGCTCGCCGGCCTCGACGATGCCGAAGGGCGCGGCGGCGAACTTGGCCAGCGGCGGCATCCCGGCGGTGGAAACCGTCAGCGGAAAGCTGCCGGCGTTCGCCAGCGCGCGGCCGGTCTCGTCTCGCAGCGTGGCCGGCAGGCTGACCGTGAACGTCGTGTTCTCGGGCAGCGGCACGGCGAAGCGCACTTCGTCGAGCATGCTGCGCTGGTCCTGCGCGTCGGGCTGCGGCAGCAGCGCCGCGCCCTGCGCCGGCTGCAGGCGCACGGCCAGCGCCTGCTCACGCAGCACCGGTGCCGAGAAGCGCAGCAGCATCGGGCGCAGCGGCATGCAGGGCTGGCCGGCGCGTTCACGCTCGCAGCTGAACTCGGCCGTGAAGCGCGGGCGCACCTTCCAGCTGAAGCTGCGCGCCGTGCGCGTCACCGCGCTCGACGGCGGCGCCGCGGCAATGCCCGGCCCCCACACCAGGCGCACGCCGGCGTCGGCCGCGAAGGCGCGCTCGCAGGCCACCAGCAGCCAAGACGCGGCGTTCTTCGTCAGCCGACGCTCGCGCAGCAGCGCATCGCGCGGCGCGCCCTGCACCAGCCGCAGCGGGATGCGTTCGCCCAGGCCCTCGGCCTCGCACCAGGCGTTGCGCTGCACGCTGGCGAGGTCCACGGCGCCGTTGATGCGCAGCAGGAAGTGCTGGTCTTCCTCGATGATCGAGCCCGCGTAGGGCTGCACCTGCACGACGGTGGGCGCGCCGGTGCTGAAGCTGAACTCCCGCGCGCCTTCCCAGGTGCCGCTCAGCGGTGCCCAGCCGGTCGCGGCGCGCAGCGTGCAGCGGCGGCCGGCGGCCAGCGGCTCGCGCAGGTCGAACAGCCACTGGCTGGCGCTGGCCCAGCGGCCGTCGCCGGCCGGGTTGCCGCCTTCGCACTGCAGCGTGACGGGGGCGGGCAGGCGCGGGTCGCCGGCCGCCACCACGGCTTCGGAGAAACGCAGGCTGATCTGCCGCACCTCGGCCACCTCGCCGCTGGGGCTGACGGATGCCACGCGCGCCGCGTGGGCCGAGGACGCCGTCAACCAGGACCCCATCAGGGTCGCCAGCACAAGAAGGCAGCCCAGGCCGATCGAGCGCAGCGCGGCTGGCAGGTCCCGCCCGGTTTCGCGCGCGAATCCTTGTCGCGTCACCATCACCCTGTCTTGCCGCATGCCCGTCCTGCCGAAGAGTCGGGGCAGTTTAGGTGGCGGGACAGGGGCCGGCTACTGCGGATATTGCGGCTGCAGCGGCTACTGCGGCGGCGGCGCGTCCGACGGGTCACGCGGGCCGCGGTTGCCTTGCGCTTCCAGCGCGAGCTGGCGGCGCTGGCCCTGCAGGTCGCGCAGTCGGGCATCGATGATCGACGCCTCGATGAAGTCCTGCCCCCCGGTGGCGCTGCGGGCCGCAGCCTGCGCCGCACGCAGGCGGTCGATGGCACCGCCGAGGTCGCCTTCGGCGGCGCGGGCCTCGGCGTTGGCGCGCAAGGAACGCAGGCGCAGCCCGGCGGCGTCGGCCGTGGCCGACAGCATGGCCCAGGCGCCGCCATCGCGCGGGTGGTCAGCCAGCCAGGTCTGCAAGGCCTCGGTGCTGGAGCGCAGTTCGGCGCCCGCGTTGGTGGTGCCCAGGCGCTGAAGTTCGAGCGCGGCCTGGGCGCGCAGGAACATCGGCGCGCGCGCGCCGGCCTGTGCCTTGACGGCATCGAGCGCCGCCACGGCGGCCAGCGCGTCACCGCGCGCCAGGCGCGTCTGCGCCAGCAGCAGCTGCACGTCGCGTTCGGCGGCGGGCTCGGCGGGCGTCAGTGCGACCACCGCCTTCAGGGCTTCCTGCAGCGCGGCTTCGGCCTTGTCGTGCTCGCGCAGCTGCGACGAGGCCATCGCGGCCGCATACAGCTGCCCCAGGCGGCCCGTGGGGGTGGCGTTCGACGGGCCGACGATCTGTTCCTGCCAGCGCCGCAAGGCCTGCGGGTTGCCGTCCATCAGCACGCGGGCGCGCGCCTGCATCATGGCGTGCCGTGCGGTGGGGCGCGGCGGCGGCGCATTGGCCACCAGGCCGCGCGAGCGCGCCTCGCTCATGCGGTCCACCGTCAAGGGGTGGCTGCGCAGGTAGGGGAAGGAGCCGCTGTCGTTGATGCGGCTGGCGCCGTCGAGCTTCTCGAACATGTTGGCCATGCCCGAAGGCGCGAAGCCGGCCCCGGTGAGGATGCCGAAGCCGATGCGATCGGCCTCGCGTTCCATGTCGCGGGAGAAGTTCAGCTGGCCCTGGATGGCCGCGGCCTGTCCGCCCACCACCACGGCCTGCAGCGCGTCGGCGTTGTTGCTGCGGCTGGCCGCCAGCATGCCCAGGATGGTGGCCACCATGGTCAGCAGCCCTTGTTTGGACGCGGCCACCTGGCCGCGCGCGATGTGGCGCTGCGTGACGTGGCTCAGTTCATGCGCCAGCACCGAGGCCAGTTCGTCGCTGGTGGAGGTGAGTGCGATGAGGCCCAGGTACACGCCGACCCAGCCGCCGGGCAGCGCAAAGGCGTTGACCGCGCGGTCGCGCACCAGGAAGGTCTCCCACGCGAACTGCGTGTCGACGTCGGGCTCCATCTCGCCGCGCTGGCGCGCCGTGGCCACCAGCGGCGCCCACAGGGACTGGATGTACTCGACCAGCACCGGGTCGTCGAGGTAGAGCGGGTCGCGGACGATCATGCCCATGATCTGCTCGCCCAGGCGGCGTTCGGTGCCGGCGGTGAATTCGTCGGCCGCCGCCTCGCCCAGGGACGGCAGGCGCACCTGGGCAAGGCCGGGCGGCGCCACGCCGCTGAAGGCCAGCAGGGCGGCCAGCGCCAGCGGACGCAGGCGTTGGCGCCAGGGCCGGCCGCGGCGCCCGGCCGGGTGGGGCTTGGGGCAGGAGCTGAGTTTCAAATGGGGGCCAGGTCAGGGATGTCGCAGCGAGGGATCGCCCCGAAACACCGCGTCGCTATCATGACACCGCCAAGTTGCCCGCATGTTTCCACGATGAACACCCCTCCTGCCAACCCCCTGACCCACTTCGACGCCCAGGGCCAGGCGCACATGGTCGATGTGTCGGCCAAGGCCGAGACGCACCGCGTGGCGCGGGCCAGCGGGGTCATCCGCATGCAGCCGGCCACCTTCGCGCTGATCCAGGGCGGCCAGGCGAAGAAGGGCGACGTGATCGCCGTGGCGCGCATCGCCGCCATCCAGGGCGCCAAGCGCACCGCCGACCTGATCCCGCTGTGCCACCCGCTGCCCATCACGCGCGTGGCGGTCGAGTTCGAGCTGGTCGAAGCCCAGCACCTGGTGCGCTGCACGGCGCAGGTCGAGACCTTCGGCCGCACCGGCGTCGAGATGGAAGCACTCACCGCCGTGCAGGTGGGGCTGCTGACCGTCTACGACATGTGCAAGGCCGCCGACCGCGGCATGGTGATGGGCGAGATCCGCGTGCTGGAGAAGTCGGGCGGCAAGAGCGGCGACTGGAAGGCCGCCGGCGCCTGAACCCGCCGGCCCGGCTCAGGGCCTGAAACTGGAGAACACCACGCCCAGCAGCGCCTTGACAGGCAGCGACAGGGCCGGGCTGTCGATGAGGAGGGTGCGCCGCAACTGCAGGCCCGGTGCGTCGCGCACCGTTCCCACGGGGGCGCCGCTGGCCGCGTCGTGCAGCGCGTAGCGGCGCTTGAACAGGTTCCCCCCGATGCTGGCCATCACCTTCCTGCCGCCGGCCGTGAGCAGCAGGCGCGGCCAGCGCTGGCCCTTGACGTGGTGGAAGTCGAAGGCGGCCATCACCGTGCTGTCGTCTCCACCGTCCACCAGCAGGTAGCGGATGTCCGACAGATAGGCTCGCCTGGTGTATTCGTGCTGCACGCGGAACGACTCGCCTTGCAGCTCGACATGGATCTGCCCGGCGGTGGAGCCTGGGCCGTGCAGCTTCAGGCGCGCGTTGTTCGCCTGCGCGAAGTCGGCGTGTTCGAAGCCGCCGATGCGCTGGCCCTGCACCGTCAGGAAGTCGTGGCGGAAGGCGTGCCAGGGCGACGCCTGCCGCATGACCAGGACCGCGTCGCCCATCAGCGAGCCGCCGCCGGCAAGGTGGGCGCGGCCAGGTCCATGAACTCGCGCCAGTGCACGTCGCGCGACGGCAGCTGGCACTGGAAAACATCGGCCGGCGGCACTTCGGCGCAGGGCGCGAAGAAGCCCTGCGACAAGGGGTTGCGGAACTCCCTCAGCCGCTGCGCCAGGTGGCGTGCTTCGTCGACGTGCCCGGCGTCGGCCAGTGCCTGGGCCCAGGCCATGGTCAGCCGCGTGTCCAGCAGGTAGTGCGACGCGCGCGAGAACGGCGCCAGGCCGTGATCGGCCAGGCCCGCGGTGGTGGCGGCCGCGTAGTCGGCATGGTGCGCGAAGAGCAGGCTGCGCTGGCCGGCGGCGATGCGCTGCTCCAGCGGCGGCGCGCCTTCGTCGGCGGTGAAGATGACCGCGACGCGCCGATAGTCCAGCACCGACAGCACGCTGCCCAGCATCAGCAGGGCGCCGGCCAGCGCCACCGACATCGAGCCTGGGGCGTGCAGACGCGGGTGGGCTGCGTCGGTCTGCTCGACAGAGAAATCGCCGTCACGGCGGCTCGCGACGCCCAGCGCGTGGCCGAAGACCCAGGCCGCCGGCAGCAGGAAGTAGGCGTACCACAGCGGGTACTCCAGCAGGCTGTGCAGGCCGATCATCAGCGCCATCATCAGTGCGCAACGCAAGGTGATGCCACGCGCCTCGTCGCCTGGCGCTGCACCGTGCCGCGGCCCGCCGGCCCAGGCGCTGCGCGCCATGCGCCACAAGGCCCACAGCAGCAGGACCATCACCGCGCCGGCGGCGGGCAGGCCCATCTCGGCGGCCAGGTGCAGCGGCAGGTTGTGGGCGTGGTCGAAGAAGGCCACCGGCCGGCCCGGGAAGGGTGTGAGCGACCAGGCGAAGTTGAATTCGCCGAAGCCGACCCCCGTCCAGGGGTTCTGGCGGATCAACGCCCAGGTGTTGGCCCAGATGCCGAAGCGCGAGCTGGACAGGTCGGTCTCGGCCAGGCGCTCGGTGCCGCCGAAGCGCTGCGCGCCGGCCGCCGCCCAGGCCGTCATGCCCCACCAGGCCAGCGCATAGAGCAGCGGCGCAGCCAGCAGCAGCAGCCGCGAGCGCGGCGACAGGCGGCGGTCGGCCGCGCCCCACAACGCCAGCAGCAGCACGCTGACGAGGCCGGTGCGCGAGGCGGTGAGCACCACCGCGAAGACGAACAGCGCCAGCAGCGCCGCGCCCCAGCGCCGTGCCAGCCAGCCCAGTTCGACGAGGGCCAGCACGCCCACGCAGGACCACATCAGCAGGCTGCTGAGATGGTTGGGCTGGCGCATGTTGCCCACGGCGCGGCCGACCACGCCGGAGCGCGCGACCCAGTCGCCATCGGGCAGGCCGGGCCAGAAGACCTGCACGATGGCGATGACCGAATTCAGCACGCCGGCGACCGTCCAGCCGGCGCAGAACAGGCCGAACAGCAGCACCGCCTGACGCCCGCGCCCGGCGCCGGCCCCGGCCACCACCAGGACAGCGGTGCCGGCCAGCATGGCCAGCGACGACGCGGCCAGGCTGGATGGCAGGCCGCCCGGGCCCCAGGACCACAGCACCGACAGGCCCATCAAGGCCAGCGAGACGGTCAGCGGCGCGGCGGCGCGCAGGCTGCCGGCGCGTGCGTGCCAGGGGGCCGCAGCGATGACGAACCAGCCCCACAGGGCAAAGGCCAGCGCCTGGTTGAAGAAGGTGGGGGACGGCGAGACGTTGTAGGCCAGCAGCGACGGGGCGCAGGTGGCGAGCAGGGCGGTGGCCAGCGGGATCGGGTGGCGATGGGGGGAAGAGGTCAAGGCGCAAGTATGTTAGCGGGCTGCGACAGGCACCCTGACGGCCGGATATGGCCCGGAAACCGTGCCCTTACCAGCAAGTCGACAGCGCATTCCTCGCCTCTAATTCGCCCACCGACGCGGCGAGCCGCTGATCCTTCAGCGGCAGACGGACCCGAAACGACGCCTGGAGAGTGGGAGCTGGCGATAATGATCTTCGAAGCAGTCACCGCGTTGCGGAGGTCGATGGTGCAACCCAAGTCGCGGCAGATTTCCCTGCCTTCGAAACTGGCGTCCCCTTCCCAGCCGACGGCCGCATTGAGCAGTACCCGATGAAGGCCGTCATTCTGGCGGGCGGTCTGGGCACGCGCATCGCCGAGGAAACGCATCTTCGCCCTAAGCCGATGATCGAGATCGGCGGTCAGCCCATCCTGTGGCACGTGCTGAAGATCTATTCAGCGCACGGCATCCGCGACTTCATCATCTGCTGCGGTTACAAGGGCTACCTGATCAAGGAGTACTTCGCCAACTACTTCCTGCACACCTCGGACGTCACCTTCGACCTCCAGGCCAACCGCATGGAAGTCCACACGCGCTCGGCCGAGCCCTGGCGTGTGACGCTGGTGGACACCGGCCAGAACAGCGGCACCGGCGGGCGCCTGAAGCGCGTGGCGAGCTACCTGGAAGGCGAAGACGACTTTTGCTTCACCTATGGCGATGGCGTGGCCGATGTCGACATCACCACGCTGATTGCGCAGCACCGGGTGTCGGGCCTGCAGGCCACGCTCACCGCCACGGTGCCACCCGGCCGCTTCGGTGCGCTGGACATCGACTATGGCCAGAGCCGTGTGCGCGCCTTCCGAGAGAAGCCGCGCGGCGATGGCGGCGCCGTCAACGGCGGCTTCTTCGTGCTGAAGCCGCAGGTCATCGACCTCATCGAAGGCGACGCCACGCTGTGGGAGCAGGCGCCCCTGGAGCGCTTGGCCGAGATGGGTCAGCTGGGCGTCTACCACCACACCGGCTTCTGGCAACCGATGGACACGCTGCGTGACCGCAACCACCTGGAGCAGCTTTGGGCGGACGGCAAGGCGCCATGGAAGGTCTGGTGAGCCCGGCGGCCGGCTGGAACGGCCGGCGCGTCCTGATCACCGGTCACACCGGCTTCAAGGGCGGCTGGCTGGCCTGGTGGCTCAGCAGCCTGGGCGCGCGCCTGACAGGCTATTCGCTGCCCGCGCCGACGCAGCCCAGCCTTTTTGAAGTGGCGCGCGTGGGCCAAGCCTTCGAGCGCCAGCACGAGGCCGACGTGCGCGACGCCGCAGGCCTGCGCGAGGCCATGCTGGCAGCGCAGCCCGAGGTGGTCTTCCACCTCGCCGCGCAACCGCTGGTGCGCGAGAGCTACCGCGACCCGCTGCAGACCTTTTCCACCAACGTGATGGGCACGGCCAACCTGCTGGACGCCGCGCGCCAGTGCGACAGCGTGCGCGCTGTGGTGGTAGTGACCACAGACAAGGTTTACCGCGAGCAGGCCCGCGCGCACCGTGAAGGCGATGCGCTGGGCGGCCATGACCCCTACAGCGCCAGCAAGGCCTGCGCCGAACTGGTGACCGACAGCTACCGCGCCGCCTTCGACCTGCCCGCGCGCGGACTGGGCGTGGCCACGGCGCGCGCCGGCAACGTCTACGGTGGCGGCGACTGGACCCCCGAACGCCTGCTGCCCGACCTGCTGCACGCCATCGGCAACCGCCAGACCGTGCGCCTGCGCCGGCCCGCCGCGGTGCGGCCCTGGCAGCACGTGCTGGAGCCGCTGGCCGGCTACCTGCTGCTCGCTGAAAGGCTGCTGCAGGACCCGGCGGCCTTCGGCGGCGCCTGGAACTTCGGACCTGATGCGCGGCAGGAACAGCCGGTCATCGAGATCACGCAACGGCTGCTGGCGCTGGCGCAGGCCAGCGGCGTGGCGGTGAAGCCCGTCGAGATCGTGCCGCCGGTGGGCGACGACGCACTGCACGAGGCACAGGTGCTGCGGCTGGATGCCGACCGGGCACGGCAGCGCCTGGGCTGGCGCTGCCGCTTCGAGATCGAAGACGGCCTGCGCTGGGCCTGGCAGTGGCACCAGGCCTGGCAGGCCGAGCAGGACATGCGCGACTTCACACAACAACAGATCGGCGCCTACAACGCGCTGTGCGAGACCACCGAATGACATCTCCCGACGCGCTGCGCGAACAGATCCGCGGCCTGGTGGCACAGTACGCCGCTCTAACCGGCACGCCGTCCACCTTTCATCCGGGCCAGACGGTCATCCCGCCGTCGGGCAAGGTGGTGGGCGCGCCCGAGATGCAGAACATGGTCGACGCCGCGCTCGACGCCTGGCTCACCACCGGCCGCTTCAACACCGCGTTCGAGGCGAGGCTGGGCGCCTACCTGGGGGCCAGGCATGTGCTGACGGTGAACTCGGGGTCGTCGGCCAACCTGGTGGCGCTGTCGGCGTTGACCTCACCGATACTGGGCGACCGCGCGATCCGCCCCGGCGACGAAGTGATCGGCGTGGCCGCGGGCTTCCCCACCACCGTCAATCCGATCCTGCAGATCGGCGCCGTGCCGGTGCTGGTCGACGTCACGCTGCCCACCTACAACGTCGACGTGGCGCGGCTCGAAGCCGCCATCACGCCGCGCACGCGCGCCATCATGCTGGCGCACACGCTGGGCAATCCGTACGACCTGGAGACCATCACGCGGCTGTGCCGCCAGCACGGTCTGTGGCTGGTGGAAGACTGCTGCGACGCGCTGGGCTCCACCTACCAGGGCCGCAAGGTCGGCAGCTTCGGCGACATCGCCACGCTGAGCTTCTACCCCGCGCACCACATCACGATGGGCGAAGGCGGCGCGGTCTTCACCAACAGCGACGAGCTCAAGCGCGCGGCCGAATCGTTCCGCGACTGGGGCCGCGACTGCTGGTGCGCTCCGGGCAAGGACAACACCTGCGGCAAGCGCTTCTGCTGGAAGCTGGGCCAGCTGCCCGAGGGCTACGACCACAAGTACACCTACAGCCATCTGGGCTACAACCTGAAGATCACCGACATGCAGGCCGCCTGCGCGCTGGCGCAGATGGACCGGCTGGACGACTTCGTCGCCGCGCGCAAGCGCAACTTCGCCTTCCTGCATGAACGCCTGAAGGGCTGCGAGGAATTCCTGCTGTTGCCCGAGGCCACGCCGGGCAGCGACCCGTCGTGGTTCGGTTTCCCCATCACCCTCCGCCCCGAGGCCAACCTGCGCCGCGTCGACCTGGTGCAGCACCTGGACGGCCTGCGCATCGGCACGCGGCTGCTGTTCGCCGGCAACCTCACGCGCCAGCCCTACATGCAGGGACGCAACTTCCGCGTCGCCGGCCCGCTGACGCAGACCGACGTGGTGATGAACGACACCTTCTGGATCGGCGTCTACCCAGGCCTGGGCGAAGAGCAGCTGGCCTATGCGGCCGACCAGATCGTCGAGTACGTGGGGGGCGGCCTGTGAAGATGGCGCCATGACGGTGCCCCGGCTGATCCGTGAACCCCTGCTGGCGCTGTTGCGCCGGTTGGGCTACGAGGTGGTCAAGCTCAACCGCGAGGGCGCGCTCTACGGCCCCATCCTGCCGGGCGCGAGCTACTCGCCCTGGAACGTCGACGCCGAGTTCCAGCGCCTGTTCCAGGCTCTCCAAGGCCGCACGCTGGTCGACGTCTACCGCTGCCACGAGCTGTGGACCCTGGTCGACATGGTCAAGCACTGCGAGGGCGACCTGCTCGAGGTAGGGGTCTGGCGCGGCGGTACCGGCGCCTTGATGGCGCGTCGCGCCGCGCTATTGGGACTGGAGGCCACGGTGCACCTGTGCGACACATTCGAAGGCGTTGTGAAGGCCTCGCCCAACGACCCGGTCTACGTCGGCGGCGAACATGCCGACACCTCCGAGGCGCAGGTGCGCGAGCTGCTCGACAGCCTGTCGCTGCGCAACGCACGCGTCCACAAGGGCGTGTTCCCCGAGGACACCGGCTCCGCGCTGCAGGACCGCCGTTTCCGCCTGTGCCACATCGACGTCGACGTCTACGACTCGGCCCGCGACATCCTGCACTGGGTGTGGGGCCGGCTGAGCGTGGGCGGGGTCGTGGTCTACGACGATTACGGGACGGCCAGCACGGCGGGCGTGACGCGCCTTGTGAACGAGCAGCAGGGCCTGCCCGACCGGGTCACCCTATACAACCTGAACGGCCATGCCGTCACGGTGAAGACCCGCTGAGCGGGCCATACCGTGCAAAGGCCGAGACACCAAACTCTCTCTCGACAAGGGCAGACGAATGAAGATGATGGGCGTCCTCCCGCTGCGGCACGAGGGGCTGCCGGCCCCTCAGGCGGCCCGCGCGACCAGGGATCTTCGATGAACACCGCGATGAACGCCTCGCAGCGCATCGCCGCCTGGCTGGCCGAGCAGGGCGTGGAGCAGGTCTTCGCCGTCACCGGCGGCGGCTCGATGTTCCTCAACCATGCCTTCGCAACGCAGCCCGGCATGCGCTTCACGGTGATGCACCACGAGCAGGCCTGCGCCATGGCGGCCGAGGGCTACGCGCGCATCACGGGCAAGCCTGCGCTGGTGAACGTCACCACCGGGCCCGGCGGGCTCAATGCCTTGAACGGCGTCTACGGCGCCTACACCGACTCGATCCCGATGATCGTCATTTCGGGCCAGGTCAAGCGCGCCACGGCGCTGTCGCACACGCCCGTGCCCGGGCTGCGCCAGCTGGGCGACCAGGAGGTGCCCATCGTCGACGTGCTCGGCCCATTGGTCAAAGGCGCCTGGGCCATCGGCTCGCTGGAAGAACTGGGCCGCGTGCTGCCGCAGGCGCTGGCGCTGGCCACCTCGGGCCGGCCAGGCCCCGTGTGGCTGGACATCCCGATCGACCTGCAGTCGTCGCCCGAGCCCTTCGAGATCGGCGCACTGCCCGTCCCGCCCGCACCGCCCCTGCCGCCGGCCGATCTGCAGCAGGTGCTGGGCTGGCTGAAGCAGGCGCACCGCCCGTTGATCCTGGCCGGCAGCGGCGTGCGCTTGGCCGGCGCGCGCGAGGCGCTGATCGACCTGGTGGAAAGCGCTGGCGTGCCGCTGGCCACCGCATGGACGCACGACCTCATCGAGAGCGACCACCCGCTCTTCGCCGGCCGGCCCGGCACCATCGGCACGCGCGCAGGCAACCTGTGCCTGCAGTCGGCCGACCTGGTGATCGTCATCGGCTCGCGACTGAACATCCGCCAGGCCAGCTACAACTGGGGTAGCTTCGCGCAGCGCGCGCGCATCGTGCAGGTCGACATCGACCCGGCCGAGCTGGCCAAGCCGCTGGTGAAGGCGGCGCTGCCCATCGTGGCCGATGCGCGCGCCTTCATCGAGGGCCTGCACGCCGCCGTGCGCGCCGAGAAGGAATGGCCCAGCTTCGCGCCCTGGGCCACGTGGTGCCGCGACATCGGGCGCCGCTTCCCGGCGCTGGAGCCGGCCAACGCCAGCGCGCCCGGCGTGCTCAACCCCTACCGCGTGGTGGGCGCGCTCTTCGACGCCCTGCCCGACGACGGCATCGTGGCCAGCGGCAACGCATCGGCCTGCATCATCCCGTTCCAGATCGCGCCGCTGAAGAGCGGCCAGCGCTTGTTCAGCAACTCCGGCGCGGCCTCGATGGGGCACGACCTGCCGGCCGCCATCGGCGCATCGATCGCCGCGCCGCAGCGCCGCGTGGTCTGTCTGGCCGGCGATGGCAGCCTGCAGATGAACATCCAGGAACTGCAGACGCTGAAGACACTGCAGCCCAACCTGATGGTGCTGGTGATGGCCAACGACGGCTACCTGTCGATCCGGCTGTCGCACAAGAACCACTTCGGCAGGATCATCGGCGCCGACCGCGCCTCCGGTGTCGAATGCCCCGACTACGTGGCCGTGGCGCGCGCCTACGGACTGAACGCCGTCGACATCCGCGACGAGGCGGGGCTGGCTAAGCTGCACGAATACATCAACCGCCCAGGCCCGCTGCTGGTGCAGGTGCACGTCGACCCCGAGCAGGCCTTCGCGCCCAAGCTGCAATCGCGCATGGACGAGCACGGCAGGTTCCTCACGCCCGAACTGGACGACGTGGCGCCCTTCCTGCCGCCGGAGGAGCTGTTGGCGATCCGCGCGAGTGCGCAAGATGTGCGGGCCGATCCGAAGGGTGGGCGTTGAGCCGCCGGGTGGACGCAGGACGTGCCGCGGCGCTGGCCGAGGGCGTGAACGTCTTCGGTGCCGGCGGCTTCGCGCGCGACCTCGCTCGCGCGCTGCGCGCACAGGGCGTCACCGTGCATGCGCTTCTGACCTCGTCGGCGCCCTCTCGCGAACGCATCGACGAACTGCCGGTGCGCCAGATCGATGCCGCGGCACTGGCCGCGGCGCCGCTGTGGGTTGGTGTCTTCAACCGTGAGGCGCACAGCGACTATGGCGCCGTCGCGGCCCTCGTGCGCGGGCTGCAGCCCGAAGCGCGCATCGTGTGGCCGCAGACGGAGTACGACTGGCTGGCGCCATCACTCGGCTTCCGCTTCTGGCTGCACGACAGCGCCGGCTACACCGCCATGGCCGGCCGCATCACCGCTGCGCGCGCGCTGCTGGACGACGAGCCCAGCCGCCTGGCTTTCGACCGCCTCGTCGCCTTCCGCAGCCAGTATGACTTCTACGACGCCCCGCCGGCGCAACACGCAGGTGTGCAGTACCTGCCCGACTGGCTCCGCACGCACCTCGTCGAGCAGGGCCGCGGCACGCTGCGCATCGCCGAAGGCGGCGCCTACCGCGGCGAGACGCTGCGCGAGCTGGCCACGCTGATGCCCATCGAGCAGGCCTGGACCTTCGAGCCCGACCCCGAGAACTACGCCGCCCTGGTGCGCCAGATGGCCGACTGGCTGGCGCCCGCAACGCACCTCCCGGCGGGGCTGTCGGACGCGGCCGGCACCGCGCTCTTCGCCAGCGGCCAGGGGGAGGCCAGCCACCTCGGCGCTGCGGCCGACGACGGCAGCGCGGTGCGGGTGCCGCTGGTCTCGATCGACGGCTGCCTGCACCGCGCCGACGTCAACTTCATCAAGCTGGATGTCGAAGGGAACGAGCTCGCAGCACTGAACGGTGCCCGCCAGACGATCGCGCGCTGCCGACCGACCCTGGCCATCGCGGCCTACCACCGCTGGGACGACCTCTGGCGGCTGCCCGAATGGGTCGCGGAAATGAGCAGGGAAGCCGGACTGAACTACCGTTTACGACTGGGCTTGCACGGGCACAATTCCTTCGACCTCGTTCTCTACGCGTTCTGACGCGCTACACACCATGGACAAGATCTTCAGTGACCTGTTCGTCCTCGAGTTGGCCAACAACCACTGGGGCAGGGTCGATCGCGGGCTCGCGATCATCAACGCCTTTGCCCAGGTGGTGCGCTTCAACAACGTGCGCGCGGCGATCAAGCTGCAGTTCCGCGACGTCGACCACTTCATCTCGCCCAGCTTCAAGGGCCGTGAAGACCTGCGCTACGTGAAGAAGACCGAGGCCACCAAGCTGGAGCGACACGAGTACGCGCTGCTGATCCAGGCCATCCGAGAGCAAGGCTGCATCCCGATGGCCACGGCCTTCGACGAGCGCTCCGTCGACCTCTGCGAGGAACTCGACCTACCGATCATCAAGGTGGCATCGAGCGATCTCAATGACTGGTTCCTGCTCGACCGCATCGCCAAGGCGCGCCGACCGGTGATCGTCTCCACCGGCGGCTCGTCGGAGAAGGACATCGACGACCTGGTGACCTTCTTCGCCAACCGCAACATCCCGCTGTCGCTGAACCACTGCGTCTCGCTCTACCCGTCGGAAGACGACGAGCTCGAGCTGAACCAGATCGACTACCTCAAGAGCCGCTACCCGCAGCTCGTCGTCGGCCTGTCGACGCACGAGTACCGCGACTGGCAGGCGTCGATGCTGATCAGCTACGCCAAGGGCGCGCGCACCTGGGAACGCCACATCGACATCGAGGCCGACGGCATCGCGGTGTCGCCTTACTGCTCGCTGCCGCACCAGGTCGACGCCTGGTTCAAGGCCTATCACAAGGCACGCGAGATGTGCGGCGGCAGCGGCCAGAGCAAGCGCATCCCGCACCGCCGCGAGATCGAGTACCTCGACCAGCTGGTGCGCGGCGTCTACATCAAGCGCGACCTGCCCGCCGGGTACGAGTTCCACCACAAGAGCGTGGACCGTGACTTCTACCTGGCCATCCCCTTGCAGAAGGGCCAGCTGTCCTGCCGCGAGGTGATGAACGGGCAGATCAGCTCGCGTCCGCTGGAAGCGGGCAAGGCGCTGATGATCGACGATCTGGACAGCCCGTATGCGCACACCCCCGCGCTGCGCGAACACATCTACAAGCGCGGCCTGTGAGCCCTCCGGACCTCGCCAGGTTCCTGGCGCAGGACTTCGACAGGCTGCTGTCGAAACATGACGCACTCCTTCGGCGTTGCCGGGCGCTTGACGGACAACGCCTCTACATCACCGGAGGCACGGGGTTCTTCGGTCGGAGCCTGCTGGCACTCATGACGCACCTGCACAGATGCGGCATCCGGTTCGAGGTCGATGCGCTCAGCCGGGATCCGGCCCGCTTTCTCGATGCCGAGCCGTGGGCCGGGGCCGAGCCTTGGCTGCGACTTCACACCGGCTCGGTCTCGTCACGGTGGCCCAGTGATGGGCGCTACGGCCTGCTGCTGCACGCCGCCACCGACACGCATGCCAGCGCACACCAGGACTTGTCGAGCGTCTTCGATGGTCTGCTGGCAGGAGGGCGCCAAGCCGTCGACTTCTGTGAACGGCATGGCGTCGCACGCACTCTGCTGACCGGCTCCGGCGCCCAGTTCGGCGCCTTGCCGCCCTCGCTCACGAACGGCGTGCCCGACGACTCACCGCTGGCCTGCGACCCCACCCGCCCAGGAAGCGCCTATGGCGAGGGCAAGCGCGCGGTGGAGACGATGTTCGCGCTTCACGCACAGCAGCAAGGCACCGCCGTGATTCCGACCCGGTGCTTCGCCTTCGTCGGACCGGGTCTGCCGCTGGACGGCCACTTCGCCATCGGCAACTTCCTGCGCGATGCCCTGGACAACAAGCCGATTCGACTGCGTTCTGCCGGGCAGGCGGTGCGCAGCTATCTCTATGGCGCCGATCTGGCGATGTGGCTGCTTCTGCTGCTGCTGGACGGCGACGCGGGCCGGCCCGTCAACGTGGGGTCCGACCAGGGCTTGCGCATCGCCGAGTTGGCCCATCGGGTGGCTGCGCGCGTGCAGCCCGGTCTGCCCGTGATCCTGGGCGAGTTGCAGCCGGGCGAAGAGCGACAGTTCTACCTGCCGTCCATCGCGAATGCGCACGCGCAGGGCTTGCGGGTCTGGACGCCCCTCGAGATGGCCATCGACCGCACCGCGCAGTGGCATCGCGAGCGCCGCCCTTGAAGGAGACGAGATGCCGCGTCTGGCCCTGAGTTGCGTGTGTTGTGACAGCGGCGACCTCGATCGGCAGAGCGCCATCCTGATGCCCTTCGTGGCCCAGCGTGCCTTGAACTGGACGCCGTGCGAAGTCACCGCGGACTGGGGATTGCGCGACATACCGCCAGGCCACGCCCTTGCCCTGTGCAGCACGCTGCACTGTCGCGAGTGCGGCCTGGTCTTCCTCGACATGCGTTTCGACGAGCAGGAGATGGCGCGCCTGTACGCGGACTACCGGGGCGCCGAGTACGAGGCCTTGCGAGACGCCCTGGAGCCCGGCTATGCCCAGCGCAACCGGCGCCTCGTGGCCGGCGATGGGCATATTGCTGAGGTCGAGGCCTTCTTGCGACCCTGGCTGCCGGAACGCCCGGCCGTGCTGGACTGGGGCGGCGACACGGGACAGAACACGCCAATGCGGCTACAGGCCAGCCTGCACCACGTGCTGGACATCTCGGGAAGACCCACGCTCGACGGCGTGCAGACCGTCCAGGAGGCCGACCTTCCGCGGTTCCGGTACGACCTGCTCGTTCTGGGGCACGTGCTGGAGCACGTGCCCGAGCCCGGTCAGTTGCTGGCCCGGATCGCCAGCGTGATGGCGACCTCCTCACCCAACGCCCGTCTCTACATCGAAGTACCGTTCGAAGCACTGATGCGCAGCGCCGAGTCCGATCCGGGCGCCTGGTCACGCAAGCGGCACTGGCACGAGCACATCAACTTCTTCAGCCGAGACTCGCTCGAGAGCTTGCTGGGCCGCCATGGCCTGCGGCCGCTGGCCTGGACGCGCATCGACCTGGCAGACGGCGCCGTGGTTCTCGGCGCGGTGTGCCGCCGGGATTGACTCAGGCAGAGCGGCGCCGACGCCCTCTCACCGCGGCGGCGCGCAGCACGAGCGCCCGTGTCGCGCGCCGCGGCAGCAGCAAGGCGGCCACAGCGCGTGGCCACACGGCGGGATCGCCCGCCAACCAGATGCGGCAAGCCCACAGATCGCGCAGCAGGCGCGCGCGGGGCAATCCCCGCACCGCATTCCATATGAACTGATTGGCCGTGGAGCGCGCCACGAACTGCCGACTCTGCTGTTCCCTGGCGGCGCGCCCGCTGCCGTGGGCGCTGGCGGCAAGGGCTTCGTCGGCCAGCAACCGGGTTTCGGCGGCCCAGACCGGAGCGGGTGTGCCACTGGAAAGATTCTGGCTCAGCATGAAGGTGTAGTGCGACAAGGCCGCGCCCACGCAGCCGACCTCCCCACTCGAGGCCAGCCGTGTCCAGTAGTACATGTCGCCGAAGATGCGGCCGGCCGGTATGGGCCCGATGGCACGCAGGTCCGACAGGCGGGTGACACAAGCGCACCAGCAGACTTCTCGCTGCCCGGCATAGAAGGCCGCAAGAAAATCCCGGCCCGACTCGGTCTCCGGACCCGACAAGGTGGTCACCCAGACGTCGCCGTAGTGCACCGTGCACCCGGTGTAGACGAATGCCAGATCGGGACGGCGCTCCAGCAGTTCCAATACCCGCCTGGCGAAATCCGGCTCGAGGTAGTCATCGTCGGATAAGCCCAGAAAGTACTCGCCCCGCGCCTGTGCGATGAGGAAGTTGCCATGGACTTCAGCGGGCATGGTGGAGGCATGCCGGATGCAGCGCAGACGCGGGTCGCGAAAGCCGGCCAGCACGGCGGGCGTGTCGTCGGTCGACCCATTGTCGGAAACGATGATTTCGATGTCGTCGAGGGTCTGTGCCAAGGCGCTTTGCAACGCCTTGCCCACCAGCGAGGCGCGGTTGAGCGTCGGGATCACGATGGACAGGCGCACGCGGTCAGGCGGCAGCCCGGACGCTTGGACAAGCGGTATCGTCATCGCGCCGGCTCCAAAGGCGCAGGGGCCTGGAAGACGCGCGAGGCAAAAGCGCGATAGTGCACCGAAACCCAGAGGAGCCCCACCACCGCCATGCCGGCATTGGCCAGCGCCGGGCCGAGCAGGCCGCCCTGCCGTGCCGCCAGCCAGACCGCACCCAGCGTCACCAGGCTGCCCACGATCGAAACCCACAGCAGGGGCTCGCGCCGTTCCGCGCGCAGCAACACGGCCAACACCATCACCACGTGGTGGAGGACGCCCGCGGCCAGCAGGGCTGCCGTGGTCGGCAGATCGGCAAGGCGTTGCAGCTGCGGAATCCCTGCCGCCTGCAGCACGGCGTACGCCAGCAGCACGCTCAAGGCCAGCGCCACGGCCAGCGCGGTCGACCCCCACAGGGTCCGGCCGAACGCCTTCTGCAACGCAACGCCTTGTCGGGTGGCGAGCAATTGTCCATAGCGGGCTGCCTGACTGAGCGGCCAGGCCGTGGTGACCATCAAGAGCATGTTCATGATCGCCAGCGACAGCCCGAAGCGTCCGGCGGCCTCGCTGCCCTGCTCGATCAGCAGCAGCGGGTTGAAGGCCTGGAAGATCAGGAAGCCGCTGAGTGCGCTGAGGCCGACGCGCCACTGGAAGGGCCAGACCTCGCGGCGCCAGTCGATGCTCCCGGACACGTTGGCGGCGGCCGATGCCGGCTCGGCGTCGTGAAGCAGCCAGGCCGCACCCACTAGCGCTCGCACGCCCGCGTACACCACCAAGCTCCAGAGCCCCGCATGCGCGAGCAGTGCAGCCAGAAAGCACAGCCCCGCCAAGACCTCTTGCACGAAGCGCACCCGCCAAGCCAGGGCAGCGGAGCGCACCCCTTCGACCAGCTGTAGTGCCAGACTCACGGCGTGCGCCGCGGCCACCGCGACGACGAAGAGCGCCCACGGACCCGCCCAGGACACGGCGACACCGGGAGGGTCGGCGCGGAAGTGCATTGCCAGCGCGCCGGCCACGGCCACCACGACGGCCACTGCCGTCAACAGCTTCCATCCCAGGTGTCGCGCGCGCCGCGAGAACTCCTGCAGTCGCTGGCGATCTTGGCCTGCCGCGAAGTGGCTGGACATCTGCAGCGTCGCGTAGCCCAGGCCGAAGTCGCCCAGCTGGACCAGGGCCCCCAGGCTGAGGAATACGAAGAACAGGCCCTGCTCGGGCAGGCTGAAGCGCCAGGTCACGCACGCGGCAGCCAGCAGCATGGTCACCGCTTGCACCGCGCGCGCAGCCAGGGCGAAGCTGTTCTCCGGTCTCAGCATGGCGGCTGCAAGTCGATCAGGCGGGCGCCAGCGCCCGGGGCCGAAGCAGCAATTGCAACAGATACACACCAGCTACCACCAGCAGCACGGCATACAGCGCCGTATTGGCAAGCAACTGCGTCAAACGCAGCCCGTAAACCGTGTAGATCACGAGCGGCAGGAAGTACGCCCCAAGGCGCCAGCCCAGCGCGCGCGCGTCCGCGCCGGGCAGGACGAAGGCGAAGCCCATGAGCCAGGTCAGGTACCACTCCATGTTGGTGGTATTGACGATCAGGAAATACATCAGAGTGGCCACCAGGCACATTTCGACTGCGGCGTAGACGGTATCGCGCCGTAGCCGTGGGATGTACAGCACCATCAGCAGCGCATACAGCGCGATGTACACAAGGCGGGTAGGTGTGGCCAGGGCCGGGTAATGGATCAACGGAGTCTTCAACCCGAACACCTCGGGAAGCAGAAACAGCGTCCAAAAGTCGATGAAGTGGTAAACGCTGTTGCGGTACACACCGATGCCGCCGCTGGCCGTATGCCCGAACTGCGGCAGCGACTCGGGGTACATCGCATGCGCCAGGGCAGCAACGGCCACGAAGCCGAACACCAGCACAGCGGCATCCACTATGCGCCGGCCGACCGCACGACGCTCGCCCCCGAAGAGCGCTGCAGCGGCCAGGATGGGCAGGAACACGAGAGGAAAGTACTTGAAGCTGAAGGCAGCGCCGAGCGCCAGGCCACTGGCCAGCCAGCGGCCCTCCTTCAGTGCCCACAGCGCCAGCAGAACGAACACGTTGAGCAAGTGGTCGTTGTGCGCGGCGGTCAGCACACTGAAGAGGATCACCGGGTTGAGCGCATACGACAGCGCAGCGACACGCGCCATCGCCGGCGGGGCAAGCTTGAAGACGAGCAGGGTGGCGGCCACGTGCAACCCGGCGTAGAGCAGCTTGTGCAGCGCCAGCGCCAGCTTCTCTTGGCCTCCCGACAGCCACGCCAGCCCCGCCGCCAGTTTCTGGAACAGGGGCCCGTACGAGGTGGTGCCGCCGACAAAGCCCGGAAAGACATTGGCGAACATCTCGTCCTGGGCAAAGCCTGGCACCGCGTTCATCGGCACCCGGTATGGGCTCAGGCCGTGGTGCGCTTCTACCCAGCTGGTGCCGAGATAGAAGAATACATCCGGGCTCAGGTAGGGCATGCCCGCGGCGAAGACCGCCATCACCAGCAGCACCCAGCTCACGGCGCTTCGCGGCTGCAAGGCATCCGGCTGGCGCACGAGACGCGTGACGATGAACAGGTAAAGCGCCCCGACGAGCGCAAAGCCCCAAAGGTGGAACAGGCGCCCGAACGAGCGCGCCTCCTCGGAGAGCGCCCCATCGGGCCCGGCCAGCGCGCCGACGAAGAAGTCGAACTCGTACTTCGTCAGCACCATCGGGGTCTGCCACCACAGGCGCGCCGAGACCGACATCAGCAATGCGCCCAGCAGCGCATAGCCCACGAGAGCGAGCGTCAGCGGACGATCGCCGGGCGAGGCGGCCGCCGTCACAGGTTGATCCGCTCGCGCTCCACCACCAGCGGCCGGCGCGTCACTTGCGTGTGAATGGCGAGCACGTACTCGCCTACCAGGCCGATGAAAAACAGCTGCACCGCGCCGAAGAAGAAGAAACCGATGACCATCGGCGCTACGCCGAGAGCGAACTGGTCCCACCACAGCAGCTTGGCCACGAGGTAGCCGAGCGAGACCATCAGGCTCACCGCACTGAGCGCGAAGCCGGCCATCGTGGCCAGCCGCAGCGGCAGCTTGGAGTGGCTGGTCAAGCCCAGCATCGCAAGGTCGTATAGCGTGTAGAAGTTGTTCTTGGTGATGCCGCGCACACGGCGCGGTTGCTCGAACTCGACCGTCGCGTAGCGTATGCCCAGTTCCGCGATCAGGCCGCGGAAGTAGGGATAAGGGTCGCCGAGGTCGCGGATCATGTCGATCACCCGCCGGTCGTAGAGGCCGAAGCCGGTGAAGTTCTGGATCAGCTGGATGTCGGACAGCCTGCCGAGCGTGCGGTAATACAGCCGGCGAAACACCGACATCGCCAGCGTATCGCGGCTCCTCGGCTTGACCCCGACAGCGATCAGGAAGCCCGCCTCCCAGTGCTGCAGGAACTGGCCAATGAGCTCCGGTGGGTCCTGCAGGTCCGAAGCCATTGCAATGACGGCGTCGCCCTTGGCCTGGTACATGCCATGCAGCGGCGAGCGGATATGGCCGAAGTTGCGCGCGTTGACGATCAGCTTGACGCGAGGATCGCGCGCAGCGATCTCCTTGACACGCGCCACGGTTTCGTCGGTCGACCCGTTGTCGACGTAGATGTGCTCGAACTCGTACTCGGGGTGGTCCAGGAACTGCGCCTTGATGCGCTGGTGCAGTTCCTCGACGTTGCCTTCTTCGTTGAGGCAGCTGGTGACGATGCTGATGAGCTTCATGGCTCCGCCCGGCTCAGGCGTCGACGGTGTCGCGGCGGGCTGCGGGCGAGGTACCGGCGCCGGCCGGAGCGACAGCGCCGCCGGATTCCTTGGCGTCGGCTTCTTCGTGGTAGTCGTCATCGATGTTCACATCCCAGATGGCGTCGTGTTGCTCGGTGCCGCTGAGGATGGCCTGCGCCGCCAGCCGCGCCGAGAGCATGGAGTGGTCCTGGTTGTTGTAGCGGTGCATGCCGTTGCGGCCCACCAGGTAGAGGTTGGCAATGCCGTCCAGGTACCGGCGCACCACATCGAACTTCTCGTAGGCGCTGCCGAAATAGCCGGGGTAGGCCTTGGGCATGCGCACCACCACGGCGTCGAGCGCGTCGGCCTCGTCGGCCAGGCCCAGCTGCCGCATCTCGCGCACGGCCAGTGCCTTCAGCGCCTCGTCGCCCAGTGCCCAAAGCTCGTCGTCGTCGCGCGCGAAGAACTCCAGGCCGATCCAGACGGTGCCGGGGTCGGCCACCATCCAGGGGCTCCAGTTGTTGAAGATCTGCAGGCGGCCCACCTTGACGCCACGGTCCTGGATGTAGATCCAGTTGTCGGGCACGAGGTTGGTGCGCGGGTCGAGCTTCGGCGCCGTGGGCCGCAGCTTGCGGTACAGCAGGCCCACGGTGATGAAGTCGCGGTACTGCAGGCCGCCGCTCACCTCGGCCACCTCGGGCGTGGGCGCGGGGCGCAGGGCCTGCACCAGTTCGCGCACCGGCATGGTCGAAATCACGTGGCCGGCGGGCAGCACCAGCTCGCTGCCGTCGCCGCGCCGCGCGCGGACGCCGGTCACACGGTTCCCCTGGCGCTCAATGGCATGCACGGCCGCACCCTTGACCAGGCGGCCGCCACCTTCGACGAACTTGCGCGCCACGGTCTCCCACATCTGGCCCGGGCCGTACTTGGGGTACAGGAAGTTCTCGATCAGCGAGGTCTGCTCGGCCCCTGCGCTGCCCGACACGGCCTTCTTCGCCGCGTGCAACAGCGCCTTGCCGATCGACAGGCTCTTGATGCGCTGCGCACCCCAGTCGGCGCTGATCTGGCGGCAGGGCACGCCCCATACCTTCTCTGTGTACTCCTTGAAGAACTGGTGGTACAGCTGGCGGCCGAAGCGGTTGATGAAGAAATCCTCCAGCGTGCGCTCAGGCAAAATGGGGAAGATCGACGCCTGCATGTAGCTGGTGCCGAGCTGCACGCATTTCAGGGGCCCGAGCTTGGCGGCCATGTCCAGGCCGGGCTTGAGCGGATAGTCGAAGAACTTGCCGCCCCAGTAGATGCGCGATAGGCGGTTGCGCACCAGCATCACCTGCTGGTCACTCTCGCGCGCAGTCAGCGCGCCGGCGCCCAGCAGCCGCTGCGCACCCTGGTAGCCGAGGCGGAAGCCCTGTTCGCTGGCGCCGCTGTCGGGCATGGCCACGGGCAGGATCTGCCGCCACCAGTCCATCACCCAGTCGGACTTGCTGAAGAAGCGGTGGCCGCCGATGTCGATGCGGTTGCCCTTGTAGTTCACCGTCTTGCTCAGGCCGCCGATGTCGGCGCTGGCCTCGAGCACGGTGACTCCGCGGCGGCCGGCACGCACCAGTTCCAGCCCGGCCGTGAGGCCCGCAGGGCCGGCGCCGATGATGACCACGTCTGAACTCATGTGCGGGGCCCGTTTCGATATGCGGTGAAGAGGATCAGCTTGCGCAGCGTGAAGTTGCTGGCGAACACGAAGCCCGCCGTCAGCAGCTTGGCAGGCAGCGCGTCGATGCCGACGCCCTCGATCATCAACCAGAGCAGCGCTTCGGTCAGCCCCAGGCCGAAGATGCCTACGGCGGCGAAGACCGTGAACTCGATGCGCTCGCTGCGCAGGCGGCGCGCCGTGAAGACGAAGCGCACGCTGAGGAAGTAGGCCACCCACAGCCCGCAGGCAAAGCCGCAGGCCGCAGCAGTGGGGTAGGGCACAAGCAGCTTCAGCAGGCCGACGAAGACACCGGTGTCGATGGCCAACGCCAGCGCACTGCAGGCGAAGTAGCGCAGGAACTCGGACAGCCGGAAGACGCGCGGCGATGCCACGGCAGCGAGTGCAGGCGCGGCCATGGTCAGGTCGCGCTCGGCGACCTCGTGCTCAACGGAACTGGCTGCAGTCATAGAGATAGAGCGTTCTGCCCATGGGTGCCGGTGCATCGAAGGTCCACTCGGCGATCAAGCCGCGGGGCAACTTGCGCCGGAAGATGGTGAAGTCGGGCCCGCCCTTCTCGCGGCACAGCCCTTCCACGATCTCTTCGGTGGGCGAGCAGCCACCGTCGCCACCGGGCGTGATGCCCAGCGCGTTCGTCATGGCGCAGACGTCGTCCTGCATGTTCAGCGCGCGGTACATCAGCTTTCGCCGCTCGGTCTCCAACGCCATCGGGCGGCTGAACAGCAGTGCCGACGACAGCTCCAGCGAATAGTGGCTGGCCCTGCGCAGCAGCACCCAGGTGGTGGCGGTCGTGTCGTGCCAGTAGACCTGAGCCTCCTTGGGAATGTGGCGCGCGAACGGGTGTTCGCGGTGAAGACCGGTCTCGATGAAGTGCGTCCATGCGGAGCGCCGATCCCACGCCGCCGCGCCATAGGCTGCACCGGCGGCGGCCAGCAACACGGCCAGCGTGGCGACGGCGCGGCCCTGCCGCACAGACCAAAGCACCAGCGCGGCCAGCGCCATCGACAACGTGGGCAAGGTGGCCGCCAGCAGCAGCCAGGACCGTCCGTCCAGCGACGCCTGCTGCGTCTGCACCAGGTAGAGGTTGCCGGCCAGCACGGCCCCGCTCAGGCCGAGCAGACCGAACAGCGTGACGCCCAGTGCACCGTGCGCGAACGACGGCGAGAGCCGCACCTGCTGACGCAACAGCACAAACACGAACACGGCCCAGGCCATGAAGGCCCAGCCGGCGGACCAGCGCGCGTTGACCGCCACGAAGGCGCAGGCCAGGGCCACCGCAAGCAGTCGCCCCAGCGCCGCCTGGCGCCAAGCGTGCAACAGCAAGGCCGGCAGCAAGGCCAGCGCCATCACGTGCACCACCCACATCACCCGCCAGAGCTGCACCTGGCTGATGAACACATTGCGCAGGAGGTCGCCGCCGACGATGGTCACTGCGAACAGCAGCACGGTGGCCGCCACCAGAGCCCGGCACAGCGGCACCAGATGTCGCGACACCCAGAGGCTGGCCAAGGAAAGCAGTCCGAGGTCCAGCACGATGATCTGCCAGTCGGGCGACTGCCACCCCAGCGGGAACACGATGGACGAGCTCAGGACAAGTGCCCACCACTCGTCGTCATAGGTTTGCAGCAGGCGGTCGAAGGGACCGATGCCTGCGAGCGCCAGGCCCACGGGGATCAGCAGCAAGGCCGCCGCCCAGGCCCAGCGGCGGTCGCGCTGCAGCAGGACGATCCAGGCCACGATCATCACCGGAAAGGTCATCAGCGGGTGCAGCAGGGCGGCGAGCAGCGCCATCGCGGCGGCAGCGACGAGCCGTCCTCGCACCAGGAGGACGAGGCTCCACATCAGCACCGGCTCGGCCGGCGTGCGCGCGGTAACGAAGCGCTCGGCAAAGGCGATCAGGCCGGCACCGCCGTAAACATGCGAGCAGACGGCCAGCGCCACCAGCCCCATCCAGCGCTGCACGTCGTCGGCCAGGGGACGAAGCAGTTCGAAGACCGCCCACATCAGGGCCAGCTGGCAAGCTGCCAACACAAGGATCTGCACCCCGGCCAAGTCCCAGCGTGCATACATCAGGGCCAGGAGCCGGCCGAAAAGCGTGAAACTGTCCTGCGATCCAAACTGGAAGAAAAGGTCCCTCGACATCACGTCGGGAAACAGGTGCAGCAGCGCCTGCGCCGTATAGATGACGCCGTCGTGGCGCAGTCCCACGTAGGGCCGTGCCAGCAGCCATGCCCCCAGCACGACCAGAATGCCAAGCCACCAGGGCACGCTGCGCGCTGACGGGGAGATTGGGGTCATTCGGAAAGATTAATGGCAGTCGATGGCGTCGAGAAACGAAAAAGGGGCCCTTGAAAGGCCCCTTTACGATTCAAGCTGAAGTTCGAATGCTTAGGAACGGCACGAACCGGGCATCAGCTTGGTGGGGGTACCCGTGCACCTCCAGCTAGAGATCGAATTGCCGTTGACGATCGTCGGGGTCAGAGTGATCGTCGGCTCCTCGCCCGCGTTGATCGCACGGCCCGTGACGACGATCACGCCAGTGGTAGCGTTGACTGTCAGCGTGTCGGCGTACTGGGTCTGTACGAACGAGCTGCCACAGGAATCAAGGCTGGAAGCGCCCGCCGATTGCACGATTTCGGTTACGCAGGTGCGCGCCGAGCTCGCAGCGAGAACCACTTCCGACGCCTTGGCGCGCTTCGTGTAATCCTGATAAGCCGGCAGCGCAACCGCTGCCAGGATGCCGATGATCGCCACGACGATCATCAGTTCGATAAGGGTGAAGCCCTTCTGGGCGGCGCGACCGATACGGTTCATGAAATACTCCTAGCGAGAGGTGGGGGTGACAGACACCCCCCATGAATGCAGGGGCCG
The DNA here is from genome assembly GCA_022843905.1 of Rubrivivax sp. Taxonomy (GTDB): domain Bacteria; phylum Pseudomonadota; class Gammaproteobacteria; order Burkholderiales; family Burkholderiaceae_C; genus Rubrivivax. Next base: position 43,626 of record JALHMT010000041.1, read on the forward strand.
TGCCAGGGTGGTTCGCTGCACCCGGTGTGCGATCCGACACACCGCCTGACGCTTCTGGTCGGAATCTGTCGGACCCCCAGGGCCCCCCGGCGCCGCATGTGACGAGAAACGTCACTGCCCTGGGTGTCGGGAGCTCGGCTCCCGAGGCCCCTTCAGCCGATCGGGATCACCTGCCCCGACACCATCGCCGCGATGCGGTGCGGTGTGGTCTGCGCTTCGATCTCGCTCATCACCGCTTCGACCTCGCCCGGCTTGATGTGCGTGATGAGCACCTGCGTCGGGCGCTGCAGGTGGGCCAGCTCCTGGCTCAGCATCTGCGGGCACAGGTGCTTGCTGATGCGCGCCAGGCTCAGCTCGTCGTCACGGAAGGCGGTCTCGATGACCAGGGTGCCGATGTCCATCTGCGCCAGCCGCTGCCACAGGGCCGGGTTGGGGCCGGTGTCGCCGGTGAAGACCCAGGCCGGTCCGGGCGGCGACCCGGCGCGCGCCACGGCGTAGCCCACGGCCGGCACGGTGTGCGCGGCCGACAGCACCTCGATGCGGCGTTCGCCCAGCGTGATGACCTGCCCCACCTGCACCGGACTGAATTGAAGCACCGGGTGATCGGGGTGCGGCAAGCGCGTGAAGTCGGGCCAGATCAGGCCGTTGAAGACATGGGTGCGCAGCGCGTCGATGGTGGCGGGCAGCGCGTGCACCTGCACCGCGGGCCGTTGCTGCGCATGGCGCTTGCGCGTCACGCTGTCGGCCAGCAGCCCGATGGACAGCACGTGGTCCAGGTGAGAGTGGCTGACGAAGATGTGGTCGATGCGCACCATCTCGTCGAGCGTGAGGTCGCCCACGCCGGTGCCGGCGTCGATCAGCACGTCGTCGTCGAGCAGGAAGGATGTGGTCCGGCTGCCGGCGGCAATCGAACCCGAGCATCCAAGGACTCGGATCTGCATGGGGGCGGTCAGCGGACGTGGAACAGGGACACCGATGCTGAGCGGTGCGGCGGTTTGGCGCAAGCGCCCGAAGGCCATTTGAGCGGCCGGCGTCGGTGATCTATACAGCTTTCAGCCTTGGGCGTGACGCCGTTCACACGGGCCGCGGGGAACCCGTCCGCGCTGGCCGGCGGCATGGCAGGCCCGGCCATGCGGGCTCAGCGGTGGATGAACTGCATCTGCGTGCCCGCGAGCTCGATGACGTCGCCATTGCGCAGCGGCACCGATTCGCCGGTCATCGGGATGCCGTTGACGCTGGGCCGGGCCGAGCCTTCGACGTGGGCGAAGGCATAGCCGTTGGGCCGCTTGGTGATGGACGCCACCTGCACGCCGGGCTTGCCGACGGTGGTGACGACCTTGGTCAGCGTGACTTCGCGGCCCGCGGCGGCACCGTTGAGCACCTTGATCGACGCCGGCACCGCCGAAGCCGTCGACGCTGCGGGCTGCGGCGTGGGCTGCAGGGCGCCGAAGCCGGAACTGCGCGGGCCCTCGGGCGACAAGGCGCCGCCCGGCCGCATGATCATGGTCTTTTCGTAGTCGGCGCCTTCGTCGACCATGAACTTGATCTTGTACTTGCCGATCTCGACCGTGTCGTTGTGCTGCAGCAGCTGCTTCTTCACGGCCTTGCCGTTGATGTAGGTGCCGTTGGTGCTGTTGAGGTCTTCGATGAAGACGTCGGCACCCACCATCTGCAGCACGGCGTGCTCGCCGCTGACGGCCAGGTTGTCGATCACGATGTCGTTGTACGGCCTGCGACCGAGCGTGGTCTTGTCCTTGGTGATCTGGACTTCCTTGATGACCACCCCATCGAGGGAAACGACCAGCTTGCCCATCCTCACCCCCTACGCTGCCCTCTGATGGCGAACCGCGGCGCGGGCCATCTTGTTCGAATAACCATGCTTCATGCCGTGGTTCATCGCCGGAACGGCCACCAGGACCGCGATGCCGGCTGCGCGCCGCCAGCGGCGCGAGCCAGAACGACGGCGATATTATCCTTTCCACCCGCCTCGTTGGCCGCATCGATCAAGGCGCGCGTGGCATCCTGCAGCGAATCGTGCGCCAGCAACACCTGCGCGATGGCGGCATCGTCCAGCATGTCGGACAGGCCGTCGCTGCACATCAGGTAGAGGTCGCCCGGCATCACCTCGTGCTGGTGGGTTTCCAGCAGCACGGTGTCTTCGACCCCCACGGCCCGCGTCACGAGGTTCTTGTTGGCCGAAAAGGCCGCCTGTTCGGCGGTGATGAGACCGGCGTCGATCTGTTCCTGCAGCAGGGAATGGTCGCGCGTGATCTGGCTCAGCCGCCCGGCACGCAGGCGGTAGGTGCGGCTGTCGCCCACGTGCCCCACCAGCAGCCGGTTGTCGCGGAACACGGCCAGCACCAGCGTGGTGCCCATGCCGGCGTACTGCGGGTTGGAATTGGCGGCGTTGAAGATGGCACGGTTGGCGTTGTCGACGCAGATGTCCATCGCGCGCCGCACGTCGGCATCGGTGGCCTGCGTGGTGGCTTCGAGCAGCCAGCGACCGAGTTCGGTGCGGATGAAGGAGGTGAGCATGTTGCTCGCCACCTCGCCGGCGTTGTAGCCGCCCATGCCATCGGCGAGCACGGCCATCGATGCGCCGTCTTCGACGGCCACCGAATCCTCGTTGTTGCTGCGCGCACGGCCGGCGTCGACAGCGGCAAAGAACTCGATCGGCATGGGTCGACTGGACGCGCTGGGGCTCTGTTGGAAAGCCATTGTGCATCGGAAGCACGGGCCCACGGGTGGGGCAAAACCTCAGGGGTGTGACTTCGGTCCCGCGCCACTGCTGGCCGCAGACGCGGCGGCGCTGCCCAGCTCGCCCAGACGGGCGGCCACGTCGGCGGCCGAACCCGGGCGCTGGGCGGGGTCGGTCTGCAGCAGTCGGGCCACCAGGTCCGCCAGGTCGACGCCCAGCTCGGGTCGCAGGCTGCGCAGGTCGGGCGCGGGCCGGGTCGCCACGCTGCGCAGCAGTTCGCCCAGCGTGGGCGCCTCGTGCGGCAGGCGGCCGCAGAGCATTTCGAACAGCATGACACCCAGCGCGTAGAGGTCGCTGCGCGGCGTGGGCAGGCCGCCGGCCAGCAGTTCGGGCGCCATGTAGGACGGCGAGCCCAGCACCAGGCCCGTGCGGGTGGCTTCGGCGTCGTCGGGCCGGGCCAGGCCGAAGTCGGTGAGCTTGACCGTGTCGGTGGCCCAGTCCACACGCACGTTCGACGGCTTGACGTCACGGTGCACGATGCCGGCGCGGTGGGCGTGCGCCAGGGCCTGCGCCACCTTGCCGACGACCTGCAGCACGACGGCCTCGGGCAGCAGGCGGGCCGGCCGCACATACCGCGAGAGATCGGAACCGGGCACGAACTCCATCGCGATCCAGCCGTGCCGGCCGGTTTCACCGGCGTCCAGCACGGCGGCCACGTGGGGGTGGGACAGCCCGCGCGTGGCGTAGGCCTCGATGAGGAAGCGGCTGCGCGCTTCCTTCAGCGACTGCTCGTCACCGTCGGCGGACAAGGGCAGCAGCTTCAGCGCCACGGGCCGACCGCTGGTCTGGTCGATCGCCAGGAACACACGGCCCACCGCGCCTTCGCCGAGCAGGCGCACGGTGCGGTAAGGGCCGTAGGTGAGGTTCATGGGGCGGGCGCCGCAAGGCAGCCCGGCGCGCTCAGTGCGCTTCGGCCGCCGACTTCCTGTTTCGTTTGACCAGCATGGCGATCAGGTAGACCAGCAAGGCACCGGCCACACCGGCACCATAGCGAACGCTGGCGATGACCTCGGGCAACGCACCTTCACGCAGCGGGGGCGTGGTCGGCACATGGCCCAGCACGGCCGGGTCGGTGACCGCCATGGTACCGGCGATCCAGCCCAGCAGCATGCCGCCGATGACGATGATGGTCGGGAAGCGGTCCATCAGCTTGATGACGAGCTGGCTGCCCCAGACGATGATGGGGATCGACACCAGCAGACCGAAGATGACCAGCGGCATTTTGTGGTCTCCGCCGGCGCTTTCGGCGGCACCGGCGATGGCGATGACGTTGTCCACGCTCATCACCAGATCGGCCACGATGATGGTCTTCACGGCGGCCCAGAGCTTGTCCGACGCCTGGATGTCGCCGTGGCCTTCTTCGTCGGGCACCAGCAGCTTGACGCCGATCCACACCAGCAGGATGGCACCTACCAGCTTCAGGAAGGGGATGGCCAGCAGGGTCAGCGCGAAGAAGATCAGCACCACGCGCAGGAAGATGGCGCCGGCCGTGCCCCAGAGGATGCCCCGGGTGCGCAGGTTCGGAGGCAACTGGCGACAGGCCAGCGCGATGACGACGGCGTTGTCGCCACCCAGCAGGATGTCGATGAGAATGATCTGGCCGACTGCGATCCAGAAGTCGGCGTGCATGAACGTGTCCACTAAAGGGCCCTCCACTTGTAAGTGTATGGGCTCGCCCGGGGGTCCCGGGCTGTGGAAACTACAGAGTTTTGTTGCTGCAGGCGTGCAGCGCCTCCCGGCGGTGCACGTCCCTGGGGATCACAGGGGCCGGTCAGGCCCTAGATCAAGCCCTTGAGCAGGCGACCCATCTCCGAAGGATTGCGCGTCACGGTGAAGCCGCACTCCTCCATGATGGCCAGCTTGGCGTCGGCCGTGTCGGCGCCGCCGCTGATCAGCGCACCGGCATGCCCCATGCGCTTGCCC
>JALHMT010000042.1 GCA_022843905.1 Rubrivivax sp.
GCCGCGCGGCGGGCGCGCAGCCGCTGCAGGCTGTCGCGCGACATGCCCCGCGCTTCGTAGGCGGCCTCGGCGGCGCGCAGGTCGGCTTGCGCCGAAAGCCCGTCGCCCAGAGCGGCCCGTGCCGCACCACGCGCCACCGAACCGAGCGCCGTCTCCCATGTCGAGCCGGCCTGGGTGGCACGCTCCAGCGCGCGGCCGGCCTCGGCGGCGGCATCCTCGAGCAGGCCCTGGGCGAACAAGGCCTGCGACAGCAGCCGATGCTGCGTGGCGACGAACTCGGGCGGGGCCGGCTCGGCCAGCAGCGCCTGCAGCCGCGTGCGGGCTTCGTCGAAGCGTCCGAGGTCCAGCGCGATGGCGGCCTGCCGGGTGCGCAGGTCGCGATGGTCGCCCGCCCGCAGCCGCGTGTTGCCCGCCAGCGCCGCGACGCGCTCCAGCGTGATGGCCGCCTCCAGCAGCTGCCCGGCCTTGCGCTGCTCCACCGCCAGGTCCGACATCGTCCGGATCGTCTCCGAGTGGAACTCGCCCAGTCCGCGGCGGTACTCGTCGACCTCCGCAGCGGCGTGCTGGATGGCTTCGGCCGCGCGCCCCTGGGCGCTGCGCACGAGACGAAAGACGGCCTGCCCGTAGCCGCGGGCACGGGCGCAGCCGACGGTGTCCGCGCGGCAGTCGTCCAGCGACTGCTGTGCCAGGCTCAGCGCCAGCTCGCGCTGCTCCTGCCACTGCATCAGGGCCCATTGCGCGCGGGCCTGGTTCAGGGTGGCGTCGCCCCGCGGGCTGTGCGCCAGCAGCAGTTCGTAGGCCTGCTTCGACAGCGGACGGGCCTTGTCGATCTGGTCGAGCCTCCTGAACATCACGGCAACCTGGCTCAGGACCTCACCATGCAGGCGCGGCTGCGCCGCCAGCTGTTCGTTCGCGCGCAGCACGGCACCGTCGAGCATCTGCAGCGCAGTGACGGCGCTGCCGGTCTGGCCGACCCAGGGGTCGGCGTCCTGCAGCAGCTCGAAGATGAACTCGCGCGCCTTCGCCGACTGCGCCTGCTGCTCGCGTGCGGCCTGATCACGATGCCAGGCCAGGCCACCCATGCCCGCCAGCACCGCCAGCGAAAGTCCGGCGGCGATGCTGGCCAGGCGGTGCCGGCGCAGGAAGAGCCCGACGCGCTGCGCCGTGCCGGTGGGCAAGGCCACCAGTGGCCGTCGGGCCAGCACCCTCGTCACGTCCTGCGCCAGCGCGGCCACCGAGCCATAGCGCTCCGCGGGCAGCTTGCGCAGCGCGTGCAGCACCACGCGGTCGAGATCGCCGGCCAGGGCCTTGCGCAGCGCCGTCTCGTGGTCCAGGCCGCGTCGGGCGGTGCGTTCGGCGTCGAGTCCAGCGCGGCTGGGCGGGATCGGCTCGTCGTGCAGCACGGCACGTGCCAGTTCGCTGCCGGAGCGGATGTCGTCGCCGTAGGGCAGCGTGCCGGTGACCAGTTCGTACAGCAGCACGCCCAGCGAATAGACGTCGGTGACGGTGGCCACCGGCAGGCCCTGCAGCTGTTCGGGCGCGGCGTAGCGCGGCGTGTGCGCGCGGCCGCCTTCCTGCACCGGGGTGGGCATGGTGCCGTCGAGGTTCTGCGTGTCCAGCAGCTTGGCGATGCCGAAGTCGAGCAGCTTGACCTGGCCGGCCTCGTCGACCATCACGTTGGAGGGCTTCAGGTCGCGATGGACCACCAGGCGCTGGTGCGCGTGCTCCACCGCTGCGCACACCTGCAGGAACAGCCTGAGTCGCTGACGCACCGTCAGACGGCGCCCATCGCAGTGTTCCAGCAGGCCCTGGCCCTGCAGGTGCTCCATCACGAGGTAGGGGCGGCCCTGTTCGTCGATGCCGGCGTCGTACAGGCGAGCGATGTGCGGGTGCTCGAGCAGGGCGCCGATCTGCCGTTCCCTCGCCATGCGATCGGCCAGGCCGGGGCTCTGGCTCAGGCGAGGCAGCTTGATGGCGACCTGGCGTTCGAACACGCCGTCGGCGCGTTCGGCCAGCCACACCGAGCCCATGCCGCCCTGGCCGATCTCGCGCAGCAGCCGGTACGCGCCCACCCGCTCGCCGGGCTGCGCCGACGGCGCGTCGGCGTCCAGCCTGGGCAGCGTGGAAAGCCTCCCCTGCTGGCCCATGCGCGTGTAGTCGGTGAGCATCTCCCGCAGCGGGGGCAGCAGCTGGCGCTGTTCTTCCGGCAGCGCGGCGTACCAGGCTTCGCGTTCTGCGGCCGGCAGGTCCAGGGCCTCGTCGAGCAGGCGACTCAACGTGGCGATCTGTGAGGGGCTCAGCGGCATGGCGGGCGGGCAGGGTTCAGCGTGACGGTCAGGCGGCCATCGTCGAATGTTCTCCGCAGTCGGTCGACTTGTGTACCCCCTATGAGGGCCACTTGACGTTCGGCGACCGCAGCTGCGGTCCACCGTTGGCCCGTCTCCTTCATCAGACGCGGACGGCGGCGCGGACCGGACAAGGCCCGCGCGTCAGCCCGGCAGCGGTGGCAGACCATGGTGCCGGCGTGCCCTGGCGCAGGCTTCATCGCCGATGCCCAGCGGCGCACGCAGGCCGAACTCGCGGCAGGGCGAAGGCCGCCATTCGTGGATGCCGCAGCGAACGGCCTCGCCGATGCGGCCCACCAGCGCGGCGCAGCGTGGGCGCGCATGGTCGCTGCCGCGCATGCGGCAGGTGGCAGGGCCGATCGGGTCGGCCAGGCCTTCGGGCACGGCGCCACCGCCGCCGTCGCCGGCCCACTCCTGGCGTGCGAAGTCGACGCGGAAGCTGGCGCAGCACGCACCGCAGGCCAGGCAGGGGTTGGCGGGCGGGCTACTCACGCACCACCGTCACCGTGCACTCGGCCTGCGCCACCACCTGCGAACTGACGCTGCCGAGGTAACGGCGCAGCGCTGAATTGCCGCGTGCGCCCATCACGATGTGATCGACCTGGTTGCGCTGTGCGAACTCGACGATGGCCGCAGCCGGTTCGGGCGCCTCGAGCACGTGGAAGGTGACCTGTCCTTCGGCCAGCGACAGCGTCCTGGCCAAGGGTCGCGCCCAGTGCTTCAGGCCCACCAGCTGCTTGACATGGCGGCTTTCGCCGGCGGCGTCGACGAGGTCGTCGCCGGCGATGCGGCCGGTGCGCATCACGCTCACGCAGGCCAGGCGCGCGCCGGGCTCCATCACCAGCACGCGGCGCACCGTTTCGCTGAGCTGATCGAGCAGGCCCGGTGCGGCGCTGTCGACGTCCACCGCGGCCACCACGATGGGGCTCTTCATGATCTGGCTGGTGGCGCCCTGCGCCGGATCGCGCCGGCGCGCGGGGCCGATGGCGGCGAACCAGCGCCGCAGGCGGTCGATGCGGCGGCCGGTGTCGTTGCGCACCGCGCGCTCGGTCAGCCGCACCTGCTTCGGGTCCTTGAAGGCCCACGCCAGCTGCGCGCCGGTCTGCCAGCGCTGTTCAGGGTCGACCTCCAGGCAGCGCAGGATGATCTCCTGCAGCCAGGGCGGGCAGTCGGGGCGAAGCGCGCGGGGCGGCACCGGCACCGTGTGCAGGCGGCGACGCAGGCCGCGCACCGTCTCGGGCGCGCCGAAGGGCCGCGCGCCGGTGGTGAAGTGGTAGAGCATCACGCCCAGCGCGAAGAGGTCGCTGCGCGCATCGTTGCGCACGAACTGCACCTGTTCGGGCGACATGTAGGGCCCGGTGCCGATGGGCAGGCTGAACTCCTCGTCCAGCAGGTCGGGCAGCTGGTCGTGACGCGACAGGCCGAAGTCCACCATCACCACCGTGCCGTCGGGCCTGAACATCACGTTGCTGGGCTTCACGTCCAGATGCACCAGCTTCTGCCGGTGCAGCTCGTGCAGCGCAGTGGCCACGCCGATGCCGATGCGCGTGATCTCTTCCAGGGGGAGCGGCGCGGCGGCCAGCCGCGGCCGCAGCGAATGGCCGGCGATGCGCTCCATCACGATGTAGGGCTGGCTGGAGAAGTCGCCGCGGGCCACGAACCGGGGCACGTGGGGGCCCGACAGCGTGGGCATGATCATCTGCTCGACTTCGAAGCCGACGATGGTGGCCGGATCTTCGCCGCCCTTGATGCGCGGCACCTTCATCACCAGCGGCAGGTCGGCCGACCCGGTCCGGTCCGGGTTGCTGCCGTCCGACTCGCAGGCCCATACGTGCGCCATGCCGCCTTCATGCAGCATCTCGACGAGGCGGAATCCGTCGATGATCTGCCCGGGGGCGAGCGGCGGGCGGGGCGCGGGGCTGACCATGGCGCGATTGTCGGCGAGCCACGAGCGGGCGCGGTGTGTCCCGCGGTCTCCGCCGTCCGCGCGCCGCTCGGTCAGCGTCGGCTCAATGCCCGTCGGCCAGGCGTGACGCCAGCCGCTGCGGCAGCGCCGCGGCGCGGATCTTCGCGCCGGCGCCTTCGTGGTCGTAGGGCACGCGCCAGAAGGTCAGCGTCGAGGCCAGGTCGTCGTGGATGGCGTAACACGCGGCGGGATTGCCGTCGCGCGGCTGCCCGGCCGAGCCCGGAATGCCCAGCCAGCGACGCTGCGCCAGCAGCGGGATGGGCACGCCCGAGGTGGGCACGAATTCGCCCGCCTTGCCCAGTGCCGACAGGTTGTACAGCTTGGGCTCGTGCATGTGGCCGCAGAAGGTGATGCGGTGCGGCGTGGCCAGCATGCTGCGCGTGGCCTGGTCGCGGTCGTGCACGTAGTCCCAGCCGGCGGGGGCGAAGGCATTGGCGTGCACGTAGAGCGTTTCGCCGTGTTCGCGCGCCATGGGCAGTTGCGCCAGGAACTCGAGCTGGTCGGGGCGCAGCTGGCTGCGCGTCCAGTCGATGACGTACTGGGCGTCGGGATTCATGCCCGGCCGCGAGCCCGTCGCCACCGCCTGGTCGTGGTTGCCCATCACCACGATGGCGCCGTTGTCGACGCGGTCGCGCACGGCGTCCAGCACCCATTCGGGGTCGGCGCCGTAGCCCACCAGGTCGCCCAGGAAGGCGTGGCTGTGCACGCCCTGGCCGCGCGCGTGCTCGAGCACGGCCTCGACGGCCTCGCGGTTGGCATGCAGATCGGTGACGAGAGCGGTCTTCATGGCTTGCGGAAAGGGCCGCAAGTGTCTCACCGCGCGACCCCGAGGACCGCGGCAGGGACTTCGCGTGGCGCCGGCCCCGTCAGCCGCGGCCGACGTAAGGCATCTTGGTCGCCATCACCGTGGTGAACAGGATGTTCGAGGACAGCGGCAGCCGCGCCATCGTCATGAAGGTGTCGGCCACGGCCTGCAGGTCCATGCGCGGCTCGGGCCGGGTGCTGCCGTCGGCCTGCAGAACGCCGCCCACCATGCGTGCGGTCATGTCGCTGGCGGCGTTGCCGATGTCGATCTGTCCCACTGCGATGTCGTAGGGCCGGCCATCGAGTGCGGCGGTCTTGGTCAGGCCGCTCACCGCGTGCTTGGTGGCCGTGTAGGCGATGGAGCCCGGCCGCGGCGTGTAAGCGGAGATGCTGCCGTTGTTGATGATGCGGCCGCCCATCGGGGACTGCTCCTTCATCATCCTGAAGGCCTGCGACAGGCAGTAGAAGGCACCGTTGAGGTTGACATCCACCACCTGCCGCCATTCGGCGCCGGTCACCAGGTCGGGTGTCTTGGCGGCCAGACCGCCGCCGGCGTTGTTGAACAGCAGGTCCAGGCGGCCGCAGCGCTGCTTCAGTGCGGCGAAGGCGGCCGCCACCTCGTCTTCGTTGCCGACGTTGGTCGGCAGCGCAAAGGCCCGGCCGGCGTTGGCGCCGGCCAGCGAGGCGGTCTCCTGCAATGCGTCGGCACGGCGGCCCAGCAGGCCGACGGTCCAGCCTTCGGCCAGCAGGGCCAGCGCGCAGGTGCGGCCGATGCCGCTACCGGCGCCGGTGACGAGGGCGATTTTGCTCATGTCGTCTTTCTCGGATTCAGTGGTTGTCTTTCGGTACGAACGACCCGCGCTGGCCGACCAGGAAGTCGAGGTCGGCGCCTTCATCAGCCTGCAGCACGTGGTCGATGTAGAGCTTCCAGTAGCCGCTCTGCAGCGGCGGCACGGGCGGCGCCCAGCCTTCGCGGCGGCGCGCCAGTTCGGCGTCGTCCACGTGCAGGTGCAGCTTGCGCTGCGGTACGTCCAGCGTGATGAGGTCGCCGTTTTTCACCAGCGCCAGCGGGCCACCGGCGGCGGCTTCCGGCGCCGTGTGCAGCACCACGGTACCGTAGGCCGTGCCGCTCATGCGCGCGTCGCTGATGCGCACCATGTCGGTGATGCCCTTCTTCAGCACCTTGGGCGGCAGCGGCATGTTGCCCACCTCGGCCATGCCGGGGTAGCCCTTGGGGCCGCAGTTCTTCAGCACCAGGATGCAGTTCTCGTCGACGTCCAGCGCGTCGTCGTCGATGCGGCGGTGGAAGTCGTCGCTGTCCTCGAACACCACGGCGCGTCCGGTGTGCACCATCAGCGCGGGCGTGGCGGCACTCGGCTTGATGACGGCGCCGCGCGGCGCCAGGTTGCCGCGCAGCACCGCGATGCCGGCCTTGTCCTTGAAGGGCTCGGCCATCGACTTGATGACCTGCGGGTTGTAGTTCTCGGCACCTTCGATGTTTTCGCCCAAGGTGCGGCCGTTGGCGGTGACCGAACCCAGGTGCAGGTGCGGTGCGATGGCCTTCATCACCACCGACAGGCCGCCGGCATAGCAGAAGTCTTCCATCAGGTACTGGCCCGAGGGCTGCAGGTTCACCAGGCACGGCATTTCGCTGCCCAGGCGGTCGAAGTCGTCGATGGTCAGCGGCACACCCACGCGGCCGGCGATGGCGATGAGGTGGATGACGGCGTTGGTGCTGCCGCCGATGGCCGCCAGCGTGCGGATGGCGTTCTCGAAGGCTTCACGCGTGAGGATGCTCGACAGCTTCTGGTCGGCGTGCACCATCTCGACGATGCGGCGGCCGGCCATGCGCGCCAGCACGTTGCGGCGGCCGTCCGCTGCCGGGTAGGCGGCGTTGCCCGGCAGTCCGACACCCAGTGCTTCGACCATGCTGGCCATCGTGCTGGCCGTGCCCATGGTCATGCAGTGTCCATGGCTGCGGTGCATGCAGCTCTCGGCCTCGAAGAAGTCTTCGAGCTTCAGCGTGCCCGCACGCACCTGCTCGCTCATGCTCCACACGCCGGTGCCCGAACCCAGTTCCTGACCGCGCCACTTGCCGCTGAGCATCGGGCCGCCGCTGACGCCGATGGTCGGCAGGTCGACGCTGGCCGCACCCATCAGCAAGCTGGGCGTGGTCTTGTCGCAGCCGAACAGCAGCACCGTGCCGTCGACCGGGTTGCCGCGCAGGCTTTCTTCGACGTCCATGCTGGCCAGGTTGCGGTAGAGCATGGCGGTGGGGCGCATCAAGGTTTCGCCGAGCGACATCACCGGGAACTCGAGCGGAAAGCCGCCCGCCTCGTAGACGCCGATCTTCACCTGCTCGGCCAGCGTGCGGAAGTGGCTGTTGCAGGGCGTGAGTTCGCTGAAGGTGTTGCAGATGCCGATGACCGGCCGGCCATCGAACTGGTCGTGCGGCACGCCCTTGCCCTTGACCCAGCTGCGATAGGCGAATCCGTCGCGGTCCTGGCGGCCGAACCATTGCTGGCTGCGGAGTTCATGAGGCGGCTTCTTCTTGGCGGTCATGTTGCGAGGCAGGGGTTGGGGTGTGGGGGGAGTGCTGGCTTTCCCGGGGGCGGTGCCCGCGGCGACCGGGGAATACTATGGTATGACGATTGGCCGCGCCTGCGGTAGAACCCGAAGGAGATCCTCTTGAGTCCTGTGACCCCTGCCGCCGCTGGCGCCCGTGTCGAACTGCTGGCCGTGGCCAAGCTGTCGCCCCTGTTCGCGCCCCAGCTGGAATCTGCCTTTCATGTGCACCAGCAACTGCATGAGAGCGACGCCGCCGCCTTCAAGCAGGCGGCGCCGCGCATCCGGGCCATCGCCGCCAGCGGCGACTCGCGTGTGCCGGCCTCGCTCATCGAACAACTGCCGGCGCTGGAGATCATCTCGGTGATGGGCGTCGGCTACGACGGCGTGGACGTGGCCGTGGCCAAGTCGCGAGGCGTGGTCGTGACGCACACGCCCGACGTGCTCAACGACGACGTGGCCGACCTGGCCCTGGCCCTGATGCTGGCGACCGCGCGCCAGATCCCGGCCGCCGATCGCTATGTGCGCGAGGAGCGCTGGCTGGCCGGCGCCATGCCTCTGGCGCGCAAGATGTCGGGCGCGCGTTGCGGCATCGTCGGCATGGGGCGCATCGGCAAGGCCATCGCGAAGCGCGCCGCGGCCTTCGACATGGACATCGCCTACACGGCGCGCAGCGCCAAGGCCGACGTGCCCTACCGCTACCTTCCGACGCCGGCCGCCCTGGCGGCCGAGAGCGACTTCCTCGTGCTCATCACGCCGGGTGGCGCGGCCACGCGCAAGATGATCAATGCCGAAGTGTTGGCCGCGCTGGGCCAGAAGGGCATCCTCATCAACGTCGCGCGCGGCTCGGTGGTCGACGAAGAGGCGCTCATCGACGCGCTCGAGCGCGGCGTGATCGGCGGCGCCGGGCTGGACGTCTTCGAGGACGAGCCGCGCGTGCCGGCGCGCCTGCGTGCCATGCCCCACGTCGTGCTCACGCCGCACGTGGGCAGCGGCACGCAGGGCACGCGGCAGGCCATGGCCGATCTGGCGGCCGACAACCTGCGGCTGCACTTTGCCGGCCAGCCCTTGAAGACCCCCGTGCCGGAATGCCGGTGACGTCGCGGAGCACACGATGAAGGACATGCACGTCATTCCCGCCGATCGGCTGCGCGCCGCGGTGCGCATGGTGGTGGCCGGCTTCGGCAGCAGCGAGGCCGAGGTCGCCGACGTCACCGACAACCTGGTGGAGGCCAACCTCACCGGCCACGATTCCCACGGCGTGGGCATGCTGCCCCGCTACGCCGAGGCCTTCCTGGAAGGCAACCTGAAGCCCAATGCCAGCGTGCGCACGGTGATGGACGCCGGCGCGATGCTGCGACTGGACGGCGACACCGGCTTCGGGCAGGTGGTGGGCCGGCAGGCCATGGAGATCGGCATCGCGCGCGCCAGCCAGGTCGGCTGCTGCATCATGGCGCTGGGCAACGCGCACCACCTCGGGCGCATCGGCGCCTGGGCCGAGATGGGTGTGGCGGCAGGGCTGGTGTCGCTGCACTTCACCAATGTCATCTCGCGCGGGATCGTCGCGCCCTACGGCGGCTCCGACGCTCGCTTCGGCACCAATCCCTTCACCGCCGGGGTGCCGCTGCCAGGCCGCGAGCCCTTCCTGCTCGACTTCGCCACCAGCGTCATTGCGCAGGGCAAGACGCGCGTGTCGCACAACAAGGGCGAGAGCGTGCCGCCCGACCACCTCATCGACAACCACGGGCGGCCGACCACCGACCCGCGCTACTCGGTGATCGAACCCTTCGGCGCCATCCTCGCCTTCGGTGCGCACAAGGGCTACGGCATGGCGGTGCTGTGCGAACTGCTGGGTGGCGCACTGGCGGCAGGCATGGCGCTGCACACCTCCGACACCAGCAAGCGGCGGGTCTACAACGGCATGCTCACCGTGCTGATCGACCCCCGCATGATGGGCGACGCCTCGGCCTTTGAATCCGAAGCCCTGGCCTTCGCCGACTGGGTCACGGCTTCGCCGCCGCGGGAAGGGTTCGACCGCGTGCGTCTGGCCGGCGAGCCGGAGCGGGAGGCCAGGGCGCGACGCCTGGTCGAGGGCCTGCCGGTGGATGCCACGACCTGGCGCCAGATCGTGGCGGCCGGCGAGAAGCTGGGGGTGTCGGCGACGGCCGTCGAGGCCGCCGCCGGCCTGGCCTGACCGCGCCGGGTCCTCGGGAAACCCCGGGATCTGCAAGCATTCAATCATCATACGATAAGGCCGCGCCACGGGGCGTGACCCATCTACAGGAGACAAGGCAGATGCAACCGAAGATGAAGTGGATCGCCACTGCGCTGCTCAGCGCCGCCGCCCTGGCCGCCTCGCCGGCCTTCGCCCAGGAAAAGCTCACCGTCTGGTGGGAAAAGGGCTTCTACAAGGCCGAAGACGACGCGCTGTTCGCGATGATCAAGAGGTTCGAGGAGCGTACGAAGATCAAGATCGATCTGTCGTTCTACGGCACGCAGGAGATCATTCCGAAGAGCGTGGCCGCCCTGGAAGCCAACAACCCGCCCGATGTCGCGTTCGGCAACGTGTTCGACTTCCAGGCCACCGGCAAGTGGGCTCACGAAGGCAAGCTCGAGGACATCACCAACGTCATCGATCCCATCCGCAACCGTTTCGAGCCGCGCGCACTCGCCACGACCTTCCTCTTCAACAGCGTCACGCAGTCGCGGGGCTACTACGCCTTCCCGGTCCGTCAGCAGACCATGCACATCCAGTACTGGAAGGACATGCTCGCCGATGCCGGCTTCAAGGAAAGCGACATCCCCAAGACCTGGAAGGAGTACTGGAGCTTCTGGTGCGACAAGGTGCAGCCGGCCTATCGGCAGAAGACCGGCAATCGCGCCTTCGGCACCGGTTTCCCGATGGGGGTGGACTCCAGCGACGCGTTCTACTCGTTCCTGACCTTCATGGACGGCTACAACGTCAACCTGGTGTCTGATTCCGGCAAGCTGCTGGTCGACGACCCGGCCGTTCGCAAGGGCCTGATCGACGCGATGAACGACTACACCGCCGTCTACGCGAAGGGCTGCACCCCGCCGTCTTCCACCGCCTGGAAGGACCCCGACAACAACAACGCCTTCCACAACAAGACCACCGTGATGACGCACAACGCGACCATCTCGATCGTCGCGAAGTGGCTGGACGACTCCAACAACGCCAGCCTGACCGAAGCGCAGCGGGCCACGGCGAAGAAGAACTACAACGAGCTGATCGCCACCGCCGGCTTCCCCGCCAAGCCCGACGGCAGCAAGTTCACCTACCGGGCGGCGGTGAAGACCGGCGTGGTGTTCGCCGGTGCCAAGAACAAGCCGGGTGCGCGCAAGTTCGTCGCCTTCCTGCTCGAAGACGCCAACCTCACGCCCTACATCGAAGGTTCGCTCGGGCGCTGGTACCCCGTCACCAAGGCCGGACAGGCCAGCCCCTTCTGGAAGAACGATCCGCACCGCCTGATCGTCCACAACCAGTTCCAGGCCGGTACCGTGCCGTTCGAGTTCACGAAGAACTTCCGCTTCACGCAGCTGAACATGGAAAACGTCTGGGCCAAGGCCATGAACCGTGTGCTCAGCGAGAAGTGGACCACCGAACGGGCGGTCGACGAGATGATCGCGCGCATCAAGACCGTTGCGGCCAACTGATCCCTGTGTGTTGCTGAGCGCGAGACCGGGTGGCTCCGCCACCCGGTCCGTACGATGACACGATGAGCACCAACGCAGCCCCGATCGTGATGGCGCCGCCCCCCGGGCGGCGTCCCTTGTCGACCTGGGAGTTCTGGGGGCGGCTGCTCGTCGTGCCCTACATCGTCGTCTTCATCGTCTTCGTGTTGTACCCGGTGGGCTACGGCCTGTGGCTGGCGCGCCATCCGCAGAGCTACGTCAAGCTCTTCGAAGACCCGGTGTTCTTCCGCACGCTGATCAACACCATCGTCTTCCTGGTGGTGGCGGTGAACCTGAAGATGGTCATCGCTTTGGGGCTCTCGGGCTTCTTCGTGCAGTCTCGCTGGTGGATCAAGATCATTGCCCTGATCTTCATCCTGCCCTGGGCGGTGCCGTCCATTCCCACCATCCTGTCGGTGCGCTTCATGCTCAACCCCGAGTGGGGCGTGATCAACACCACCATCTTCAAGCTGACCCAGCTCGACGGCCCCAACTGGCTCAACGATCCGACCCTGGCCTTGAGCCTGTCGATGTTGATGCACATCTGGAAGAGCCTTCCTTTCTGGACCCTCATCTTCGTCGCCGGCCGGCTGGCCATTCCCGGCGAGCAGTACGAAGCCGCCAGCGTCGACGGCGCCACCCGCTGGCAGAAGTTCCGCTTCATCACCTGGCCTTCGATGATGTCGCTCTACCTCACCTCGACCATCCTGTCGATGATCTGGACGCTGGGCGACTTCAACAGCGTCTACCTGCTCACGGGCGGCGGGCCGGCCGACCTGACCCACGTGCTGGCCACGCTGGGCATCCGGTACCTGCGGCTGGATCAGCTCGAGCTTGCGATGGCTTCGATCGTGGTGGCGATGCCCCTGGTGCTGCCGCTGGTGTGGGTGATGATGAAGCGGCTCAGCAAATGAAGATCAGCTGGCGCAAGGTCTCTCTCGAAGCGCAGCTTCTGCTGGTGGGGATTCCCGTCCTGTTGTGGACGCTGATTCCCGTCTATCACCTGCTTCTCTTCGCCATCTCGCCGCGCGACAAGGCGACCTCCGGCCGGCTGTGGCCGGCAGATCCGACCTTGCAGAACTTCGAGATCGTGTTCGGGCAGAAGCACTTCTACCTGAACCACTTCTGGATCCAGCTCGGCAACTCGCTGATGATTGCCGTGGCGGTCGGTGTCATCACCTTGGCGATCGCCACGTGTGCCGCCTTTGCCATCAGCCGTCTGAAGGTGCGGGGCGGGCGCACGGTGCTGAACATGGCCTTGTTCACCTACTTCATACCGGCCGCCTTCCTGGCCGTGCCGATGTACAAGACGATGGCCACCTACGGCTTGTTGAACAACCGCTGGTCGCTGATTCTTGCCATGGTGACGATCGCGTCGCCCTATTGCATCTGGGTGCTCAAGCAGGCCAGCGACAAGCTGCCGTGGGAGCTGGACGAAGCCGCGCGCATCGACGGCGCCACGCCCCTGCAGCTGTTCAGACTGGTCTACCTGCCGCTGATGGTGCCTTCCCTGGTGGCCGTGGGCACCTACGCCTTGCTGCTGGCCTGGAACGAGTATCTGTACGGCTTTCTGCTGCTGAGTGCGGAGAAGGACCTGACGCTGGCCGTGGCCCTGGGCAACTTCCTCAACGCCGACGACTCGCCCTGGGAAGTGCTGATGGCCACTGGCTTCGTCTACGCCTTGCCCCCTGCGGCCATCTACTACGCCTTCAAGCGCTACATGGTCTCCGGTCTCACGGCGGGTGCCGTGAAGTCCTGACCCCGCATTCGCCGCACCCTCCGCCGTTCCACCAACAAGAGCAAGCCCATGGCCGCCGTTGCATTCAAGGACATCTTCAAGGCCTACGGCAAGGTCAAGGTCATCCACGGCATCAGCTTCGACATCCTGGACGGCGAGTTCGTCGTTCTGGTCGGGCCCTCCGGCTGTGGCAAGAGCACGCTGCTGCGCATGCTGGCGGGGCTCGAAGAGATCACCGGCGGCGAGATCCTGATCGACGGCAAGGTCGTCAACGACCTCGAATCGAAGGACCGCGACATCGCGATGGTGTTCCAGAGCTATGCGCTGTACCCGCACATGACGGTGCGCGAGAACATGGCCTTCAGCCTGCGGCTGCGCAAGGCCGATGCGAAGACCACCGGCGATCGTGTCGACAACGCCGCGCGCATCCTCAACCTCGAGCCGCTGCTCGAGCGCTATCCGCGCGAGCTGTCCGGCGGCCAGCGGCAGCGGGTGGCGATGGGGCGCGCCATCGTCCGCGACCCCAAGGTGTTCCTGTTCGACGAGCCGCTGTCCAACCTCGACGCCAAGCTGCGCGTGGCCATGCGCGCCGAGATCAAGGCCCTGCACCAGCGCCTGAAGACGACCACCGTCTACGTCACGCACGACCAGATCGAGGCCATGACCATGGCCGACCGCATCGTGGTGATGCACGACGGCATCATCGAGCAGATGGGCACGCCGCTCGAACTCTTCGACCGGCCGGGCAACCTCTTCGTGGCGCAGTTCATCGGCTCACCGGCCATGAACGTCTTCCCCGGCAGCTTTCAGCGCGATCACATCGAGGCACTGGGCGTGAAGTGGGTCGTCCCGCCCGGGCTGGCGGGCAAGGTGGGGCAGGCGGTGCACTACGGCATCAGGCCGGGCGACATCGCGCTGGCGTCCGACGGCGTTCCTGCCAAGGTGGTGGTGGTCGAACCCACCGGTGCCGAGACCGAGTTGCTGCTCGAAGTCGGCGGTCAGCGGCTGACGCTCGTCAAGCACGGCCGTACCGATGTCAAGCCCGACGACGCCGTGTTTCTGTCGGTGGATGCCAGCAAGGCTCACGTGTTCGACGCGCAGAGCGGAGACCGCCTGACCTGAGCTGCCCTCGACCATGCCATCGCCTGTCGTCGTCGTCATGGGGGTCTGCGGATCGGGGAAGAGCACCGTGGGTCGCCTGCTGGCCGATGCGCTGGGGGTGGCCTACATCGAAGGTGACGATCTGCATCCCCCGCGCAACGTGCAGCTGATGGCCTCCGGGACGCCACTGACCGACGACGACCGCCGCGGCTGGTTGCTGGCCATCGCGGCACGTCTGACGCTGGCGCGCGACGTCGGCGTGGTGGTGACCTGTTCCGCCCTGAAGCGCGCCTACCGCGACGTGCTGCGCGCCGCCGCGCCTGAACTGCGCCTGGTGCATCTGCACGGTGAGCAGGCGCTGCTCGAACGACGCCTGGCCGGGCGCAAGGGCCACTACATGCCGCCGACCCTGCTGCCCAGCCAGCTTGCGGCCCTGGAGCCCCCTGGCCCGGGTGAGGGCGCCTGCAGCTTCGACGCGGCCCTGCCGGCCGCCGAGATCGTGGCGCGCCTGCGTCGACAACTCGAGGGCGGCCTCGAAGCCGCAGCCTGATGAACTTCACCAAGGTCGTGCTCTTCACCGACACCGACGGCCGCGCACGTTTCCGCGAGGAGGCGGTGGCGCTCGACGAAGGCAAACCGCAGGCCCGGCTGTCGGCCCTGATGCCCAGCGGCGGCTGTCAGCTGCGCATGAGCCCGGTCGGCTTTCGCAGCGAATTCCACTGCACCGAAACACCGCAGTGGGTCTTCATCCTGGGCGGGCAGATGGAGATCGGCCTGCAGGACGGCAGTTCGCGCCTGTTCGGTCCCGGTCAGCACTTCTTTTCAGCCGATGTTCTGCCGTCGGGAGCGCGTTTCGATGCCGCCACGCATGGCCACTGGAGCAGGCAGGTCGGCGACGAGCCTTTGGTCACTCTGTTCGTCAGGGGCTGAGCCCTTCGCCATGCCCATCAAGAACGTCCACGGCAACACGCTGGACCTGCTGGGCGAGGCCATCGTCGGGGGGCGCTATCCGCCCGAGAGTTCGATCCCGCCCGAGCCCACGCTGTGCGACGAGCTGGGTGTCAGCCGCACCGTGGTGCGCGAGGCCGTGAAGTCGCTGGTGGCCAAGGGCATGCTGGTGACCGGCCCCAAGGTCGGCACGCGTGTGCTGCCCTCCGAGCAGTGGAACTGGTTCGACCCCGACGTCGTGGCCTGGCAGTCCAAGGCCGGCCTCACGCGCGAGTTCCTGCGGGACCTGCAGGAACTGCGCCGCGTCGTCGAACCTGCGGGCGTGCGACTGGCCGCCCAGCGCGCGACGGCCGATGACATCGCAGAGATCGAGGCGGCCTTTGCCGGCATGAAGGACGCCATCGAGAACGGCGGCGACTACGTGGCCTACGACCTGCGATTTCACCAGGGCCTGCTGCGCGCCTGCCACAACCGCATGGTGGTGCAGATGAGCAAGGCGCTGGGGGCGCTGTTGCGCACCAGCTTCGAGATTTCCACGTCGCGACCCGACGGCCCGGCACAGTCGCTGCCTCTGCATCGCGCAGTGCTGGACGCGGTCATCGCGCGCGCGCCGCAGAAGGCTGAACGTGCCATCCTCGTGCTCATCGACGGAGCCAGAGATGACATCGAGCAGGTGCTGGCCACGCGCCGCAAGCTGCCCTCCCTGGCGGCCCCGGCACTGCGGCTGAAGGGCCGCGGTACCGGGCCGCTGCGAACCCGTAAGGACTGAACATGAAGATTCTCATCACCGGCGGTGCCGGTTTCGTCGGTGCTCGTCTGGCGCGCTCGCTGCTGGCACGCGGCACGCTGGCCGGCAAGGCCATCGAGCGCATCGTGCTCAGCGACCAGGCTGCGGCGCCGGCCGACCTGCTCGCCCATGCCCGGGTCGAAGGACGTGTCGGGCCGCTGCTGGCCCACTGCGAGGCCCTGCGCGAAGAGGCCTTCGACGGCATCTTCCACCTGGCCTCCGCCGTCTCGGGCGAGTGCGAGGCCGACTTCGATCTCGGCCTGCGTTCCAACCTCGACAGCACGCGGGCCCTGCTCGATGCGCTGCGCGCCCGCGCCAACGCGGGCGCAGCGCCGGCACGGCTGGTCTTCAGCAGCTCGGTGGCCGTCTACGGACCCGATGCCGCCGTGCCCATGCCGGCACGGGTGGCCGATGAGACCTTGCCCACGCCGCAGACCAGCTACGGCACGCAGAAGCTGATCTGCGAGCACCTGATCGCCGACTACACGCGCAAAGGCTACATCGACGGCCGGGCGGCGCGCTTGATGACGGTGACGGTGCGTCCGGGCCGGCCCAACGGCGCGGCGAGTTCCTTCTTCAGCGGCATCATCCGCGAACCGCTGGCCGGGACCGAGGCCGTCTGCCCGGTGTCGCCCGAGGTGTCGCACCCGGTGTCGTCGCCGCAGCGCACGGTCGAGGGCCTGATCGCCGTCTATGAAGCCAGCCGTGAGGCCTTCTGCGGCCGCACGGCCATGAACCTGCCCGGCCTCAACGTCACCGTGGCCCAGATGCTGGCGGCGCTGGAAGCCGTGGCCGGCGCCAAGGTACGTGCGCTGGTGCGATTCGAGCGCGACGAGCGCATCGCAGGCATCGTCGCCAACTGGCCCAAGGGCGCCACGGCGGGGCGCGCGGCCCGCATCGGCCTGCTGCCCGAGGCCAGCTTCGAAGACATCATCCGCCAGTACATCGCCGACCACACCGGCCACCCCACCGCCCTGAAAGGCCTTGCCTGATGAACCAGATCGACCTCAAGGGCCGCGTCGCGGTCGTCACCGGCGGTGCCCAGGGCATCGGCCTGGCCATCTCGCAGCGCATGCTGGCGTCGGGTGCACGGGTGGTGATGTGGGACATCGACGCCGACAAGCTCGAGTCGGCGCGCGCCAGCCTGTCGGGCGCCGGGCCGGTCAGCGGCCACGTGGTGGAGTTGACCGACGATGACGCCGTGGCCTCTGCCACGGAGGCCACGCTGGCGGCGGCGGGCCGCATCGACATCCTCGTCAACAACGCCGGCATCACCGGCGGCAACGCAGTGACCTGGGATCTCGACCCCGTCGTCTGGCGGCGCGTGATCGAGGTGAACCTGATCGGGCCTTACCTGACCTGCCGCCACCTCGCGCCCGTGATGGCTCGGCAGGGCTATGGCCGGGTGGTCAACATCGCCTCGGTGGCGGGCAAGGAAGGCAACCCCAATGCCTCGCACTACAGTGCGTCCAAGGCCGGCCTGATCGCCCTGACCAAGTCCTTGGGCAAGGAACTGGCGACGAAGGGCGTGCTCGTCAACGCCATCACACCGGCGGTGGCCAGGACGGCCATGTTCGATCAGATGACCCAGGCCCACATCGACTACATGCTGGGCAAGATCCCGATGGGTCGTTTCGTGCAGGTCGAGGAGATCGCCGCGATGGTGGCCTGGCTGTCCAGCGAAGACTGCTCGTTCAGCACCGGGGCCGTCTTCGACATCACCGGCGGGCGCGCCACGTACTGACGACGACCACCCCCGTGGCGGCTTCGCCGCACCTTGCAGGCCGCGCCGGGCCAGTGGCCAGGCTCCTCGGCAGGCAAGAGAGGTCCACTGGACCTCTCTGGTCCGGCCTCGGCCCCCTCAAGGGGGCAACCCGAGCGGCCGGGCGAAGCCCGACCGCCGCGTCCGCTTGATGGGGCTTGCGCTGGACGCGCTTCGCCGTCCGCCAGGGTGACCTGGTCTGCTCCTGCGGGAGCTCATCCGATGCGGCCGAGGAGCAGGTACTCCATCAGTGCCTTCTGCACGTGCATGCGGTTCTCGGCTTCGTCCCAGACCACCGATTGCGGGCCATCGATGACTTCGGCCGTGACCTCTTCGCCTCGGTGCGCGGGCAGGCAGTGCATGAACAGCGCATCGGGCTGGGCCACGCCCATCATCTCGTCGTCCACGCACCAGTCGACGAAGGCCTTGCGTCGTTCTTCGTTCTCGGCTTCGTAGCCCATGCTGGTCCACACGTCGGTCGTGACCAGGTGCGCGCCCTCGCAGGCTTCCAGCGGGTGGTTGAAGACGCGGTAGCAGCTGCTGTCGCGGATGCCGGCCAGTTCGGGGTCGACTTCGTAGCCGCCCGGTGTGCTGACGTGCACCGTGAAGCCCAGTGCTTCGGCCGCCTGCAGCCAGGTGTTGGCCATGTTGTTGCCGTCGCCCACCCAGGCCACGACCTTGCCCTTGAGGCATTCCAGTGCCTCGCCTCCGCCGACGCGGGGGCCGCGGTGCTCGATGTAGGTGAAGATGTCGGCCAGGATCTGGCAGGGGTGATATTCGTTGGTGAGGCCGTTGATGACCGGCACACGGGAGTGCGCCGCGAAGAGCTCGAGCTTGGCCTGCTCGTAGGTGCGGATCATGACGACATCGACCATTCGGCTGATGACGCGCGCGCTGTCCTCGATCGGCTCGGCACGGCCCAGCTGGCTGTCGCCGGTGGTCAAGTGCACGACCGAGCCACCCATCTGGTACATGCCGGCCTCGAAGCTCACGCGCGTGCGCGTGCTGGCCTTCTCGAAGATCATGGCCAGCGTGCGGTCGACCAGCGGCTGGTAGCGCTCGTAGTTCTTGAACCGCGTCTTGATGACGCGCGCGCGGTCGAAGAGGTAGGCGTACTCCTCGGCGCGCAGGTCCTTGAACTGCAGGTAGTGCTTGATCAGGCTGTGCCCCGGCTTCATGGCTGCGGCTCGTCGAGGAAGACCTTCACCAGCGGGCAGAGGATGTCGACGATCTGCGTGGCTTCTGCCGGCGTGATGATCAGCGGGGGCAGCAGGCGGATCACGCGGTCGGCGGTGATGCTGATCATCAGCCCGGCCTGCGCGGCGCGCAGCAGCAGGGCGCCGCAGGGCCGGTCGAGCTCGATGCCGATCATCAAGCCGTGGGCGCGGATCTCCTTCACACCGGGCAGGGCGCCGAGCTGTGCCGTGAGCTGCGAGCGCAGCTGTTCACCCACGTTCGCGGCGTTGGCCAGCAGGCCGTCTTCTTCCATGATGCGCAGGGTCTCGACGCCGGCGCGCATGGCCAGTGGGTTGCCGCCGAAGGTCGTGCCGTGGTTGCCCGGGCCCAGCACGTGCATGGAACGCGGACCGGTGACCACGGCGCCGATCGGCACGCCCGAGCCCAGGCCCTTGGCCAGGGGCATGACGTCGGGGCGGATGCCCGCCCACTGGTGCGCGAACCACTTGCCGGTGCGGCCGATGCCGCATTGCACCTCGTCGAGCATCAGCAGCCAGTCCTGTTGATCGCACAGGCGGCGCAGACCCTGCAGGTACTCGTTGCGCGACGGGTTGATGCCGCCTTCACCCTGGATGGTTTCCAGGAACACGGCCACCACGTTCGGGTTGCTGCGCGCTGTGGCCTCGATGGCGGCCAGGTCGTTCATCGGCACGCGGATGAAGCCTTCCACCAGCGGGCCGAAGCCGGCCTGTACCTTGGGGTTGCCGGTGGCCGACAACGTGGCGATCGAGCGGCCGTGGAAGGCCTTCTCGTAGACGATGATCTCGGGTCGGTGGATGCCCTTGTCGTGCCCGAACTTGCGCGCGATCTTCAGTGCCGCTTCGTTGGCTTCCAGGCCCGTGCTGCAAAAGAACACGCTGTCCAGGCCCGAGATCTCGCAGAGCTTGGTCGCCAGCGTCTCCTGCAGCGGCACCTCGTAGTAGTTCGAGGTGTGGATCAGCCTGGCGACCTGCTCCTGCAGGGCTGGCACCAGCTTGGGGTGGCCGTGGCCCAGGGTGTTGACGGCGATGCCGCCCAAGCCGTCCAGGTAGCGTCGGCCTTCGGTATCCCAGACCCAGCAGCCCTTGCCATGCGACAACGCGATAGGCAGGCGGCCGTAGGTATTCATCACATGGGGCATGGGTGACGTGACAGCAGGCTCAGGGGCGTTCATGGGGGACCTCGGCACAATGAAAAGTGGCCGGCGCAAGACCCATCGGTCGCTCGCCAGCCGGGACCGCATTCTAAAGGTGAGGCTGGAATGGCCGAGAACGAAGGCACGAAGCCTTTGCGGGCCCCACGATGCATGCTGCAACGCAACAAGTCCAAGGCACAATGACGCCACCCGGCGCGGCGTTGTCAGCCGCTGGAAAACTCCGACCGGTAGAACTCCGGGCTGGCATGCCTGCCGCGCCGCGCCTCATGACCCCTTCCAAACCCCGCCAAGTCTTCATCCAAGGCGTCACCCAGGACGGCAAGCCGTTTCGTCCCAGCGACTGGGCCGAGCGCCTGGCCGGCGCGATGTCGAGCTTCCGCCCGGGCGGATCGGCAGGCGGCATCGGCGCCTACATCGGCTACTCGCCCTACTGCGTGCCGCGCGTCATCGGCGGCGTGAAGTGCGTGATCGTCAGCGAGGCGCTGCGCGACATCGAACCGATGGCCTGGGACTTCGTCATGAACTTCGCCCGCGACAATCAACTGCAGGTCACGGATGCCTGCCTGGTGCCGGACGAGTAAGGAGGACCTGCTCTGCAGGCGCCGACCAGACGCAAAAAGGGCCTGCAGTGCAGGCCCCTCGAACGGTCACCCGGAACCGGAAACTCAGGCGGCGAGCGCCAGCGCCTTGACCTTGGCGGCCAGACGGCTCTTGTGGCGAGCAGCCTTGTTCTTGTGGAAGATGCCCTTGTCGGCGACGGAGTCGATGACGCTCTGCGCCGTGGCGAAAAGCTCGGTCGCCTTGGTCTTGTCACCGGAGACGACCGCCTTCTGCACGTTCTTCACGACGGTGCGGAAGTGCGAGCGGAGCGACGAGTTGTTCGCGTTCAGCCGCACGTCCTGGCGGGCGCGCTTGCGGCCGGAGGCGAGGCGAACGGTCTTCTTCTTGGCTTTGGACGAGGTGGCCATGCTTGGACTGTGTTGGGTTCGGGTGATGCAAAGACCGTCGAGTATAGCACGTGACCAGGGAACGGCCCAGGCCCCAAGAAGCGCGCTGCCTATAATCGAGCACCCGCGCCTTCCGGGCGCATTCCCGGCGCGCAGCGCAGCCTTCAAGGCGCCTGTGCGCACGCGATGAACCTTCTCAAGGCCGCTTCCACCGTTTCCCTCTTCACCCTGGCCTCTCGCGTCACCGGTCTGGTGCGCGAGCAGCTCATCGCCGCGACTTTCGGGGCCAGCGCCGCCACCGATGCCTTCAACGTCGCCTTCCGCATTCCCAACCTGTTCCGGCGGCTGTTCGCCGAAGGCGCCTTCTCCCAGGCCTTCGTGCCGCTGCTGGCAGCCACCCGCGAAGCCGAAGGTGACGAGGTCACGCGCCGCCTCATCGACGCCGTGGCCACGGTGCTGGCCTGGGCGCTGCTGCTGGTCTGCGCGCTGGGGGTGATCGCGGCGCCGGTGCTGGTGTGGTCGATGGCCTCCGGCCTGCAGGAGTTCGATCAGGCCGTTTTGATGACGCGCTGGATGTTCCCCTACATCGGCTTCATGTCGATGGTGGCGCTGAGCGCCGGCATCCTCAACACCTGGCGCCGTTTCGTCGTGCCGGCGGCCACCCCGGTGCTGCTCAACCTGTGCGTCATCGCCGCGGCCTGGTTCGGTGCTCCCGCCTTCGAGCGCTGGGGCGTCGCGCCCATCCTGGCGCTGGCCGGCGGCGTCATGCTGGGCGGTGTGCTGCAGCTGGCGGTGCAGGTGCCGGCGCTGCTCAGGATCGGGGCCCTGCCGCGCTTCGGCGTCGGGCTGGCGTCCATCCGCGAGGCCTGGCGCCACCCAGGCGTCAAGCGCATCCTGACCTTGATGGCGCCGGCCCTGCTGGGTGTGTCGGTGGCCCAGCTGTCCCTGGTCATCAACACGCAGATCGCCTCGCACGTGGGCGTCGGCGCGGTGTCGTGGCTGACCTATGCCGATCGATTGATGGAGTTTCCCACCGCGCTTCTCGGTGTGGCACTGGGCGTCGTGCTGCTGCCCCAGTTGTCCGCGGCGCAGGGTCGGTCCGACGGCGCGGAGTACTCGGCCTTGCTGGACTGGGGCCTGCGCCTGGTGGTCTTGCTGGCGCTTCCCAGCGCGGTGGCCCTGCTGATCTTTCCGCAGCCGCTGGTGGCGGTGCTCTTTCATTACGGCGCCTTCGAGTCGCGCGACGTGCAGCAGACGGTGCGTGCGCTGATGGGCTACGGGGTGGGCCTGCTGGGCATCATCGCCATCAAGGTGCTGGCGCCCGGCTTCTTCGCCCGCCAGGACATTCGAACTCCGGTCAAGATCGCGATCGGCGTGCTGGTCGTCACGCAGCTGATGAACCTGGTCTTCGTGCCCTGGCTGGGCCATGCCGGGCTGGCGCTGTCGATCGGCATCGGCGCGCTGATCAACGCCGGGCTGCTGCTCGCAGGCCTGCTGCGAACAGGAGCCTATCGTCCGCAACCGGGCTGGCTGGCTTTCGGCGCCAAGGTGGCGCTGGCGACAGCCGCACTGGGCCTGTTCCTGGCCTGGGCTGCGGGAGCCTTCGACTGGATGGCCCTGCAGCAGCAAGGCTGGTGGCGCGCAGCCCGGCTGGCCGGGGTGCTGGCGGCGGCCACTGCCCTGTACTTTGCCATGCTGGCAGGATGCGGACTGCGGCTGCGGCAGTTCGCCAGGCGCGGCTGACCTAAACTGCAGCCTGAAACGCCCATGGCCGGACCCTTGCACTTCGAAACTCCCACCGCACTCGAGTACTTCGCTGCGTTGGTGGCCGACGACGCCACGTTTTCGGTGCTGGAAGCCGCCGTGGCGGTAGCGCAGTGCGAGTACCCTCAGCTGGATTCGCTCGAGGTGCTGGCCGAGGTCGATTCACTGGCCGACAAGCTTCGGCGGCGCATTCCGGCCGATGCCGCCCCCCTGCAACGCCTGCGACTGGTGAACCGGTTCTTCTTCAAGGAACTGGCCTTTTCCGGCAACGTCAACGACTACTACGATCCGCGCAACAGCTATCTGCCCGACGTGCTGAAGAGGCGTCGCGGCATCCCGATCACCCTGGCGCTGCTGTACGTGGAACTGGCGACCCAGGTCGGCTTGCCGGCCGTCGGCGTGTCGTTTCCCGGGCACTTCCTGGTCAAGCTTCGCATGCCGCGGGGCGAGGTCATCATCGACCCTTTCACCGGTCATTCGCTGTCGCGAGAAGAACTCGACGAGCGCCTGATGCCCTACAAGCGCCAGCGCGGCCTGATCGGCGACTTCGAGGCGCCCCTCGGTCTGTTTCTCCAGTCGGCCAAGCCGCGCGACGTGATTGCCAGGCTGCTGCGCAACCTGAAGGAAATCCACCGCACCTCGGAGGACTGGCCCCGGCTGCTGGGCACGGTCGATCGCCTGGTCGTGCTGCTGCCCGACCACTGGGAAGAGCGCAGAGACCGTGGCCTGGTCCATGCCGAACTGGGCAACCCGCGGGCTGCGATCCGTGACCTGGAGGTCTATCTGGAGCACTGCGGCGACGCCGACGATGCCCCGGCCCTGCGTGGGCGCCTGGGCGAACTGCGCCGCCACAACGGTTCGGACCTGCATTGAGCGCCGCCGGCACCGCCATGAAGCAGATTCCGCTGGCCATCGGTCCCGAGACGGAGCCGACCTTCGACACCTTCGTCGCAGGTCCCAACGCTCCGGCGATGGAGCACCTGAGGACCCTGGTGCTGCCGTCGGCTCCGGTCTACCTGTGGGGCCCGCCCGGCAGCGGCAAGACCCACCTTCTGCACGCACTGGCGCATCACGCCCGGACCTCGGGCGCACGCGCCGGCTGGTTCACGCCCGGCGAGCCGACGCCCTGGACTCTGTTGCCCGATTGGAGCCTGGTGGTGCTCGACGAGTGCGACCGCCTCGATGCGCTGGCACAGCAGGCGGCGTTCGCCCTGTTCGTCGAGGCGGCCAGCCAGGGGGTGCAGGTGGTGGCCGCCGGGCGCTTGCCTCCGGTGGATCTGCCGCTGCGCGACGACTTGCGCACCCGTCTGGGATGGGGCCATGTGTTCGCGATGCAATGCCTGTCGGAGAGCGAGACCCGTGCCGCCCTTCGCCGTGAAGCGGACCGCCGCGGCATCTTCCTGTCCGACGACGTGATGGGTTACCTGATGACCCGCTTTTCCCGCGACCTGAAGCACCTGATGCAACTGCTCGACCGCCTCGACGACTTTGCCCTGGCCACTTCACGCCAAGTCTCGGTACCGCTGCTCAAGCGCATGCTGGCCGAAGAGGCCGCTCCCGGCGAGGGAGCGGCGTGAACCTGACGCTGTTCGATCTCGACGGCACACTGCTGCCCATCGACTCCGACCACGCGTTCGGTGAGTTCCTGGTGCGTCGCGGCTGGGCCGATGCGTCGGCCTACCGTGCGCGCAACGACCAGTTCTTCGAGCAGTACCAGGCGGGTCGGCTGGACATCGCTGCCTACATCGACTTTGCCACCGCCCCCTGGCGCGACCGATCCGGCGCTGATCTGGCCGCCCTGAGCGAGGACTTCGTTCGCGAGGTGGCGCGTCCGGCGCTGCGGCCCGCGGCGCTCGACCTCGTGCGTCGGCATCAGGAGGCTGGTGACCTGGTGGCCATCGTCACCGCCACCAACGAGTTCATCACGCGCCCGATCGCCGACCTGTTCGAGGTGCCGGCGCTCATCGCCACCGAACTGGCGCGTGACACGGCTGGGCGCGTCACGGGCGGCATCCGTGGCGTGCCTTCCTTCCGTGAAGGCAAGATCGCGCGCGTCGACCACTGGTTGGCCGGCCTCGGGCGTGGTCTTCAGGACTTCGAGGTCAGCAGCTTCTTCAGCGACTCCACCAACGACCTACCGCTGCTGGAGCGGGTGAACCGTCCGGTGGCCACCAACCCCAGCCCCTCGCTCGCGCAGATCGCGCAGCAGCGCGGCTGGGCCGTCCTGCGGCTTTTCGAATGACACACTGAATGATCAAGAAGTTCATCCGCCGCCTGCTCGGCAAGAGCGACGACTTCGCGGACACCGAGCCCGCGGCCGCCTTGCCGGAGGAACCGGTCATTCCGATCGGCCAGCGCGTGGAGGTGCCGTTCGAGGAACACCGCATCGACCCCAAGCTGCTGGACGACAACGCCGTGCGCGTGGTCCGCACGCTGAAGGACGCCGGTTTCGAAGCCTACGTGGTGGGCGGTGCCGTGCGCGACCTGCTGGTGGGGCTGCGGCCAAAGGACTTCGACGTCGCCACCGACGCGACGCCGGAACAGGTGAAGTCGCACTTTCGACGGGCCTTCATCATCGGCCGGCGCTTTCGCATCGTGCACGTGGTGTTCGGACGCGGGCGCGAGCATGAAGTCATCGAGGTGTCCACCTTCCGTGCCTATCTGGATCCCAACGCCGCCGACCAGGTGGGCGGCAACGAGAAGACTGCGAAGCGCGACATGGCCGACAAGTCCCACGTCGTCGATGCCAGCGGCCGCGTGCTGCGCGACAACGTCTGGGGTCCCCAGGTCGAGGACGCCGCGCGCCGCGACTTCACCGTCAATGCCATGTACTACGACCCGGTGCGGCAGATCGTCGTCGACTACCACCGTGGCCTGGCCGATTCGCGGGCCCGCGTGCTGCGCATGATCGGCGATGCGCCCACCCGCTACCGCGAAGACCCGGTGCGCATCATCCGTGTGGTGCGCTTTGCTGCCAAGCTGGGCTTCGCCATCGAACCGGCGACCGAAAAGCCGATCCGTGAGCTGTCGAAGCTGCTGGTCAACGTGCCACCGTCGCGACTGTTCGACGAGATGATCAAGCTGCTGCAGACCGGCCATGCCCTGGCCAGCATCGAGCAGATCCGCCGCCATGGCCTGGACAAGGGCGTCTTCCCCATCCTCGACGCCGTTCTGCAGCCCGAACAGCCGCACCCGAAGCGCGCCAAGTTCATCGAACTGGCGCTGGCCGACACCGACAAGCGCGTCGGCGAGGGGCGGGCCGTCGTGCCGAGCTTCATGCTGGCCTGCATGTTGTGGCACGACGTGCAGATCCGATGGAGTGCCCTGTCCGACAAGGGCGAACCGCCGTTCCAGGCCTTGCAGCAGGCCATCGATGCCGTGTTCGACGCCCGGATAGGCGACATCTCCGGCCGCGGCAAGCTGGCAGGTGACATGCGAGAGATCTGGCAGATGCAACCGCGTTTCGAGCGCCGCACGCCGAGCAGTGCCGCATCCCTGGTGGCACAGCCGCGCTTTCGCGCGGGCTACGACTTCCTGCGCCTGCGCGCTGACGTGGGCGAGATCGACACGGCCCTGGCCGATTGGTGGGAGGACTTCCATCTTGGCAGCGACGACGAACGCGAAGCGCTGCTGGAGACCTTGCGCGAAGCGGCGCCGGCCCGCCGTGGACCGGCGCGCCGGGCAGCGGCCCCGGGGTCGATGGTGGCCGAGAGCATCGACGGCGACGATGCACCCGAGGTGTCGGACGACAGCGGCGAGCCACCCGCCGGGGCGCCGGCCCGCAAGCGGCGCAGGCGGCGGCGCAAGCCGGGCGCGGGCTCTGGAACGGTCTCGACGCCGGCCGGAGGCGGCCCCGACGATTCTTGAAGGAAGCCAGGATGCAGACGCTGCCCATCTCGGTGCAGACCTTCGGTCTGCTGGTGCTGGCGAACGTCTTCATGACCTTCGCCTGGTACGGGCATCTGAAGCACCTGGCCGACCGGCCCTGGTACCTGGCGGCGCTGCTCAGCTGGGGCATCGCACTGTTCGAGTATTTGCTCCAGGTGCCTGCCAATCGCATCGGATATGCCGGCGGCTACAGCCTGGCGCAGCTCAAGATCGCGCAGGAGGTGATCACGCTGGCGGTGTTCATCCCGTTCGCGGTGCTCTACATGCAGCAGCCCTTGAAGCTCGACTACCTCTGGGCCGCGCTGTGCCTGCTGGGTGCGGTCTACTTCATCTTCAGAAACTGACACGGGCGCCGTCAAGGCGATCGCCGGGGGCATCAGGTCCCGAAGCCGCCGATCCGGGCCGACAGCAGCGGCGGCAGATGGACGGTCGCCTGAAGCTGCCACTCGAAGAAGTGCTGGATGCTGTAGGCGATGGTGCCCATCATCACGCCGCCGCCCAGCAGCAGGGCCAGGATCACCCCCAGCACCGGGCCCCAGCCGGTGGCTCGGGCAGGCTGGCCCGGGTTGTGGCGTGCCTGCCAGCGATCGTCGGGCGTCAGTCCGTAGATGATGGCCGACAGCATGGCCACCGAGATCATCACGCCCAGCAAGGGGCTCAGCAGCGACGCCCAGGCATCATCCTGGCCCAGGTTCTGCATGCGCACGATGCCCGCCAGTCCGACCAGGGTCGGCAACGGGTGCAGCCAGGCCAGCAGGTCGTGCCGGCCCTTGAGATAGAAGCGATGGGCTCCCAAAGTGCCCAAGGCCACGGCCAGCCAGGTCGCCATCGTCTTCGATCGGTATCGCATGGCGGGCCTCAAACCGACAGCGCCGAGGCGCTGTCGCCCAGGCCTTGCGTGTAGGAGATGGTTGCAGGCATGACAGCGAGTTTATAATGCGCGGTTTTCGGCGCTGGCTTGCCCGTGGGGTGCAGGCGTATCTACGGTGCCGGCCACGGTGCGTGGGCGAGGGCGGGACGGGGTCCCGACCAGACTCCACGAACCACTCCCGATCGCAGTCCTGTGTGTCTCCTGGCACGGCGATCGACACAGATTCGAGGAATTTCCAAGATGGTCGTCATCCGACTGGCTCGTGGTGGTGCGAAGAAGCGCCCGTTCTACAACATCGTGGTCGCCAATGGCGCCGCTCGCCGTGATGGTCGCTTCATCGAGCGCGTGGGGTTCTACAACCCCATGGCCTCGGGGGGCGAGCAGCCGCTGCGCGTGGCTCTGGACCGCGTCAGCTACTGGGCGGGCGTGGGCGCGCAGCTGTCGCCCACCGTCGCCCGCCTGGTCGACCAGGCCAAGAAGGCGGCCTGATCGCCACCGGGGTGAGTGCCTTGGCTCACCCGGCGGCCAGCGGCGATGAGCCGACATGGCCGGAAGACGCGGTCGAGGTCGGCCGTGTCCTGGGCGCCTGGGGCGTCAAGGGCGGGATCCGCGTGAAGCCATTTTCGGCCGATCCGCAGGCCCTGTTCTCTTCCCGCCGCTGGTTCATCGCCGCGGGAGTCGTCTCTGCAGCCCGGCCCGCCGGGGCCAGGCCGATGGTGGTGCCGCGGCTGCTGCGCATCACCAGTGCCCGCGAACACGTCGACACCGTGGTCGCGACCTGCCAGGAGCTGTCCGACCGGGACATGGCGCAGGCCTTGTCGGGCGCCCGCGTGTTCGTCTCGCGCAGCAGCTTCCCGACGCCTGACGAAGACGAGTTCTACTGGGTCGACCTGATCGGCACGAACGTGGTCAACCGTGAAGGGGTGGACCTGGGCTCCGTCGTCGGCCTCATCGAGACCGGCCCCCATTGCGTGCTGCGGCTGTCCTCGGTCGATGCCGAGGGCGCCGAGCGCCTGATTCCCTTCGTGGCGTCCTACATCGACAAGGTCGACCTGCAGGCGCGGCGCGTCACGGTCGACTGGGCGGCCGACTTCTGATCGCTCCGTCCGTGCGCTTCGACGTCGTCACGCTGTTTCCCGAACTGTTCGGCCCGCACCTCGCGCAGGGCATCACGCGGCGCGCTTTCGAAAGCAAGGCGGTCGATGTGCGTCTGTGGCAGTTGCGAGACTTCGCCGACGATGCCTATCGACGTGTCGACGACCGGCCTTTTGGCGGGGGCCCTGGCATGGTGATGCTGGTCGAACCGCTGCTGCGTGCGCTGCAGGCCGTTCGTGCCGACCGTGCCGGCGATGGCGCGCGCGTGGTGCACTTCACGCCCACGGGCGTGCCACTGACGCAGGCCCTCGTTGCCGACTTCGCGGCCGGCAGCGGTGCGGTGCTGGTCTGTGGCCGCTACGAGGGCATCGACCAGAGGTTCGTCGACGCCTGCGTGACCGACCGCATCAGCCTGGGCGACTTCGTGCTGTCCGGAGGTGAACTGCCCGCCCTGGCCCTGCTGGACGCCGTGGCGCGGCTTCAACCGGGTGTGCTCAATGCCCCGTCGCACGAACAGGACAGCTTCAGTGACGGGCTCCTCGAAGGTCCGCACTACAGCCGTCCCGAGACCCTGGTGCTCGACGGCCTGACGGTTGGCGTGCCGCCGGTGCTGATGTCGGGTCACCATGGGCAGATCGCACGCTGGCGCCGGGAGCAGGCGCTGGAGACCACGGTGCGCACGCGCCCCGATCTGATCGCCGCGGCGCGCGCGGCCGGCCGGCTGAGCGCGCAGGACGAAAGGTTCATTGCCAGCCTCGGGGTATACTCAAAGGCTTTTCGATCCTCTGACGGCTGAGCACCCATTTCAACAAGCAGTCTGGTCAAGATCGATCCGGAGTCCCCTGTGAACATCATTGCAGCGCTCGAGCAGGAAGAAATCGCTCGACTGAACCGCACCATCCCGGCCTTCGCCCCGGGCGACACGGTCATCGTCAACGTCAACGTCGTCGAAGGCACGCGCAAGCGGGTGCAGGCGTACGAGGGCGTGGTCATCGCCAAGCGCAACCGTGGGCTGAACAGCAGCTTCATCGTGCGCAAGATCTCCAGTGGCGAAGGTGTGGAACGCACCTTCCAGCTCTACAGCCCGCTGCTGGCCGGCATCGAAGTGAAGCGCCGCGGCGACGTGCGCCGTGCCAAGCTGTACTACCTGCGCCAGCGCAGCGGCAAGTCGGCGCGCATCAAGGAAAAGCTGTCCTGATCCTCGCGGGTCGCACGGACTGAACAGGCCGCCTTCGGGCGGCTTGTTCTTTTTTCGGCTGGTCTTCGCTGCTCCATGGCGTGTCCGGCCACTCTCGGCGGTTCTACCCTGCCGCTCCACCGCTTCTCCACAGGTTTGCGCACAGGGGCGTCGGCAGGCCCCGCTTATGATGCTTCGATGTCTGTGATGTTCAACGCGCGCGACAGCGCCAACCTGCCCCGCGACGACGAGATCGCACGTCTTCGCGTGCCGCCCCATTCGGTGGAAGCCGAGCAGAGCGTGCTCGGCGGGCTGATGCTCGACAACCTGGCCTGGGACCGCGCATCGGACCTGCTCACCGACAACGACTTCTATCGTTTCGAGCACCGGATGATCTTCACGGCCATCGCCGGCCTCGTGAGTGCTGCGCGTCCTGCCGACGTCATCACCGTGTTCGAACAGCTGCAGAGCCTGGGCAAGGCCGAGGACTGCGGCGGTCTGGCCTACCTGAACGCGCTGGCCCAGAGCGTTCCCAGTGCGGCCAACATGCGGCGCTACGCGGAGATCGTGCGAGAACGAGCCATCCTGCGCAAGCTGATCGCCGCCAGCGACGACATCGCCACGCAGGCCTTCAACCCGCAGGGCCGCAACGTCAACACCATCCTGGACGAAGCCGAGACCAAGATCTTCAAGATCGGCGAGGAGGGCTCGCGTCAGAAGCAGGGCTTCCAGGGCATCGACAAGCTGATGGTGGCGCTGCTCGACCGCGTCAACGAGCTCTACGAGAACGGTGCCGAGGAGGTGACCGGCGTGCGCTCGGGCTTCTACGACATGGACCGCATGACGGCTGGGCTGCAGAAGGGTGACCTCATCGTGCTGGCCGCACGGCCGTCGATGGGCAAGACCGCCTTCGCGCTGAACATCGCCGAGCACGTGGCGGTGTCCGAAGGGCTGCCGGTGCTGGTGTTCTCGATGGAGATGGGTGCTTCGCAGCTGGCGCTTCGGCTGGTGGGCTCGCTCGGCCGCATCGACCAGCAGCACCTGCGCACCGGCAAGCTGGCCGGCGACGAGTGGACGCGACTGGCCGAGGCCGTCGACAAGCTCAAGCAGGCTCAGGTGTTCATCGACGAGACGCCGGCGTTGAACTCGGCCGAACTGCGTGCCCGGGCCCGTCGCATGGCGCGCCAGTTCGGCGGCACGCTGGGTCTGATCGTCATCGACTACCTGCAGCTGATGAGCGGCTCGAGCTCGGGCGGCGACGAGAACCGCGCCACCGAGATCGGCGAGATCTCTCGCGGGCTGAAGGCGCTGGCCAAGGAGCTGCAATGTCCGGTGATCGCGCTGTCGCAGCTCAACCGCAGCGTCGAGTCCCGCAACGACAAGCGGCCGATGATGAGCGACCTGCGCGAGTCGGGCGCCATCGAACAGGATGCCGACGTCATCATGTTCATCTATCGGGACGAGTACTACAACAAGGAGTCGAAGGAACCGGGTGTGGCCGAGATCATCCTGGCCAAGCAGCGAAACGGCCCGGTCGGCACGGTGAAGCTGACCTTCCTGAAACCGCTGACCAAGTTCGACAACCTGGCGCCGGGCGCCAACGCGGGCGAGTACTGAAACCTGGCGGGGGCGCCATGAGCGGCTTGACCGCGGGAGAATACTGTTTATATTCACAGTATGTCTCCTCCGCCCCGCAAGTCCTTGGAATCGCCCGCCGCTCAGGTGCTCGCGCCCAGGCGAGGCCGCGGCACGGTCTGGGCCATCGAACATCGCTTCCAGGCCGCGACCACCGAAAGCTTCGATGACGGCTGGGGCACGCTGGAGCAGATCGCCAGCGAAGAGCGCCTCGCACCCGCGACCCAGGTGCTCGAGGAACAGGCGCGCAGCATCCTCGCGGGCAACGATTCGCCCGACATCGGCTTCGACCTCTCGATCAATCCCTACCGGGGCTGCGAGCATGGCTGCATCTACTGCTACGCACGGCCCACGCACAGCTATCTCAACCTGTCTCCCGGGCTCGACTTCGAGACCCGCATCATCGCCAAGGTCAACGCCGCCGATCGTCTGCGCGAGGCGCTCTGCTCGCGGGCCTACACGCCTGCACTGCTGAACATCGGCTCGGCCACCGACGCCTACCAGCCCGCCGAGCGCCGGCTGGGCATCACGCGCTCGGTGATCCAGGTGCTGCAGGAAGCCCGCCACCCCTTTTCGCTGATCACCAAGTCGAGCGGTGTCGAGCGCGACCTCGACCTGATTGCGCCGATGGCGGCCGACCATCTGGCGGCCGTGTATGTCTCGATCACCACCCTCGACCCCGCGCTGGCGCGAGTGCTCGAGCCGCGTGCGGCGGCTCCTCAGCGCCGGCTGCGCACGATAGAGACACTGGCGCGTGCCGGCGTGCCGGTCGGCGTCAGCGTGTCGCCGGTGATCCCGTTCCTCAATGAGCCGGAACTCGAGAAGATCCTGCACGCCGCGCGCGAAGCGGGCGCCGGTGCGGCCTTCAGCGTGGTGCTGCGCCTGCCATGGGAAGTGAATCCGCTGTTCCAGAACTGGCTCGAACAGCACGTCCCCGAACGTGCCGCACGCATCATGGCGCGCGTGCGCGACATGCGGGGCGGCAAGGACAACGACGCCAGCTTCGGCAGCCGCATGCGGGGCACCGGCCTCTGGGCCGAACTGCTGCGCCAGCGGTTCGAGAAATGCTGCAGCAAGCTCGGCCTCGACCGCCAGCGCATCGAACTCGATCTAACGCAGTTCAGGCCGCCCGGCGGCGACTCGCGCCAAGGCTGCCTGTTCTGAGGGCCGTGGCACGGGCGTTCAGCCCTTGAAGAGGTCCTTCACGCGGTCGGTCCAGCTCTTGGCGTTCGGCGAGTGCTTGTCGCCGCCCTTGCGAAAGGACTCGTCCAGCTCCTTCAGCAGCTTGCGCTGGTGCTCGGTGAGCTTGACCGGCGTTTCCACCGTGATGTGGCAGTACAGGTCGCCGGGGTAGGTGGAGCGCAGGCCCTTGATGCCCTTGCCGCGCAGCCGGAAGGTCTTGCCGTGCTGCGTGCCTTCGGGCAGTTCGATCTCGGCCTTGCTGCCCAGCGTGGGCACCTCGATGGCGCCGCCCAGTGCGGCGCTGACCAGGCTCACCGGCACGGTGCAGTGCAGGTCGTCGCCGTCGCGCTCGAAGATCTCGTGCGCCTTGATGCGGATCTCGATGTACAGGTCGCCGGCCGGGCCACCATTGGTGCCGGGCTCGCCGTTGCCGGCGGATCGGATGCGCATGCCCTCGTTGATGCCGGCGGGGATCTTGACCTCCAGCGTCTTCTGCTTCTTGATCTTGCCGGCGCCACTGCAGGTCACGCACGGGTCGGGAATGATCTTGCCGGTGCCGCGGCAGTGCGGGCAGGTCTGCTGGATGCTGAAGAATCCCTGGCGCATGTGCACCGCGCCCGAGCCGCTGCAGGTGGTGCAGGTCTTGGGGCTGGTGCCGGGCTTGGCGCCCGTGCCGCTGCAGGTCTCGCAGGTCTCCCAGCTCGGGATGCGGATCTGCGTGTCCTTGCCGTTGGCCGCTTCTTCCAGCGTGATCTCCATGGCGTAGCTGAGATCGTTGCCGCGATAGACCTGCTGACCGCCGCCACCACGACGGCCGGCGCCGGCGCCGCCCCCGAAGATGTCGCCGAAGATGTCGCCGAACGCGTCTGCGAAACCGCCGAAACCTTCCGGGCCACCCGGTCCGCGGCCGGCCATGTTGGGGTCGACACCAGCGTGACCGTACTGGTCGTAGGCCGCGCGCTTCTGCTCGTCGGAGAGCATCTCGTAGGCTTCCTTGGCCTCCTTGAACTTCTCTTCCGACTTCTTGGCGTCCTCCCCCTGATTGCGGTCGGGGTGGTGCTTCATGGCCAGTTTGCGGTAGGCCTTCTTGATGTCTTCATCGGTGGCGTTCTTCGGAACGCCCAGCACTTCGTAGTAATCGCGCTTTGCCATGAAACGTCTCAGCTTTGCTCAAACAGAACCGCCGCGCAGGAACGCAGGCAGGGCCTGGCGCTCCGAACGCGGCGAGGAGATCCGGCAACCCTGGCGGGCTGCCCGGCCCATCACTTCTTGACTTCCTTGAACTCCGCGTCGACCACGTTGTCGTCGGCGGGCTTGGACGACGCCTGCGGTCCACCTGCTGCGCCTGCCGCTGCTTCGGCGCCGCCGCCAGCGGCGCCGGCCGCCGCGGCCTGCTCGGCATAGACCTTCTCGCCCAGCTTCTGGCTGGCCGTCATCAGGGCTTCGGTCTTGGCCTCGATGGTCGTCTTGTCGTCGCCCTTGAGCGCCTCTTCGACGTCCTTGATCGCAGCCTCGATCTTCTCCTTCTCGCCGGCATCGAGCTTGTCACCGTGATCGGCCACGCTCTTCTTCACCGAGTGCATCATCGCATCGGCCTGGTTGCGCGCCTGTACCAGTTCGAGCTTTTTCGAGTCTTCTGCCGCATTCAGCTCGGCGTCCTTCACCATCTTCTGGATCTCGTCTTCCGACAAGCCCGAGTTGGCCTTGATGGTGATCTTGTTCTCCTTGCCCGTGCCCTTGTCCTTGGCGTTGACGTGCAGGATGCCGTTGGCGTCGATGTCGAAGGTGACCTCGATCTGCGGCATGCCGCGGGGCGACGGCGGGATGCCTTCGAGGTTGAACTCGCCCAGGCTCTTGTTGCCGGTGGCCAGCTCCCGCTCGCCCTGGTAGACCTTGATGGTCACGGCGGGCTGGTTGTCGTCGGCAGTGCTGAACACCTGACTGAACTTGGTCGGGATCGTGGTGTTCTTCTTGATCATCTTGGTCATCACGCCGCCCAGCGTCTCGATGCCCAGGCTCAGCGGGGTGACGTCCAGCAGCAGCACGTCCTTGCGCTCGCCGCCGAGCACCTGGCCCTGGATGGCGGCCCCGACGGCCACGGCCTCGTCGGGGTTGACGTCCTTGCGCGGCTCCTTGCCGAAGAACTCCTTGACCTTCTCCTGCACCTTGGGCATGCGCGTCATGCCGCCGACCAGGATGACGTCGTCGATCTCGCTCAGCTTGACGCCCGCGTCCTTCACGGCGATCTTGCAGGGCTCCATCGTGCGCGCGATCAACTCGTCGACCAGGCTCTCCAGCTTGGCGCGCGTGAGCTTGATGTTCAGGTGCTTGGGGCCCGAGGCGTCGGCGGTGATGTACGGCAGGTTGACGTCGGTCTGGGTGCTGTTGCTCAGCTCGATCTTGGCCTTCTCGGCCGCTTCCTTCAGGCGCTGCAGGGCCAGCACGTCCTTGGTCAGGTCGACACCTTGCTCCTTCTTGAACTCGGTGACGATGTAGTCGATGATGCGCTGGTCGAAATCTTCGCCGCCCAGGAAGGTGTCGCCGTTGGTCGACAGCACCTCGAACTGCTTTTCGCCGTCGACATCGGCGATCTCGATGATCGAGATGTCGAAGGTGCCGCCGCCGAGGTCGAACACCGCGATCTTGCGATCGCCCTTGCCATGCTTGTCCAAGCCGAAGGCCAGGGCCGCGGCGGTGGGCTCGTTGATGATGCGCTTGACGTCCAGGCCCGCGATGCGGCCGGCGTCCTTGGTGGCCTGGCGCTGGCTGTCATTGAAGTAGGCCGGCACGGTGATGACGGCCTCGGTCACCTCTTCACCAAGGTAGTCCTCGGCGGTCTTCTTCATCTTGCGCAGCACTTCGGCACTGATCTGCGGCGGTGCCAGCTTCTTGCCGCGCACCTCGATCCAGGCGTCACCGTTCTCGGCGGCCGAGATCTTGTAGGGCATCAGGTCGATGTCCTTCTGCACTTCCTTCTCGGTGAACTTGCGGCCGATCAGGCGCTTGGACGCGTAGACCGTGTTCTTCGGGTTGGTGACGGCCTGGCGCTTGGCCGATGCGCCGACCAGGATCTCGCCATCGTCCTGGTAGGCAATGATGGACGGCGTGGTGCGCGCACCTTCACTGTTCTCGATCACCTTGGTGGTGTTGCCTTCCATGATGGCCACGCACGAGTTCGTGGTGCCGAGGTCGATGCCGATGATCTTTCCCATGTTCTTTCTCCTGAAGCGAAGTGTCTGATGTCTTGGAGTTGTGGATAACTTGCCGGCTTTCAAGCCTCCCGGGCCTGGCCGGTGCTGAAGCTCACGACTTCGGCGCGGCCACCGTCACCAGGGCCGGGCGCAGCACGCGGTCGGCGATGAGGTAGCCCTTCTGCAGCACGGCCACCACGGTGTTGGCGTCCTGGTCCGCCGGCACCATGCTGATGGCTTGGTGCTGGTGCGGGTCGAACTTCGTGCCCGCCGGCGGCGAGATCTGCAGGACCTTGTTGCGCTCCAGGGCCTGGGAGAGCTGCCGCAAGGTGGCGTGCACGCCTTCCAGCAGTTGTTCCGGGGTGGCGTTCTGGATCGCGATGGCCGCCTCCAGGCTGTCCTTCACCGGCACCAGGCTTTCGGCGAAGCTCTCGATGGCGTACTTGCGCGCCTTGGAGACTTCTTCCTCGGAGCGGCGGCGAGTGTTCTCGGTCTCGGCCTTGGCCCGCAGGAAGGCGTCGGACAACTCGGTGTGCCGGGCCTGCAATTCGGCCATCTGGGCTTCCAGGGGAAGAGGCGCGGTCGCGTTTGCGCTGTCGGCGGCACCCTGGCCGGCAGGGTCGTGGGAGGCAGGGGAATTTGGTTCCATGTCGTCTTTTGCAGAGGGTTCAGGCCAAAACTCAGAGGAGACATGGGGGCAGTGCCCATGTCTTCAAGAGGCCTTTGTTCACGTCGAAAGTGCGTTCTGGGAACGATGCCCGATCACATCGGGCGGAATCCGGCGGAATCCGGCGGAGTCGGGCGGGCTCGGGCTCGGGCGCGGCGGGGTCGGAGTGTGAGAGGCAGTTTCCGGCGCGGGCGCATGGGACTGCCGCTCACACTCATTCGTCGTCGACGCTCGCGCTCCAGCGCTGCCAATCGACGAGCTGGCGCCGATCGCGCTTGGTCGGGCGGCCGTGGTCGAGACTTTGGGCCGGCTCGGCCCCCAGCCGACGGGCCTCGGCGGCCTTCAAGCGCTCGGCCACGCTGTCGGGCGTCTCGGCATAGAGTGCTTGCGCTTCCGGCGCGGGCCCGCGCGTGCCGGACAGCCCGAGCACGTCGACGGTGCGCGTCACGTCCCCGTGGCGCAGCACCAGTCGGTCTCCCACGCGCACTTCACGGGAGGGCTTGGCGAGCTGTCCGTTGACGGTGATGCGACCGCGCTCGACCTCTTCCCCGGCCAGCGCACGGGTCTTGTAGAAACGTGCCGCCCAAAGCCATTTGTCGAGCCGGAAGCGCTGCCTGTCGTGATCGTCGGTCTTGTCGTTCTTCACCGGTCCTCCCGGGCTGAAAGGGGCAGGCGCACGCGGGCATCGAGGCCCTGCACGCGTCCGTCCTGGATGCGGTCGTCCAGGGAGATGCTGCCACCGAGCGTGGCGACGATCTCCCGGCAGATGGCCAGCCCGAGTCCGGAGCCGCCGGGGTCGTGCGTGGAAAAG
Source organism: Rubrivivax sp. (assembly GCA_022843905.1). Taxonomy (GTDB): domain Bacteria; phylum Pseudomonadota; class Gammaproteobacteria; order Burkholderiales; family Burkholderiaceae_C; genus Rubrivivax. Next base: position 37,309 of record JALHMT010000042.1, read on the forward strand.
GGCTGGAACAGCCGCTGTCTGAGCTCGGCAGGGATGCCTGGCCCGTCGTCCGAGACCGACAGCAGGGCATCGTTGCCATCGAGGGCCAGCACCACGGACAGCCGGCCATTTGGCGGACTGTGCTTGATCGCGTTGTGAAGCAGGTTGCGCGTCAGCTCGCGGACGGCCCATTCATGAGCCCGCAAGCTCACGGCGATGGTCCGGATCTCGAAGTCGAGATGGCGGTCGGCGATCAGCGCCGACAGGTCCAGCGCCACCGCGCGAACGATGGCTTCGACCTCGACCCTTGGCGCATCGCCCTGCTGGCGCAGCTGCTCCACCTTGGCCAAGGCCAGCATCTGGTTGGCCAGTTCGGTGGCGCGGTCCACGGTGACCGCAATCTCCTGCAGCGCCAGCCCGGCGTCGACGTCGCCCCTGCGTGCCGACTGCACCTGCGTCTTCAGTACGGCCAGTGGCGTGCGGAGCTGGTGCGAGGCGTCCCTCACGAAGCGCTTCTGGTGTTCCAGCAGGTGCGCCAGCCGGGCCATCACGGCATTGGTGGCATCCACCACCGGCTGCATTTCGCGTGGCGAGCCGGCCACCAGCACCGGAGACAGGTCGTCTTCGGCACGGTTGCGCAGCGCTTCGGAGAGCGCGCGGACCGGGCGGGTGGCGCGTTGCACGACGAAGATCACCAGCAAGGCGATGACGACCAGCAGAGCGGCCTGTCGCCAGAGCGTGTCGATCAACATCTGGCGCGCCAGGGTTCGCCTCAGTTCCAGCGTCTCGGCGACCTGGATCGTCGCCATGCCCTGGCCCGCCACGCCGGCCACGGGCTGCAGAAGCACGGCCATGCGAACCGTCTCACCCCGGTACTGCTCGTCGTAGAAGTGCACCAGTGCGGCGTAGATGTTGCTGGTGGGCACGTCGTTGCGCCAGCGTGGCAGATCCTCGAAGCCGGAGACCATCTCTTCCTGGAACCCCGAGACTCGGTAGAAGATGCGGCTGCGGTTGTCGGCCTCGAAGGCTTCCAGTGCGGAGTAGAGCACCGTGCTCTTCAGCCGCGGTGCTCCGGGTTCGCCATCGACCTCGAGCATTTCGCCGATGGCCTTGGCCGAGGCCAGCAGGGTCCGGTCGTAGGCGGTGTCGGCGGCCTGCAACGCCTGGCGGTACAGGCCCACGGCGTTGAACACCACCAGACCGAGCACGGGCAGCAGGATGCCCAGCAGCAACTGACGACGCAACGACAGGCCGCCGGAACTCAAGCGCCGTCCTTCAGCAGGTAGCCCAGGCCGCGCAGGGTGACGATCTGCGCGCCGGTGCCGGACAGCTTCTTGCGCAGGCGGTAGGCCACCACCTCCACGGCTTCGGGCTGGACGTCGGACTCACCGGCGAACACCAGCTCGAGCAGCCGTTCCTTGGCGATGGCGTGACCCGGCTGCACCAGCAGGGCGCGCATCAGCGCTGCCTCGCGTGCCGTCAGCTCCATCACGGCGCCGTGCAGATAGATGGCGCCGCTGTCGGCATCGATGCGCAGGCCGCAGTACTCGGGCATGGACGGCGGCCGGCCCGCGACGTTGCGGCGCGACAGGGCCCGCACGCGGGCTTCGAGTTCATCGAGGTCGAAGGGCTTGGGCAGGTAGTCGTCGGCGCCGGTGTTCAGGCCCAGGATGCGATCGCCCACCGTGCCGCGGGCGGTGAGGATCAAGACCGGAGTGGTCAGGCCCTCGGCGCGGGCCTGGGACAGCACGGTCAGCCCGTCGGTGCCGGGCAGGCTGAGGTCGAGCACCACGACGTCGGGTACGCTGGCGCGCCAGCGGTCGAGCGCGCGGGAACCGTCACCACACACCACCACCTGCATGCCGCGACGCTCGAAGCTGCGCTGCAGGGTGGTCTGCATCGCGGGGTTGTCTTCGACGAGCAGCATCTTCATGGCCGCCGGATTATCGGACGCCGCCCCGGACGCCGCCCCCGGGCATGCACGGTCGGTGCGGCCCGGCAAGCGCCGCCGGGCTGGTGTTTCCCCTGGGGTCCGCGACAGCCGATTGACAGCCGGCGCCCGCACCATCCGGCTCGGGTCTGCACCACCAACCAACAGGAGACAACACCATGCGTCGCGACGACTTCCTCAAGGCTCTGGCCGCACTGGCCGCCACCGGCGCGCTGCCGCTCAGCGCCCAGGCCGCCACCAACCTGAAGATGATGATTCCCGCCAACCCGGGTGGGGGCTGGGACGCCACCGGTCGCGCGCTGGGCAAGGCGCTGCAGGACGCCGGCGTGGCGGCTTCGGTGCAGTTCGAGAACAAGGGCGGGGCTGCCGGCGCCATCGGCCTGGCCCAGTTCGTCAACGCCAGCAAGGGTGACGGAAACGCCATGATGGTGATGGGCGCGGTGATGCTCGGCGGCATCATCACGGGCAAGCCGCCGGTGAGCATCACTCAGGCGACGCCGCTGGCGCGACTCACCAGCGAGTACAACGTCTTCGTGCTGCCGGCGGCGTCGCCGCTGAAGACCATGAAGGACGTGGTCGAGCAGATGAAGAAGGACCCCGGCAGCGTGAAGTGGGGCGGCGGCTCGCGAGGCTCCACCGAGCACATCGCCGCGGCCATGCTGGCGCGGGAGGTGGGCGTGGACGCCAGCAAGATCAACTACGTTCCCTTCCGTGGAGGCGGCGAGGCCGTGGCGGCCATCCTGGGCGGCAACGTCACGGTGGGCGGCAGCGGCTACAGCGAGTTCCAGCAGTACATCGAGACCGGCAAGATGCGCCCCATCGCCATCACCTCGGGAACGCGCATCAAGGGCATCGACGTGCCGACGATGAAGGAGCAGGGCTACAACGTCGAGATCGGCAACTGGCGCGGGGTGTACGGCCCTCCCGGCATCACGCCGGATCAGCGCAAGGCGCTCATCGACATGATCGTCAAGGCGACCAAATCCAAGGCCTGGGCCGAGGCCCTGACCAAGAACAACTGGACGCCGGCGCTTCAGACGGGCAAGGAGTTCGAGGACTTCGTCGATCGCGAGTTCGCCAGCCTGCGCGCCACGATGGTCAAGGCCGGGATGGTCTGAGGCTGCAGCAGGGCGGCCCGCCCGGCTCGCTGCCGCGGCAGGCCGACTGCACGTTGATCCGCTCGTCCCCGGGGAGACTCCCTGTCGCGACGGGCCGCTGGAGATCTCGATGTCCGACCCCCGTGCCGCCGTCCGGCACCAAACCCTTATCGGGGCCAGCGCGTTGTTGCTGGGTGCGGTGATGGCGTTTGGCGCCGCCTCCATTCCGTCGACGGCAGGATATGCCGGGGTCGGCCCCAATTTCCTGCCCTGGGTGGTGTCCATCGTGTTGATGGTCTGCGGGGGCATCCTGCTCGTGCATGCGCGCAGCGGTGGTTGGCGTGACGTGGAAGAGCCCTCCGGGGCCCCGACCGGTGACTGGACTGCTCTGGCCTGGGTCGCTGCCGGCGTGGCAGCCAACGCGGCGCTCATCTCGGTCATCGGCTTCATCCTCAGTTGCACGGTCTGCTTCATGCTGGCCGTGCGCGGGCTGCGCCACGCCGAAGGCAAGTCGCACCGGGGGCCGCGCGGCCTCATGATGGACTTCGTCACTGGATTCCTGATCGCCGGCCCGGCCTTCTGGCTCTTCACCAAGGTGCTGGGCATCAACCTTCCGGGGCTCACGTCCACTGGCTGGATCTGAGACCGCCATGGACATCTGGAACCAGCTTCTCGGCGGCTTCGCCACCGCGGCCACACCCATCAACCTGCTGTGGGCCTTCGTGGGATGTGCCCTTGGCACGGCCATCGGCGTGCTGCCCGGACTGGGGCCCGCCGTCACGGTGGCCATGCTGCTGCCCATCACATCGCAGGTGGAACCCACGGCGTCGATGATCTTCTTCGCCGGCATCTACTACGGGGCGATGTACGGTGGGTCGACCACCTCCATCCTGCTGAACACGCCGGGTGAGACCGGCACCATGGTGACCGCGCTCGAAGGCTTCAAGATGGCCAAGAACGGCCGCGCCGGTGCCGCCCTGGCCACCTCGGCGATCGGCTCTTTCGTGGCCGGCACCATCGCCACGGTGCTGGTGACCCTGTTCGCGCCCATCGTGGCGGAGTTCGCTGTCCGGCTCGGCCCGCCCGAGTACTTCTGCCTGATGCTGCTGGCTTTCACGACGGTCAGTGCCGTGCTGGGCAAGAGCACGCTGCGCGGGATAACGGCGCTGTTCGCCGGGCTGGCGATCGGCCTGGTGGGCATGGACCAGATCACGGGGCAGGTGCGTTACACCGGCGGCGTGCCCGAATTCATGGACGGCATCGAGGTGGTGCTGGTGGCAGTCGGCCTGTTCGCGGTGGGCGAGTGTCTCTACTCCGCGCTCTACGAAGGCCGATCCAAGCGGCAGATGAACACCATGGGCAGTGTCCACATGACGCGCGCCGAGTGGAAGCGCTCGTGGCCGGCCTGGCTTCGCGGTACCGCCATCGGCTTCCCGTTCGGCACCATCCCTGCAGGCGGTTCGGAGATTCCGACCTTCCTGAGCTATGGCCTGGAGCGCAAGCTCAGCAAGCACCAGCAGGAGTTCGGCACCACCGGCGCGATCGAGGGGGTCGCGGGGCCCGAGGCCGCCAACAACTCCGCCGTGACGGCCACCCTGGTGCCTTTGCTCACGCTGGGCATCCCGACCTCGGTGACGGCCGCGATCCTGTTGTCCGCGCTGCAGAACTACGGTATCAACGCCGGGCCGCAACTGTTCCAGACCTCGTCGACGCTGGTCTGGGCGCTGATCGCCTCCCTCTACATCGGCAACGTGATGCTGCTGGTGCTCAACCTGCCGCTGGTGGGTCTGTGGGTGAAGCTGCTGAAGATTCCCCGGCCGCCGCTGTACGCCGGCATCCTGATCTTCGCCACCGTGGGTGTCTACGGCATGCGTCAGAGCGCCTTCGACCTGTTCCTGATGCTGTGCGTCGGCCTCGTCGGCGTGCTGATGCGGCGCTTCGACTTCCCCACCGCTCCGGTCATCGTCGGCATGATCCTGGGGCCGCTGGCAGAGGCGCAGATGCGCAACGCGCTGTCGATCGGCGAGGGCCGGTGGAGCGTGTTCATCGATCGGCCGATGTCGGCGGGCCTGCTGCTGATGGTTGTGGCCGTGCTCGTGGTGCCACGTGCGTTGGTCTGGTTGAAGGCCAAGCGCACGATGGTCGTGTGAGCGTCTTGCAGCGAGCCCTTGCCTGGTTCGCCCGGCGATGTCCGACTGAGCCGGTCCGCCCGACTCAGTCGGCCGCACCCATCGCCAACGCGCGGGCGCGCTGGCGCTCCGCCGTCGCCGCATCTGCGGCCTGACGGGTGTCCCAGCCCTGCAGGTGCCTTTCCGCCACGCCGGCCAGGGCCTGGATCCAGGCCTCGTCGGCGTTCAGGCAAGGGATGTAGTGGAACTCCTTGCCTCCGGCGTGCAGGAAGGCTTCCCGCGCCTCCTGGTTGATCTCTTCGAGCGTTTCCAGGCAGTCGGCCACGAAACCGGGGCACATCACGTCGACGCGCTCGACGCCCTGAGCGGCGAGCTCCTTCAACGTGGGCTCGGTGTAGGGCTCCAGCCATTTGGCCTTGCCGAAGCGGCTCTGGAAGGTGACGATCAGTTCCTGCTCTGTCAGGCCGAGCGACTCGCGCAGCAGGCGGGCCGTCTTCAGGCACTGGCAGTGATAGGGGTCGCCCATGACCAGCGAGCGGTGCGGCACGCCATGGAAGCTCAGCACCAGACGCTGGCCGCGGCCATTGCCCTGCCAGTGCGCACGCACGCTGCGAGCGAGCGCGTCGATGTAGCCGGGGTCGTCGTGGTACTGGCCCACGAATCGCAGTTCGGGCACGCGTCGCGCGCGTTGCGCCCAGCTCATCACGGCGTCACCGACGCTGGCCGTGGTGGCTGCTGCGTACTGGGGGTACAGCGGCAGCACCAGCACGCGCGTGGCCCCGGCGGCCATCAGCTCGCTCATCACCTGGGCCACGGCCGGCTGCCCGTAGCGCATGGCATGACGAACCAGCACCTGATGCCCGCGCTGGCCCATCGTACCCAGCAGTCGAATGGCCTGGCGCTCGGTCCACACCGCCAGCGGCGAGCCTTCGGGCGTCCAGATCGAGGCGTACTTGGCGGCCGACTTGGCCGGCCGTACCCGCAGGATCACCCCATGCAGGATGGGCCACCAGGCGATGCGCGGAATCTCGACCACGCGCGGGTCGCTGAGGAACTCGGCCAGGTAGGGCCTCAGGTCGGCCGCTGTCGGCGACGCCGGTGAACCGAGGTTGACCAGCAGCACGGCCGTGCGCGGGGTGCTGCCGTGCCGGTAAGGCGGTTCGGGATCAAAGGACATGTGCGCACCGAGGAGGGGCGGCCTGACGCCCGTGCAGGCCACGGCCGAAGTCGCGCGGGGAAGATGCCGCCACGCCGGGTTCAGTCAGACGAAGGGCTGCGGCTGCGTGTCGCCGAAGCGCAGCACGTCGAAGCGAATGCATGCCGAGGTCGGATCGATCGGCGAGCCGCCGAGACCGATGGAGCCGCTGCCGTGCAGCAGGCAGCTGCCACGTCGCAGGCTGACGATCTCGCCGTCGTTGAAGCGCACGTAGGTGCCGTTGTAGCTCAGGTCGGTGAGCTGGAAGTTGCCGCTGTGCCAATCGACGCGGGCATGCGATCGGGAGACCCGCGAGTCATCGACGCAGAAGCTCGCCTGCGGGCTGCGACCGAGCACCACCGGCATCTGCTGCACGGCAAAGAGGCGATTCAGGTCGAGCCAGGTCAGGCGCAGGCCGTCGGGCGTCTCGGCGACCGAGACACTGCCGAACTGCGTGATCTGCGCATCGCTGGCACTGCCGCGCCTGCCACCCAGCACGTGCACCTCCACCGGTTCGACGCGTCCGCGCAGCACCAGGCGGTCCAGGCTGCGGTAGCGCGCGCGCTGTGCCACCGGCAGCCCCAGCAGCACCTCGGAGGTGACGAGGGTCTCGTTGTCGCCGGCATGGTCGACCAGGCGGGCTGCGACATTGACCGCGTCGCCATAGCAGTCGCCCGCCATCTCGACGACCTCGCCGCGGGCCAGTGCCACTTGCAGCCGCAGCACGCGCAGCCCGGCCGACGCGCCGCGTTCGCTGCCCCGCGAGACGATGGCCTCCAGCACATCATGCATGACGTTGGCGGCCTGGGCCGCCGTGGCCGGCGTCTCGAAGACGGCCATGAGGCCGTCACCGAGTGTCTTCACGACCCGTCCGCCAGCCTCGTTGACGGGCCGCATCACCGCATTGACACAGTGCGTGACGACAGAGGTCGCCTCGGCATTGCCGAGCGTCTCGAACAGCGAGGTGCTGCCCCGGAGGTCGGCAAACAGGACGGTGCGTTCGGCGATCTGTGTCATTCAGCACGCAAGTTTAGCGTTGACCCGCTGGACAGATCGCCTTCGGCACCCCGTGACCACAGGATGACCCGGGTTCAGAGGTTGTCCAGATAGGTCCTGAGCTTGTCCGACCGGCTCGGGTGCTTGAGCTTGCGGATGGCCTTGGCTTCGATCTGGCGAATGCGTTCGCGCGTCACGTCGAACTGCTTGCCCACCTCTTCCAGCGTGTGATCGGTGCTCATCTCGATGCCGAAGCGCATGCGCAGCACCTTGGCCTCGCGCGGTGTCAGGCTGTCCAGGATGTCCTTCACCACGTCGCGCAGGCCGGCCTGCATCGCCGCGTCGACCGGTGCCACGTTGTTGGTGTCCTCGATGAAGTCGCCCAGGTGGCTGTCGTCGTCGTCGCCGATCGGCGT
>JALHMT010000043.1 GCA_022843905.1 Rubrivivax sp.
CCCCTCACCGCATAGAACACAACTTCTCTTGCGGCTTGAGCACAACTTCTGTTGCACGAGCGCGCGACATTGTCACCGGGCATTTCATTGCACGAAACGACGTCCTGATAAGAACACTTCTCAGGACATCGCGAAAATTCTTCTATAGTGGGGGTACCGCTCTTGGGGGACCCCTTTTTCATGCCTACGGTGGTGGTGGCTTCAGAGGTAGCGCCGGCTCCTGGCCAGCTCACCGCCAACGCCAGCGTGCCGCCGCGGCGCCGTGGCCGTCCGCGTGGCGCAAAGACCCGCCTGCTGCGAGAAGGCAGCGGCGAACTCGGCCGCCATCACTTCGCGTTTCTGCGCGCCCTCCTCGATGGGGTCGACCTCGAGCGCGCCTGGCGGCTCTACCTCTCCTTCACCGGCGGACCCAGCGATCGTCGCCACTTCGCCACCCGTCTGCGCCTGGTCGTCGCGGCGATCGAGCACGCCGGCGAGGCGCGGGGTTGCGGTTCGGAGTTGGCGGTGGCCCTGCCGGCCTTGCGCGCCCTGCCCGACTTTGCCGTAGCGAAAGCCGGACGGGGGGCAGGAAAAGCCGGACACATCAGCACTCCCGAGGTGGCGCTGAGGCCGGCATCAAGCCAGCCACCCTCCCCTAGCCTCGAAGAATGGCGCTCGCAGTACTGCGGTGCGACCGGAATCGACGAGGACTTCTACACGGAAGCGGAGTGGCTCGAGCTCTACGGCGAGGAGTTCGGGGAGGACGCGGCGGCGGGCCAGACCGGGGCAGGAAAAGCCGGACACTTGGCCGCCCCGCCCTCCCCTGCCCTGTCCGCCACGACTCATTCGCGACTCGTCGAGGGGTCGTCTGCCGCGGCCACCCCGCGGCTATCCGCGACCCAACGCAAGGCGGTCGTCGAGGCACTTGCGACGCTGGAGCGAGTGCTGTCGCGTGAGGCAGGCCTGGACGACGAGGCTGGCTTCTGGCTGGGCTCCGGCATCCCGCGCGACCTGGCCAAGGTCGGCGTCAAGTCGCTCGGCGACCTGGTCAACTACATCAACATCTACGGGTTCCGGTGGCACCGCCGTGTGCCCCGGATGGGCGTCGTTCGGGCCCGGCGGCTGCTCGAGTGGCTGACTCCCATCGCCGAGGCCGGCGGACGGCCCTTCAAGGAGTCGGCCCGGCGCCCCGAGACCGACCTGGCGCTACTGCGTCGGCGGGAACTGGCGGGTCGGGGGGTGGCCGGTGCAGAGCCGTTCGCCCTGGTCCCGATCGTCGACGGCGCCTTGTCCGATGCCCTGTCTGGCCGTCAGGGCGCCTTCCGATCGCATGAGGCCAACGTCTGGGGCGCGGAGACCGATGTTCAGGCGATCAGCCAGTGGCTGAGCCGGTACCAGGGGCAGACCCGGCGGGACTACACGCGCATCGCCGAGCGCTTCTACCTCTGGTGCATCCACGTCCGGCGCAAGGCCCTCTCCTCGCTCCAGGAGCCCGATCTGCAGGCCTACCAGGCCTTCCTGGCGGCTCCGCCGGCCGATTGGGTGCAGGAGCGCAAGGTGAGGCGCGAGGACGCCTCCTGGAGGCCCTTCCGTGGCCCGCTGGGGCGGAACAGCCAGCGGCACGAGTTCACCGTGCTGGGCAGCATGTTTTCCGCCATGCACGAGAAAGGGTACCTGCGGGCCAACGCCATGGCGAACCTGGGCCGGACGCTGGGCCTGCTGAAGCCGAGCATCGACGTTCGCCGGTCCCTGAGCGAGCGGCAGTGGGCTTTCGCCATGGAGGTGCTACATGAAAAGCCGGACACTCCCGAGCGGCGGCGCCTGCAGTTGCTGCTGGAACTCGGCAGCACCACCGGCCTTCGTTTGTCGGAACTGGCCACGACCCGGCTGAAGGGCTTCCGGCGAGAACTGGTGGATGGCCAGGAGGCATGGTTGCTGGACGTCATCGGCAAGGGCGGGAAGCCCCGGACGGTGATGGTCTTCGACGAGATCAAGACGCTGCTCGATCAGCACCACCAGGACATGGACGCTGCAGGCCTGGGCTTCGACTCACGTGTGGAGAGAGTCCAGGCGGCCAATAGCCTTCCGACTACCGCGGCCGGCGAGCGCATGGCGGGAACTGGCCACGAACTCGACAGCAGGCTCGATGAGGGTGTGGAGCAGGCATTGCAGGACGCGTTGCGGGCAGAGCACCAACAGGCCTGGCGGCCCCTCGTGGGGATCCTCAAGCGCCCTCCCCCGCGCCGCAATCTGGACCGGCTCGGCGTTCCGTTCCTGGATCGTGTGCTGCCGTCGCAGGCCGACCGCTTCGGCGCGCTGGAGCGCTCGGCGATCTACAAGGCGCTGCGCCGGTTCTTCCGCGAGGTGGCAGTCGCCGCCGCTGCGCGCGATGGCGCCCCCGGTTCGGCGGACTTCCTGAACGCATCGACTCACTGGCTGCGTCACACCTTCGCCAATTCCGCCGTGAAGCAGATGCAGCCCCAGGTGCTGCAGAGCCTGCTTGGGCACTCCGACCTTCGCGTGACCTCGGTCTACGTGAAGGCGGACGCTGTGGACCTCGTGCGGGGCATGCGGGCGATGCAGCGGGCGGCCGGATCGGGGACTGAAGAAGCGCCGCGCCGCAGGGCATCAGCGGCGTCCACCACCCCAAAGTAGGCCTGCGGAGGCGGGGTGTGGTACGGAACCACACCCCCCGTCGGCGGCCCCTGGAAGGGGCATTCCGGAGCGCTGTGGTACGGTACCACGGAGCGCATTGGAGGCCGATCGGGACCGCTCTTCTGGGACCCGTGACTCGCCGGAATTGGTTCCCGATTGAGCTTCGGCGAGGGGGACGATGGTGTCCGTGGTACGGAACCACGGAGACCCCTTACGGTGCTTCCGGGAGGTCCGAAAGCAATTTCTGGAGGGCCGTCTCGAAGGCTGCCCAGCGGGCAGGAGGCAGGACACCACGAGGCAGTTCCACGGTGACCGCACCACCCTTCCCCGCTCGGATCACGCCCTTCTTGCCATCGGCTATCACGAAGGCCCGCGAAGCTTCCTTTGCCTTGGGCTTGCCCTTCGCCGACACCGCCTCAGTCAGGCTGCGGAACACCTCCGCAGCAGCCGGCTTCGGCGCGCGGCCGGCGAGCAAACGGGCAGCCGACAGCACCGCGTCCGGATCCTGCTGGTAGGCCTTGTCCAGCGCGACGGCCCAACGGAATTGAATGTCGACCGGGCTGCGGAACGCGCCGACGATCTCCTGCGGCAACTCGGCCACACGAAGCGCCTTGGCCACGTTGCTGTGGTCTAGGCCGATCTGTTCGGCCAGCCGACGGGCACTGGGAAACAAGCCCTCGTTCAACGCCTTGTGGTAGCTGACGCCCTGCTCCCAGGCCGACAGGTTCGACCGCCCGCGGTTCTCCCGCTGCATCTGGATGTAGAGCGCCTGGTCGTCGACGTTCTCGTCGACGACTGCGCGCACAGGCAAACCCAGTTCGAGGCATGCACGCGTCCGACGAGAACCGTAGACCAGTTCGAACCGAGGCCCGTCCGCCTGCTCCGCTGCGGCACCGCGAGCGGGTCGCACCTTGATCGGCTGCACGTTGCCGCCCGCACTCTCAATCTCTTGCTTCAGTTCGATAAAGGCCTGACTCGAAAACGAATCCGCGTGGCGGTCGGCCCAGCGCGTCAACACGATCTGGCGCGGGTCGATCAATTGCTCGCCGACCTGCAACTTGAGCTTCTCGATCTCGGCATTGAGCTTCGCGACCGCTTCCGTGTCGGCAGCTGCGCCGGAGAGCATCCGGGACAGCATCCCCACCCCGGTGCGAGGCACGGCTGGCTTGGCATCGGCCTGAGGCTCCGCAGCTACAGCGGGCGCTTCGACATGGTCCGGAATCTTGAAGGCGATTCCCTGCCCCTTCTTTTGCGTGGCCACCTCAACCTCCCACCTGGCGCTGCCAGAACGTTTCCATCTGCTGCTCGATCAGGTCCACAAACCGATCGTAGGCCTCGAAGGCGCTCTTGAAGGTGCGCGTCGAGGCGTTATCGCGCGTCGCGTCGTAGACGGTCCCGAACTCCTTGCTCGCGGTCCGGACGGCCTCGACGTCAGGAATTTCGACCGGAAGCACGCGCTCGGCGTAGGCGGCCTGGATCCACTCGCGGATGATCGCCGTCGATTGCCCGGTGTTGTCCTTGGGCGCGGCGTACTTCACCTTGGACAGCAGGATGTTGATGAACGCGAAGTCCTTGCCGGCGCCCCGTCCGGCGAAGTCGTCGGCCAGATCCTTGAACAGATCCCAGAACTGCGCACTCGACGCGAAGTCCAGGTTGCTCGGTGGCAGCGGCATGATGATGCCGTCGCTGGCCATGAGGGCGTTGACCGTCAGGAACGACAACGACGGCGGCGTGTCGCAGATGATCACGTCGTACTTCGACCGGATGGGGTCGAGCCCGTAGTCGAGCGTGCGCCAGAACTGGAAAGCGGCTTCCTTCAGCTGTCGCGTCGGAAGGATGAACTCGGCCGAGAAGAGGGGAGAGCAGGACGGCACCAGGTCCACGCCGTCCCAGTAGGTCGGGCGGATCGCATAGCTCACGTCCGACACGTCGCCACTGAACAGCGGCAGCAGCGTCTGGGTAACGTCGACCTCGGCGTCCGGCAGGAAGCCGAACAGGGTCGTCATGCTGCCCTGCGGGTCGACGTCCACCACCAACACCTTGTGGCCACGCATGCTCAGCCCCTGGGCAAGGGTGGTTGCTGTTGTCGTCTTCGAACTTCCGCCCTTGAAGTGCGCCGTCGAGATCGTGATGGCCTCGCCGCCTTCGGGCCGCAGATGGTCAGCCCGGTAGTGCCGGGCCCACTGCCGCATCTCCGAGAGCGTGAACTCGCGACGGGCGCCCGTCGACGTCAGCCGCCCGGTCGGCAGGTCGCCAGGATTGCGCACGCGATAGTCGTACTGGGATCGCTCGATCTTCAAGCGCTCGATCAGTTGGGTCGCTGAGAACGTCGGCGGCAGCTTGCGGGCATCCGGCGCTAGCATCACACCGCGAGCCTGCGCCACGATGGACGTGGCCCGCTCGGCCTGCTCGGTGATGGCCTTCAGCGAGATTGGGTGGGTCGCCAGGGGCCCCTGTGTGGTCGGATCCATGCGTTCCTTGCAGTGCGTTATGACAATGAACGCAATTCTACGTGAGACAGTGCTTTTTCAAGACATCGATGAATTCCACGTCTATCGCAGACAAGCTAGTGCTCGGATTGCGAAGAACCTGGATTTCAGGACGTTTTGAAGCCTTCCTCCAAGGTCAGTCGTCGATCAGTTTTAGAAGTTCAATAGTTCAAGACTTTCTCTGCCAGAAAGTCATTTGAAATCAATAAGTTAGCCGGCTCTCCGTCCGGGCTCCCGGCGCCAGTCGTCCGGACAAGGCTGCGGAAGCGTCCGTGAACCTGGTTGAAGGCGTCCGGGAAGTCCTGGGGATAACTTTCCCGCCTGTGGATAACTTTGCGTCCGGCTTTTCAGGCCCTGTTTCGACCCTAGCCAACGCTCTTGATAGGTCGGCCGTCGCGCCCAAGAGCCGCCCGAAGTGTCCGGGTTTTCCGGCCCGTAGTCGCTCGGAAGCTGATCAGTTCTGATCGCTCATCGAGTTGCAGGTGTCGCGTCCGAAAGACGCTGGTCAACCCGGACACTTGCCCGAGGTTGGCGCCCTAGAATGGACGCATGGGCAGTGTGGCAATCGTGAGGCAGATGGATGTGGTGCAGGGCATGCTGCACAAGTCCGTCATCGCCCTGGCGATCGTGCCGACCAACCGATCGCTGACGGTCACTGGACGCAAAGCGTACTCGGTCATGCTGCATCTTGCCCAGATGCAGGCAGCGGCCGGAACAGAGGGTGCAGACGGCGGCTTCGCTGCGCCGTTGAATTCCATCCTTCGCGGCTTCGGTGCGACCAACAGCATCTCCAGCGATGCGAAGAAGTACATCGACCAGATGGTGTCGACGAAGGTGGAGTGGAGGCCACTGTCGAAGTCCGAGCAGCAGTTGCCACTGACCTTCGGTATCGACGGCAAGGAGGAGGGCGCCTCGCCGGCTCAGATCACCGACGAGTTGCGCATCTTCAACCTGCTCGCCGAGGTCCGTGTCTACAAGCGTGCAGGCGAGAACTGGGTGACCTGGTACTACCCGCCGTCCATCCGGGAAGAACTGGTGAGCCCCTCCCGCTGGGCCCAGGTCGACTTCGCAGTGCTGCGCCAGCTGACCACCTACTGCGCGGTGGCGCTCTACGAGATCTGCGCCCGCTACCGCGACAGCCCCGCGGGCGTCACCAGCCGGCAGCACTGGTCCTGGTGGGCCGAGTCACTGCGAAGCTCGCCGACCTCCAAGGTCCGCGCGTGGCGCAAATTCAAGAACGAGTTCGTCGCGCCCGCCATCAAGGAGATCAACGACCTCGGCGACATCGAGATCGAGCTGATCGAGTTCAGGCGCGGCCGCGAAGTCGAGTACGTTCAGTTCGCGGTCAAGAAGAGTGCACGGCGTCCCGAGCGGATCGCGCCGGTGCCACCCGATGTCACGAACATCCTGCGAGGCGGCAAGCTGAGCATCCGCGACACGGTGATCGAAGAACTCGAGCGCGCCTACGGCGTTGTTGCCGTGACCGAAGGACTCGAACGCTACGAGCGCTTCCTGAGCGGAGCGGACCGCCCGCGCATCGGCAACGCCGGCGCCTACCTGCGCACGATCATCGCGAACAAGGCGCGCGAGGATGGGTCGACAGGGCAGGGCGCAGAACCAGAGAAGACCGCGCACGTGGTCGTCGAGAGCAGGGCGGCATCGGCGATGCCCGCTCCGCGCCGCGATGTCGAAGACGCTGAGCGCCACCGGCGCTTCAGCCTGATCCGCGACCAGTTCGCCAAGCTGGACGCCGAGGAGCAGTTGGAGTGGGTGCGGCGCGTGCGTGACGAGGCGGACGCAAACACGGCACCCAGCCCGAGCATCATGAAGCGTCTTGCGCGCGGTGAGTGGCAGTCGCCGCTGGTCCAGGTGATGGTGATCCAGCACTACGCGAAGAGCGAGCTGGGTGAGGACTGGGCGACGCTGCCGTTGACAGAGTTCGAGAGCCTCATGGCCATCGACGCCGGCAGCGAACGCGACGTGGGCTGAACTCGCCGCAACTGCCCGGGCAAAAAAATGCCCCACTGCATGTGCAGTGGGGCAGGGCGCGCAGTGACTAGGCTGCAATTTGCTCCGGGACATCCTCGACAGCGTTGCTGCCGACTTCGTCCTTTCCGAGATCCAACTCGGCTTCGAGCTCGCGTTGCCTCGCGATCAGCGCGGCCAGGCGATCCTCGTGCTCGAAGGGCCGCTGCAGTTCAGCCGCAAGGCCTTCGAGTTTGGATCGCATCCTCGCGAGCCGCTGGGCGCAGTCATCGCGGTGCGGCGCAATCTCGCGGATCGTCTCGATCAAGCCGGCGTGGAGTGCCGGTACGGTCTGGCACGGTCTGCATTCGTGTGAGCTCGCGCCCCGCACGAACAGATGCACCTCGTCCTCCGCCCGTCCGATGAATACGCACAGTTCGAACGCCCCGACGGTGCCGATGACCTCGTCCCGCGCGGACCGCGAGATCGACGCCCTCGCGCTGCGCACGGTCGCCCTGAGCACCTCGCCGATCTCTTCACGACCGCGGTAGGTGCGTCCGTGGACGTTGACCACCAGGTCCGTTCCGAGAACGGCATGCGCCCGCTCGGCATCGGCCGCGAGGCCCGCGAGCAGCCGCTCGTTGCTCTCGATGCGCATCGGCAAGCCGGCCACCTCGGATTCGTTCGCGTAGCGCTGGTTGCGCCACACGGACAGCAGCGAGGCGTACTTCGCGATCTCCGCGTCGACACCGGCCTTCTCGATGATCTTCGGATTGCCCGACGCCAGCGCCTTCACTTCGGCGTAGGTCAGCGTTGCGAGTTCGACGTCCTCGACAGACCGGATGCCCTTGTCCCCGCTCATCACCTGCGCGATGAACTTGGCCTTGGTGAGCACCGTCTGCCAGCTGTACGCGTCGAAGCTGCCTTCGGTGACGTAGCGGATGATCTCCACCTCCGCGCATTCGTTGCCCTGGCGAAGGATCCGGCCCTCGCGCTGCTCCACATCACACGGACGCCATGGGCAGTCGAGTTCGTGCAGGGCCACGAGGCGCCGCTGCACGTTCGTGCCGACGCCCATCTTCGGGGTCGAACCGAGCAGCACACGAACCTTGCCTTCGCGCACCTGGCGGAACAGGCGTGCCTTCTGAGAGTCGGTCTCGGCATCGTGGATGAAAGCGATCTGCTCGGCCGGTAGGCCCCGCTCGATCAACTCTTCGCGCAGCGCCTGGTAGACGCTGAACGCCATGCCACTCTTGGGAGTGGACAGGTCGCAGAAGACCAGCTGCGCCCTCTTGAGGCTCGCAGTCTCCTGCCAGATGTTGTGGACCTCTCGGGCGCACTGCGCCACCTTCCCACCGGGGTCGGCTGGTTGGCGGCTGTTGATCAGTCGCATGTCCAGCGCGGCCAGACGGCCTTCGCTAGCGATCATGAGCATGTTGTCCTCGCGCGGGTCCACCCGCGCGGTCTTCAAGCGCTCGGCGCGCTTCACGAGCGATCGCACGAAGGCGCGCAGTGGCTCGCTAGGCTTGCACGTCACCGTTCTGGGCTTGTCGCCCTTCAGGATCGGCACTGGCAGCTTCAGCATCTCGCGCGTGCGGATGTCCGACACGTCGCAGAACACCGTCATCAGGTCCGGCACGTTGATGAAGCGCGCGAACCGGCTGTTGAGCCGATAGCCGCTGCCGTCAGGTGCAATCTCCAGCGCCGTGACCGTCTCCCCGAAGGTGGCGGCCCAGGCGTCGAATTGCTCCAGCCCCAGCGAGCGCAGCGTGTTGGGCTGCAGGAATCGCTGGAACGTGTGAACCTCGGCCATGCTGTTGGCCACCGGGGTCGCCGTGGCCAACACCACGCCACGGTGCTCGCCTCGGTAGAGGCTCATCGTGTGGCGCGTCTTCAGGTACAGGTCGAACGCGCGCTGCGAGTTGCTCAGCGGCAGGCCTGCGATGCGTGCCATCTTGGTGTGGCGGAACAGATTCTTGGCCGAGTGGGCCTCGTCGTACGCAAGCCAGTCGACCCCAAGTGCTTCCCAGCAGAGAAAGTCGTCCTTGCGATCCTGGTTCTCCAGGCGTTCGAGCCGGATCTTCCAGGTCTTCTTCATGCGCTCGAGCTGCTTGACGATCCGGTTGGACCGGCTGTCCGCGCTGCACATGCGCACCGCCATCTCGATCTCGCGGATGGTGTCCTTGATGAAGTCGCCGGTGAAGCCGGCGGACATGGGCAGCAGCTCGAAGGTGGAGTGCGTCATCACGATCGCATCCCAGTCGCCGGTGGCCACCCGCGCCACGAACTCCCGCCGGCGGTCGCCGGCGAGGTCCTCCTTTGTCGCCATGAGCACGGCGGCGGAGGGATAGAGCCGCACCAGCTCTGCGGCGTACTGCTCGAGGCAGTGGTTCGGCACGATGTGGGCCGGCTTGTTGGCCAGGCCCAGGCGGCGCAGTTCCATGCTCGCGGCCACCATGATGGCCGTCTTGCCGGCGCCCACCGCGTGAAACAGCCCGGTGTTGCCGGACTGCACGACGCGCCAGATCGCGTTGCGTTGACTCGCGTGGAGCTCGAAGCACTGCGAAAAGCCCGGCAGCTTCAGATGCGAGCCGTCGAACTCCCGCTGGCGGATGCAGTTGAACAGGTCGTTGTAGATCCTGCACAGCCGCTCGCGCCGCGGAGCGTCCTCGTAGGCCCATGCCGCGAAGCGGTCCCGGATCAAGCCGAGCTTCTCCCGCGCCGCGAGCGTCTCTTCCTTGTTGACGATGTAGGCACCGTCCTTCTCGGGGTGCGGGTCGCGCACCGTGGGTGTCTGCACGTTCAGCGCATGCTGCACGAGGTCGATCGCGTGCATGCGCCGCGTGCCGTACTCCTGGATGCACGCGACGCTTTGTCGGGCCGCCCAATCGTTGAAGGTCACCGACCAGGTGCCGGCCACAGCCAGGTAGCGCACGGCGGTGTCCTGCAGGCCGAGCACCTCCTTGATGAAGGCCTCGACCACGTCGGCCGGCACCCAGACCGCGCCCAGTCGCAGCGCGATGTCGCCTGGCGGCAGATCCTCGGGGATCACCTTCTCCAGTGCCGCCACGTTCGCCCTGTAGGCGTCGCCAGCGGCGAGGGCCACGGTCAGCTTGCGCTTCACGTTGCCGGAGAGGTACTCGTCGGCCGGCTCGTGCCGGTCGCCCTCGGGATTCAGGTAGATCATGCCTCGCGCGGACAAGTCCGCCAGGGCGTCTTCGGGCGTGGCCCGCAGCAGCCGGGCCATGTAGTCGGGATCGACCCGGCCCTTCCACTGCATCGACAGGGCGAGTGCCTCGTCGGGATGCTCGGCGACCGTGGCCTCGCGGACGGGCGAGACCGTTCGCTTCGAGAAGATCGCGGCCTTGGTGGCCACTTCTTCCTCTTCGTCGTAGTGCTCCAGGGACAGGAGCAGCGGATAGTCCGGGTCTCGCCGGAAGGCGAGGGCGTTCGCACGGGAGGACAGGTAGCCGTGCTTGCCCACGAACCGGTCGTAGCTCTGGTTCAGACGTCGTCTCAGTTCGATCAGCGCCTGATCCGTCGTGGCGCCCAGCTGTGCGCTGAGCAACGCGCGAGCCCGATCGCGGATGTCCACCATGCCGGCGATTCGTTGCCGGACCGTGGCGTTGAGGCGGTCGTGCAAGTCCACGACGTGATCGCCCTCCACGATGCCGATGCGGCCTTCGCTGACCACGAGCGATCCCGGCCGCGTGCCAGCGGGTGCCGGCACGATGTCCCGGGGTGTTCTGGCGGGGGCCTTGGGTTGCACGCTGTACGCGCCCTTGGGCACCAGGGCCTGGGCGCCGAGCAGCGCGGAATCGAGATCTCCATCGAGCATGGCCGTCGGCACGGCCTGGAAGCCGTTGCTGACCCGGTCGATGCGACCCAGCACATGCTCCGGATGGCGCACGAACCAACGGTTGATCCGCAGGTACTGCTCGTGGCAGCCTTCCCGGAGCATCGTCTTGGGAACGTAGTCCAGGTCGAGCCACTCGGCTGCGGCCGCCGCCTCTCCCGGCGCGCGCTTTCTGAAGACGACCAGGTCAGCCTGCACGCTGGTCGATGCGATGCGCTCAAACGTGCCCGAGGGCAGTCGGAACGCGGTGACCAGATCGGCCTCGGAGGCCACGTGTGCGCGCATGCCGGCATCGCTCTCGTCCAGGAAGTAGGACGACGTGATGAAGCACACCAGGCCGCCTGGGCGGAGCACGTCGAGCGCGCGGCCGACGAACCAGTTGTGGATGCTGGCGCGGCTGTAGGGCCGGTTGCGGTTGTCCAGCACGCCGTAGCGGCCGAACGGGACGTTGGACAGGACGAGGTCGTAGGTTCCGTCAGCCAAGGTCGCGGCCTCGAAGCCGCCGATGCGCACATCGACACCACATGCCCCGTAGAGGCTGCGAAGAATGCGGCCAGAGATGCGGTCCAGTTCGATCGCCGTGACGCGGCTGCGCTGGGCAATGTCGGCCGGCATGCAGCCCAGGAAGTGCCCAGTGCCTGCGCTCGGTTCGAGGATGTTGCCGCCCTGGAAACCCAGGCGGCGCAGGGCCGCCCAGATCCAGTGGATGACGAGCGGATCGGTGTAGTGGCTATTGTTGACCGATGCCCGCGCCGAGTCGTGGTCGTCGGCCGAGAGCAACTGGCGCAGGCGACCGGCGCGCTCGACCCAGGCTGGATCTCTGCCCTCGTCGTTGAAGCTCGCCGGGATGCCGCCCCAGCCGGTGTAGCGCAGCAGTGCGCGGCGTTCGCTGGCGCTCGCCGGCCTGGCTTCGCTCTCGATCGAGCGGAGCGCGTTGATGGCCGAAACGTTGGCCTCGAACTTGGTGGCCTGGCCTTCGATGTGGGCGAGGGCTTCGTCGTCCCATGTCGGCCACTCGACCAACTGCGCGGTGTGGGCCGCGGCGGACATGGCGGGGCGCCATGCCTTGGGGACCTGCACTTCCACGACCGCTTGAACATCGACCGCAGCGGCAGGGGCCTCCGCAGCTTCAGCGAACAGGTCGGGGTATGCGGGGGCTTCGGTGTCGAAGCCCGGCAAGGAAAGGGTGTAGCCACCCTGGCTGGATGGGGACATGTGATCTCCGTGATGTGGAGAGAGCACACGCCCCCCTGGGGAGCGTGTGCTCCCGGTGGGAGGGGTCCGCGGGCCGCTGAGGCGGCATGCGGTCGTGCGTCGACCAGCCGGACTGCCTGAAAGGCAGTAGGCCGATGCGAACGGATCTGGGGTTCGGTGCGGCCGCCTGTCAGGCGGGCACCGGAAGGACTCACCGCCTGAAGAGGCGGCGGCGGGGCAGGGCCCAGCGCGGATCTACGTGCGGGTCACGACCGCTAACGCCGGCTGTGCCGGAACGCCTCAGAGGGCGGCTGTGGCCGGAAGCCACGAAGCGAATCGAGTATGGAACAAGGGTGCTGGAAGGGAAAGACAACGCGCCACGCCGGCGCATGTTCATCGGGCATGAACCGACCAAAGGCAGCCGCGCCGCGTCAAAAGGGGCTCGGCAGCTCTCGGTCTTGGACCGGTTGCGCTTCGGGGTTGCCGCCTTCAGACCGCCGCTTGCTACGATTGCTACGTTTTCTCTGCTATCGCTCTTGCCTGCAAGACGCCCTATGGGAACCAACGCCAGCCCCGCTGTACTGCTTCGGCGCATCGCCCATCTCGAAACGGCCGTAGGACGACTGACCGAAGACCTGGAGAGCCTTCGAAGGGCGGTCAGCCGCCACGGGTTCGCCTCAAGCTTGGCCGGCGGCTTGCGATCGCAGGTGGCCCGGTCGCCGATTCCAACCGGCCTGGCCGGCGCTCTCGCGCGTGGGGAGGCAACCAAGGTGCAATGGGTCAAGGAAGGGCTCGTCGTCCCTGGTGAACAACTCGCACGAGCCTGGGGCCTCACTAGGCAGGCGTTGAGGCCGGCCGCAGGTCGGGGCGAGGTCTTCGCCGTGAAGATCGGCAATCGGCTTTTCTACCCCCGAGCGTTCTTGGCCCTGGACCGCCAAGCCGTGGCCACCGTGTGCCGCGCGCTGGGCGATCTCGCCGCATCCGAAAAGATGATCTTCTGGTTGCGCGAGCATGGGGCGGTAGGAGGGAAGGGGATCGCCGCCGCCCTGGACGGAGGAACTGCGGTAGTCAAGGCGCAGCGGCTGGCTGCGGCCTGGGCGCGCGAGCGAGGAGGCGGGCGCGTCGTCGCCGCCTGAGACCGAGGCATTCGACGCTACGCTCCGAGCCGTCCAGCGACTCAAAGTGCGGGTGCGAAGTCAGGAGGCGCGCCTGCAGGCCTCACGCACAATGGTTGCCATGAGCACTCGCAAGATGGCCAAGAAGACAGCGGTGGCGCATCCCGATTCGCGCTCGGGCTCGGCTGCGGACGTGCCCGTTGAGTCGGCGTTCGGCGAAGTGGTGGATCTGATTCGTGTGCGGGGCAGCGCGCCCACCAGGCTGTGAAAACTGAGCTCATCGGTCTGTACTGGCGGATATGCGAGTACGTCAACGAGAAGCTGGCAGCGGCTGATTGGGGCGAGGGCGTTGTGGACCGCCTGGCGCAGCACTTGGCACGCGCGGAGCCGGGACTGAGAGGCTTGTCGGCGCAGAACCTGTAGCGCATGCGGCAGCTGTTCAATACCTACCGCGACGCACCGAAACTCTCACCACTGGTGAGAGCCTTGCCCTTGACGCACAACCTCATCATCCTTGAACTGTAGGCACGGCGCACTATTGCGTAGGCGTATTGCTCCAGCAAGGTCATGGCACCCGGCGGCATTCCTTGAATGCCGCCCGGCCAGCGTGATCAATGCCTGCCCAAAATCGGCAGGCCGCCATCGAGCCCAGGTGAGACCTCCCAAGTCTCAGAGGCCCCGCTTGGCACGTGTAAGTAAGGTGGAAACGGCAGTCGACACCTGCGCAAAACGAGAGCCCGACCCAAGGAGCCGCTCTGCGTCGGCCATCGCGCCTGAGTTGATTTGTCGGGCCACACTGCCGGCCACGTCGTGGAACTCAGCGTGCTTGTCCAGCAACGCGATGAATCCGGGCTGACCGCCCCAACGCTGGCGACCTGCACCATGCAGCCACTGGCCGAGCGGGCAGCGGTCGTCCCGACAGATGGTGTCGGCATCGAGTTGCGCGCGCTCGGCGATTGCCTTGCGCAGGCGAACCTTCCACTGCCGATGGGCTTCGATCGCCGTGTCGAAGTCAAAGTCGATGGCGGATTCGTGAACCGATGCTTCAGGTGCCTCGAATCCTTGCGGCAGGCGAAACCGATCGACCTCGTGAGCCAGCGCGGAGGCCTGGTCTTTCATCGCCGCAGCCGCGGCCGCAGTCTGTTCGACCAGGGCCGCGTTCTGCTGGGTCATCTGATCAAGCTCATTGACCGCCTGACCGATCTGAGCCACGCCCTCGCTCTGCTCCCTTGAGCCGTCGGCGATCTCGCCGAGCAGACCGCTAACCCTTCGCGACGCCTCGACGATCGTGTCCATCTTCGCCCCGGCCTGGTTGACCACGGCAGTGCCTGCCTGGACTTGCTCGACGCTCTGGCCGATCAAGGTCTTGATTTCTCGGGCGGCTGTCGCCGCGCGCTGCGCCAGCGTGCGTACTTCCGAAGCGACGACGGCGAAACCGCGGCCTTGCTCGCCGGCCCGAGCCGCTTCAACGGCAGCATTGAGCGCGAGGATGTTGGTCTGGAATGCGATGCCGTCGATGGTGCCGATGATCTCGCTGATCTTGGCTGAGGACTGGCGTATGGACTCCATGGTCTGCACGACTTCGCGCATCACGA
Organism: Rubrivivax sp.; assembly: GCA_022843905.1. Taxonomy (GTDB): domain Bacteria; phylum Pseudomonadota; class Gammaproteobacteria; order Burkholderiales; family Burkholderiaceae_C; genus Rubrivivax. Next base: position 14,849 of record JALHMT010000043.1, read on the forward strand.
GGCCTCCTTCGGTGGCGACCGCCTCGTTGCCGCGGGCCACCTGGGACGCCTCGTTCGCATGGTCGGCGCCGTTCTTCACCGTTGCCGAGATCTGTTCCATCGAAGCCGCCGACTCTTCGAGGTTGGCCGCCGCCTGCTCGGTCCGGGCCGAGAGATCCATCGCACCCGTGGCCACCTCGCTGCTCGAGTGAACGATCTCGTCGCTCGAGCGCCGGACACGCATCACCATCTGGCGGAGCGATTCCTGCATCGCCCTCAGTTCCATCATGAGCTGGGCCGCCTCGTCGCGCCCCCATGGTGACGGGGATGTGGTGAGATCGCCTTCTGTCATCGCCCGCAGGTGCCGGCGGGTCTCGTTCAGGCCTCCGTCCATCACGCGGTAGAAGCTGATGAAGAGGTAACCGGCCAGAAGAAGCGCGGCGGCGACGATCGCAGCCATCCACGCCACCTGCTGCTGCGCGGCCTCACGGACGTCGCCGACGTAGATGCCGGAGCCGACAACCCATCCCCAGGGCTCGAAACCTTGCACGTAGGAGAGCTTGTCGACCGGCTTGTCCTTGCCGGGCTTGGGCCATTGATAGGCCACGAAGCCCTTACCACTCTCGCGTACCTTGACCACGAAGGCCTTGAACAGCGGCACGCCGTTGGGGTCCTTGGTCTCCGAGACATCCTTGCCGTTGAGCTCAGGCTTGATCGGATGCATCACGACACGCGGCTGCATGTCGTTGATCCAGAAGTACTCACTGCCGTCGTAGCGCAGCGCGGCGATGGTCTCCATCGCGAGGTGTTGCGCCTGCTCTCGGCTGAGCTTTCCGGCAGCCTCCTTCGCATGGGACTGCACCAGGATGCCATGAGCGATCTCGACGTGCTGGCGCGTCGCATCAGCCCGTGCCTGCATCGTCAACTCGGCCTGATGCATCAACTGCCAGGCGACCAAGCCCAGCAGCGGAACGACGAAGGCGAGCGAGATGATCACTGCCTTGGCGTTGAACTTCAGCGCCCGAAAGAGGCGCACGCCGGGTGCCCAGACTCCGTGATGCGTAAAGAAGCCGGCGTCCGGTCTCCGCGGCTGGGCCGCGACTCTTCGGTCGAAGGCAGGCAAGGGCGCTGTGTTGGTCGTCATTCTTTGGCACTTCCTCGTCAGGCATCCGGCGATACGTCAGGCGGACCGTCCCGAGAGGGTTTTCGGCGACTGGCGCATCGACTTGAGTTCACGCTGGTGCGGCGCAGCGATCGCTGGCCACTTGGTGGTTGGGTGCGAAAAGTCCTGATCGACACGAAGGAAGGCAGGTCGCGACCTGACTGCAAGTAGATCGACCGCTGCATCGGCTTGCGCGATAGGGGCAGGATTCGCCGGAGAATCCAGATGCCAAAACGCCGGGGCCAGGAGGGTCCTGACAAGAAGCGTGGTCCTGGGGTCAGCGGATCAGGACGAGGTTTGATGGAGAGGGTAGGGTGTTCCTCAACGTCAAAGCAGGATCGCCTTGTTGAGCACCTGGCTGCGGGGCACGCCGGCGTAGGACGCCAGCGGATTGAGTTCTCTGGCCACATCGGCGGCGAGTTGGTCCACTTCCCGGTACAGGGCCTCCAATTCGGCCACCTTCGCCGCGTCGTCGAAGATCAGCCGCGAGCCGTCGGGAACGAACAGCGTGGCCCGATACCAGGCATTGTCGAGAGCGAACTTGAGATGGGTGCGCACCCGCTCGACCAAGAGCAGGTCGACGCCGAACGGCACCGCGAGTTCCTGCTCCGACATGTGCCAGGCCAGCGCAGCGATGTCGTAGCTGGACAGGTCGATCGTCTTGGACGCGTCGTAGCGCAAGTTCTTCAATAGGCGGATGCACTTGCGCAAGGAGCCGCGCACCGCCAGGCACTTGTCCTCTATGAGCCCGATGTGCATGAAGGGCCGGTTCTTCAGGCGCTCCGACTTCTTGGCGTCGAGCACGTAGATGTCGCGGTGGCGCTTGTCCGATGTGCGCTTCCACTCGAGCGTGTCGTGCCAGTGGGAGGGGATCACATCCACGGCGCGCTGCAGCGAGCCGCCGGACAGTGAGATGGCTTTGCTGGGAGAGGTGTCGACCTTGGCGCCCCAGAAGCGGCGCTCCAGAATGGCGGCGCACTCCTTGCGCAGATCAGCCAGTTCCTGGGTGGCAGACTTCCCCGCGTAGTTGCTGTACGTGTAGGCGGCATCGACCGCGGTGTCGACGGTGACGAAGCCGGCATGCAGCACGAGCAGGTCGATGTCGCTGTTGCCGCGCACGTGCACATCCAGCGGCACCGAACCCTGATAGTCGAACGCGGCGGGGATGTTTGCCGCCGTCAGCCCCTCGATGAGTCGATCGCGCACGCGGTTGCCTTCGTCGTAGGACTTCTGCGTGTACTCGGCATCCACCGGTTGCATCACGCCGATGGCGTACTTCACCGCCTCCGGCTCAGCCAGTCGCTGAAACTTCTCGAGCTTTGTCGCGGCGCTGAGCGCCTCGGTGAAGTTGTAGACCCCGTCGCGGCTGTACAGCCCCTGCCGCCGGTCCTTCAGTCGCTGGATCTTTTGTGAATAGTTCATCGGGTCGGCACCTGACGGCATCGTTTCGAATATTGCGAGTTTCGTTTGTTTCGCTTATGATGTCAAGACACCAGGAGCACACCATGAACACGACCGACCTGTCCCGAACGACCTTGCCGCTCGAGCAAGAGGTGCAGGCCGCCGCGAAGGGCCAGCGCGCGCTCGCCGCCTATCTGGCGACCCAAGGCGAGATCCAGCGCATCCAGATCTACGACGACAAGAACAAGGCCCACCAGGTTGAACTGCCGACCTCGGCGCTGCGGCTGCTCGTCGACATCTTGGCCGAGCTCGCCGACGGCAACGCCGTGAAGGTGGTACCCATCCACGCCGAGCTGACCACGCAAGAGGCTGCCGACTTGCTCAACGTTTCGCGGCCACACCTTGTCAAGCTGCTCGAGGAGGGCGTCCTGCCGTTCCACAAGACCGGCAAGCACCGGCGAGTGCTGTTCGCAGACCTGATGCGGTACCGAGAGGAGCGCGAGAAGGCCAGCCACGAGGCGATGGAGGCCCTGGCGCAGCAGGCGCAAGAGCTGCGCATGGGCTACGAATGAGGCATTCGAACTTCACCGCGGTGTACGACGCCTGCGTGCTCTACCCGGCACCGCTGCGCGACTTCCTGATGTGGCTGGGACTGTCCGGCCGCTTCAGGGCGCGATGGAGTCCGCAGATCCATGACGAGTGGAAGCGCAGCGTTCTGCGCGACCGCGCTGACCTGACGCCCGAGCAACTGAATCGCACGTCCGACCTGATGGACAAGGCCATCCCCGATGCCTTGGTCACGGGCCATGAAGCGCTCGCCGAGAGCCTGCGGCTGCCTGACGCGGGAGACCGGCATGTGCTCGCGGCTGCGATCCGCTGCGGTGCCAGCGTCATCGTGACATTCAACGAGAAGGATTTTCCGAGCGAGGCGCTCGAACCCTTCGGCATCGAGGCACAGCACCCGGACCTGTTCATCGACAACCTGTTCGATCTCGATCCTGCCGCCGTGGTGACGGCTGCACAACGGCAGCGCGGACAACTCAGGCACCCGCCGATGTCGGTCGACGCCTACCTCGATGTCCTCTTGAGGCAGGGCCTGGCGCAGACGACGCAGGCCCTCGGCAGCTACCGGGCCATTCTGTGAAGGGCGAATCCATCGCCGGCGTTGTGCCGGCCTCAGGTGGCATGTCGGCCCGGAGCTGCGCCTGATGGGGCACGCCGCGAGACTCTTCAACGGATCGGCTGGCCAGACGCTGTACGGGCGGGTGACACCTTCCCCGGAGCAGTTGGCGTTCCTGCAAGCCCAGTGGAACGAACTGGCGGAGCACCTGACCCGCGAACTCGCGCAGCGACATGGATACCCGGTCAGCACCTGGCTGCAGGGTTCGTACAAGTACGCCACGCTGATCAAGCCGGTCCACAAGGGCGAGCGATATGACGTGGACCTGGGCCTGTACTTCGAATGGGACCCAAGGGAACAGAACATCGAGCCCACGCCTCGCCAGCTGCGGGACTGGGTGCAACGAGAATTGCATGTCTACCGGGCGCGGTCGGCGGCCATCGTCGAGGTTGTCGAGCCGCCCAAGGACCGATGCTCACGCGCGGTCTACGACCAGCAGTTCCACATCGACACCCCGACGTACCACCTGGACCGCCGCCGCGATCGACGCCGGCTTGCGCATCTCGACAAGGGCTGGGAAGACCGTGACCCCAAGCCCCTGTATCAGTGGTTCAAGGCGGCGGCCGACGGCGAGGATCGCGACCAACTGCGCCGGCTGATCCGCTATCTCAAGGCCTGGGCGGCGATCGGGTTTCAGGACGCGCCGTTGGCCAGGCCGTCATCGGTCATGCTCAGCGTTCTGGTGGCTCAGAGCTATGGTGGCTTCATGATGCAGTTGGGTCGGCTGTGGGAGCGCGATGACGATGACGATGCGCTTCTGGCCGTCGTTCGAGACGTGCACGACCGGTTGCTGCGCAGCCCGAAGGTTCTCAACCCGATCGATGACGGCGAGGACCTCAACCGGATTGCGCCCGAGCAGTGGGAGGCATTCCTCAGCCGCTGGCAAGCCCTGCGAGATGCCGCAGAGGCTGCCCAGGCCGCCGATGATGAGATCTCGGCAGCCTTGGCCTGGTCGCAAGCCTTCTCGTTCCTGATGCCGTTGCCCGAGGCCGAGGAAGTCGAAGTCGTGAACCCAGCCGGGCGCGCGCTGATGGTCCTGCCCGAGGTCCGTGTCGACGTGTATGCCCGCAATCCCCGCCGCCATGTGGCCAGCCACCTCAACGGTGTGCCGGGCGTGGCTCGCGACTGCGATCTCGTGTTCACAGTCGCCAATCCGCACGTCGTGCCCGACATGGCCACCATCGAGTGGACCGTTCGCAATGACGGCCAGGAGTCGGCCGCCATCGGCGACCTGGGGCATCGCTGGTCGGGCGCGCGGATGTTCAGCGTGGAGGAGAAGACGGCTTACCTTGGAACCCACCACATGGACTGCGTGATCCGTGTGCACGGCGCGGTATACGCCGTACGGCGCGCGCCGGTCACCGTGCGGGACATCAAGCATCTGCCATCAGTGGCTACCAACAATCCTCCGTGGCGTCGCCTGAAGAGCGCCAAGAAGCGCTGGTAGGCTGCGCGAAAGAAGGCAAGCAATGATCGCTCACGAATACGCCATCATCGGCCACAAACGCTCGGAGATCGGGCGCTGGCTGGGCTTCGCTTCGGTGGCGCTCGCGCCGATCGTCACGAGCCTCATCACCTGGGCAAGCAACTGGCCGCTGTTGACCGCGTCGATCCAGGCCAAGATGGGTGCGTTCACATTGTCCACGGGGCTTGTGTACGCCGCGCTCTACTGGGGCTTCAACCGATACGGTTGGCGGTGGCTCGACAAACTGCTTGGCATTCCAAATCTTGGCGGGTCCTGGACGGTGACGGGCCAGTCGCTCACGCTCGAGGGCGAAATCAAGTTCGACTGGACCGGAACGCTGACGATCACGCAGAAGTGGGATCGCATCGCGATCGAGCTCAAGACCGCGCAGTCGGGCTCCTTCAGCGAAACCGCCTCGGTGCTGCTCAAGCACGACGGCGCCGCGAAACTGTCCTACAGCTACCAGAACCATCCGCGCGCGGGCGAGCCGGAACTGCAGAAGCACCAAGGGTTCTGCGAGCTGACCTTCGACGTTGACCGAAGCCGCGCCGAGGGTCACTACTTCAATTCCCTGGGGCGCTACTCGTTTGGGCGGATGACGCTGACGAGTGTGGCGGCGCCATCATGAACAGAATCTGAGGATGAGGATTGCATCCGTGGGATGGGTTCGCTCGTGTGGGACCCGGGTGTGCTTCGGATTGCCGGGGCTTCGAAACACGATGGGCCGTCGCTGCCAGTCGAGTTCGCACGGGTTTCGCGCGATGGCCGGCTGACGCTGGTCCTCAACCCAGGAGCAGTGGTCGTCGAGACACTCTGGTGCGAACTTGATTACAACTCGCCGGGGGCACAGGCGGCCCTGGCGGGACGTGAAGGCTGTGCTGTCGACGCGATTGGTCTGTGGCCGGGCGACATGCCCGATCACCGAACGCGTGTCTGACGTGGACACGGGTGTGCTCGAAAGGCTGGTCAAGGGATCGGTGGCTGAACTGCGACGTCGCTATGGCTACATCTTCAGTCGGCACCGGATGACCGCTGCCTAGACGCTGACGAGGCCTCCGGGTCGCCGCATGCCTTCTCGAAGTCGTTGATCCCCGCCAAAAAGGCGCGGCGCCGCTCGCCATTGCGGTCGGTCTTGATGAACTGCCGCAGTTTGTAGGCGAAGTCGCCCGCGAGGGCGTGGATGTCGTTCGGATCGGCCGAGCAAACGGCGCCGATCCGCGGGGTTCGGCTGTACACGGTCTGACTCCTTGGTGGAGCGGAAGGCCACGACCTGCAGGCCGTGGCTTTCGGGTTGAGGTCGGTGGCGGCTAGACGTGGTAGTGCTGGCGCACGTAGCGCCGCCGCTGCAGATAGGGGGCGCCCTTGGTGATGTCCAACGGAGCCCAATGGATGAGCCACCGCAGCGCGGCCACCCGCAACAACGGCGGGTAGCGCCGCTCGTGCATCACCGCCAGGAGCTGTTCGATGGTGTAGTGGCGCATGCCCGTCAGAAGGACGACGAACCTGTTGCAACGATGGGTGAGCATGGCGGCCCCCTAGTCCAGGGCACGCCGGATGGTCATCGCATCCGGGTGTCCGCCGATGAACTCCAGCAGCAGCTCGTACTTCGCGTTCAGGCTGTCCCAGCCTCGCCAGAGCATGCCGTTCATCGCGAGCGTGGTGGCGATGATGCCCGCCACCTCGGCACTGACGGTGCCGTGAAAGCCGTTGCCTTCGACCGTGAACTCGAACGCGTCGACGCCAGCCGGGTACATGAACGCACCGCCGTTGGAGAGCTCGACGTAGTTCCAGTAGCCGCCGCGATAGGACGGGCAGAGGTTGCCCATCCAGTCGTACACGGACATCTCGAACTTCATCATCGCCCGCGCACCGAAGTGCTTCGGAAGGAAGTCCATGCGCTGCTCGGCGGGCACGATGCTCGCCGTGATGCGCGCGTCGCTGTCGTTGGCCCGGCAGGGCTCCAGAGCGAAGGAGAGGGAATCGTGGTTCATGTCGCTTTCCTTTCAAGCGCATGAGCACGAGCGAACCCGACTCGGGGTGTCGCCCGAGCTCGGGTTGGGGATGTGCGGGGAGACCCCGCGGAGAACGGCCTACAACCCGTCGAAGACACCACCGCTGGGCGGCAGGCACCGGGTTGTCTGCTGAGCCGGCAGCTGCCGGCGAAGGATGCGGGTGGCCTGCAGGCGCAGGCAGATTGAAGTGCGGGTCACGACCGCAAACGCCGGCCAGGCCGGAACGCTGGTGACAGCGGCAAAGGCAGAAATGCCCATCGCATGGTCAGTATGAATCAACGATGCGCGGCCGAAAAGGGGCATCGCACGGCGCATGCCCATCCGTCACTCGTCCGCCCCGCACCTGCAGCGGCGGATCTGTCGCTTTGGCCCGCGCGGCGCCCGAAATCCGGGGGGACTTCGAGCCGCCTTTCCGGTTGAAGGCGGCCGCCATCTTCGGGACGATTGGCGCCACGGCAACCCGCCCATCGACGGCGTTGCCTGACGTTCAACCAACAGGTCGAGATCAGTCCATGGGGCGCCTACCCTTAGATTCGTTGGGCCTGCTCATCAGCGTGGTCGAAGGCGGCCGGAGCTACAAGGAAGTGGCGGCCGACCTGGGTGTCGCGCGCTCGACGGTCGAGCGTCGGATCAAAGGCCTGCTGCGCAGGCTTCAGCAGGCCGGTGCACTGGGCTCGATCCGGGTGGACTGGCTGGACAGCCTGGTCGCGATCCGCCGCGAGCGGGAGACGATCATGGCCGCCGCGCGCGCACACGATGTAGGCGCAGCGCCGCCGCCGTGCCGGGTCGTGCTCGATGCGGATGAGGTTGCTGCCGGGGCGAGCCGCCTGCGTTCGTGCTGCCGAAGTGCCAACCGGGACATCGCTCTGATCTACACGCTGCTGTGCACCGGCCTCAAGACCATGGAACTCGCGCTGCTGGAGGTGGGCGACTACCTGGACGAGAACGGCAACGTGCGACGGGTCTCGACACTGCGTGGGGAGGTGGCGGCCAGCGGCATCGCGCGGCCGCTGTACTTCAACTCGTCGCGAGCCGTGGCCAGCATCGACATCTACCTGGAAGAGCGCATGCGTCGGCGGTTGGGCACCGGCGAGCCCGGGAGCTTCCGTGGGCTCGATCCGAAGAGCCGCCTGTTCCTGACCGAGGCGGGCAGGCCGTTCCTGATCACCCGGCGTTCACCGACCGATTCGCGGCTCACCTCCAAGTACCTTCAGGCGACACTGCGCCTGGCGTTCGCGCGCGCCGGATGGGTTGGTATGACGGCACAGCAGGCCCGCAGGCAGGTGGCGCTCTCGCTGGATCGACAGGGCGCCGACAGGGCCCAGCTCCGGGAACTGCTTGGGCTGCGGTCGGCACGCCAGGTGCGACGGCTGCTCAGGCTGCCGTCCATGCCGCTCGACCTCGTGTCTCACGAGATCGTGTAGGCCCGATCGTGGCCGCAGACGCCCAGGAGGTTGCCATGGACGCAGCGAAGTACTTCATCCGCGGCGTGACGCTGCTGGCGACCGACCCGGGCCTGCAAGAGGCGTTGTCGAGGGTGTATGAAAGCTCGGAGCGTCCGCGATGCATGTGCGTTCGCGGTGGCGTGGAGATGTACATCGCCAAGCATGGCGAGTACGTCGTCAAGCGCATGCCGGGCACCGGGGACATGCACCATCCGACCTGCCAGTCCTTCGAACCAGAGCCTGGTCTCTCGGGCCTGGGCGAGCTCGTCGGCGAGGCCATCGTCGAGCACAACGCCGATCACGTGGAGATCCGGACCGACTTCCCGTTCTCCAGGGTCTCCGGCAAGGCAATGCCGCGCGGGGAGGCGAACGGCGAGCCTCCCGCCGTGAATGCATCGCGCAAGCGGATGAGCCTGCGGGCGGTACTGCACTTCCTCTACCACCGCGCCGGGCTCAACCGCTGGTATCCGGCGATGGAGGGCAGGCGCTCGCAGGGCGTGATCAAGAAGTACCTCGAGCTTGCGGCGGCCGGCGTGACGCTCAAGGGCGAGACCTTGGACAAGCGCCTGTACGTGCCCGAGCCGTTCCGCGTTGCCGACAAGGAAGAGATCGGTGAGCGGCGGCGGCGCAAGTTGGCCATGCTGCTCTCGCCGGGCGACGACGTGGCCTACAAGATGGCGATCGTCATAGGCCAGTTCAACGGCGTCGAGCAAAGCGCCTACGGGCGCAAGCTGATGGTCAAGCACATGCCGGACGTACCGCTGTACATGGAGAACAAGGCCTGGGAGCGCGCCGAGCGCGCCTATGCGGCCACCCTGCAGGCTCGTGACGCCGATCTGGAGCGCAAGCCGATGATCGTGATGGCCGCGCTGATCTACGCCAAGCGTGAGCACCTCTACCAGGTGGACTCGTTGTCGATGACCCTGGTCTCGGATCAGTGGATACCGCTCGACGGCCTCCATGAGCTGCCGCTGGTCGAGGAACTGCAGCGGCAGGGCCGTGCCTTCTTGAAGCCGCTGCGCTTCGACGCCAAGAGTGGTGCTTGCTTCCCGAACGCACTGCTGCTCGACACCGAAGGCGGGCCGTTCCCGCTGCATGTGGTGAGTGCCTTTCTTGACCCGAAGGAACAGAGCGCCAAGGAGAAGGCGGTTCAGGCCGCGGGTGGCGACGCGTGGGTGTGGCGCACCGACCAGGCCTTGCCTGCGCTGCCGCCGCGTGCAGGTTCCAGGACAGCCCTTGCAGGGTCTGACGTGGCGCGAGGTCAGCGCGTCCCCGAAGTCGAATAGCAATGGTGAGCCGCGGGGCGCGAGCGCCCGCGGCAAAGGCTCCCGACGAAGCCAGTAGCGGGGGCAACGCGAGGCCACCGGCGTCAGCCGCGACTCGCGATCGGCTGGCGCTGGGCCTTTGCGAGCGGCTCTTGAGCTCAGACGCTTGAACCGTAGGCTGGCCGCATGGTCCGCGAGGAAGAGAAGCACCTGATCCGCCAGTGCGTCGACGCGCTGCGAGAGGGCATTCCGGGCTTCAAGTCGCGCCGGCCGCAGATGGAGATGATCGCGGCGGTGGCCAACACGCTGGCCCGTTGCCGCGCAGAAGACGAACAGGCGGGCAACGGCGACCACCTCGCGATCGTCGAAGCCGGTACCGGCACGGGCAAGTCGTTCGGTGCCCTGGTGCCGGCGCTCGTGATGGCGAAGTCCAGGCAAAAGCGCCTGGTAGTGAGTAGTTCGACGGTGGCGCTGCAACACCAGTATGCGGAGAAGGACGCGCCCAGCCTGCAGCGCTTGGTGCCAATCCCCTTCACCTTCGCAGTTGCGAAGGGCCGACGCCGTTACGCCTGCACGGCCAAGCTGCAGGCGGAGGGCAAGCTGGCGGGGCAGGGTGGCCTCGACCTTGCGGGCGAGCGTGGCCCCGGCGGTGCCGAAGACGCACCGCGGCGGGTGGCAGTGATGAGGGAGTTGCTGGCTTCCTTCGACACGGGTCGATGGAGCGGGGATCGGGACGAACTGCCGTTGCCCGTGGTCGACGAGGTGTGGGATCGCATCACCACGGATCGCCAGGGCTGCGCCGGTTCCAAGTGCCCGGAGTTCGCACGGTGCCCGTTCCAAGCCGCGCGGCAGCGGGTCAAGGAGGCGGACCTCGTGATCGCCAACCATGACCTCGTGCTGTCGGCCATCGACATGAATGGGGCGAGTGTCCTTCCGCCGCCCCAAGAGACCATCTACGTGTTCGACGAGGCCCACAGCCTGGCCGCCAAGGCGGTGGAGCACTTCTCGGCCAGGCATGCGCTGCGCGGGGCGATCGACTGGCTGGAAGGGGCGTGCAACGCGGTGCGCGATGCGGTTCTCGGGCTGCGGCTCGACGAGCAACTGATCCGCGACAGCCGGACCAGTGCCGAACGCATCGAGCGGGCGTTGCGCGATCTGCACCAGCGGATCCACGGCACCAACGGCTTCGAGGAGAAGCGCGCCCGCCGGTTCAAGTCCGGGCCATTGCCGGACTGGTGCGAGGCGGCTGGTGGGCAGGTCCTGGCCGCCGGCGAGGAGTTGCAGAAGACCTTCGCTTCGCTCAGGGAGCATGTCCTCGAGAAGGCGCCGAGTGTGGGCACGCTGGCCACGCAGGTTCTGTCCGTGCTGGGCTTCTACGTGGTGAGGCTGGAAAACCTGGTGGACACCTGGCACCTGATGCTGGCCGAACAGCCGGAGGATGCGCCGCCGATCGCGCGCTGGATCGAGCGGCATGACGAAGGAGGTCGCCCGGACGACTATCTGGTCTGCGCGTCGCCGATCAGCGGCGGCGACAAGCTTCGCAAGCTGCTGTGGAATCGCGCGAGCGGTGCCGTGGTGATGTCCGCCACCCTGACGTCGTGCGGCACCTTCGACCTGTTCCTGCGCCAGTCGGGTCTCGGCTTCTTCGACAGCCCGGCCTTCCTGCGTGTCGAGTCGCCCTTTGACTTCCGCAAGAACGCGCAGCTCGTGGTGCCGGCGATGCGCACGGAGCCGACGGCCGCAGAGCAGCACACGCGCGAGGTCAGCGACCGGCTGCCGGCGCTCGTGGAGACCCTCGGCACTCTGGTGCTCTTCACATCGGCACGACAGATGCGCGAGGTCTACGCCCAGTTGCCCGAGGATCTGAGGCGGGTCACCTTGGTGCAGGGGTCGATGCCCAAGGGCGAGATGCTTGCGCGGCACCGCGCAGCCGTCGACCGCGCCGATCGGTCCGTGCTGTTCGGCCTGAGCACCTTCGCCGAAGGCGTTGACCTGCCAGGGGAGTACTGCACGCACGTCGTGATCGCCAAGCTCCCGTTCTCGGTGCCGGACTCGCCGCTCGAAGAGGCGCGGCGTGAGTGGGTCGAGTCGCGGGGTGGGTCGCCCTTCATCGAGATCACGGTGCCGGAGGCCGCGGTGCGGCTGAAGCAGGGCCTGGGGCGGCTGCTTCGCACGATCCATGACCGAGGGCGCGTGACGATCCTGGACAGGCGGATCGTGACCAAGCGCTGGGGTGGGCTCCTCATGCGCGGCATGCCCGACTTCGAGGTCGTGATCGAGCGTGGTCGCACAACCCGCCCAGCGGCGGCCCGTACCGAGGACTTGAAAGAGCCGAGTCCGGCGGGACCATGAATCTCCACATTCACCAACTTGCGAAGGAGAGATGAATGGTCGCAATGGCACAGAGCAAGGCGAACGGGCAGGGCGGTGGCCTGGTCCCGACCGCGGGCGGCGCGGTGGCGATCCCCACGCTGCTGGGCCGCTCGGCGCAGCGCATCCCGGTGGGCGGCCGCATCCGGGCCGGCATCAAGGTGCTGACCCGGCGCGCGGCCGAGTCCGGCCAGGCGCGCGAGATCTACGACGCCGGCGTGGCGCAGGGCAAGGGGTTCGACGCGATCGAGCGGGAACTCGCCGCAGCGCTGCCCGACCTCAAGAACCCGCTCACGCCGAAGAACGTCCCGTACTTCACCGTCCGAGGTGAGGACTTCCCGAACCCGGAACTTGCGCGGCAGATCACGAACCTGTATGCCGAGGATCGTGGCGACGGTGTTCAGCGTCTGTATCGCTTCCCGGTGGTGTTCCCGGCCGATGCCTGGCAGAACGTCATGCCGCATGAGCTAGTGACCTGGACGTCCAGCGAACGGCGCTTCTGGTCCGAGTACTCCGAGGACGGGCAGACGCGGTACTGCAAGACCTACGAGCAGCCGCCGGCGCCGGGCGCAGGCCGCCGCGTCGTGCGCATCTTCGGCGGCCGCAAGGTGACGCTGCGCGCCGAGAACAACGGGCTGTGCGATCCGGAGAGCTGCGCCGAGTACCAGGGCAAGAAGTGCAACCTGTCGGGCCGGTTCATCTTCTTCGTCCCCGGCATCAAGTCGATCAGCGCATTCGAGCTGCCGACGAACAGCTTCTACGCCATGCAGGCGGCCATCGAGAAGTTCCAGACGATCGGCTTCATGCGCGGCGGCCGCATCTCTGGTTTCCTCGACGGCCAGCGCACGCCTTTCTACATCAGCAAGCGTCTGGTGGAGGTCTCGCGGATCGACGAGGAAGGCCGTCCAACCCGCGTGGCCCAGTGGCTGATTGAACTCGAGGCGCCGGTGGATCCGACCGCACTGCTGCGCCACGACGAGGACCTCGACGCGCTCGAGCTTCGCGCTGCGGATGCGGCCAACGTCCTCCAGGGCCATGGTGGCGGGACGAGCACCGTCCAGGTGGTCAGTGAAGACGGCGTGATCGAGGTCGCGAGTCCGTCCCCTGTGGTCGAGCAAGCCGGGGAGCGCGGCCAGCGCTCTTCCGGCGCGCCAACCGCGAGCAAGCCGGCGGCGCCGGCGCGGGCCGAGCCTGCGCGCTCCGCCCAGCCGAAGCGCGGCGAAGCGCCGCTGGCTGGCAGGTCGGCAGCGGCGGACGCTGGTGTCGAGGCCAAGGAGGTGGCGTGGCTGTTCGATGCCGCCGCGGCGCTTGGTGTCGATGCGGAGAGCTACGAGCGCTACGCCACCAAGCGCTGGGGCCAAGGCTGGAAGAAGGCCGCCGGTGGCCGCAAGCGCGCACTGGAGGACCTCACGCCCTTCCAGGACGACGGCGCCGGCTTCGTCGAGAAGGTGAAGGGCGAGCTCGAGGTCTGGGCCTGAGTGCAGTCGGCGCCGTGCAAGGCGGCGCCACCGCTGGACCCGCCAGCGCTTGAAGCCTGGCGCCGCGGGCCGATGCTGGCGGTGGGTGCTCAGGACGCTCACGCACAACCGACGGAAGGAACTCTCATGATCAAGGTGGCGCAGTTCTCGGACCTGCACTTCAGCGGGAAGAACCTCGACGAGGCGGGCCGATGCTTCGGCTTCGCGGTGGACCAGGCGATCATGCACGGCGTTGATGCGGCCGTGATCTCGGGCGACGCGACGGACCATGCGCTCGACGTGCACAGCCCGGCGGTCGAGCGCCTTGCGCGCGAGGTCCGGCGTCTCGCCGACCACTGCCCTGTGCTGATGCTGCAGGGGACGTTCTCTCACGAGCCTCCCGGCACCCTGGCGATCTTTCCGCTGCTCGGCGGCCGCCACCCGGTGTTCGTGGCGGACCACCTCGGCCAGGTCGCGCTGATGGAGGATGGTCGCTGGGTGCCCTCGCAGGCCTGGCGCTTCGATGCGGTCCCCGCCGGAGCGCGGGCCATCTTCACCTGCGTCCCGACAGTCAACAAGGCGGTTGTGGCGGCCACCGTCGGCGCGACCGAGGCTGCGGAAGCGGTCGGTCAGGAACTGGCCGCGCTGCTGGCCGGATACGGGTCGATCAACCGAGCCGCACGGGCAGCGCAGGTGCCGACGATCGGCGTAGCGCATGGCACGGTCACCGGCTGCGTGACGGAGCACGGCGTGCCGATGGCGGGCTTCGACCACGAGTTCACCACCACGAGCCTGTTCACCGCAGGTACACAGGCCTTCATGCTCGGGCACATTCACAAGCACCAGAGCTGGGACGACGGCGGGCGCGTGATCGCCTATGCGGGCTCGATCGGCCGCTTCCACCACGGGGAGATCGATGCCAAGGGCTTTCTGCTGTGGGAGGTCGAGGCGGCGGCGGCCCGATTCCAGTTGGTCGAGACGCCGGCGCGGCGCACCGTGGACCTGGTGTTCGAGGGAGTGCCGGATGCCGAGCAGATCGCCGCGGCGGTTCGTGAAGTGAACGTGTCCGGCGCCTACGTCCGGGTGCGGTGGCAGGTGGGTGAAGAGGAACGAGGCAGCGTGGACCGCGAGGCCATCAAGCGGGCCCTGGGCGACGCCGCCGACGTCCAACTCGAAGGGCGCGTCGTTCCCGTCGTGCGCAGCAGGGCGGCAGGGATCTCGCGCGCGTCGTCGCTGCAGGAGAAGGTGAGGGTGTGGGCACGCGCCACCGGCAGCATGGACGGTCCGCTCATCGACCGCCTCGAGGCCCTGGCCCACCGTGAACCCGCCCAGATCGCGAATGCGATCCTGGCCGGCGACGAGGAACCCGGTCCGACTACCGAGCCGGTCCCCGACGAGACGGCGCCGCTGCCGCAGCCGTCCGGGGACGGGCGTGTGGCGGAAGCCCTGCGCGAAGACGAGGCGATTGAGCTGTTCTGAAGCGGACAGGTCTTGAAGGAAGCGAAGGCGGCCGGAGACTCGTTCGAAGCGGGTCGACGGGCGGCCATGCATGGAGCAAGAAGATGGACGATCAAGTGAAGCAAGCGGACGAGGTGTCCCGCGACGGCTACCAACCGCTGTCGCTGACGCTCACTGGTTTCAAGGGGATCCGCAGCGGTCTCGGTCGGGACACGATCACGCTCGATCTCGAGGCGCTGGTCGGTGACGCGCAACTGGTGGCCATTGCGGGCAGCAACGGGCGCGGGAAGACCACGGTGATGGACAACCTGCATCCCTTATGTTGAATTCACTGTGTCAACAGTGGGCCAAGACGCGGCGTCTCACTGCCGCTGCAGGGTGGCAATCAATGGGCATGAAAGCTTGCCCCGCCTCGTGCAGCAGTCGCGAACGAGGCCAGCCAGCGCCGACTCGATCCGCCGCAGATCCTTCAGCTTCTGGCGCACGTCAGCGAGCTTTGCTTCAGCGAGCTTTCTCGCCTCGTCACAGTGCGTGCCGTCGTCCAGTCTCAGCAAGCCCGCAACCTCGTCGAGGCTGAAGCCCAGGCGCTGTGCGGCCTTCACGAACCGCACCCGTGCGACGTCCTTCGCCTCATAGCGCCGAATGCGGCCGTAGGGCTTGTCGGGTTCGGGCAGCAGCGCGCGGCGCTGGTAGAAGCGCACCGTCTCCACGTTGACCCCGGCCGCCTTGGCGACGGCCCCAATCGTCAGTCCCTGCTGATCGCTGTCCATGCCGCTTGACTCCGTACATGAGTACGGAAATAAGCTTACGCCATCGTCTCTCCGACCGAGGAAAGTGCATGACGGAATCGCAGACCGGGCGCGGCGCGCTCGTCGGCGGCGGACTGGCCGCGATCCTGGCTTCCGCGTGCTGCCTGGGCCCGTTGGTGCTGGTGACCCTGGGCTTCAGCGGTGCGTGGATCGGCAACCTCACGGCGCTGGAGCCCTATCGGCCGTTGTTCATCGGCGTGGCGCTCGTCGCCATGGGCTTCGCGTGGCGCCGCATCTATCGGCCTGCTCAGCAGTGCAAGCCGGGCGAGGTGTGCGCGATCCCTGAGGTGCGGTCCACCTACAAGGCCGTCTTCTGGATGGTGGCCGTGCTGGTGCTGATCGCGCTTGCTTACCCCTTCGTCCTTCCGCTGTTCTATTGACCAGGAGTGCTCCATGAAGAAGCTGATCGCCGTCCTCGCCCTGTCCGGCGCGGCCGCCGTCCAGGCGGCGTCGCAGACCGTGACGCTGGACGTGCCGGGCATGACCTGTGCGGCGTGCCCGATTACCGTGAAGAAGGCGATCTCGAAGGTCGATGGCGTGAGCAAAGTCGACGTGAGCTACGAGAAGCGCCAGGCCGTCGTGACCTTCGATGACGCTAAGGCCAGCGTGCAGAAGCTGACCCAGGCGACCGAGAACGCGGGCTATCCGTCCACCGTCAAGCGCTGACGCCGCAGCGATCGAGGAGGCCATCATGAGCGTCATGACGCGCGTCGCGGACAAGGCCGGAGCGCTGGGCAGCATCGTGTCGGCGATGGGTTGCGGGGCTTGCTTCCCGGCCCTGGCCAGCCTCGGCGCAGCACTCGGGCTCGGCTTCCTGAGCCAGTTCGAGGCCGTGTTCGTCACCGTGCTGCTGCCGCTGTTCGCGGCGCTGGCGCTGCTCGCCAACGCACTCGGCTGGTTCAGCCACCGCCAGTGGCAACGCAGCGTGCTCGGCATGATCGGTCCGGCCATCGTGCTGGTCGCCAGCTTCACCGTGGCCGAAAAGCTGCTCTACGTGGGCCTCGCGACGATGGTCGCGGTGTCGGTGTGGGACTTCGTCTCGCCGGCGAACCGGCGCTGCGGGCCGGACGGCTGCGAAGTCCCGCCCAGGCACGCCTGAAGCTATCACGCTGCGGCTGCCGGCGGAAGGTAACCCGATGACCGAACTCGCGATCAGCGGCATGACGTGCGAGTCGTGCGCCACGCACGTTCGCCAGGCCCTGGAGAAGGTGCCTGGTGTGCGTTCGGCGCAGGTGTCCTACCCCAAGGGAACCGCACGCCTCACGCTCGCCCCTGACACACCCGTGGCGGCACTCGTGTCGGCCGTGGCCGCAGCCGGCTATCGCGCGCGCGTGCCCGAGGCGGCGCCGGATCCGTCGCGCGACGGCTTCTTCGAAAGGGCGCGCCACTGGTTCGGCAGTGGGCAGAAGGAACGCGGCGGCGGCGAGGTGCTGCATGTTGCCGTCATCGGCAGCGGCGGCGCCGCGATGGCCGCGGCGCTCAAAGCGGCCGAGCGCGGCGCGCGGGTCACGCTCATCGAACGCGGCACGATCGGCGGCACCTGCGTCAATGTCGGCTGCGTGCCGTCCAAGATCATGATCCGTGCCGCGCACGTCGCGCACCTGCGGCGGCGCAGCCCGTTCGACGTCGGCGTGTCCGCGGCCGAGCCGACCATCCTGCGCGACCGCCTGCTCGCGCAGCAGCAGGCGCGGGTGGACGAACTGCGCCGTGGCAAGTACGAGAGCATCCTGGAGGTCAGCACGGCCATCACAGTGGTGCACGGCACGGCGCGCTTCACGGACGCTGGGTCGTTGACGGTGGTGCTGCGCGACGGTGGCGAGCAGGTCGTGGCGTTCGACCGCTGCCTGTTGGCCACCGGCGCCAGCGCGGCGGTGCCGCCGATCCCCGGCCTCGCCGATACGCCGTTCTGGACTTCGACCGAAGCGCTGGCCAGCAGCGACATTCCGCCGCGGCTCGCGGTGATCGGGTCGTCCGTCGTCGCGGTGGAACTCGCACAGGCCTTCGCGCGTCTCGGCAGCCAGGTCACGATCCTCGCGCGCAACAGGCTGTTCTTCCGCGAGGACCCGGTCATCGGCGAGGCGCTCACCGCGGCGTTCCGCGACGAAGGCATCGAGGTGCTCGAGCAGACGCAGACCCGCCGCGTCACTCATGCCGGTGGCGAATTCGTGCTGACGACGAATCATGGCGAACTGCGTGCCGAGCGGCTGCTGGTGGCCACGGGCCGCACGCCGAACACGCGCGGGCTCAACCTCGAAGCCGCCGGCGTGAAGGTGGACGAGCAG
This sequence comes from Rubrivivax sp., assembly GCA_022843905.1. Lineage (GTDB taxonomy): Bacteria > Pseudomonadota > Gammaproteobacteria > Burkholderiales > Burkholderiaceae_C > Rubrivivax. The sequence continues at coordinate 33,134 of JALHMT010000043.1, forward strand.
GGCGCCATCGTGGTCGACGATCACATGCGCACCAGCGTGCCGAACATCTATGCCGCAGGCGACTGCACCACCCAGCCCCAGTTCGTGTACGTCGCGGCCGCTGCGGGCACGAGGGCGGCGATCAACATGGCCGGCGGCGACGCGGCACTGGACCTGAGCGCGATGCCGGCCGTCGCGTTCACCGATCCGCAGATCGCGACGGTCGGTCTCAGCGAAGCTGAAGCGCATCGGTCGGGGATCGAGACCGACCGCCGTACGTTGACGTTGGACAACGTGCCGCGCGCGCTGGTCAACCTCGACACGCGCGGCTTCATCAAGCTGGTGGCCGAAGCCGGTACCGGCCGTCTGTTGGGCGTGCAGGCGGTCGCCGCCGAAGCGGGGGAACTCATCCAGACCGCCGCCATCGCCATCCGTGCCGGCATGACCGTGCACGATCTCGCCGACCAGTTGTTCCCGTACCTGACGATGGTCGAAGCCCTGAAGCTTGCGGCGCAGACCTTCACGAAGGATGTGAAGCAACTGTCGTGCTGCGCCGGCTGAGCTTCAGCTGGACTTGAACAGGGAACTGCGCGGCGCATCGCCGCCTTGCGGCCAAGCGTGTGAACGGTCGCGACTGACGACCGTTGAAAGCGTCGCCGGCCATGCGAGCCTGATCGGAGACCAACTCCGAGGCATGCCATGCAGCCACTCCGACTCACCCTCAAGGGCTTCCGCGGCATCCGCGACGGCCTGGGTCTCGACGAGATCACGCTTGACCTGGAGCGCCTTGCCGACGGTGCAGAACTGATCGCCATCGCGGGCCCGAACGGCAGCGGCAAGAGCACGATCATGGACAATCTCGTGCCATATCTCGGCCTTCAAAGTCGTGCCTCGATGCCGGCAACCGGCGGCTTCTCGTACTACGAGCACGTCTATCTGCCGGAGAGCCTGAAGGACCTGACCTGGGCGCACGAAGGGCGCTGCTACCGCTCGCAGATCGTCATCCGAGTCAGTGGCCGGCGACGCACAGAGGCGTTCCTGCACATGCTCGATGATGGCGGACGCTGGTCCCCCGTGACGCTCGAGGATGGGACCATCTCGGATGGCCGGGTCGAGACGTACACGCGCTGTGTGGAGAGCATCTGCGGCAGTGCAGAAACCTTCTTCACCTCCGTGTTCGCAGCCCAGGGCAAGCGCCAGCTCAGCACCTATCGCAACGCCGAGATCAAGACGTTGTTGGCCGACCTGCTGGGGCAGGAGGAGATCCAGGCGCTGGGCCAGAAGGCAGCGGAGACCGCCCGCCTGCTGAAAGCTGGGCTGGCAACACTGCGTCAGGAACTCGCCGCGGTCGACGCGGAGGATCAGCACCTCGAGGCGGCGCGCCGAAAACTCGACGGCGCCGGCGATCGCGTGTCGGCGGCCGATCGCGCGAAGAGGTCAACGCAGTCTGCCCTGGAGGCCGCCCAGACGGGGCATGCCCGCGTGGTGGTCGAACGCGAGCAGTCGCGAGCCACCGATGCCCGGCGGGCACAGCTCATGGCCGAACGGCAATCCAACCTGGCAGGCGCGGCACAAGCGCAGAGCGCGCTCGATGTTCAGGAACGGGCCGAGCACCAGCGGCTGGAGCGCCTCGATCAGCGGGTCGCCAATCGGCTGCAGCAGGAACGTTCGCGGCGCCAGGCCTTGACCCAATCCCGGCAGCGATGCCTTGCGGCGCTCGCCGAGGCCGGCGCGGTGCGTCGCGCCGAAAGGCGCCTGCCGCTGGCGCAACGTGTGCAGGCGCTGCTTGGCGCACGCACGCTCGCCTGCCGCGAGCAGGTCCATCAGCTGACGCAGTGCCAAGGCGCGGTGCGCCTCGCGGAGCAGCGCGCCGCCGCCATCGAACGGGATGCGGGTCGGGCTGCGCTGAAGGCCGAGGAACTCGCGCGCCGGTTTGGACTGACCGGCGAGGTGCCCTGCGCCGGCACGGACCTGCAGGGACGTTGCAAGTTGATCGCTGACGCGCGCGAGGCGCAGACGCTGATCCCCAACGCCCAGGCCCAGGTCGCCCGTCTGGTGAGCGAGAAGTCCGAGGTCCAGCGGGAACTTATCGATGCCCGCCGGCGTTGCGGGGCACTGGCCGGCGCGCCGCACGCCCTGGCGCGGGCCGAGGTCCGCGAGGCCGTCGCACGCGAGCGGGCGAACCGCTTGTCGGTCGTGCGTTCGAAGGCCCAGGCGTGCGCGCAGGCGCAGGCGACCCTGGTCGAGATCGAGCAGGAACTTCAGGCGCTGGGGCTGCAGGCGAGTGAGGGCGCCGCTGCCGAGACCATCGACGAACGTGCGGAGCGCCAACAGATCGCGGCGGCACGAAAGGCGATCGAGGCGCAACGAGGTCAGCAGGCCAGGCAGACCGAAGCGGCGCTGGCGCGCCTGGATCAGGCGCTCGCAACGCTGCCGCCCGCCTTCGACGAGCAGCAAGCCGCGCGCGCAGCCCGTGCGCTGGGTGCCGCGAAGGAGGCCCTCGCTGCGGCGGAGCGGGCAATGCTCACCGCGGTGCGTGAGTCGCAGCAGCTCGAGGAGGTCTCCAAGCAGTCGGCCCGGCTGGGCGAACGCCGCGAAAGCCTGCGCGCGCGCTGCGCTCGGGTCGAGGATGAGCTGGGCAACTGGAACCTCTTCGCCCGTTGCATGAGCAATGACGGGCTGATCGCTCTGGCGATCGACGATGCGGGACCTGCGCTGTCGGCGCTGGCAAATGACCTGCTGCTGGCCTGCTACGGGCCGCGCTTCACGGTGTCCATCCGAACCTTGCTGGAGACGGCCAAGGGCGAGCAGAAGGAGGGCTTCGACATCGTCGTCCACGACGGCGATACCGGCGACAGCAAGAGCGTCGGCATGATGAGCGGGGGCGAGCGGACGTTGGTGGAGCTTTGCCTGACCCGGGCGATCGCGCTGTACCTGGCCCGAAACACGGGACGCCGATACACGACCCTGTTCACCGACGAGGCGGACGGCGCGCTGGATCCGCAGCGCAAGCGCATGTTCATGGCGATGAAGAGGGAAGTCCTGCGCCTGGGTGGCTATGAGCGTGAGTACTTCATCTCGCAGACGCCCGAGCTGACGGCGATGGCGGATGCCGTGATCGACGTCGACGCGCTGAAGGCGGATGCGTGCGATGTCGATCGCGGCGTGTCAATGGCGTAGTCGCGGTCGTGGCGCGAGCCCGGCGCCGACAGCGCTGGTCACTGCGTGCCGGACCCTGGCATGCGCGGCTGTGCGACACCGACCCGCGCACCAAGGCCCCACAGGTACGCTTGGTCGAGTATCGGCTCGCATGCCGGCTCGCTTCGGGCGAGTTCCTCCAGGGCGTGCAGCAGGTGATCGGTGACACCGGGGCGTCCGGCGATCATGGCCAGCTTGTAGAGCCGCAACAGCGCTCGCGCGAGAGCGAGGTCCGACATGAGGGCGCATGTCATCGCAGACCTCCAGCGGGGCACCTGTGCCCCTGTCCTTCGCAGCTTAGACCTTGCTCCTGTGTCAAGGTCAAGACTTGGCCCGCGGCTCAGCGGCGCATCGAAACCACCTGCGGGCCGGTGGCGCGGCGCAGCTCGGCCAGTTCTCGCTCTCGCCGTTCGAGCATGAGGTGAGCGTCCTGCCAAGCCGCGAAGTAGTGATCGACGAGCGCGGCCAACTTGCCCAACTGCTCGCGCAACTCGCGGTTCTCCTGGCGCAGCAGCTTCGCCTGACGTGCGGGGGCGCCTGACGGGCCGCGTGCGCTTCGCTGGGCCTCGTGCAGCGCCGCCAAGACCTCGGGGTGGTACCGATACAGCGCATTGCGGGAGATCCCGGCGATCTGACACAGGGTCGTCGCGGTGAGCGGCTGCACCGCGACGCCTGTGCTTGGCGTGCGAACCATGGTGGCCAACGCGTCCCGAAGCCGCTGCGCCGTGGTCCGGCTATCGGCGTCGACCTTTACCTCACGCATGGCTGTTCTCCTCGGCGCTTCCCGCGTCGAGCGTCCGAAGCAGGGCATGGGCCTCGTTCAGGCGCTCGCGGACGATGCGCAGCGTTTGCCGCGGCAGAGCGGGTTGGTTCAGCAGCGACTCGCAACGTCGCGCCTGCTCGAGCCAGTAGGTCCGATGCTGTGGCGAGACCACGAAGTTCCTGCAGCGCGCGCAGGTCGAAGGTTCGCGTCGCGCCGGGTTCGGCCCGGCGGCGTTGCCGAGGCAGGCGCTGTGTTCTTCGCGGTAGACGCAGAAACCCCAGTCGCACACGCCGAGCACCAGGCCCGCGTCGACCAGCAGGCGCGCGTAGCTCTTGAGGTCCTGCTTCAAGCGGCTGCCCCTGAAACGAGGGCGCTTGGCCACGATCTCGATGCCTGCGCGGCCGCCGAGGCCCGGTGCGGCCAGCATGTGCTCCCAAGCCGCCATGGACTGCTGCAGGATCTCGGCGTCGATCTCCTGATTGAGGCGATAGTCTGAGCCGACGTAACCGTGGTCGGTCTCCGCACGCTCGCGATGACCCAGGTGCTGGCTCAGCGCGAAGAGGCAGGTGCGGTCGCGCAGCGCCGCAAACCTGGCGAAGGTCTTGCGCCCCTGGTGGGTCGTCAGCCTCCAGGGCCGATCCTCATGGGTCAGCCCGAGTCTCGCGCCGAAGCGCTGCAACTGCGTGGCGACGCGCGACGGCGATGCGATCTCCAACTGATCCGCGCGGGCGTGAAACCACTCCGTCGCACCGTTGCCCCGGCGCCGGCGCAGCCACAGCTCATGGCGGCCCGATACCGTACGATGCTCCGCGGACAGTGCCTCGAGCACCGCAATCGCCTGAACGGCCACGGGCGGTGCGACCCATTCGTGAGGCCGGCCGTCGTATCCCGGCTGACGCTTGAAGATGCTGCCGACGATCACGGTGACCGGGGAATCGGCGCAAATACCGCCATCGTGCCGTTCCTGCACGCAGCCGGCCTTCAAGTGGAGGATCTCGCTGACCCGTGGCCCGACCAGATAGGACAGGACGACAAAACAGGCCGCGTAGAGCATGTCGATCCGCAAGACAAGCTCCGCCACCGACGCCACCGGCCGTTCGACTTCGGGCAGAGCACTGTTGGCCCGCTTCAACCTGCGCGTGGCCCGGTCGGTGTGAGCGTAGCCGCTTTGAGAGCATCCAGCGGTCGCAGTCATCGCCTGGCGGTAGGTCTCCATCGCCTGCAGGATCCGGCCGGCGTCGCGCGTGACGATGTCGACGGCGGCCTGGACCAGCGGCACGGCGACGCCGTCAGGGGTGGACGGCCACGGGCGGCGTAGACCCTCGCGATCACCGGCGGCCTGACGGTGGTTGCTGCCGGGGAACGGATCGAATTCCAGGCCGTCGTCCAGCTCCATGCGAAAGCGATGAAGGTAGGTGAACAGGTACAGATGGCGCTGCACCGTGGACGCAGACCGCAACGGTCCGCGCGCCATCGGCAGCTCGGCGAGCCAATGCTGAAACTGCAGCAAGGCTGTCGCGTCGAGCTCGGCAAATCGGCTGAGGCCCTCCTGGTCCATCCAGCGCACGAGGAATCGCAGGGAGAAGAAGTAGTTCAGGACCGAGCGCGGTCGCAGCGGCAGGCCCGTGCACAACGATCGGCACCGGATCAGCGCGACCAGTTGCTTGCAGGTCTGTCGCAGCGGCGCGTAGCGCGCGTCGGTGAAGCGGCGCCCCTCCTGCAGCGCGAAGTCCCAGGCCAGACTGACCGGCAGTTCCTCCTCGAGCGCGTTCGTCGGCGCGAAGCGCCAGACCGGATCCTCCCAGCGCGAGTCCTTCAGGAACCAAGCGCGATCGTCGGGTGCCGGTTCGATGGCGGGACGCGAAACCTGGAGTCGCGATGTCTGCATGGTCGAGCTGGTCGAGCCTCAACGCAGCTCCGGCAATGGCGGCAGGAGTGACCGCTGCGCTTCACCGGCCGCAAGGTCGTTCGCACCGAAGCGAGGGAGGATGTCTTCCTCGAGAATGCGCAGCGGCGGAGCGTAGACGGCCTCCCACCGCGCCGGGTGCAGCACCACAGCGGCCGCGCGCAAGTGATCGCGTGCCTGGAGCAGTCGGGCAATGGTGGCAGGGTCGCAGGGGATGATCGCGTTGGGGCAGGTGAAGCAGCCCATGAAGTGCGTGCAGAGCTCGCCGCTCCTCGATCCGGGCGCGGTGCCTGAGAGCGGATCCTTGCAGTCGAAGCCGAACATCGTGACCGCCGGCCCGCGCGGGGATGACGGCTTGGACGATACCGTCGGCAGGCTTGGAGGCAACGGCGTCTCGACGTGCCGCAGGAAGGCGCCCTGAAGATCCGCGATGCGCGAGCGATTGCGGGCGTGCACCAAGGGAGTCTGTACGTAGTGGACGGTCGTGGCGACGTTCACGTGGTTGGCGACGGCCTTGGTGCGCAACAGGTCGCCGCTGAAGCGATAGAAGCAGGCCAGCACGCTTGGACGAATGAGCGCGGGCGCGAATGGCGGCAGGCCGTGGCGCCTGCAGAACGGTCCGAGCCGGTGATGGACCGTGATGATCGACAGGGCGTTGACCGTGACGTGGCCCTTGAAGACGAACAGCCGATTGCGCTGCGCGACCGGCGCAAGAGGCACCAGCCGCGCGTTCCAGGCCTGGAGGTCCCTGACGAGTGCCGGCGGCTCGAAGGCCTGTGTGCTGTCGAAGGTCCGGCGCTGGATGCGCGATGCGCGCGCCTTGAACCAAACGAGCAGTTCGCGGTCGTCGAGCAGGGGCAGCGGCTGAAGGCAGTCGCGCGTGAGATCGGCGATGGCCTCCGGGTTGCCGGCGGTATGGATCAGGATGGCCAGGTAGTAGGGCAGCAGCGTCTCCGCTCGGGGGTACAGGTAGAGACCCAGCTGCTTGGCACCGCCGTATCGACGCACGGCTTGCTGGAGCCAGAAGTTGCCCTTGTGCTCGATGGTGTAGCGATCGGGAATGATGCCGCCGTAGCGTTCTTCGATCTGCGTGAGTACCCAGCCGAGCGTGCCAGGCTTGTCGCCTTCGGACACGCGCAGCCTGGCGGCCGACTCGCGAGCTGCGCGCATCGCGGCGATGTCCTCTTCGCAGGCACGCAGGATGGCGCGCAGTTGCTGCGGCGACAACGTTGCGCGCGGCGGCCTGTCGCGGCCCTTGCCGGGAAACGGGATGAAGGGGTAGTCGATGCTGCCGACGAGGTCGGGGCGACACCGCTCGAGCCATCGCAGCAGTTGGCGCAAGCACGAGTAGATCGACGCTCGGGTGGAGATCGCCCACGGTTCACCGTCGGGGCGTCGCTGCATGTTGAGCCACTCGATGTAGCGCACGACCGTCGTTCGATTCAGATCCGCAACCGACCTGACGGCGCCGGACTCGGCGGCGAACCGCTCGAAGACCAGCATCGAATTCCAGTAGGAGATGATGCCGCGGCTCGAGCGGGCTCCGACGTGGGCCCAGAACGCTTGGGCGATTGCGGCGCGCGCGTCCTCGGGCAGATTCAACGAAGAGAAGTCGACGACTGTCTTGCGAATCAGGCGAGGGGCATCGTGGCGCACCGGCCGCTGGACTTCGGCCGGAGCGGCAGCCAACTCGGAGGTGAACCGCCGCACAGCGACTTCGTGCCGGGAGGTCATGGTTCCTGCGCCCCCGACAGCAGCGTGTCCAGGACGCGCTTGAGCACGCAGGCATCGACGGCGATGGCGCGCAGGTACCGGTCCGTGGTCTCGACGTGCTCGTGGCCGAGCAGGATCTTGACGACGACCAGCGGGTTGACGTTGGCGCCCTCGTTGGCCAGATGTTCGAGCCGTGCCAGCAGCATGCATGCGAAGGTCGCGCGAAGCAGATGCGTGGTCGCCTTGAAACCGCAAGCCTGTCCGGCCGAACTGACGGCGCGCTGGTAGGCGTTCTTGCCAGCCGGGGCGCCGCGGGCGTTGATGAACAGTGGTGAGGTGTCAGTCGTTCGTCCGTTGCGGCGTGCGCGGCGAAGCCAGGCACGACGGAGCCCGGAACGATATCCGTTGGTCTCGTCGACCAGGCTCGCAGGTGCGACGACGTAGCCGGGCTTGCGGCCCTTGCGCAGAATCTCGATGGTGTGGTGAGAGGCGGCCGGGGGAGGTTGCTCGCCGATGTCGGTGACGCTGAGGCGCAGCAGTTCGCTGACCCGCAGGCCGGTGCACAGCTGCCAGCGCGCCATCAGGTCGTACGGTGGGGAGAGCGTTGCGAGCAACTCGCGGGCCTGCTCGGAGACGAGCGGCCGAGGCAGCGGTTCGTGCTGCCGCAGTACGAACAGGTTGCGGGCCCCGTCCGGTGCATACCGCATGCGAGTCGAACGGTGACGTCTCGCGACGCCGAAGTCACCAGCCTTGTCTGCCAGTGGCGACTCGCTCAGCCAGTGCGTCCGGACAGCCCAGGCATAGAACCTGAGGACGCCGCGGACTCGATGGTTGATCGTCGTGGTGCAGTAGGGGCGGCCCGTATGAGAGCTCGGCTGCGTCATCATGCGGTTGCGATAGGCGACCAGGTCGACGGCGTCCGCGCTGTTCCACGCGATATCGTTCTGCTCGAGCGTCTCGAACCAGTCGTAGAGGATCTCGGCGTAGGTTCGGAGCGTGTCCGGGGTGTGCGCGCGCTGGATCGAGTGCTCGTGCAGATAGGCGACTGCCGGTTCGATCAGTTGCCAGTGCTTGGTGAAGAGAAGCGGGAACCCGGCGGGACGCGGCTCGCGAAGCGAAAGCGTCAACGCCTTCGCTGCCATCGGCGCCAAGCGCGTGGCAACGTCGGCGGGATTCGGCAATGAGGCCTTGCGAAGGATCGTCACCATCGCGATCTACCTCGCGGTCAGATGCTTGACAGCCTCGACGAACGACATGTCGAGCAGGTGCATCGCCAAGTCGATGGCGCCGCCACCGCCGGCGCGAGCGCGCGTGTCGTACCACTTGACGCCGGTGGTCAGGATCTCGAACTCACCGCGCGCGGTACTGGCATGCCAGCGCAGGCTGTGCTCGGCCTTGAGCGGCTGGTACGTGGGGTCGGGCTTGACGTGATCGGCCAGCAGCGCGAGCGCGTCGCTGGCCGGCATCTGGCGAAGCCGTGTCAACGTCGAGGCACTGAACGATCTGCGTGATCGGCGCGCAACCATGCCGCGAACCCCTTCATGGGAGTTGCTGAAAACGCGGGACGCGCCGGGCTACTCGCCTCTGAAAGAGGCTGGGGCTGCTCGGGCTGTGGTCACTTTAGGCAGTGATGGCTCAGGAGGCAATCGCGTTGACACGCGCGAATGCAACCTAACACCCCTATCTCGTGATGCCGTCGCGGGCCGGTGCAGATGGCCTGGGCGCGTTCTCCTACTACGACCATGTCTTCCTGCCCGAGAGCACCAAGGAACTGGTCTGGCGGCACGGCGGCAAGCGCTACAAGAGCCAGCTGGTGTTGCGGGTCAACGGCAAGAAGAAGACCGAGGCCTTCCTGTTCGAGCACGGCGGGCTTGGCTGGGCACCGGTGGTGCTCCGCGACGGCACCGTGTCGGACGGCAAGGTCGAGACGTACGAGAAGGCCGTCGCAGAGATCCTGTGCCCGGCCGACACCTTCTTCACGTCGGTCTTCTCTGCCCAAGGGAAGCGGCCGCTGTCGGCGTTCAAGAACGCGGAAATCAAGACGCTGCTGGCCGATCTGCTGGGGCTGGAGCAGGTACGGCAGCAAGGGGCGCTCGCGGCGGACGTTGTCAAGCAGCTCAAGGCCGGCTTGGCTGTGGTCCGGCAGGGACTGGCGCGGGCGCAGGAGGACGCGGCGGGCACGCGGCGCAGCCTCGCAGAGCTCGACGGTGCGTCACAGGCCTTGCTTGCGGCAACGGCCGAACGAACTTCGACAGCCGCGAGGTTGGACGCTGCGCGCCAGAAGCTGGCCACGGTCACCGCCGAGCACACTGGCGCCGCCGAGACTGAGGCTCGCCGCCGGGCGCTCGCCGACGAATCCCGGCGGGCGAAGGAGGAGCACGATGTGGCGGCCCAGCGGCTGTCCCAGGAGTTGCCGCGCTTGCAGCAGCGCGAAGCGAGCCTCCAGCAGCGGATCGTCGAGCGGTGCCAGGCGCACGGTCGGCGGCGGGCGCAATTGGTGAAAGACATCGCGGTGCTGACTGCGGTGGCCCGACTGCGCGAGAGCGTCGAGCGCGCGGCGGCGCGCCAGGACTTTGCGCGGCGTGTCGTGGCCCGGTGCCAGGCCATCGTGGGCCGGCGCCAGGCGCGTGTCGACGTGCTGGAGCAGGCCAAGGCGACTCTTGTGGCGCGGCGACGCGAGGTCGAGTCGATCGACCGCGAGGCCGGGCAGATCGCATTGCGGCAAGCGGACCTGCAGCGGCGCTTCGGCCTGACCTCTCATGTGCCGTGTGCAGGCATGGACATCCAGGGGCAGTGCCAACTGCTCGGTGACGCGCGCGAGGCGAAGGCGATGTTGCCATCGGCGGGCGCGGCGCTCACTGGTCTGGCCGAGAAGAAGCGGGTTGCCCTGCAGGAGATCGCCGACACCGAGACGGCGGTGCGCGCGCTGCCCCCTGAGGCGCAACTGCGCAACCAGGCCGAGCAGATGCTCGAGACCGCCGAACAGCGCCTGCGCGACATCGAGCTGCTGTGCGCGCGCCGGGACGAGGTGACCCGTGCGGCACAGACGATCGATGGACACACTGCGGAACTGGCGACGCTGCCTGAGCAGGCCGCGCCGGAGACGGAGGACGAGCGTGCCGAACGTGCCGACATCGCTGCCGCTCGGACGCGAGTCCAGGACGAGCTCAGCCGCATTGCCGTGGTGCGCGACGAAGCATTGACCCGCACCGCCGAACAGGCCGCCCTGCTTCCCCCGCCACTGGATGCGGCCGGGCTGAACGCAGCGAGGCAAGATGTCGAGGCTGCGACGCGGGCTGCAACAGCGGCGGAGGCCGCGGAGTCTTGCGCCCGGCAGCGCGACGAGCGCGCGAAGGCGCTTGGCGAACAACTGGCTGAGATCGCGGCCAAGGAAGGGGCGGCGATCCGCGCAGCCAAGCGTGTCGAGGACGAACTCGCCACCTGGTCGCTGCTCGCCAAGTGCCTCAGCAACGACGGCGTGATCGCGCTGGACATCGACGACGCGGGGCCGACGTTCGCCGCGCTGGCGAACGAACTGCTGCTGGCCTGCTACGGGCCGCGGTTCACGCTGCAGGTGATCACGCAGTCGACCAACGGGAAGGGCGAGCTTCGCGAGGACTTCGACATCGTCGTGCACGACGGATCGCGGGACGAGTCGAAGAGCCTGAAGCTGGTCAGCGGTGGCGAGCGAGTCTGGATCTCATGCCGGTCACGGCATGAGATCCACTATGCCGAGAACCCGGATATGCCGAGTGCGCGATCCGGCAGGCGTCCCGGCCCCTGCAACTGCGCCGCAGGTACCTGCGAAGCGATGCGGCATAACACGTGCGGATCGGGGA
>JALHMT010000044.1 GCA_022843905.1 Rubrivivax sp.
AGACAGCGGGGACGTCGGTGATGCGGAGGAAAGCTGCCGGTCACCTCAGGGCCGTTTCGGAGAACCAGGGCCACAAGATCGGCTGCCGGTCAGCGGTCGGTCGTGTGGGCCAGCAATCGGCCATTATGGAGAGCTCTCCATAATGGCCGTTATGCACAGGGCCCAGTTATGAACAGCTTGGGCTGGACTGGCGCCGAGGCTCCCTCGTGACGGGGCTGGACTCGGCGACCAGGTTGTTCACATAGTCACAGCGTCCTGAGGAACTCCAACAGTGAGTCCGCCGCCCTGAAGCGGCGTGCTGGGGTCTCGGGATCCTGCAGCCGGGCCAGGGCCTTCTCCTTCATCGCCAGGTCCGCTTCGACGTATTGATGTGTCGTCGTCGGGCTCTCGTGGCCCAGCCACAGGGCGATGACGCTGATGTCCACGCCTGACTGCAGCAAGTGCATGGCCGTGGTGTGACGCAAGGTGTGAGGGGAGATGGAACGCTTGGCCAGACTGGGCGTCGTGCGGGTGGCTGCCTTCACCGCCAACGCCAGGCGTTGCGTGACGTTGGAGCGCGTCATGGCCTGGCCGCCGCGGTTGGGCAGCAAGGCCGACGTTGGCCCGAGATCGGCGTTGAACCGCAGCCACGCCCGGATCGCCTTGACGGTCGAGCGCCACAGTGGCACCGAGCGCTCCTTGCGTCCCTTGCCGTGCAAGTGAAGGCAGGCCGCAGCGTCCAGCACCACGTCGCTGACCTTCAAGCCGATGACCTCCGAGACTCGGGCGCCGGTGTTGTACATGAGGGCCAGCAGCAGGCAATCACGCTGGCTGACCCAGCCAACGCCGGGCTGGCCGATCACTGCCAGCATCTCCTCGCGCGAGAGGAAGCCGAGCATTGGCCGCTCGAAGCGCTTCATCGGCACGCCCAGTGCCTGTTCGACAGCCTGCATTGCGGCGATATCCCGACGCGCCGCGAACTTCAGGAATGTGCGCAGTGCCGCCAGCCGGGCATTGCGGCTGCGCGTCGCGTTGTGACGCTCATCCTCCAGGTGGTCTAGGAAGGCCAGGATCAGCGCCGGCGTGATGTCGGTGAGCAGCATCGCCGTGGGTGGCTTGTGCAGGCGCGCCTGGGTGAACTCCAGGAACAGCATGAACGCATCGCGGTAAGCCGCCACGGTGCACGCGCTCAGCGCGCGCTGCTGGGTCAGGTGTTCGGCGAAGAACGACTGCACCAATGCCGCGAAGCTCGGTGGGGTGCCGGGGTTACGCATCGCCCGACTCCCCAACATGCTGCGCGTCGGCGAAGCGCTCGAATCGGGCACCGGCCAAGGCCATCAACTCGGGCACGCCGGTGAGATACCAGTACGTGTTGGAGATCTTGACGTGACCCATGTAGGTGGACAGCGCCAGCATCCGCTGATCGAGGTCCACCCCCTGCTCGTGCCACAAGATCAGCCGCCTGACGGCGAAGCTGTGGCGCAGGTCGTGCACCCGCGGCCGGCCATGGCCGCCACGGTCAACCCAGCCGAGTTGCCGGCGGAGTTGTCCGAACATCCGATGCACCTGCCGGTCGCCAAGCGGCCCGCCACGGCGCAGCCCGCGCGAGCCGACGAAGAACGGCGTCAGCGGCGTCGTGCGGACTTGCAGTCGGCGCAGCACGCGGTAGGCCGCCAGGGGCGCGATTGCGCTGGGGTGAACTGGCACCAGACGGGACTTACCGAACTTCGTCTGACGCACCGTCAGCACGCCAGCGTCCAGGTCCACGTCGATATCGGCCAGCGCAATGGCTTCCGAGATCCGCAGCCCTGCTGAGGCGATCAACCCGAACAGCGTCTCGTAGGTGGCCGCCCGAAGACCATCGCGGGGCCCCAGTTGCCGGGCCGCCTGCAACAGCGCCTCGATCTCCTCGGGCCGGTAGATGTGCGGCGTCAACCGCCCTGGGATGGGCCCGAAGGTGGAGTCGTCTGGCACTTCGGTCTGGGGTTCGAATTGCTTCAGCCAGCGCAGGAAGGGTCGCAGCCAAGCCAGCCGCCGCGCTGCCGTCTCGGCGCTGGCCTTGCCGCCTTGCGCCTGTCGTGCCCACTGCGCCATCAGCTCCACGGTCAGCGCCCCGGTGTGCTCAGATGCTTCGACGAAGCGGGCGAAGTTCGCCAGGGCATGGCCCGGCGTGCGCAGATGGAAGCCCAGGCGCCGCCGCTCGGTCAGGTACTGCTGCACCCGTGCCTGCAGATCCATCGGCGCGATCATGCTGCGCTCCCGAACCAGGGCAAGGCCACCTCGGCCAGACGCTGTTGATCGAGCTTGGCGTAGATCAGCGAGGTGTTCAACGATCGATGCCGCAGCACATCGGCCACCTCCTTGATCGAGCCGCCGCTGTTGACCAGCCGACACGCCAGCGTGTGGCGCAGTGAGTGGCTGCGACCATGCGGGATGCCGGCGCGGCGCAGCGCATTACCAATGGCGTCACGAACGACATCAACCCCAACGGGTTGGTCATGCGGAGCGTGCCGACGAACGAAGACCGTCGACATGGTGGAGGTCGGACGCTCGTGGCGCAGGTACTCGGCCAGTGCTTGACCGGTGGCCGCCGGCAGCGGTAGCACGTCCTGCCGAGCAGACTTCGTGCGCTTGAGCGTCAAGGTACCAGCGCGCCAGTCGACGTCGCACAGCTCCAGCTTGGCGATCTCGCCACTACGCAGCCCCAGGTCCAACGCCAGGCGCACCATGGCCAGCAGGCGGCGCGGCGCCGAGCGTGTCTGCTCGCAATGCGTCATCAACCGCTGTACCTCGTCGGGCGTCAGGGCGCGGGGCAGCGTTGCCAGGGTCCAGCGAGCGGGTGAGGCGATCACGCCGAGCAGGGCATGAACGACGTCGCCACAGGTGGACCGGTAGCGGAAGTACGCCCGCAGCGTGGCGGCCACGGCGGTGGCGCGGGACACGGTGTTGACCCGGTCGAGTTCCTGCGCAATGAAGACGCGCAGGTCTTCGGCCTGCAGTTCGCTGACGGTGAACGCCCGGCCAGAGAACTTCCACAGCAGGAGTTGGCCAACGATGCTCAGCCGCCCCTCGCGCGTGCCTGCCGCCAGGCCTCGCGCGTCTCGCATGTGGGCGTCGTAGCGGCAAAGCTCCTCGGCCACCGGACCGGTGGGTGACGGCCGTTCCGGAATGACACGTTGCTGCCGAAGCACCACCAGCAGATGCCCAAGGCCGGCACTGAGGTCACCGCGCGTACGTAGCGCAGTGGCGTGACAGTCGCAGCGCGGCAGATGGTGGTTGAGGAATTGATCGACGAAGTCCTCGTCGAGTTGCCCGGCTGCCAAGCGGCAGCGCGTCATCCAATGAGCGAAGTGGGCCAACGCGCGCAGGTGCTTCTCAATGCTGCCCTCGGCGTAGCGGCCTCGCTCCAGCACAGTCAAGTAGGCATCGAGGTGCGCCGACAGTGGGCCATCGAGCAGCCAGGCTCGGGTCAAGGGGTGCAGCGTTCGGATCGAATCCATGTTGATCTCCAGTTGTGAGACCAACATCCCTGCGCCTGCGCCGAGCTTATGTCCAGCAGGGCGCCACGCCCCCAGCTCAGAAACGCGCCGCTACCAAGGCCCTCCAGTCGGTGTCACCGCCGAACTGTTCATAACTGGGCCCTGTGCATAACGACCCAATCCAGTCTGTCGAGGAGTTGAGAAGCAGTCGCTGCCGACGGCGGCGACCGATGAAGATGCCCTGCGTTTCGGTGCCAGTCAGCGTCTTGCGGCCCGCGCGGACGAGCCTTTATCGGTGGGGATGCACCACAGATTCCACCCACCTGAAGTTTCACTTGGCACCCCCGCTGGCCTTCGACACGTAGAGCGCCAGCGCCGCAATCTCTGCTTCGGTGAGCTTGTCCTTGTACGAGGGCATCTGGCCCAGCCCGTTGCGCAGCGCCTTCGCCACGCGCGCAGCGTCGGGCTTCAACTCGTCCAGCACCGGGCCGACGGCGCCCTCGGCGCCCGCGGCCTGCAAGGTGTGGCAAACGGCGCACGACGGGACGACGCCTTGCAGGAACAGCTTCTTCCCTAGCGCGAGTTGCGCGCTGTCGTCGGCCGCCAGCGCGGGTAGAACGGGCAGCGCCAGGCCGGCGACGAGCACCGACGCGACCCTCATTGCATGCAACATGAAGCGCTGCTGGATGGTGCTGCGCATGATCAGGCCACCGTCACTTTCACGGCGTGGTCGGCCCAGCTCGTGTTGTTGTAGCCGCCGGCGTTTTCCATGCGCTGCTCGGGTTGCACGTTGCCTGCCGTGTCGGTGGCGCGGCTGGCCAGCGTGTGGCTGCCGGCCGGCAGCCTGGCCGGCAGCACGAACTGGCGCCAGGCATAGCGGCCGAGGTCGGGCCCGGTGAGCCGCGCGTCGCTCCAGGTCTTGCCGCCGTCCAGCGACACCTCGACGCGCTTGATGCCGTTCATCCCGCCGAAGGCCACGCCCTGCACTTGCACCAGGCCGGCCCTCACGCCAGCTGCGTCGGGCGCGGGCGAGTTGATCCACGACTTGACCGTCATCTCTTGCACCGACGGCTGGCTCGGGTCGCCTTTGCCGCCCGGCGGCGAGATGCGGTACCCGTGCGACATGATCTTCGCGTCCGTCTCCTTGGCCGTGAAGGCCAGGCGCTTGATGTACTTGATGTTGTTCACGCCGGTGTAGCCGGGCACGATCAGGCGCAGCGGGCCGCCGTGGGCCAGCGAGATCGGCACGCCGTTCATCTCCCAGGCCAGCAGCGCGTCAGCCATCGCGGCGGCCGGCACCGAGCGCTCGACGATGATGCTCAGCGGGTCCAGGCCTTCGGGCAGCTTCTCGCCGCCGGTGCCGGTCAGGTAACCGGCGCCCGGCACGACGCCGCCCAGCGCTTCGGCCACCACGCGCACCGAAACGCCGGTCCACATCACGCAACCCGCCGCGCCCACCTGCCAGGGTGTGCCACTGGGCTTGCTGGGGAAGTAGCCGCGACCATTGCCCGAGCACTGCAGCACCATCGCGGTGGTCTCCACGCCCATCGTCTTCAGCTCGCGCAGCGTCAGCTTGCGCGGGGCCTTCACGCCTTCGATGGCCACTTCCCACGCGTCGCGGTCGGCCACGATGGAGGCGTCGGGCGCCGGCAGGTTGTTGCGGATGTAGAGCTGCTCGGCCGGCGTGATGACGCCACTGCCGAAGGCCGCGCGCTTGGTCTCGATGGTGGTGCTGCTGTGCACGATGACGCTGGCCGGGTCTTTCCAGTTCACGTAGGCGGGCAGCGGCTTGGGCGTGGCGCTGGCCACTGGGGTTTCGCCAGCCGCGGCGGCACCGCGCGTGAAAGTGGCCAGGCCGGCCGCGGCCAGGGCGCTGGCGCTGCCGGCCAGCATCTGGCGCCGCGGCAGCGAGTTCAAGGTCTTGTTCATCGGGTCTCCTTGGGGGTCGGTGTGGAATTCGGTGGGGACATGTCGGTGGCTGGACCGAACTGGCTTTGCGCCACGGCCAGGGCCTGCTTCTTCTGCGCCACCAGCACCAGCGGCTTGCCGTCGCGCGAGGTGATGACTTTCCAGTGCACGTTGCCCCACCAGCCGCTGCCCTCCGTCAGCGCCACCGCCTTGTCGAAGGCGAACACGGTGACCATGCCGCCCTTCTCGAAGAAGGTGGTGAGGTGGTAGACGAGGTGGCCGTCGATGTCGCAAGGCCGCATCAGCTGCGGGAAGCCGGGCACCACCTGTTGGCCGGCCAGCCCCAGGTGCTGCAGCAAGGGCGCGCTGGCCATGAAGGTGCCGCGCAGCGTGCGCTCGAAGTATTCGTGTTCGATGGCGCCGCGCACGAGTTCTGGCGGGCGCATGGCCAGCACGGCGCCGGTGCCGCTGCCTGCCAGCAGCAGGCCCAGCACGGCGCGCTGGAAGCTGCGCCGCGCCATTAGCGGCTGCGCCTTGCGGTACAAGTGCGGCGGGGCGTCGATGGGCTCGAAGGCCAGCGCCAGTTCGGCGCGCGTGCGCAAGTCGAACGCGCTGTCGGGCAACTCGGGCGGCCGGAGTTCGCGCTTCATGACGGGGTCTTCCGCAAGGGCGTGACCTGGGCGCCGCCGGGTGCCCGCACTGGCACGCCCATCACCTGCTTCAGCGCGTCGCGCGCGCGAGCCAGGCGCGACAGCACGGTGCCGGGCGCAATCTCCAGCGCCTCGGCCATCTGCGCGGTGGGCATGTCGTCGAAATAGAACAGCACCAGCACCTCGCGGTGGATGGGCGCCAGCCGCGCGAGCGCCTTGACCACGTCCAGCTTGTCGTCCAGCCCGGCGTCGGGGGCGGCCTGCTCGGGCTGCTCGTCGTCGTCCAGCGACTGCATGCCCGGCGCGGCCTGGCGGAAGGCGGCGCGCCGCATGATCTGGAACAGCCAGGCCCGCGCCAAGGCCGCATCGCGCAACTGCTCGCGGTGCTTCCAGGCGTTGGCAAAACAGTCCTGCACCACGTCTTCGGCGATGTCACGCGAGCCCGTCAGCGCCCAGGCGCTGCGCAGCAGGAAGCGGTAATGGTCCCGCACCCATTGGTTGTAGCGGGACTCGGCAGACTGGAACAGCATGGTGATCAAGAGCGGACAGCGCTGCGGTTCATTCCATCGCCATCGTCAGTGCTTACCCTCAGGCTGGGCATCACGGCCCGCGCGTGCCACCCAGCGATGGAAATTCGGCTGCCGAACCCGCGCTAGAGCGCTGCTGCAAGGCCGCCAGCCGCCGCGTCATGCTCTCGATCTCGATGGTCTGGCCGGCGATGATCTCCTCCGCCAGTTGCCGCGTGGCCGGGTCGCGGCCGTGCTGCAGCACCAGCCGCGCCATGTCGACGGCGCCGGCGTGGTGCGGAATCATCATCGCCAGGAAGTCGATGTCGGCCTGGCCCACGAAGCCCGGGCCGTGCATGTCTTGCATCATGCGGGCCATCGAAGCGTCCATCTCGCGCTCGAAGGCACTGACTCCATGTTGGGCGTGTCCGCCCCTCATGCCCTTCATGCCCTTCATGCAGTCTGCCCCTTGGCACCCACGCGCACGTAGACCAGGTTGATGCTCTTCTTGTTGCGCAGCGCTCCGGAAGGCAGGGTCAG
This sequence comes from Rubrivivax sp., assembly GCA_022843905.1. Lineage (GTDB taxonomy): Bacteria > Pseudomonadota > Gammaproteobacteria > Burkholderiales > Burkholderiaceae_C > Rubrivivax. Next base: position 7,063 of record JALHMT010000044.1, read on the forward strand.
GTTGCCCAGCGGAATCTGCGCGATGAAGACCGGCTTCAGCGGGTCGCTGACGTCGAAGGCGCTGCACACCGTCTGGCCGGCGTTGGGCGTGCCGGGCAGTTCGTCCTGCTCGTGCGCCACGTAGAGCAGCGTGTTCTCGGGGTTGGTCCACAGCCCGTGCGATTCGCGGCCGTGGCTGAAGAAGGTGCCGACCACCTTGCGCTGGCCGCTGGCTGCGCTGCGGTCGATGATGGCGATGGGGCTGGAGGCGACGCCGCCGGGGCCCCCGTCGTCGATGCGCGCCAGGCTGGCATAGACCACGCTGCCGCGCGCGTTGCTGACGAACTCGACGTGGTTGGGCCGCGCGCCCATGCCCAGCGGCACGCTGTCAATGAGGTCGAAACCGCCCCGCGTCGAGCGAGAAGACAGCGCATCGGCCAGCTTGTGCGAGAACCACACCTCGGCGCCGTCGGGCGTGGTCTTCATGAAGGGCGTGAAGCCGGGCTTGTCCTGCGCACTGATGTCCAGTGTCGTCACGCGCTGCGGCTGGCTGTGGCCATCGGCGCCCGGGTTGACACGGAACACGTCGACCTGCGACACCTTCTGGCTGGCCACGAAGGCCAGCGTGCCTTCGCGGTTGAACCATACCTGGGCCGGGCCGTTGATCGTCGGCAGGAACTGGCGGATGGCCGTCGAACCTGTGTTGTCGGTGCCCTTCAACTGACGCAGGGCGAGTTCGACGTTGACGATGGCGATGCGGTCTTCCCCGCGCAGCGTCACCCAAAGCTCCTTGCCGTTGCGCGTGAAGGTGGGCTCGTGCGGTTCGCGGCCCAGCAGCAGCCCGCTGCTCAGGCGTTCGGGGTTGGTCGTCATGCCAGCGGCCGGGTTGGGCGTGTTGCCGATGACGCGGCGCTGCTCGGCGTCGACGAGGTAGATGTTGCTCGAGCCGCGCCCGCTGGTGGCCAGCAGCCGGCCGTCGGGCGACGGCACCGCGCCGTGGGCGTCGATGCAGCCGTGGTACAGCGGCTTGTGGATCATCGCCGCGTGCGTCGGCGCCACGCCGGCGGTGACATAGCGGAAGGGCGGCCGCGGGTCTTCGTCGAAGCTGGTCAGGTTGATGGTGCTCTCGACGGTGTTGGTCCTGGGGTCGATCACGACCAGCGTGTTGGAGTCTTCGTTGGTGATGAAGACGCGGTCGCGCGGGTCGATGCCGGTGGCGGCGGCGGCGCTGGACGGCGCCTGGGCTTGCGCTGCGGGCAGCGCGCTGGCGGCTGCGGCGGCCAGCGAGTATTTGAGGATGTCGCGACGTTGGGTGGTCATGGGTGCTTTCTTTGTTCAGTGCAAAGGTGGACTGGGGCCTGTGACGCGCGACCTTGCACCCAACGAAGGGCTGTGTCGGTGCGTCAGGCGCTCGCAGCAAAGAGCGCGCTTCAGGCCAATTCATTCCATGGCGGTGCAAACCGCCTGCGCTGCGGGACTTGCCGTGGCCTTCAGCGCGGTGCGCCCAGCTGTTGGTAGACCTCGGCCGACACCCGCGCCAGCACGCTGCGGTCGGCGTCGGACGACAGCGCATAGCCGAAGGGCCCGTCGACCCAATAGAACACGTTGACGGCGCCTTCCTGCGCGAAGCGGAAGGCGGTGTCAGCGTTCTTCGCACCCGGTTTCGCATCCGGTTTCGCGGCCCCGCCCGAGCCCGCGGCGCTGCCCACGTCAGCGACGTCATTGGACACGTACAGCGTCAGCTTGCTGCCCTGCTCGTTGCGGTACATGAACTGAGCCACCGGCCCCTGGCCACCTGGCAGCAGGCGCCCGCCTTCCAGCGTGTAGCCCTGCGCCTGCAGGTGCGGCGGTTTCATCGGCGCGCCCATGCGCTTGGACAGCCAGGCCACGAGCTGGTCTTCGTGCGCGGCGTCCACTTCCACGGGCCGGCGCACATCGGGGCTGTAGACCGCGTGCGCGACGGCGGCACGCTGCGCGAAGCCACCCGCAGACACCAAAGTCAAACCACCTGGGGCCGGTTGCACAGCCGCCATGCGGGCTGCATCGTCACCGGCTGTTCCAGGTCCGACGCCGCGCAGCCCCCAGCCCGTGGCGCCGCTGATGACGGCGATAGCCAGCCCGGCGGCCAAGCGCTGCAGGTACCAAGGCGTCGGCGATACGGCGCGCGGGCGCGCCGACTTCAGCAGGCGTTGCGGCGGCTGCTCGTCCAGCACGGGGTCGAACAGGGCGTGCAGCTCGCGCTTCTGCGCACGGTAGGCCTCGACGCGCTGCGCATCGTCGGGGCGCGCGGCCAGGTAGGCGGCGATCTCGGCCTCACGCTCTGCGGGCAGACGGCCATCGACAAACGCATGCAGCTCGGCCTCGGTGACCGGGGGGGTGGGCGGGAGGGTGGGCGGCGATGGGCGATCGGTACTCATAGGGTGCTTCGCAATGCATTCATTTGACGACCTTCAGCCGCACGGGTTCGGCACGACCTTCCATCAGGCCGCGCAGGCGCTCACGGCCGCGCGACAAGCGCGACATCACCGTGCCGATGGGAATGCCCAGGGCCTGCGCCACGTCGGCATAGGCCATGTCTTCCAGCGCCACCAGCAGCAGCACTTCCTTCTGCTCGACGGGCAGCAGGTCCAGCGCGGCCTGCAGGTCCAGCACCGCCAACCTGTCGCCTTGCGTCGGCATCACCGGCACCTCGGGGGTGTCATCGTCCATGGTCACGGTGTGCAGCCTGGGCCGGCGCACGCCATCGACGTGCAGGTTGTGCATGATGCTGAAGAGCCAGGCGCGCATGTCCGCCACGCCGCCCCACAGGCCCGACTTGGCCCAGGCCCGCTCCAGCGTGTCCTGCACCAGGTCGTCGGCGTCGTCACGGTTGTTCACCAGCGCCCGGGAATAGCGGCGCAGGCGCGGCACCCAGCTCAGCAGTTGATGGTCGTCGTTCATCAAGATGTTGAAGATGGGGTGAGCCCGCGCGAAGCTGGGTGTGCAGGCGGGTGTACAGGCGTCATTCCTTGATGATGTGCCAGACCTGTTTGAAGTTGTCGCCGCTGCGGTCGCCGGCCTTCTGGTCGGCCTTGTAGGTGTACACCGGCTTGCCCTTGTAGGCCCACTGGCGTGACCCATCGTCGCGAGTGACGATGCTGTAGGCACCCGTGGTCCGGTCGGTGGCGGTGGCCATCATCGGCGGCCAGAGCGCGGCGCAGCCGCCGTTGCAGGCGCTCTTGCCGCTGTTCGCCACGTCCTGGTCGAAGGTGTAGAGGGTCATGCCAGCGGGTGTGACGAGCGCGCCGCCAGACAACATGGCGGGCGCCTTGGCAGGCGGCTCGACCATGTTGGCACAGCCGGCAGTGACCAAAAAAGTTGCCGCAGATGCGGCGATGGCGAGGGTTTTGAACATGGGAAGCTCCGTGGAGGTGGTGGCGGATCGGGCAGCGTGGGTGAGATGTTGCTCACATCGGGGCAGACGGCACGCTCAGGCCTTTTATTCCGCAGGCGTGAAAAAAGATGGGGTGTTGGTTGTGCAGGGTGGCAGGCTGCCGCTGCCCTGTGCGTCCAGCGCGGCTCCATGGTCGGAGCCGCGCGGCCTCGTTCTCAGGGTGCGGGCGTCAGGTTTTGGCCGTTCTCGACCGGGCTGATGCCCACGACGTGGCTGACGCTGCGGGTGCGGTTGGCGTTGTCGGTGACCCGGGCGGTGATCGTGACCGAACGCTTGCCCGCAGGCATCAGGAGCGATCCCCCCACCACCCAATCGGCCGTCGTCACGACATAGCCGTCAGCGTCCAGCTCGCTGCCGGCAACGTTGAAGATCGGCGCCAGGTTCGAGCCCGCCGGCACCACGTTGCCGTTGGGCTGACGCAAGGGCACGTCGAAGGTCACGTTCAGACCCGGGAAATTGCGGTTCGTGCCGTTGCTGGGATGCGTGATCGGGTTCTGGATCTGGCTGCCATCCAGGATGGTTCCCAACACCGAGCGGGCCGCCGTGCCTTGGCCGTTTTCGCTGACGCCGATGCCGTGACGCGAGCGGTCCAGCGCCGCCACTTGAATGAAGAACAGCGATGCATTCGCAGGCGGCGTCGGATTGCCGGTTTGCGGCCCAGGTGACACACGCGACGGCACGCGGGGCGCAATCATCGTCACCTCCGGTCCGTCCGCGTCGTCGATGCCGTCATCGAACACATCGATCGGAAGGGGCGTCAGTGCCTGCCCCGATGTGATACCGCCGCGCAGCACCGCCATCGAGACCCGGTCGAATCCGATCCGACCGGCGGTGTCGACCACGGCGGTGGTGATGTTGAAGCGGTTCGTGTCGAGCGGCAGCGATTCAAGCACGTGCCAGCCCAGCCACAGCGTCACGCCCGCGCCCGGCGTGTCGTCGGTGCCCAGGATGTTGAAGAGGTTCGCCAGGTTGGTGTTCTTCGGGATCACGCCACCGTCGGGCTTGACGAGGTCGGTGTCGAGGAAGACATAGAGGCCCGGAATGTTCGGGTTGACCTGGCCGAGCAGCGCGGTGTTTCTGATGTTGAGCGATTCTTTCGCGGCGATCGGTGTCGCGTCGCGCGTGACGACCTCGATGTTCAACACGAAGCCGGTGCCATTCACGCTGCCTGCGCCAATGCGGCCTTCGCCCGGCACGATCTGCGAATCCGCCAGCGGCGAGACGATGCGTGCGATCGGTGCGAGGTCGCCGCGTGCGCCCATGCCGTCCCGTATCTTGATGATGTTCGGATACGTCAGGGATTCAGCGCCGTCTGCAGCGTGGCCGGGCAGTGAAGCAAGGCCTGCCGCGGCCGCGAGGGCAGCATGCATCAGCACGGCCGAAAATTTGGAAAGCGGGTGTCGCATGGGGAACTCCTGGGGGGATGGGTGAGCAGTGGCTCGACCACTGCAAACGGGTAGACGCACGGGCGCTTGCGGGTATTCCGTTGTCGATACGCCGTGTGAACCGAGCCGGCATGCGCCTGCAGGCAGCGCCGTGCCAGCGTGCACTGGCATGAACAAGGCCGCCTTCGGCGCGGCGCTGGTGGATCAGTAGGTCGCGGTCTTGCCGGCGGTTTCGGCCGTGGCTGCCAGGGCGACGTTCAACTTGGGGTCGATCTGCCACGTTTCGCTGACGATCTTGCCTTCGCGGTAGGTCAGCACGTAGCGCACCTTGATGGGCATCTTGCCTTCGAAGACGACGTTGGCGGAGACCGTCGAGCCCTTGGGGTTGGCCGATTCTTCGATGGAGCCGATGGTGAGCTTCAGCGGGCCGACGGCCTTGCCGAACTTTTCCCAGGTGCCGCGGATGGCGTCGGTGGTGGCGTAGGTGCCGTCCAGCGGGCCGCCGACCCAGTTCAGCTGGGCCTGGTCGGCGTAGGCGCGCATCACGATCTGGGTGTCGCCCGAAGCGATGGCCTGGAAGTGCGTGCGGGCGTCGTCGGAAGGGGTGGCGAAGGCGCTGCCAGCGGCAAGCGTCAGGGCGGTGGCGGCAAAGGCGAATGTCTTGAACATGGAGGGCTCCGTTGAAGGCTTGATGTGAAGTGAGGGTGGTCGGTGGTGGATGAAGGGTCCATGAGGTCCCGACACAAGGGCAGACGGCGCCGGCAGGCGGTCTATTCCGGCCCACGCAAAAACTTTTTCTGTCACGCCATCGGCAGTTGACCCGCCCGACACGCTCCACCAATTGCTCCGATGAAGCGAACCCTGACCTTCCTGCTGCTGGCCAGCTTGTTCACCGCCGCGACCGGTGCGCTGGCGCAAGGCATCACCGACCCCATTGGCAACCTACTGCCCACGTACATCGGTCCGCAGAACGGCGACGTGGATGTGGCGAGCGCGTTCGCCGGCTACGACCCGGCCAGCGACACCTTCAGCTTCTCGGGCACCTTTGCCGACGCCCTCGGCACCACGGAGGGCGCCTTCTACTTGCGGGGCCTGGACCGCGGTGTCGGCACCGAAGGTTTCGTGAGCGGCAGCCCATCGGTCGGCCAGCGCATGAAGTTCGACGCCGCCGTGTTCCTGCGGCCCGACGGCATGGCTCGCGTGATCACCTTCGTGGGGTCGGTGGGCACGGGCGTCGAACTGGGGGCCGGTACCGGCACTATCGCCGGCGGCTGCGCGCCTCAGGGCGCCAGCCGCTGACCGTCTTGCGCAAACACCACCCCGCCGGCGTAGTGCGCGGCAATCGACGCCTTGACGGCATCACGCTGCGCGTCGAGCGCAGGTGACAGGTGGCTCAGCAGCAGCTGGCCGGCGCGCACCGCATCGGCCACTTCGCCGATGGCCTTGGGTGGCGTGTGCAAGGTGTACAGCACGTCGGGCGAGCCGGGTGGGTCGAGCACCACGCTGTTGAAGACCAGCAGGCTGGTGCCTTGGGCGATTCGCCGCAGACCCGCCAGCCCGCTGGCGTCGATGTCGCCGCTGAAGGTGATGCTCTTGCCGGCGTGGTCGATGCGGTAGACCACCGCCGGTGCGTCGCGGTGGTGGCCGGCCACGGAGCTGATGCGCAGGCCGCCCTCATCGAACACCGTGCGCACTTCGGGCAGGGCTGACGCCGTGGCGGGTGCGTCGATGTCGTTCACTTGAAAGCGCAGCGGCGCCGAGAAGTCCTTCAGGTAGCCGAAGGCGCCCTGCTTGCCGAACAAGAGGTCGATGAAGCGGCTGGTGGCCGGGAAGTCGGCATCGTCGGCATCGAGCGCACGCCGCCCTGCCGGCCCGAAGATCTTGAAATCGACCGGCCCGCGGTTGGACACCGCACGGGCCTTGAAGAGGCCTGGCAGTCCACCGGCATGGTCCACATGAAGGTGCGTCAGCAGCACGATGTCGGCCCGACCCAGCGCCAGCTTGGCTTCACCCAGGCGCACGAAAGATCCCGGGCCGGCGTCGACGAAAACACGCGCCACGCCATCCACCAACACCACGAAGGCCGAGCCCGCGCGGCCGGTGGCACCCGGGCCGCCCGAGCCCAGCACCACGAGTTCCAGCGCCGGCGGGGCGGCCGTCTGGGCCTGAGCTGCGAACGCGGCGGGCAGCGTGCACATGGCCAGACAAAGTGCCGCCAAGCGGCGCCGGCAGGGGTTGGCCAGAGTTTTCATTCGATCCTTTGTGCGGGCGGGGCGACAACGGGGCGAACCGGAAGCGGCAAGCCCCCGGCTCGGTCGTGCGGTGCGCCGGTTCTCTGACAGTTCCCGGTTTTCAGTACGCCGCCACCGCCTGCGCAGCGGCCACCGTGGCGACGATTCGCTGCCCGGCACGCTCGACCTTGGAGATGCTCAGGTCCTCGTTCAGCACGTAGGCCGTCTTGCCGTCGCGCGTGAACACGATGGCCTGGCGCGGCTGCTTGAAGCCGGCGATGGTGGCGACCACCTTCAACGTGGCCACGTCGATCACCGACACCGTGTTGTCGGCCAAGTTGCCCGAGTAGACGAAGCGGCCGTCGGGCGTGAGCGCGGCGCCGTAGGGGTCGCGGCCCACCGGCACGGTGCCGGTGACGCGGCGCGCGGCGATGTCCACCACCGCGATGTCGTTGCTGCCGCTGTTGGCCGCAAACAGGGTCTTGCCGTCGGCGGTGACGGAGATGGCGCGGATCTTGTTGAAGCCGGTGATCTCGCCCTCGATCTTGTCGGTCTGCGTGTCGACGATGGTCACCTTGTCGCCCAGGAAGTTGGTGACGTAGAGCTTCGCGCCGTCCGGGCTCAGGCGCACGCCCTGGCGCGGCTGCGCAAAGCCGGTGATCACCGCCTTGGCCTGCCCGCTGGCGGTGTCCAGTCGCGTCACCGTGCTGCTGGCCTGGTTGTTGACATACAGCGCGCTGCCGTCCTTGCTGAGCGCGGTGCCGAAGGCGCCGGGGCCGGCCGCCAGCGTCGACGCGGTGGCCAGCGGCTTGAGCGTGGTGGTGTCCAGGCGCGTCACCGTGCCCAGGCTGCTGTCGGAGACATAGAAGCTCTTGCCGTCGGGCGCGAACACGATGTTGCGCGGCGTGACGTAGCCGCGCAGCACACCGCGCACGGCACCGGTGGCCAGGTCGTAGACGATGACGTCCGGGCGCTCGCTGTAAGACACCACGGCGGTGGCCTCGTCGGGGCTCAGCGCCAGCGAGTTGTTGCGGATCTGGCCGTCGAAGGTGACGCGGGCCGGGGTGGCTTCGGCGCCGTTGGCGGCGTTGGCGGGCACGCTGGCGGCGACGAGGACGAAGGTGCTGCACCAGGCCAGCGCGGTGGTGCGGAAGAAGGTATTCATGGGATGTCTTTCGGAGAGTGTTGAGAAAAGAGGGAAAGGCTTGCTGTGGTGGACGAGGAGAGCCCGTGGTTTATTCCGTCGGGCCGTGAATTCGAGGCTTCAGCCGAGCAGGGCCGGTACCCAGCGGTTGATCAAGGCACCGCCGACGATGAGCCAGCCGAACAGGATCAGCGCCAGCAACAGCGGCTTGGCACCGGCCTTGCGGATGGCGCCGATGTGCGTGGACAGGCCGAGTGCGGCCATGGCCATGGCCAGCAGCGCGGTGTCGATCTCGGTGGTCACCGCCACCACCGAGGCCGGCAGCCACTGCAGCGAGTTGAACAACACCACCGCGACGAAGCCGAAGGCGAACCAGGGCACGGCGAGCTTGCCTGGGGCCTGGCCCGTGGCGGCGGAAGTGTGGGCGTGGCGTTTGTCGTCACGTGCCAGCCAGGCCGACAACATCACCAGGAACGGCGCCAGCATCATCACCCGCACCATCTTCGCGATGACGGCCGAGTTGGCCGCGTCCGGGCCCACCGAACGCGCCGCGGCCACCACCTGGGCTACCTCGTGGATGGTCGAGCCGGCGTAGATGCCGAAGCCGTTGGCGCCACCCGGAATCAGCGCCCAGTGCTGGTTCAGCTCGAACAGCGCCGGGTACAGAAAGATCGCCAGAGTGCCGAACACCACCACCGTGGCCACCGCCACCGTTACCTGCTCGGCGCGCGCCTTGACCACCGGTTCGGCAGCCATCACCGCGGCGGCGCCGCAGATGGAACTGCCGGCGCCGATCAGCATCGCCGTCTTGCGGTCCAGGCCCAACCAGCGCGTGCCGATGAAGCAGGCCAGCGCGAAGGTCGAGCCCAGCACCAGCGCGTCGATGGCGACGCCGGCGATGCCGACGTGGCCGATGTCCTGCACCGTCAGCCGCAGGCCGTACAGCACGACCCCCAGGCGCAGCAGGTTCTGCTTGGACACGTTGACGCCGGCACCGCTGGCCGCGGCCAGGCGCGGCACCAGCGGATAGACCGTGTTGCCCACCAGCATGCCCAACACGATGGCCAGCGTCAGCGCACTGAAGCCGTGGTCCTGCAGCCAGCCGATGTGGCCCAGCGCGATGCCGGTCGCGGCCAGGGCGCCGCTCAAGGCCAGGCCGGGCAGCAGGGCTGCCAACTGCAAGCGCAACCGCGCTGCCCGGTGGCCGGCTGACGGGCCAGGGCTGGCTTGTGAGGTCGACAGCGCGTGCATCACGCCAGCACCCAGATCAAGGCGATGCCGGCGCACAGCAGCACGGCCGCCATCGGCACTGCGACCGGCATCCAGCGCAGCACCTGCGGGTCGATGCTGCTGTCGGCGGCCAAGGTGGTCGAGACGGCATGGGCCACGTCGCGGGTCGGCCCCATGAAGCCCGCCACTGGCCGCCGGGCAGCAACCCATTGAAGGGCATGCAGCGCCTGTGGGGCCAGCGGGCCGGGTGCTGCGGGGCGTGGGGTTGTTCGTTCAAGGGTCAGCATGTCGGGCTCCAGATGCCGGTGGTGGCGCGGCGGGCCGCCGCCCCGTGATCGAGCGGCCAGGCAAATTTAGAGCTTGGCAATCAACCCGTCCAACGGGTTGTATGACTAAGATGTACCTGCGAAATCGATAACAAAGGCAATCACCGTGGACGTGCTTCGACTCACCCTGCGTCAGCTGCAGATTTTTGTCGCCGTGGCGCGCAGCGGCAGCACCACGGCGGCCAGCGCTGAGATAGCGCTGTCGCAATCGGCCACCAGTTCGGCCGTCAACGAGCTGGAACGCCTGCTGTCGCTGCGCCTGTTCGACCGCGCCGGCAAACGCCTGCTGTTGAACGACAACGGCCGCGCGCTGTTGCCGCGGGCTTTGGCTTTGCTCGACGGCGCCGCAGGCATCGAGCAGATGTCGCGCGACGGCAGCGCGCAGGCGCAGTCGCTGCGCATCGGCGCCAGCACGACGATTGGCAACTACGTGTTGCCCAAGCTGCTCGCTGGCTTCATGGGGGCACAGCAGCCCGGCAGCGCCGCCGCCTGGCGGTCGAAGGTCGTTATCGGGAACACCGCCGCCATCTGCGATGCCGTGACCGCTTTCGAACTCGACGTGGGGCTGATCGAGGGGCCCAGCCACCAGCCGGAGCTGGTGATCACCCCCTGGCTGCAAGACGAGATGGTGGTCGTGGCTGCGCCCGACAGTGCGCTGGCCCAGTCAAGCCGGGCGGGCGATCGCATTCCCCTGCGCACGCTGCGTGAGGCGGTCTGGCTGGTTCGCGAAACGGGCTCTGGCACGCGCGAGGCCACCGACCAGAGCTTGCTGCCCCACCTGCGTTCTTACCGGCGCAGCATCGAGCTAGGCAGTTCGGAGGCCATCCAGCGTGCCGCTCAGGAAGGGTTGGGGGTGGCTTGCCTGTCCGCCTGGGTAGTGAACGATGCGCTGGAGGCTGGACGTCTGTGCCGCGTCTCCACGACATTGCCGCGGCAGCTTCGGCAATGTCATCTGGTTGTGCATCGTGAGAAGCAGTCGACGCCCGCGTTGCTGGCGTTCATCGCCCAGGCAGATGCGACTGCTGGGGCTGCCCGCTAACGTCCCGGCCCCGCTTCGCATGTCGAAGGTTCAGCCCTCGGCGACACGCGATTACCCTTCAGCTAGGCGCCGACGCCCGCTCCGCCCACCTGCCCATTGATCGAAGCTTTGATGCAATGAGCTGGTCTGGGTAATCGACGTCCGCTTCCGGACGCACCACCCAACGGCTGCTTGTGGCCGTTATGGCAAGACTTGCATAACGGCCATTATGAGAAGACCTCGGTTATGACAAGACCGTGGAAGACGAGCACCCGGCTCACCTCGTAGCCAGGTGCTCCTTGGCGCTCATGCACTTTTCATAATCACAGCCCCTTCAGGAACTCGAGCAGCGAGTCCGAGGCGCGGAAGCGCCGGCTGGCGGTGTCGGGGTCCTGCATGCGAGCCAGGGCCTTCTCCTTCATCGCCAGGTTGGCTTCCGTGTACTGATGCGTGGTGGTTGGGCTCTCGTGACCGAGCCACAGGGCAATGCCGTCGATCGCTTCGCCCGACTGCAGCAGATGCATGGCGGTTGAGTGGCGGATGGTGTGGGGGGAGATCTGGCGATTACGCAGGCTCGGCATCTTCGGAGTTGCCGCCGCCACAGCCAGCGCGAGCCGCTGCGCGACGTTGGTCCTTGTCATCGTGTGTCCGTCCCGGTTGGGCAGCAGCGCCGATGCGGGCAGCAGCTGCGGGTTGAACCTCAACCATGATCGAGTCGCCTTCACCGTCGAGCGCCACAGCGGCATCGTGCGCTGCTTGCGGCCCTTGCCATGCAGGTGCACGCAGGCCGCGCCGTCCAGCACGACATCGGCCAGGCGCACGCCGATGATCTCTGACACCCTGGCACCGGTGTTGTAGAGCATGTGCAGCAGCAAGTGGTCACGCTGGCTGGTCCAGCTTGACCCGGGCTTGCCGATGATCGCCAGCATCTCTTCGCGCGACAGGAAGCCGAGCATCGGCCGCTCGAAGCGCTTCATTGGCACGCCCAGCGCCTGCTCGACGACGTGCAGCGCATTGACGTCGCGGTGCCCGGCGAACTTCAGGAACGCGCGCAGCGCCGCGAGCCGGGCATTGCGGGTGCGCACCGCGTTGCCGCGGTCTTGTTCCAGGTGGTCGAGGAACGCCAGGATCAGCGCCGGCGTGATGTCCTGCAGCTTCATCGTCGTGGGCTGCTTGCGCAGGTGCGTCGTCGCGAAGTCCAGGAACAGCACGAAGCCGTCGCGGTAGGTCGCCACCGTGCACGGGCTCATCGCGCGCTGCTGCGTGAGGTGCTCGGTGAAAAACGACTGCACCAGTGCGGCGAAGCTCGGCGGCGCACGCGGAGTGAGCGGCCTACTCATCGCCGTCCTCCCACGGGCTGGCGTAGCGCTCGAACGCCTGGCCGAGCAGGCCCATCAACTCCGGCACGCCGGTGAGGTACCAGTAGGTGCTGGAGACCTTGACGTGGCCGAGGTAGGTCGACAACGCCAGCATGCGCTGGTTGATGTCCTCACCCTGCTCGTGCCACAACACGAGCCGGCGCACGGCGAAGCTGTGGCGCAGGTCGTGGATGCGCGGCGTGCCATGGCTGCCACGGTCGACCCAACCAAGTTGTTCACGCAGGTCACCGAAGACGCGATGGACTTGCCGGTCCCCGAGTGCTTGCCCCAACAACTGCCCACGGCTGGAGACGAAGAACGGCAACTCGGGCGTGGTGCGCACATGCCGGCCGCGCAGCGTTCGGTAGCGCGCCAGCACCTCTACGGCGCTTGGATGCAGCGGCACCAACCGGGTCTTGCCGAACTTGCTCTGCCGGATCGTCAGCACGCCCGCGCGCAGGTCGACATCGGTATCCAGCAGGTCCTGAGCCTCGGAGATACGCAGCCCGGTGCAGGCAACCAAGCCGAACAGGGTCTGCATGACCGCTGGGCGCAGTGACCCAACGGGTCCGATCTGCCCGGCGGCGGCCAGCAACTCGACGATCTCGGACTCGCGGTAGATGTGCGGCGTCATCCGCCCTGGCACTCGACCGAAGACGGCTTCGTCCGGCACCTCGGTGGCTGGATCGAACTGGCGCAACCAGGCCGTGAACGGGCGCAGCATCTTCAGCCGCCGCGCCAAGGTGGCGCGGTCGCCGTGGCCGGCCTTGGCCTGGCGCGCCCAGTCCGCCATCAGATCGACCGTCAGCGGTCCATGATGATCGACCTCGGCGACGTAGCGCGCGAAGCTGGGCAGCCCGTGACCCATCGATCTGAGCTTGAAGCCCAACTGCCGCCGCTCGGCCAGGTACTGCTCGACCCGGGCCTGCAAGCTGACCCGGGCGCTCATGCCGCGCTCCCAGGCCACGGCAGCGCGACGCCAGCCAGCGCGCCATGATCGACCTTGGCGTAGATCATCGAGGTGTTCAGCGACCGGTGCCGAAGCACGTCGGCCACCTCCTTGATCGAGCCGCCCTGGTTGACGATCCGACAGGCCACCGTGTGGCGCAGCGCATGGCCGCGGCCATGCTGGATGCCCACGCGTCGGAACGCATCGCGGACGATGCGCCGGATGGCGTCCACGCCGATGGGTTCGTCATGCGGCGCCAGGCGACGCACGAACACAGCGGGGTCACTGGTCTTGGGTCGTTCGTGCCGCAAGTAGGCTTCCAGAGCTCGACCGGTCACCACCGGCAAGGGCAGCAGATCCTGGCGACGGGACTTCGTGCGCTTGAGCGTGAGGGTACCCACGCGCCAGTCGATGTCGGCCAGTTGCAGCCGGCTGATCTCGATGCCGCGCAGGCCCAGATCAAGCGCCAGGCGCACGACGGCATAACCGCGCCTGGGTGACGGCAGCGCATCGGTGAACGAGTTCAGCAGCCGGTCGACCTCCTCGGGCTTGAGGCCTCGGGGCAGCGACGCCATGCTCCAGTGCGCGGGCGAGGCGATGACGGCCAGCAGCGGCTGCACCGCGTCGCCGCAGGTGGCGCGATAGCGCAGGTACGCCCGCAGCGTGGATGCGATCATGATGGCGTTGCTGGTGGTGCCCAGGGCCTGCAACTGGTCGACGATGAATTGGCGTACGTCCTCGGGCAGCAGCGAGCTCACCTCGACGGTCCGCCCTGCAAACTTGGACAGCAGCAGCCGCTCGACGATGCGCAGGCGGCCGCGCCGGGTTCCGGCGGCCAGGCCCCGAGCCCTGCTCATGTGCGCGTCGTAGCGGCCCAGCTCGTCGGCGATCGGACCCGTCGGCGCCGACGCACGGGCGATGACGCCTTGGGCCCGCAAGACCTCCAGCATCGGCATCAGCGCGGCATGCAGTTCAATGGGCGTGCGCAGTGCCCCGCCCAGGCAGTCGCAGCGCGGCAGGTGGTAGCGCAGGAACTGGTCGATGCAACCTTCATCAAGCATGCGCGCGGGCAGGCTGCACATCGACATCCAGTGCGCGAAGTGCGCCAAGCCGTTCAGGCAGCGCCCCGATGTGTGGGTCGCATACCGACCTCGCCGCAGGCGTTCGATGTACGCCGGCACTTGTGCGGCAAGCGGGCCTTCAAGCAACCAGGCTTGAAGCAAGGGGTTGAGAGCAGGGATCTTGGGCATGACGGTCTCCGGTGGTGGAGACGACAGTGCTGCCCGAGTGCCAAATCTATGTCCAGCGCGACGAACCGCTGCACCGCGGATCGCCAGTACCAGCGCGGCCTCCCGGCCTATGCCATCTCAGGACTTCTCATAACCGAGGTCTTCTCATAATGGCCGGGCAGAGCCACAGCGAGACCCAGATTAGTCGCCGGAAACCTGCCATTCGCAGGTACGCCGAGGCGAGATTTTCGAGCGCGCCTGGAAGGACCGGTTGTGGCCGAGGGCGGGTGCTCCTGTAGGCGAAGTCGACGCCACTTTGCTGACGTTGAAAATCAAGATCTGACCGGCCGGTTTGGAGCGAGCAATCCGCCGAGCCGGCTGTCTCAGGTCGGCCAAGAGGCGAAGTTCGCCAGCGGCAGCTCTCGGGCCGATTGACCGCGCGCTTGAAATGCCGTGATAATGGTGTTGCTCCGGGGTGCACGCTGAAGGCGTGCTGAGATGGTTGTCCAAACCCGCGAACTTGATCCGGCTAGTACCGGCGAAAGAAGAGCTGCCACCCATGATCCAGGGACCCGATTGGCGGGTTCGGGTCGCCGGGGCCACCTTCGGAGCACGTGTTCTCACACCGATGCCCAAGGAGCCCCGATGAATGCCCCCGACCAGCTCGACGCCCTGCTCACGCTCACCCGCGAGCCTTTCCCTGCTTCCCGCAAGGCCCACATCGCAGGCAGCCGCCCCGACCTGCTGGTGCCGCACCGCGAGGTCACGCTGAGCAACGGCGAAGTTGTCTCGCTGTACGACACTTCGGGGCCCTACACCGATCCCGGCGTCGAGATCGACGTCACGCGCGGCTTGCCCGGCGTGCGCAACGCGTGGATCGAATCTCGCGGCGACACCGAGGGCTACACCGGCCGTGTGCACCAGGTGCTGGACGATGGCGTGAAGGGTGAACTGCGCGGCGCCATTGAAGCCGAACGCATCGAGGCGCTACGCCGTGCCGCTGCCGCTTTGCAGCGTGCGCCGCGACGGGCGAAGAGCGGCGCCAACGTGACGCAGATGCACTATGCGCGCCGCGGCATCGTCACGCCCGAGATGGAATACGTGGCCCTGCGCGAGAACGGCAAGCGCGAATGGATGTCCGAGTACCTGACCGACCCGGCGCGCGAGGCACGTCTGCGCGGCAACTCCATGGGCGCACACATACCCACGATCATCACGCCCGAGTTCGTGCGTGACGAGGTGGCCCGCGGTCGCGCCATCATCCCCGCGAATATCAACCACCCCGAAGTCGAGCCTATGGCCATCGGCCGCAACTTCAAGGTGAAGATCAACGCCAACATCGGCAACTCGGCCGTCACTTCCAGCATCGAGGAAGAGGTCGAGAAGCTGGTGTGGGCGATCCGCTGGGGCGCCGACAACGTGATGGATCTCAGTACCGGCCGCAACATCCACACCACCCGCGACTGGATCGTGCGCAACAGCCCGGTACCCATCGGCACGGTGCCGATCTACCAGGCGCTGGAGAAGGTCGGTGGGGTCGCCGAGGACCTGACCTGGGAGATCTTCCGCGATACGCTGATCGAGCAGGCAGAGCAGGGGGTGGATTACTTCACCATCCACGCCGGTCTGCGCCTGCCCTTCATCCACCTCACAGCCAACCGGCGCACCGGCATCGTCAGCCGGGGTGGCTCGATCATGGCCAAGTGGTGCATCACGCATCACCGCGAGAGCTTCCTGTACACGCATTTCGAAGACATTTGCGACATCATGAAGGCCTACGACGTGAGCTTCTCGCTCGGCGACGGCCTGCGCCCCGGCAGCGGCGCCGACGCCAACGACGAGGCCCAGTTCGCCGAGTTGCGCACGCTGGGCGAACTGACGCAGATCGCCTGGAAGCACGACGTGCAGACCATGATCGAAGGCCCGGGCCATGTGCCCATGCACATGATCCAGGCCAACATGGACGAGCAGTTGCGCCTGTGCCACGAGGCGCCTTTCTACACGTTGGGGCCGCTGACCATCGACATCGCGCCGGGCTACGACCACATCGCCAGCGCCATCGGCGCGGCCATGATCGGCTGGATGGGCACGGCCATGCTCTGCTACGTCACGCCCAAGGAACACCTGGGCCTGCCCGACCGCGACGACGTCAAGCAGGGGATCATTGCCTACAAGATCGCGGCCCACGCGGCCGACATTGCCAAGGGCCACCCGGGTGCACGGGCGCGCGACGAAGCGCTGAGCAAGGCTCGATTCGAGTTTCGCTGGACCGACCAGTTCAACCTGGGTCTGGACCCCGACACCGCGCGCGACTTCCACGATGAGACGCTGCCCAAGGACGCGTCCAAGGTGGCTCACTTCTGCAGCATGTGCGGGCCCAAGTTCTGCTCGATGAAGATTACGCAGGACGTGCGCGATTACGCCGCCGCCAAGGGCGTGGCCGAAGCTGCCGCATTGCAGGCAGGCATGGCCGAGAAGTCGGCGCAGTTCAAGGCCGCGGGCGGCGAGTTCTACATCCCGATTCAGTCCGTCAAGCAGCCCCAGGCCTGAGCCGTGGCGGCACTGTCCATCGGCATCGCCGGTGCTGGCCTGCTGGGCCGGCTGCTGGCGTGGCGGCTGGCGCGCGAAGGGCACCGCATCAGCGTGTTCGACCCCGCGCTGGGGTCCGAGCCGACCTTTGACGGCCAGCAGGCTGCCGGCTACACGGCTGCTGGCATGCTGAGCCCGCTGGCCGAGCGGGACAACAGCTCGGCCGAGGTTGCGGCGCTGGGCTGGCGTTCGATCGCGCTCTGGCGTGACGTCGTTGCTGCATTGCAAGCCAGACCGCATTTCGCCGCGATCGGCAGCCTGCTGCTGGCGCACCGCGGCGATGCCAGTGCGGCGCAGCGCGTGCTGGCCCGTCTGGCCGCCGAGGCGTCGGGCACGCCGCGCGCGCAGGCGCTGTCGGCCGCGCAGTTGGGCGCGCTGGAGCCGGCCCTGCAGGGTGCGGCGCATGCCTGGTTGCTGCCCGGTGAGGGGCAGATCGACTGCGTCGCGACGATGCAGGCCTTGCACGATGAAGCCCGCGGCGTGCGTTGGCACTGGCAGCGCACGGTAGCCCAGGTTCGCCCTGGCGAACTGGTCTTCGACGGCGCGCCCTCGCAGCGTTTCGACCTTGTTTTTGATGTGCGCGGAGCTGGCGGCCGTCCAGCGCTGCCGGTTCGCGGCGTACGCGGCGAATTGGTCTGGCTGCAAGCGCCCGGCCACGGCTTGACGCGGCCTGTGCGCCTGCTGCATCCCCGACACCGCGTGTACCTGGTACCCCGCCCCGGCGACGTGCTGCTGCTCGGCGCCAGCGAGATCGAGAGCGAGGACCGCTCGCCGGTGTCGCTGAAGAGCGCGGTTGAACTGATGAGCGCCGCACACAGCGTGCTGCCTGCGCTGGCCGAGGCGCGCATCCTGCGGCTGGACGTCAACCTGCGCCCGGCCCTGCCCGATAACGAGCCGCGCACCGAGGTTGCGCCCGGCCTCGTACGCATCAACGGCCTGTTCCGCCACGGCTGGCTGCTTGCGCCAGCGCTGCTGGAAGACGCCTTGCAGGCCTGCGCGCTGACGCAGCCCGCAGAGCCGCTGGTGGCGGCATGAACACCGGGCACACCGTCACAGTGCTGCTCGATGGCCGACCGCAGGTGTTGCCGGCGGGTAGCCATCTGGCCCAGCTGGTGGCGTCCCTGGGCCATGGCCCCAATGCAATCAGCACCGCTGTCAATGGTCTTTTCGTCGCACGCAGCCAGCGCGAGGCTTGCGTGCTGCAGGCGGGCGATGCGGTGCTGTTGTTCCAGCCCATCGTCGGTGGCTGAACCTGATCCGAAACCATGACGACCTACACCGCAACGAAATCTGACGACGACATCTGGCAGATCGGCGACGTCACCCTACACAGCCGGTTCCTGCTCGGCACCGCCGGCTACCCTTCACCGCAGGTTCTGCACGAGGCCATCGTCGCGGCGCAGACGCAGATCGTCACCGTGGGCCTGAAGCGCACATTGGCGGCAGCCGGCGACAACGGTTTTGTCGCCATCGTGCGCCAGGCCATGAGCGAGACCGGCGCGCGCCTGCTGCCCAACACTGCCGGCTGCCGCACGGCGCGCGAGGCGGTGCAACTGGCGCAGATGGCACGCGAGCTCTACGACACGCCCTGGATCAAGCTGGAAGTCACGGGCGACGAGCACACGCTGCAGCCTGATCCGTTCGAACTGCTGGCTGCCGCCGGGCAGCTCGTGCGGGAAGGCTTCACCGTCTTCCCCTACTGCACCGACGACCTGGTGCTTTGCCGTCGCCTGATGGACGCGGGGTGTCCGTTGCTGATGCCCTGGGGTGCGCCCATCGGCTCGGGCCAGGGTCTGCTGAATCCCTATGCACTGCGCACGCTGCGCGAGCGCCTGCCCGATGCGACGCTGATCATCGACGCCGGCATCGGTGCGCCCTCGCATGCCGCGCAGGCGCTGGAGATGGGGTACGACGCTGTGCTGCTGAATTCGGCTGTCGCGCAGGCCCGTGCTCCGGCGGCGATGGCGCACGCCTTCCGCCTGGCCATCGAGGCCGGCCGTGGCGCCTGGCGTGCTGGCGTGATGGCCGTACAGGACTTCGCGGTCGCCAGCACACCGGTGGGTGGCGAGCCAGTGCTGCTGGGCGGCGCAACATGACGCTGCCCATCATCTGGAGCATTGCGGGCACCGACAGCGGCGGCGGTGCTGGCCTGGCCGCCGATCAGCGCGCGGCCGAGGCTTTCGGCGTGCATCTCTGTCCTGTCGTTGCCGCAGTGACGGCGCAGCATTCACGCGCCGTGACGCGCATCGAAGCTGTATCCCCTGACCTGCTGGACGCGCAGTTGCAGGCCCTGGCCGACGACATGCCGCCACGGGTTGTCAAGACCGGGCTGCTCGGCGGCGCTGAACAGGTGAAGCGGGTAGCACGCTGGATCCACAGGCTGCGTGAGGCTGGGCCGGTGGCGTTGGTTGTCGATCCGGTGCTTGGTGCCAGCACGGGCGCATCCTTTGTCGACACAGCTACGCTTCGCGCCTACTGCGATGAGCTGCTCCCGCAGGCTTCGGTCGTCACGCCGAACCGGCGCGAGGCGCGGGCGCTGCTCGGCGAGTCCGGCCCCGACAACGCCGACACCTTGCCTGCAATAGCAAGTCGCCTGCGCGCATTGGGCGCAGGCGCGGTGTGCATCACTGGCGGTGACAGTGCCGATCTCGACGGTCGTGTGATCGACTGGCTGGACAGCGCCCACGCCGCCGGCTGGCTGGCATCGCCGCGCGTGGCCACCGCCCACCACCACGGCACCGGCTGCACCTTTGCCAGCAGCATCGCGGCCGCGATGGCGCTGGGCTTCGTCGCGGCCGATGCCGCCGTGCTGGCCAAGATGGCAACCGCTCATGCACTGACCCATGGCCACGCGGCCGGTGCGGGTGCCGGACCGGTGAAGGCAGGACCCGGCTTTGCATCAAATCCTTCGCTGCTGCCGTTGCTGTCCTGGGACGAGACTCCCCGGTTTGCGGTGCCGCAACTGGATGCCGCTCGGAACCTGGGAGCGGGCCTGGGTCTCTACGCGCTGGTCGATAGCGCCGAGCGCGCACGGCAAGTGTTGGCCTCGGGCATCCGGACACTGCAGTTGCGCATCAAGATTCCTTTGCAGCCCGATGCCGCTTGGCACGCCGCTTTGCGTCAAGAGGTGCAGCGCTGCGTGCAGGCCTGCCAGGTGGCCGGTGCTGAACTCTTCGTCAACGACCATTGGCAACTCGCTGCGGAACTCGGTGCAGGCGGTGTGCATCTGGGCCAGGAAGACCTGCTGGCGCTGGGCCCGGAAGGCCGTGCGGCGCTGGCCGCGAGCGGCCTGGCGCTGGGCATCAGCTCACACAGCCTGTGGGAGCTGTGCCGGGCGCGCAGCTTGGCGCCGCGCTACATCGCCTGCGGCCCTGTATGGCCGACCTTGACGAAGGCCATGCCCTGGCGCCCGCAAGGTCTGACAAACCTGCGTTGGTGGCAGCAAATGGCCGGTGCACCGGTGGTGGCGATCGGCGGCATCCTGTCGGCCGACCAGGTTCGACTCGCGGCCTCCTGCGGCGTGGATGGCGTCTGCGTGGTGCGCGGTCTGGGGCATGACCCGGCGCAGACGGTGCCGGGGTTCCAACACGCCTTCAAGGTAGGAGTTGCAGAGTCGGCTGCTGCCACCGTTCCGGCCTTGCCGACGTCGGTCCTTGGGGGCTGATTGCGGGCTCGGGATGGCCCCCACCGATGAACCCAGTCTGCAAGCGGGAGCGGCAGCGTAGCTGCCTGCGAAGCCAGGCTGCCAGCCGCTCGTGCTCAGCCTACATCAGCCTGTCCAGCGCCCCAGGTTCGAAGTGCCGGTCGACCAGATCGGCCAAACCGTCGAACACAGCGTCGAGCGTGGCGACCTCTGTCCCGAAAAGAGCACGCATCACGGTGCTCGACTCGAACAGGCCGTGGGCATAGACGCCCAGGGTCGAGCCCTGCTGCCAGCCGATGGCCGCCCCCTGTTCGTCATGCAGCACAGCGCGGGCGCCTGCGTCTGACACCGCCTCGGTGATACCGGTGCGAATTTCGTAGGCCGGCGCCTCGATGTCGGACAAGGCTTGCCAGGGCGCCGACAGGTCGGTGAATCGCGCCCGTACGGGCAGCACGCGCTTCGGCGCAGCGTAGCGGGTGTGGACCGGAAGCAGTCCGAGACCGGGTTGGCCATCGTGCACGGGGCCGTCGATGCCCTGCGGGTCACTGAGCAGGCGGCCCAGCATCTGCAGGCCGCCACAGATGCCGAGCACGCGCTTGCCGGCGGCGGCGTGGCGGGCGATCTCGACGTCCAGGCCCTGCTGGCGCAGCCAGTCGAGGTCGCCGCTGACCTGTTTGGAGCCGGGCAGCACGATCCAGTCGGCGCCGGCCAGTGCCCCAGCGCTGCGCGCCCAGCACAGACGCAGACCGCGGACCTGTCTCAGCGGTTGGAATTCGTCGAGGTTGCTGATGCGCGGGTAGGCCACGATCGCCACCTTCAGGCCGCCCGCGGCTGCGGCCCCGAGACCCGCGTCGAAGACACCGTCCTCCTCGGGCAGGCCGTGGTCGCGGCGCATCGGCAGCACCGCCACGGTCGGCACGCCGGTCAGCTGTTGCAGCATCTGCGGGCCGGGGGCGAGCAGAGCGGCGTCGCCGCGGAACTTGTTCAGCACGAAGCCGGCCAGACTGGGTCGCAGATCGTCAGGCAGCAATGCGCAGGTGCCGTGCAGGTGCGCGAAGGCGCCGCCGCGGTCGATGTCGGCGACCAGCAGGCTGCGCAGGCGGCCGCTGTCGCGGGCCCAGCGCGCGGTCTCGAGGTTGACGTAGTCCTGGGGTGCCAGGTTGATCTCGGCAGGCGAGCCCGCGCCCTCGATGACTAGCAGTTCGTGGCGCTGGCGCAGGCGCAGGAAGCTCTCGCGCGCCGCCACGGCCAGGTGGCGGCTGCGCTCGCGCCAGGGCAGGCGTGACAGCGCCGCATCGACCTGGCCCTGACACACCACCTGGCTGGCGGTGTCACCCTCGGGCTTGAGCAACACCGGGTTCATGTCGACGCTGGGTTGCACGCGCGCGGCCAGCGCTTGGAAGTATTGCGCTGCGCCGATCTCGCCCCATCCACCGCCTGGCCCGGGCACGACGCGGGCGTTGTTGCTCATGTTCTGCGCCTTGTAGGGCGCTACGTCGATGCCGCGCTGCGCCGCCCAACGGCAAAGCGCGGTCGCCAGCAGGCTCTTGCCCGCGCCGCTGCTGGTGCCCCAGACCATCAAGGCGCGGCCTGCGGTGCCTTCGGTGTGCCGGGTCATCTCTCGATCCTCATGGGCATTGACCAGCGCACACCATAGGTGGGTGGCGCAGGCCAGTCGGCGGCATGGCGCGGTGGCGGCCGGCCTTCGGCGAGCCAGCGCCGCGTCAGCATCCAGCCAGCGTGGCCGACAAGTACCTGCGCCGCAGCTGGTGGCTGCCACGCCGCCACGCGCTCGAACAGTGTCTGCAGGCTTTCGCCGCCGCCTGGGCGGTGCGTCAAAAACTCATCGCACCACGCATCGACCGCGGGCTGCGGCAGCGTCGCCCAGCGCTGGCCGTCCCACGCGCCGAAGTCCATCTCCAGCAGCGCCGCGTCGATGCGATGCTGCCAGCCCCAGCGGCGCAGCCAGCGGCCCACGTCGGCGCAGCGGCGCAGCGGCGAAGTCAGCACGATGCGCGGCAGCCCAAGCTGGCGTGCCTCCTGGCGGATGCGGTGGGCCAGGCGCTTGGCACGACGCGGGTCGACGGGCAGGTCGGTGCGGCCGATGCAGCGGCCGGCGGCCCCCTGCGGTCGTGGGTGCCGCCACACCCAAAGCGCTGAATCGCCGGACACGCCGCGCCTGCTCATCGCGCCGCCACGGCCAGCCAGGCCAGCAGGCCGGCCAGCTCGACGATCTGCTGTGTGGCGCCGAGCGTGTCGCCTGTGAAGCCGCCCAGCCGGCGGCGCAGCCAACGCGCGCAGAGCGCGGCGGCCAGCACGCTGGCCACAGCAGCGGCGCCCAGCGCAGCCGGCAGCCTGGGCGCCAGCGCAGGGGCAATCACCGGCGCCAGCCCCAGCAGGCCGGCGCCGATCAAGGCGACCCAGCCCAGCGCGACGACCAACGCGGCGGTATCGGTCTGCGTGGCCAGCGGCTTGGCCTTCGCATGCTCGGCATCGCCGGCATAGGCCAGGCGCCAGACCAGCGCCACGGGCGCAGCGCGCGAGGCGGCGTGCATCCAGATCAAAGCCGCAGCAGCGAAGGCCGGCTGGGCGGCAAGCGCGGCCACGACCGCGATCTTCAGCCCCAGCGCCAGCACCAGCGCCACGGCGCCATAGGTGCCGATGCGCGAGTCCTTCATGATCGCCAGCGCGCGTTCGCGGCTCACCGCGCCGCCCAGGCCGTCGCAGGTGTCGGCCAGGCCGTCCTCGTGGAAGGCGCCGGTCAGCCACACGGTGGCCACCAGGCTGAGCGTGGCCGCCACCGCGGGTGGCCAGGCCTGCAGCGCCGCCCACAGGACCCCGGCGGCGAAGGCGCCGACGAAGGCGCCGACCAGCGGGAAGTGGCGCAGGCAGGCCTGCAGCCAGGCCGGCTCATAGCCGACGGCACGCGGCACCGGCACACGGGTCAGGAACTGCAGCGCGATGCAGACCAGCCGTCCCTCGTGCACCAGCACGCGCAGCGCCGCACCCGTCATGGCACTGCGTGGGTCATGACACTTCGCTGCGCGTGCTGACACCGGCCGATTCGAAGCTGGCCATTTCCTCCAGCACGCGGCACGCCGAGACCAGCAACGGCCAGGCCAGCGCCGCGCCTGAACCCTCGCCCAGGCGCAGGCCCAGTTGCAGCAGTGGCGCGACGCTCAGCGCACGCAACATCAAACCGTGGCCGGCCTCGTCGGAGCAGTGCGCGAAGACGCAGCGCGACAGCACGGCCGGCTGCAGCCGCGCCGCCACCAGCACCGCGCTGCTGGCAATGAAACCGTCCACGACAATGACCCGGCGCTCCAGCGCGGCCTGCAGCACGGCCCCACACATCATCGCGATTTCCAACCCGCCCATCGCGGCCAAAGCCTGCAGCGGCGCCACGGCGTCTGCGTGCCGAGCGAGCACTTGGCGCAGCACGGTCTGCTTGCGCGCCAGGCCGGCGTCGTCCAGGCCAGTACCGCGGCCGCAGCAGTTCTCGATGGGCGTACCGGTGAGCCGAGCCAGTAGCAACGCCGCAGCCGAGGTGTTGCCGATGCCCATCTCGCCCAGCAGCAGCGCGTTACCTGGCAGACCTTTCACCACGTCGCGGCCGGCGTCCAGCGCCTGGGCGCATTGCGCGGACGTCATCGCCGGGCCAGCCAGCGCGTCGGCGCTGCCCGGCGCCACCTTGCGAAGCAGCAGGCCGGCCCGTGGTGCGAAGTCATGCCGCACACCGGCGTCGACGACGGTCAGCGCCAGCCCGTGCTGGCGTGCCAACACGCTGACAGCGGCGCCGCCGGCGAGGAAGTTCTCAACCATCTGCCAAGTCACGTCGCTGGGATAGGCCGAGACGCCATGCGCCGCCAGGCCGTGATCGGCGGCAAAGACCACCAGCTGCGGCTGCCGCAGCTGCGGCGTTTCGCTGCCAAGGATGCGTCCAAGCTGCAGCCCCAGCGTTTCCAGCCGGCCCAGCGCGCCCAGAGGCTTGGTCTTGCCGTCGATGCGACGCTGCAGGGCGGCGTCCAGTGCCGGATCGTCGAATTCGGGGATGTCAGGAATGTCGGGAGTCATGCTCGTCGCTCCGGGTCGGGGGAAGTGGAAATGCGGTCCACGGTTGACGACCTCAGCGCCGCCAGCAAGGCCTCGGTGGCAACTGGCGACTGGGCCGACAAGCGCATTCGAGCCGGCAGACCGAAGGATGCCGTGTCGCGGACTTTCAGGCCCTGCGCACGCAGCCAGGCGTCCGTGGCCGCAGGCGGGCGCAGGGCGCACAGGAAGGGCGTGACGCTGGGTTGCGGCTGCAGGCCGAACTCGGCCAGACCGTCGCGCAGCAGGGCGGTCCAGTCGGCCAGTGTGTGCCGCGCGGTGGCCAGCCAGTCCTGTGTCGCTGGCTGCAGCCAGGCGTCCAGCAGTGCCACGGCGTGGGCACCCAGCGGCCACGAGGGTTCCGCCTGTTCCAGGGCGTCGCACCAGGCCGCCACGGGCCAGTCGGCCTGCGACGGCGCGATGGCGTAAGCGCCGCGCACGCCCGGCAGGCCCAGCGCCTTGTTCGGCGTGTGCAGCTGGAACACCGCGTCTCGCGCCGCCTGCGGCCAGCCCGCGCCGCCGTCCAGGCGCAGCGGTTCGTAGGCGGCGTCCAGCACCGTCGGCACGGCCCCGGGGTCGGCCGGCGGCAGCGCAACTTGGCCCAGCGGACTGCTGGGGTCGGCACACCAGCGCATCGTGGGCGCGGTGGCAAAGGAATCGCCGTCGACCCAGACGCTTCGTCCGCAGGCCATCGCCGCGCTGGCGTAGTCGCCGTAAGCCAGTGCCGGCAGGGCCACCGGCCCCGGTGCCAGACGCTGGGCGACGGCGGTGACGCGCTGGATGAATTCGCTGGCGCTGGCCGCGAACAGCACGCGGTCCGGAGTGACGCCATGCCATGCCGCCAAGCGCAGGCGCAGCGCCGTGTAGCGAGGGTCCGGGTAGCGGCTGACATCGGCCTGCGCCACGGCCTGCAGGACCTGCGGGCAGGGTCCCGCAGCGTTGATGTTGGTGGAGAAATCCCAGCGTACCGGCCCCGCCGCGTCGGGGCCGCCGTGGACGCGCAAACCGCGCATCACGCCCCCAGCCTCCACGGGCTGCCCAGGGTGCAGGCCAGGCCGGCGAGGCCGGCCGCCAGCCATGCCGCGCGGCTGGCGTGGCGCTGCGCGCGTGGCAGGTCTGCGGGTTGTGGCGACGAGGCGCTGGCATTCAACGCGTAGACGCCGGGCTTGCGCAGGCGCACGCCGAGCAGCAGGGCCATCGCGCCCATCGGCCAGCCGCCGTTGGGCGAAGGCGTGCGCGAGGCCTCTTGCGTCAGAACGCGCCAGGCAGCAGCCCTGATGGGTGCCAGCAGCGCAGCGGTCATCCGTGCGGGCAGCCAGGACAGCACGTCATCGGCGCGCGCCGCCCACTTGCCCGCCCACTCATACCGGCCTCGGTAGCCCCACATCGCGTCGGCGGTGTTCGCGAAACGGTAGACCACCGCGCCCGGCAGACCGGCCAGCGCGAACCAGAACAGCGGCGCCACCACCGAGTCGTTGAGGTTCTCGGCCAGGGTCTCGATGGCCGTCTCGCGCACTTCGTCGGCGTCCATCGTGCGCACGTCGCGGCTGCACAGCCAGGCGACGCGCTTGCGCCCGGCCTCCAGGCTCTCGGCCAGCGCCACGTCCACCGCCCGCACCTCGTCGCGCAGCATGCGCCAGGCGAAGCAGGGTTTGAGCAGCAGGGCCAGCCCCAGCGCCGCCCAGGCGGGCGTCAGTCCGAGCAGGGTGCCCTGCAGCCACGCCGCGCCCAGCCCCAGCAGGCCGGCGATGCCGCACCACGCCACGGCGCCGCCGGCAAACGCGGCGGCGGGAGTCCAGCGGCACAGCCCGTCGCCCAGCGGCCCGAGCACGCGACCCAGCCAAGCCACGGGATGCCATGCATTGCGAGGTTCGCCGAAGGCGATGTCCAGCGCCCAAGCAAGCCCCAGCGCCAGAGGCATTGCCACGTCTGTTGTGATCACGCTGGGGCCCACATTCAATCGAGTCGCGCCAGGGCCGGCAGCCTGGCCAGAATGCCATTGCGCAGCCGCTCGGGTCTCGCTTGGCGGTCGAGTTGGCCGTCGGCGCTGGTGGCATGCAGTCCGGCGCAGGCCAGAACTTGCGCCGCAGTCTCGGCGTCGGGTGACAACTCGCCAAACAGGTAGCTGACCTTGCCCGCCGCCTGCAGCGCCACAGTGCAGGCGCGAGAGCAGCCGCTCATGCAGGCGGTGGCGCGCACGTTCAGCGGCGCGGGTGACGCGCGCAGCGCGGCCTCGATGGCTTCGAGCAGGCGCTGGCCGTCGGCCGGCGCTTCACGGGCGGTGCCCGGGCGGCGGCAGGTGCTGCAGACGATCAGCTCGGTCATGCCGGCCGCCCCCCCGTGCCGGATGGCGCGGTCGCAGTTAGCCTCGGCGTCTGCAGCACCAGCATCGTCGGCGACAGCGGCGGTGTCGAGGCCATGCGGCGCAGCGGCCCCCGCCGCACCCGCAGCGGCGCGGCGAAACCCGGCGCGTCCCATACGAAGCTGTGGAACTCGCCGCCCTCACCGGCCGGGCACACGCCGGCCGGCAGGCGGGCCAGCAGTGCCGCGTCGTACTCGGCACCGCAGAAGCTGTCGTCGAGCCAGCGTGTGTCCACGCAGACCAGCTGGGCGCGAATACCGCGCGCGAAGACCTCCGCCGCCACCGCGCCGCGCGCCAGCCCCCACAGCGGGAACACCGCCTGCAGGCCGGCCACAGCGCAGGCCGGCTCCAGCCAGTCGCGGTGGGCTTGCAGGTCGATGTCGCCGAAGACCAGGTGGCGGTGCCCGGCATCCCGCAACGTGCGCAGCTGCGCGGCGAAGACCTGGGCGTATTCGCCCGGCCCGGCCTCGGCCGGCCACCACTGGCCGCCCAGTGCATGCACTTGTGCAGCGATCAAATCGCGAGGCAGTGCGTGGCTCTTGCTCAGGCCGCCGGGGTCGAGCATGGTGAGGAAGCTGCGCACGTCCAGGCCCGCTTCGCGGGCGCGCAGCAGCGCAAGACAAGAGTCTTTGCCCGCGCTCCAGCTGATCGCGGCGAGGTTGGTGGCAGTGAAGGCGGAATCCATCAGTCTTCGATCCCCCGCTGCGCCGGCACGCCGGCCTTGAAGTGGTGTTTGATCATCGTCATCTCAGTGACGGTGTCGGCCAGATCGACCAGTTCCTGCGGCGCCTCGCGGCCCGTCAACACCACATGGACGTCGGGCGGTCGATCACGCAAGACCTGCAGCACCGGCTCCAGCGGCAGCCAGCCATAGCGCAGCGGGTACATGATCTCGTCGAGCACGACGAGGAAGTGTTCGCCGGCGCCGATGGTGGCCGCCGCGCGCGCCCAGCCGTCGCGCGCCAGTTGCGCCGAATGCTCGAGGTCGCGGCTCTTCCAGCTGAAGCCGTCGCCCAGGCCCTCGATGGGCACGCCCAGCTGCTCGAAGACGCGGTGCTCGCCGAAGCGCGCCGAGGGCACTTTCATGAACTGGTAGATCTTCACCGCCTTGCCGCGGCCGTGGGCGCGCAGCGCCAGGCCGAAGGCCGCCGTGCTCTTGCCCTTGCCATGGCCGGTGTGGACGATCAACAGGCCGCGCCGTTCGCCCTCGGCCTTGGGGCTGCCGCGTTCGGTGGGGGGCGTTTCGATCTGCATTCAGGGCTCCAGGTTGGGCACCACGGTGGGCCGACCGGCGACGGTGTCTACACGCACCGCACCGTCGAACACCGCCACCATCGCGGCGTGCAGGGCCGGGTCGTCGTGTGCGGCGTCGGCGTGCACGCGTCCGCGGTGCAGCACCAGCACGCGGTCGGCCTGCAGGGCCAGCGGCAGGTCGTGCAGCACCGTGACCACGGTGTGCGTGGCCGCCAGCCGGCGCGCCAACCGCACCAGCGCCACCTGGTGCGGCGGGTCGAGATGGGTGGTGGGCTCGTCCAGCAACAGCACCGGTGCCTCGGTGGCCAGGGCACGCGCCAGCAGCACGCGCTGGCGCTCGCCGCCGGACAGCTCGGCCAGCGGCCGGTGCTGCCAGGCGCTGCACTCGGTAGCCGCCATCGCGCGCTCGATGGCGGCTTCGTCGGCGACACCCGCCACGCCGACCAGGCCCAAGTGCGGAAGGCGCCCCAGGGCCACGGTCTCGCGGGCCGTCAACTCGCCGCTGATGTCGCCGAGCTGTGCCAGCCAGGCCAGTTGGCGTCCGCGCTCGCGGGCCGGCAGCGTGTCGAGCGGCCGGCCGCCGAGGTGCACGCTGCCGGCGGCCGGCGCCAGCAGGCCGGCCAGCACGCGCAACAGCGTCGACTTGCCGGCGCCGTTGGGGCCGACGATGGCTGTCCAGCCACATCCGAAGGCACA
Source organism: Rubrivivax sp. (assembly GCA_022843905.1). GTDB lineage: Bacteria > Pseudomonadota > Gammaproteobacteria > Burkholderiales > Burkholderiaceae_C > Rubrivivax. The sequence continues at coordinate 35,978 of JALHMT010000044.1, forward strand.
GCTCACGCCGTCCAGCACGCGTTGGCCACCCAGCGTCACGCCAATATCGCGGGCTTCCAGCGCCGCACTCATCGCTGCCCCCGACGGCTCAGCAACCACATCAGGTAGCCGCCGCCGGCGATGGCGGTGATCACGCCCACCGGCAGCTCCTGCGGCGCCATCACCACGCGTGCCGCGACATCGGCCGCCAGCAGCAGCACGCCGCCGGCGGCGGCGCTGGCCGCCAGCAGGTGGCCGTGCGGGCCCGGCGCCATGCGGCGCACCAGGTGCGGCGCCACCAGGCCGACGAAGCCAACGAGCCCGGCCTGCGACACCGCCAGCCCGGTGGCCAGCGCGAACAGCAGCACCAGCACCAGCCGCAGCCGCGCCAGCGGCAGGCCCAGGCTGGCGGCGCTGTCTTCGCCCAGCGTCAGCGCATCCAGCACGCGCGCCAGCCGCACGGCCAGCGGCAGCGCCACCCCCAGCCCCAGGCCGAGCAGCACGACGCTCTGCCAGCCAAGGAAGCCGGTGCTGCCGAGCAGGAACATCTGCTTGCCGCGCAGCGCGTCGGGCGAGACCAGGGTGAGGAGGTCGCTGGCGGCGCCCAGCAGCACGCCCACCACCACGCCAGCCAGCAGCAGGCGCACTGTCTGCTGTGCGCCGCGGGCCAGCAGCAGCGTCATCGCCACGCCCAGCAGTGCGCCGACGAAGGCCGCCACGACCAGGCCCATGCGTTCCAGCCATACCGCGGTGGCCAGGCTGATGAGGTGGCCGGTGAGCGCGCTGGCGGCCAGCACCACGACGACGGCCAGCGAGGCACCGGCTGCCGAGCCCAGCAGATAGGGGTCGGCCAGCGGGTTGCGGAACAGGCCCTGCGCCACCGCGCCGGCCAGGCCCAGCAGGGCACCGACCAGCAGCGCACCCACCGTGCGCGGGGCGCGGATCTGGCCCAGGATCAACCCGGCCTGGTCACCCGCCAGGTCCGCCTGCAAGCCCCGCCACGACAGGCCTTCGCTGCCGGCCGCCAGTCCCAGCGCGAGCAGCAGCAGCGCCGCCGCGCCCAGCGCCCACAGCAGGCGCTGGCGCCGCGCCACCTGCGTCCTGCCAGCTGGCGCGACCCCGGGCATCGCTGCGGTCACCATAACTTCCGGCGGCCTCATCGCGCCGGAGCCGGGGGCAGCTTCGCCAGGCAGTCGGCGATCAAGAGCGCGGCCTCGCCCATCCGCGGCCCGGGGCGGATCAGCACCTCGTAGCGCGCCGGTTCGAAGCCGCAGCTGCGGCCTTGCTGCAAGGCTGCCAAGCCCTGCCAGCCCGGGCGTCCGGGCATGGTCTGCACCTCGCGCTGTACAGCCATCACGATGTCGGGCCGGCTGCGCACCACGAATTCCGGGTTGAGCTTGGGGAAGGGCCCCAGCTCGGCCGGCACGACGTTGCCCAGGCCCAGCCGCACCAGTGTCTGGCCGATGAACGAGGCCATACCCGCGGCATAAGGCGCCGAAGCGACCTCGAAGTACACACGCTGGCCGCGCAGCGCCGGCGGCACGCGGGATGCAGCCATGGCGAGGTCGCGCTGGATGCCCTCCCACACGCGATCACCCTCGCTCGGCGTGCCCAGCAGCGTGGCGATGAGGCCCAAAGAACGCTGCACATCGGCATGGGTCTTCGATTCGAGCAGCACGACGGTCAGCCCCAGCGACTCGAGTCGGTCGGACACGCGCGCCGCGGTGCCTGCCAGCACCACGTCGGGTTTCAGCGCGACGATGCGTTCGACCTGCGCGTCGTCCAGGCCACCCAGCTTCGGCAAGGCGTCGACCTGCGCCGGCGCGTTGGAGTAGCGGTCCACGCCGACCAGCCGCGCGCAGGCGCCCAGGGCGCAGACGCTTTCGGTGATGGACGGCAGCAGGCTGACGATGCGCTGCGGCGGTGCGGCAAAGCGATGCACGACGCCACGGTCGTCGCGCACGCTCACCTGGGCCTGCGACGGCGGGCCCAGCAGCGTCAGCAGCAGCACCGCGAGCGCGTATCGAGCCAGGTTCAAGGCCTGCATGCTCATCCTTTGACGCGCACTTCGATGCCGGCGACCATCAGCGTCACGCGAGCGCAGCAGACCGCCACCGCCTGGTGCAGTGCGCCCAGCGCATCGAGATAGCGCCGGACTTCACGGCCCAGTGGCGTCACGCCCATGCCGATCTCGTTGGACACCATCACCACAGGACCAGCGGCGTGGCGCAGGGCGCTGCACAGCAACGCCTGCTGCGTCTGCCAGGCCTCGTCGTCCAGCCCCGGGCCCTGTATCGGCATCAGTCGTTGCGTCAGCCACAACGTCAGGCAGTCGACGACGACCATGCGCTGCGGTGCGCTGGCCTCAAGCAGGGCCGCTGGCAGCGCCAGCGCTTCCTCCTGCGTCTGCAGCGCCGGCACGCGCAAGGCCCGGTCGGCACGGTGGCGGGCGATGCGCTGGCGCATCTCGTCGTCCCCCGGCAGCGCGGTGGCGATCAGCGCCGCGCTGTGGCCGGGGGTCTGCAGCCAGGCCGCAGCACGCGCCTCGGCGCAGCGCGACTTGCCGCTACGGCCGCCACCCAGGATCAGCTCGTGCATGCAGGTTCCCGTTCCGACGGCGGAAGGTCGGCTTTGCCTTCACATCCCGCTGTAGCGCAGGGTGACGCGGCCCTCGCGGCCGGGCTGGTTGTAGCCATAGACCGTCTCGTAGACCTTGCCGCCGGCGTTGTTCAGCTTCAGGCCCAGCGTCCACTCGCGCGCGAGTCGCCAGTCGGCGTGCAGGTCCAGCGTTGCGAAGCCGCCGACCCGCCTCGTGTTGGCCGCATCGTCGTAGCGTGCGCCGAAGGCAGCCGCCGTGGCGCCGACGCGCCAGCTACCCAGCGCGGTGTCTGCAGCCAGTTTCAGGCTGTCCTTTGAACGACGCGGCAGCTGACGACCGAAGTTGGCGGTGCCCGCGGTGTCGTTGCGTGGATCCAGCCGGTCCAGCGAGGCGGCCACGGTCCAGGCGGCCCACTGCGCGTCGTAGCTCAGGGTGTAGCCGTCGATGCGGGTGCGCGGGATGTTGGTCGGCGCCGGCCCGCTGCTGATGTAGCCGCGTATGCGGTTGTCGACATAGGCCATGCGCAGTTGCTGCGCGGTGCCAGCCCAGCGCAGGCTGAGTTCGGCATGCCGACCCTCTTCGGGCAGCAAATTCGGGTTGCCGAAGCCGGGAAAATAAAGCTGGTTGAAGCTCGGCGCGACGAAGCTGGTGCCATAGGAGGCACCGGCGCGCCAGGCCGGCGTGAGGTCGTGGCCGTAGGCCAGCGAACCCGTGGTCTGGCCGCCGAACTGCGAATTGCGGTCATGACGCAGGTTGCCCTGCCAGGTGTGCACGCCAGCCCGGCCGTTCAAGCCGGCCGCCACGCCGTCGATGCTTCGCTGCGAAACGGCGAAGAGCGCGCCCGGGCGGCTCACGGTCTGGCGCAGGGTCTCGGCCAGCAACAGCGCGCTGCCCAGCGGCGTGTCGACCGTGTTCTCCCAGCCGAGCTGCTGCTGCACGGTGGCGATGGTGCCCAGCGTGCCGAAGGCCGAGGCGCTGGAGAGCGTCTCGTACTCGTCCTTCGAGCGCGACACCCGGACGGCCGTGGTCCATCCCGGCTGCACGGGACCGCGCACCTGCAGCCCGATGACCTGGGTGCGCAGGTCGGCGCGTGCGTCGGCTCCTAGCCCGTCGTCGATCTGGGTTTCGCCCTTCGAGGCGAGGCTGCTGAGATCGGCGCGCCAGGCTTCAGCGAAGCGCCAGCCCAGACGGGCGCTGCCGCTGGTCTGCCTGAAGCCGTCGTCGTCAGGGTTGAAGTTGCCAAAGGGAACGCGCGGGTTGGTGGCCGAGAAACCCTGCGTGGTGTTGCGGGTCAGCTGCAATGCGCCGTCAAACGCACCCTGACCGAATTGCAGGCCGCCCGACAAATGCCCGCTGCGGTGCGTTCCAGCACTGACCGAGGCCTGAGGACGCAGACCCGGTAATCCCAGGCGGGTGAAGATCTGGATCACGCCGCCTACGGCGTTGCTGCCATACAGGCCGGACAGCGGGCCGCGCACGATCTCGATACGCTCGATGCTGTCCAGCGGGATGTTTTCCCACGCTGGCGTGCCCAAGGTGGCCGAGCCATAGCGCACGCCGTCAATCAGCAGCAGCGTGTGGCGCGCCTCCAGACCGCGAAAGTAAACGGCGCTTGACTTGCCTGCACCGCCGTTGGCCGAGAACTGCACGCCGCTTTGCTGGCCGAGCAGTTCGGCCAGTGTCCGGCCGCTGGCCTGTTCGATCTGCGCGCGGTCGATGACGCTGACCTCGGCCAGGCTCTGGTCGATGCGGGTGGCGGTCCGTGTGCCCGTGACAACCACGGTATCGAAACGACGGTCGCTGAGCACGTCGGACGTTTGCGCCGAGACGATGGGGCTGAAGCAGAACGCGGTCAGGCAGACGGCCAGGGCAGCGCTGGCCCCGGGACGAAGACGCATGGGGGAGAGGGCCCGGAAGGGCCTGGAAACAGGAGTAAACATGGATGTAAAAGCCAGGGTGGTCGTGCACGCCAGCTTCCCCGCCGGCATACACCTCACGGCACACCGCTTGCGCAGCGTGCCACCTTGTTGGCCGGTATCCGGGCTGGCGGAGACTGTCTGTGTTCCCTTCCCAGGCGCGCAAGGCACCCAGTGGGTTGTGTACACAGGCTGAGAACCAGAGGCTCTCGTCCGCTTACCGTTGCGGGGGCAGCTCAGGTTAAGAGGTCGCCGTTCATGCGGTTCCCTCTCTCCTGATTCCCGTTGAACTGCATCGGCAAGAAAGCCTTTGCGAGCACCAACACCCTTACTATAGCCGAGCGCATGGACGGAAATGCCGCCTCGACCGGGTGACGCACTGACTGGCTGCTCATGTCTATATCCGTCGGATGCTGCGGTGGCTGACGGATTGCATACTGGCGCACCGAGTGCGAGAGCCATGACCGAATTCACCGCCGAACAAATCGACACCGTCTACCAAGTAATCGCCGCGCGGCGCGACATGCGGCACTTCCTGAGCGACCCGCTGGACGAAGCGCTTCTGGCCAGGCTGCTGCAGGCGGCCCATTGCGGCCCGAGCGTGGGTTACATGCAGCCCTGGCGCTTCATCCGTGTGCGATCCGTCGATCTACGAATGAAGATGCTCGCGTTGGTCGAGGCGGAGCGGTTGGAGACGGCCAGCGCGCTGGGTGAACGTCAGCAGGAGTTCCTGCGTCTGAAGGTCGAGGGCCTGCGCGAATGCGCGGAGGTCTTCGTCGCTGCACTGTGCGAGGGGCGCGAGTCGCATGTCTTCGGGCGCCGGACCATGCCGGAGATGGATCTGGCGTCTGTGGCATGCGCCATCCAGAACCTGTGGCTGGCCGCGCGTGTCGAGGGTGTCGGCATGGGCTGGATCTCGATGTTCGACCCGGACGCCTTGCGCATGGTGCTCGGCATGCCCGTGGGCAGCCACCCTGTGGCCATCTTGTGCCTTGGGCGCGTCGAAGCGTTCTATCCGCGACCGATGCTCGAGATGCAAGCGTGGCGCAAGCGCGCCGATCTGTCGGCGCTGGTCTTCGAGGACAGCTGGCCTGTCGATGGCAGTCCGTGTGCCGCAGACTGATGCGCCGGTGACTGCAAGAAAGACAGCACTGAAAGTCTGCAAGTCCCGTTCGCGACCCAATCGCTTCGCGCGCTCATTGCCCGAGATCATGGCCACCGCATCGGCAGCGGGCACTACCCTTCCCGTCGCCCATCTCGGCTGCGGTGCCTGAACCGGGCGCCTTCTGGACCTTTGGCCTCGGGCTCGGTCTGCTGGGTGTCACAGTCAGTCGGCACAGGCAACGCAGCGAACTGTTCGGCCGCGCGATGGGCTTGAATCACCTTCGGTTCAGCGAACTGACACGCTGAACTGATGGCGGGTCAACACATCGGCCTGGGTCGCGACCCCACGCTTGCACCCTATGCAACGTGCACAGTGCGTTGCGCGGATGTCGGCTCTGCGGCGACGAGTCTGTGCGCAGTTGCGTCTGCCGAGGGTCGCTTGCCGCCCCACACGAACGACCGCTGACCGGCACCCGAGTTTTTCGCTCTGGGGCACCGAAGCCGCCCAGAGGTGACCGGCCGCTTTCCGCTGCATCGCCGACGTCCACGTCGTCTCGGCCATCGGCAGCAGAGGGTTGGTTCCGGCCAGCCAACTTGACGAACAGGCCGCCGTAGACTGGTCATTGGCCTCAGCCCCATGCACGCCGGGACGCGAGTATCGTCAGTTCGAAGCGAACTCGTTGCCCAAGATCGCGGCGATGTCCTGGCGCTCGCCCAGCAGCCGGACCACATCCAGGTACTCCCCGAGTTCGAAGTAGCACCAGAGCAGCGGGAACTTCGAGACCCGCCAGGTCCGAAGCCCTGGGATACCAAGGAGCTTTCCGAGCGTCGGCGAGCCGATCCCTGGATCGAGTTCGATCTGGTCAAGCGCGGCGTTGGTGGCGTTGGCCAGCTTCACCGCCACGCGGGTGCCGCCCTCCTTGCGGTAGTACCGAACCTCGCCCTGCTGGTCGCGCAGCGCCTGCGGGCGCAGAACCGCCGGCTTCAATCGATCTCGCCGCGAGCGATCGCCAGCAGTTCCTTCTTGTCCGCTTTGGTGCGACGCCGGCCTGGCCCGGATGCCAGCCCCTCTTCGATGAGATCGCGAAGCCTCTTCTTGGCCTGTTCCTCCTGGTCGCGCCGGACCAAGTCGCGGATGTACTCGCTCGTGTTGCCGTAGTTGCCAGCGGCGACCCGGTTGTCAATGTACTCCCGCATCGACTCGGGCAAGGCGAAACTCATGGTTTGGCGACTCATGGCGAGATCCTGGACGGTTTGACAACGGTTGTCAACTTGCCTCGCTGACCGCGTGTCTGCTGGCCCGGGGATGCCGGCCCGTTCCTCGTCAGGAAGCCATCCGAGTTGCCTGGCCCGGCGCGCGCTGGATCAGCGCCACAGCGAACTTGTCGACGCCGAATCTCATCGTGCCGCGGAAATTGATGTGCGAGAAGTGCGCTGGGCCGATGCGGCGCAGCCAGTCGTCGTCGACCGGGATGCCGTCTCGCTTGAGCCTCTGGACCACCTCGTGCATCCGGGCGGTGTTCCAGGCCAGAACAATGTTCGTCAGCAGGGCGTGCGAACCGGAGATCGCCTTCATCTCGTCGCGGCGCCTGCCACGCTCGGGCGCCACCTTGCCTGAGTACACGGCGCGCTGCAGCTGATGCACCGACTCACCCCGGTTCAGCAAGGTATGGATCTCGCGCCGGAAGTCCTCGATGCCGATGTAGTCGCACAGGAACACGGTTCG
>JALHMT010000045.1 GCA_022843905.1 Rubrivivax sp.
GTGGCCGTCGATGACGACGCCGGCTGGGTGGGCCGCGTGCGCCGCGCCGGCAGCGCGCTGGGTCTGGGCACGGCAGCCCCCGGCCCGGAGGACCGCGCCCGCCAGGCGCTGGCCCAGGGCATGGACACCGAAGTGCACGCCGGCACGGCCGAGCTGCTGCGCCTGCACGGCATCGCCGGCCATGTCGAGGGCGAGATCCTGTCGCGCGTGGCCACCCAGGTGACGGTGTTCCGCAAGGTCGACGAAGGCCAGGCCGCGATGCTGGGCGGCGTGGTCAGCGGTGCGCTGGCCGGGCTGAAGGCCGATCTGGCCACCGGCGGCCTGACGCTGGGCGGCGGCATGCTGGCCGGCGGGCTGCTGGGCGCGCTGGGGGCCGCCGGCGTGGCGCGCGGGCTGAACGTGGTGCGCGGCACCGGTCACAGCTGGGTCGCCTGGCCCGACGACGCGCTGTTGCCGATGGTCGAAGCCGCGCTGCTGCGCTACCTGGCGGTGGCGCACTTCGGCCGCGGCCGCGGTGAATGGGCCCAGGGCGAGGCGCCGCCGCACTGGCAGGCCGTGGTGGCCGACGCCCTGTTGCCGCACCGCGACGCGCTGCAGGCGCTGTGGCAGCGGCGCAGCACGCAATTCGACAATGCCGGCGAGGCGCAACTGCTGGCCACGCTGCTGCAGCCTGCCCTGGCCAGCGCCGGCCGCACGGTGCTGCATCGGTTGTATCCGGAGAGTCCGTTCGCCGCACCGGCATGAAGCCGCGGCGCGGACCCGCTTCCGGCGCAGAATCACGCCCCATGAGCACTTCCCTCACGCCCCACATCCCCCGACCCTTCCACCTGGCCTTCCCGGTGCATGACCTCGAGGTCGCGCGCGGCTTCTACGGCGGCCTGCTCGGCTGCCCGGAAGGCCGCAGTTCGCCGGAGTGGATCGATTTCGACCTCTATGGCCACCAGATCGTGGCCCACCTGGCACCCCAGGAATGCAAGCCCGTGAGCACCAGCGCCGTGGACGGCGACGCCGTGCCGGTCAAGCACTTCGGCGTGGTGCTGCCGATGGCCGAGTGGCAGGCACTGGCCGACCGGCTGGTGGCGGCGGGCACGCGCTTCATCATCGAGCCGCACGTGCGCTTCAAGGGGCTTGCCGGCGAGCAGGCGACGTTCTTCTTCCTCGATCCTTCGGGCAACGCGCTGGAGTTCAAGGCCTTCGCCGACCTCGGCCAGCTGTTCAAGAAACAATGACCGCTGCGCGATGAACATCGTGATCCTGGGCGCCGGGCGCGTCGGCGAGAGCGTGGCCGAGAGCCTGGCCTCGGAGCAGAACGACATCACGGTGATCGACACCGACCCGCTGCGCCTGAGCGTGCTGCAGGAGCGGCTCGACCTGCGCGGCGTGGTGGGCAACGGCATCCAGCCCTCGGTGCTGACCGACGCCGGCATCGAGGACGCCGACATGCTCATCGCCTGCGCCCCGCTGGACGAGACCAACCTGGTGGTCTGCAAGGTGGCGCGGCAGCTCTTCAACGTGCCCACCACCATCGCCCGGCTGCGCTCGCCCGAGTTCCAGGACGGCGCGCCGCTGATGGACCGCGAGGGCTTCGGCGTCGACCGCGTGATCTGCCCGGAAGACTCCGTCACGCGCTACATCCGCAAGCTCATCGAGTACCCCGAGGCGCTGCAGGTGCTGGAGTTCGCCGACGGCCTGGTGAGCCTGATCGCCGTGCGCGCGGTGGACGGTGGGCCGCTGGTGCAGCACAGCCTGGCCGAGATCCCGGCCCTGGTGCCAGGCGCCGACATCCGCATCGTGGCCATCTACCGCAAGGACCAGGTGCTGATGCAGCTGACCGGGCACACGCGCATCGAGGCCGGCGACGAGGTCTTCGTGCTGTCGGCCACGCAGAACATCCGCAAGGTGCTGGGCGCGCTGCGCAAGATGGACTCGCCCGTCAAGCGGCTGATGATCGCCGGCGGCGGCAAGGTCGGCCTGCGGCTGGCCCGGCAGGTCAAGGACGATCTGCAGCTCAAGGTCATCGAGACCGACCGCAAGCGCTGCGACTACCTGGCCACGCAGCTGCCCTCCAGCGTGCTGGTGCTGCACGGCGACTCGACCGACGAGGAGCTGATGAGCGACGAGAACGTGCAGGACATGGACCTCTTCATCGCGCTGACCAGCGACGACGAGGACAACATCATGGCCTGCCTGCTGGCCAAGCGCATGGGCGCGCGCCGCGTGCTGGCGCTCATCAACCGCAAGGCCTACGCCGACCTCGTGCAGGGCACGCAGATCGACATCGCGATCTCGCCCAGCCACACCGTCATCGGCGAGCTGCTGGCCTACGTGCGCCGCGGCGACGTCGAGGCCGTGCACAGCCTGCGCCGCGGCGCGGCCGAAGCCCTGGAGGCCATCGTGCGCGGCGACCGCAAGACCTGCCGCATGGCCGGCCGCCGCATCGAGGAGATCGGCCTGCCGCAGGGCGCGCAGGTCGGGGCCATCGTGCGCGGCCTGCACCGGCCCGACGGCAGCGAGGCCGGCGAGGACGCGCGGCCGGAAGTCATCATCGCGCACCACGACACCGTCGTGCAGCCGCTCGACCACGTCATCGTCTTCGTGCCGCGCAAGCGCATGGTGCGCGAGGTGGAGAAGCTGTTCCAGGTCTCGGCGACCTTCATGTTCTGACGCCGTGAACTGACGTGGGTACGCTGGCCGTCGTCGCGCTCATCGGGCGCATGGTGCTGCTGTTCTCGGTGCTGATGCTGGTGCCGCTGGCCTTCGCCATCGGCCGCCACGACGCCGCCGAGCAGGCCTTCGTGACCTCCACGGTGATCACCTTCGGCTTCGGCGTGGTCATGAGCCTGGCGATGCGGCGCTTCCGCCGCGAACTGCTGCCGCGCGACGGCTTCGTTCTGGTGGGCCTGACCTGGCTCGTGCTGCCCGTCTTCGGCGCCCTGCCGCTGTGGCTGGCGGTGCCCGGCCTGTCGGCGACCGACGCCTACTTCGAGGCCATGTCGGCCTTCACCGCCACCGGCGCCACGGCGCTGTCGGGGCTGGACGCGCTTCCGCTGTCGGTCAACGTCTGGCGCTGCTTCATGATGTTCGTGGGCGGCCTGGGCATCATCGTGCTGGCCGTGGCCATCCTGCCGATGCTGGGCGTGGGCGGCAGCCAGCTTTTCCGCGCCGAAGTGACCGGCCCCATCAAGGACCAGAAACTGACGCCGCGCATCGCCGACACCGCGCGCGCCATCTGGGTCGCCTACGGGGCCCTGGCGGTGCTGTGTTTCTTCGCCTACCGCGGCGCCGGCATGAGCTGGGAAGACGCCTTCATGCACATGTGCACCACCGTCAGCCTGGGGGGCTTCTCGGCCTACGACGCCAGCTTCGGCCACTGGGACTCGCCGCTCATCGAAGGCGTGGCTGTGGTGTTCATGCTGCTGGCCGGCATCAACATGACGATGTATTACCTGGTCTGGCGCCGGCAGTCGCTGCGGCCGCTGTGGAACAACGTCGAGGTGCGCGCGTTCTACGGCGTTCTGGTGGGCAGCATCCTGCTCATCTCGGCCTATCTCGTCGCGCACGACAGCTACCCCAGCTTCCTGGAAGCGCTGCGCTTCACCACCTTCCACGTGGTGAGCATCGCCACCACCACCGGCTATGCATCCACCGACTACGCCCAGTGGCCCTTGTTCGCGCCGCTGCTGATGATCCTGCTGGGCTGCTTCGCCACCTGCGCCGGCTCAACCGGCGGCGGCATCAAGATGATCCGCATGCTGCTGCTGGTGGCGCAGTCCAGACGCGAGCTGGTGCGCATCGTGCACCCCAACGTGGTGAACCCGGTGGTGATCAACGGCAACATCGTCGGCGACCGCACCATCCAGAGCGTGATTGCCTTCATGATGATCTACGGCGCCACGCTCACCGGGCTGACCATGGTGCTGATCTTCAGCGGCCTGGACGTGGTGACCGCCTTCACCGCCGTCATCGCCTGCGTCAACAACATCGGCCCCGGCCTGGGCGACGTGGGCCCGGCGGTGAACTACGGCGGGCTCAACGACTTCCAGACCTGGGTGCTCACCTTCGCGATGCTGCTGGGGCGGCTGGAGCTGCTGTCTCTGCTGGTCCTGCTGACGCCCCAGTTCTGGAGGAAATGACGACCACCCCCGAAGCAGCGTCGCCGCGCCATCCCGCGTGAAATCGCGGGATGGCCTTGGCCAGGCGCAGAACGCCTTCCGGCGTCCTGCGTCCGGGCCAAGCCCCCTCAAGGGGGCGCCGCCGGTGGTCCGGCAGAGCCGGCCCACGGCGGCTGCTGGAGGGGTCGGCTTGCAGCCTCCGTGTCCATTGAAAGCGCTGTGCGATGACTGCTGCATCCTCCCGCCTCGCGATCCTGCTCGCTGCCTTGCTGGTGCTGCCCGCCGCGGTCTCCGCTGCTGGCGCCTGCGGCAACGGCCTGCCGCTGCGCGCCGCGGGTCACGGCTACACGGTGGCCTTTGCGCCGCAGCCGGCGAAGCTCGCCGTCGGGCAGCACTTCAAGCTCGACGTGGCGGTGTGCGCCGAACCCGGCCGCCCGGCGGCCACGGCGCTGAAGGTCGACGCCGACATGCCCGCGCACCGGCACGGCATGAACTACCGCGCCAGCCTGAAGGGCACCGGTGAGCAGCGCTGGCTGGCCGAGGGGCTGATGTTCCACATGCCCGGCCGCTGGCGCTTCCTGTTCGAGCTGGCCACGCCGCAGGGAGTGCGCAAGCTCTCGCACGAGGTGGAAGTGGAGTGATGGTGGGCGTCAGGGCGCTTTGCGCGGGGCTGGCGGCGCTGCTGTTGCTGGTCGGCAGCCCGGCCCAGGCCACGCTGCTCGACTTCAGCCCCGCCGAGCGCCAGCGCATCCTGCAGCACGGGCCGTGGCCGCCACCACCGGCGCTGGATGCCGGCAACGCCGTGGCCGGCCGCCCCGAGGCCATCGCACTCGGCCAGCGGCTGTTCTTCGATGTCCGGCTCTCACCCGACGGCACGCTGGCCTGCGTGAGCTGCCACGTGCCGTCGCTGGCCTTCGCCGACGGCCGGCCGCGCTCGACGGGCCGCGAGACCCTGGCGCGCAACGCCCCCAGCCTGTGGAACGCCGTGCACCAGCGCTGGTACGGCTGGGACGGCGCCACCGACAGCCTGTGGAGCCAGGCCATCGGCCCGCTGACGCACGCGCAGGAGATGGCCGGCAGCGGCGCCCACCTGCGCGCCCTGGTGCAGGGCGACGCCGCCTTGGCCTGCCGATTCCGCCAGGTGTTCGGCGCCGATGCCTTGCGCGACGACGAGACGGCGCTGGTGCAGACCGCGCAGGCACTGGGCGCCTGGGTCGGCACGCTGGTTTCGGGCCGCAGCGCCTTCGACCGCTTCCGCGATGCGCTGGCGCGCGGCGACGCCCGGGCTGCCGCGGCCTACCCGCAGGACGCGCAGCGCGGTCTGCGCCTGTTCATCGGCCGGGCGCGCTGCGCCACCTGCCACACCGGCCCGATGTTCAGCAACGGCGAGTTCGCCGACATCGGCGTGCCCTTCTTCGTGCGGCCAGGCGTGGTCGACCCCGGCCGGCACGGCGGCATCACGGCGCTGCAGGCCAGCCGCTTCAACCTGCTGGGGCCCTACAGCAGCGCGCGCGGCGACGCCGCCACCAAGACGCGCCACGTCGAGCTGCAGCACCGCAACTTCGGCGAGTTCAAGGTGCCCAGCCTGCGCAACGTCGCGCTCACCGCACCCTACCTGCACGACGGCCAGCTCGCCACCCTGGCCGACGTCGTGCGCCACTACGACCAGATCAATCTCGAACGGCTGCACGCCGACGGCGAGCGCATTCTCGAGCCGCTGGGCCTGAGCGAGGGCGAGCGCGGCGACCTGCTGGCCTTCCTGCAGACCCTGACGTCGCCTAACGCTTCAACACGGCCAGCCACGCCGCCTGGGCCGGGGTCAAGGCGCTGTCCGGCGTGACCATGGCGCCCGACAGCGCCGTGCGGATCGAGGCCTCGGGCTCGGGCAGCGGCCGCGACAGCAGGCCGTCCAGCAGCCGGCGCGCCTGCGCCAGCGTCTTCGCGTAGCGCTCGAGGATGAGGTCGATGCTGGCGTGGTGCGCCGGGTCGTCCATCCAGCAGTCGTAGTCGGTGACGATGCCTACCGTGGCGTAGGCCATCTGCGCCTCGCGCGCCAGGAAGGCCTCGGGCACGTTGGTCATGCCCACAAGGTGGCAGCCGGCGCTGCGCAGGAAATGGCTCTCGGCCTGGGTGCCCAGGCGCGGGCCCTCGACGCAGGCGTAGGTGGCGCCGCGGTGCAGCTGGATGCCCAGCGTCTTGGCCACGTCGGCCACGGCGTCGACCAGCGCCCGGCTGACCGGCTGCGCCGTGCTGACGTGCGCCGCCACGCCACCGCCGAAGAAGCTGCAGGCGCGCCCGCCACGCGTCCAGTCGAGGTACTGCTCGGGCATCGCCAGCTCGCCGGGCGCGATGGGCTCGACGAGGCTGCCCACCGCCGAGAAGCCCAGCACCATGGTCGCCCCCGCCTGCTTCAGCGCGAAGATGTTGGCGCGGTAGTTCACCTCGTGCGGCAGCAGCTTGTGGCCGGCGCCGTGGCGCGCCAGGAAGATCAGCGGCACGCTGCCGAAGTGGCCTCGCACGATGGCGCCCGACGGGATGCCGAAGGGGGTGGCGCCCTCGATGCGTTCTTCCACCTGCAGTCCGGGCAGGTCGTAGAGGCCGGTGCCTCCGATGATGGCGAGCATGGTCTTTCTCCTCGGTTGGCGGACATCCTAGAACAGCCGGTCGGCCGTTTGTGGCCTAATCACGGGTTTTTCGACGCTAGCCCGGAGCCCCTCATGGCCAACAAGATCCGTACCGAAGCCGACCGCAAGGCCACGCCGCGCCCGCCCGCCCCCAACGGCGTGACGGTCACCATCCGCCTCGGCCAGAAGAGCAGCCTGGAGCGTGGTTCGCACACGCGCAGCAAGAAGAACCCCGGCAAGCGCCCCAAGAAGGGCGGCTGAAGCCCCGGGCCCGGCCCAGCCCGGGCCTGACGTCGAGGTTCTGCGATGTTGAGAGTCACCGAGCTCCGGCTGCCGCTCGACCATCCTGAACCCGCCCTGCGCGCCGCGCTGCTGGCGCGGCTGGGCCTGCCCGACTCGGCGCTGAAGACCTTGACGGTCTTCCGCCGCGCGTGGGACGCGCGCAAGAAGTCGGCCATCGTGCTGAGCTACACCGTCGACCTCGAACTGGCCGACGGCCACGGCGAAGCCGCGCTGCTGGCGCGCTTCGCCGGCGACGCCCACGTGCGCCAGGCGCCCGACACGCGCTACCGTTTCGTCGGCCATGCGCCGGCCGACTTCTTCGCCACCCAACGGCCGCGCCCCCTCGTCATCGGCTTCGGCCCCTGCGGCATCTTCGCCGCGCTGGTGCTGGCGCAGATGGGCCTGCGGCCCATCGTGCTGGAACGCGGCAAGGAAGTGCGCCAGCGCACGCAGGACACCTGGGGCCTGTGGCGCCGCGGTGTGCTGGACCCCGAGTCGAACGTGCAGTTCGGCGAAGGTGGCGCCGGCACCTTCAGCGACGGCAAGCTGTGGAGCCAGATCAGCGACCCGCGCCACCTCACGCGCAAGGTGCTCACCGAGTTCGTGAAGGCCGGGGCGCCCGAAGAGATCCTCTATGTGGCCAAGCCGCACATCGGCACCTTCCGCCTGGTGAGCATGGTCGAGAAGATGCGCGCCGACATCGAGGCGCTGGGCGGCGAGATCCGCTTCCGCCAGCACGTGGTGGACCTGCTGATCGAAGGCGCGCCGCAAGCGCGCCACGTTCGCGGCGTGCGCCTGGCCAGTGGCGAGGAACTGCGCAGCGACCACGTCGTGCTGGCCTTGGGCCACAGCGCACGCGACACCTTCGCCATGCTGCAGCAGCGCGGCGTGTACCTGGAAGCCAAGCCGTTTTCGATCGGCTTCCGTGTCGAACACCCGCAGGGCGTGATCGACCGCGCGCGCTTCGGCCCGAGCGCCGGCCACCCGATCCTGGGTGCGGCCGACTACAAGCTGGTGCACCACGCGAGCAACGGACGCTCGGTCTACAGCTTCTGCATGTGCCCGGGCGGCACGGTGGTGGCGGCCACGTCGGAAGAAGGCCGTGTCGTCACCAACGGCATGAGCCAGTACTCGCGCAACGAGCGCAACGCCAACGCCGGCATCGTGGTCGGCATCGCGCCGCAGGACTACCGGCAGGACGGCCGCAGCGAAGGCCCGGTCAACCCGCTCGACGGCGTGGCCTTCCAGCGCTTCTGGGAGTCGCGCGCCTACGAGCTGGGCGGCGGCAGCTACCAGGCGCCAGGCCAGCTGGTGGGCGACTTCGTGCGCGGCCAGCGCTCCACCGCGCTGGGCAGCGTGATGCCGTCCTACAAGCCCGGCGTGCTGATGACCGACCTGGCCGACCCGAAGCGCGGCAGCCTGCCCGACTACGCGCTGCAGGCCATCCGCGAGGCGCTGCCGGCCTTCGAACGCCAGATCAAGGGCTTCTCGATGCCCGACGCGGTGCTCACCGGCGTGGAGACGCGCACCTCGTCGCCGCTGCGCATCACGCGCGGCCGTGACCACCAGAGCCTGAACGTGCGCGGGCTGTACCCGGCCGGCGAAGGCGCGGGTTATGCCGGCGGCATCATGTCGGCGGGAGTCGATGGCATCGAGGTGGCCGAGTCGCTGGGGGCGGCGATGCTGGACAGCGCGAAAGTCGCGGCCTGAGCCGACCTCGCCGCAACGAGGCCGTCAGCGGTAGGCCTGGAAGACGCTGGACTGCGTGCCGCCGGTGAGCAGCAACACGTCGTAGGCATCACGACGGCCGCCGTACTCGGGGCCATCCATGCCGGGCGAGCCGATCGGCATGCCGGGCACCGCCAGGCCGATGGCCTTGGGCTTCTCGCGCAGCAGTCGGTGGATCTCGCGAGCCGGTACGTGGCCTTCAACGGCATAACCGCCGACGCGCGCCGTGTGGCAGGAGCCGAACCGGGCGTCGATGCCCAGACGGCCGCGCATCGCAGTGTTGCCGGTCTCGAAGACCTGGGTCCGGAATCCCTGCGATTCCAGGTGCACGATCCAGTCCTTGCAGCAGCCGCAGGTGGGGCTTTTCCAGACTTCGACGAGCGGCTTCGCCGCGGGCGGCGCAGCGCCGAAGGCCGGCAGCACCGGCAGGGCGAGAACGCCCAGGCCCAGACCCAGAGCCTGGCGGCGGGACAGATTGCCCGGCGCCGCGGGCGGGAGCGCTTGCATGCGCATGGAGGAACTCCTTCGGTCAGCGAACGCGAAGGGTGCCACCGCGTCTGCTGCGGGATTGTGGCCAGCCGAGCCTGCGCCTGCCGGCGGGTCGGCAGATGCCCTTGATCTGGCGCAAATCAACGCCGTGCGCGCCGTCGCGCCCCCGACCTACTGCGCCACGCCGCTGTGCCAGGCCTTGCGGATGAGGGCGCCGCAGGTGGCCGAGTCGGACCCCACGCCCTGGCCCAGTCCAGCGGCCCGCGCCAGCACGCCGTAGAAGCTGCGCGAGGCATCGATCCAGGGGTAGAAGCCGAAGGCACCGGGGCTGCTGAAACTACCGTCACCACCGGCGCCGGTCTCCACCCAGTGGCCCAGCGAGTACTGCCAGTCGAGCACGCCGGCCCCCGGCGACGAGCGGGCGGTGACGCAAGTGGCGGGGTTGGTGCATACCGGATAGGCGCCGAGCAGCCGCGACAGCTGAAGCTGGCCGGACAGCAGGCGGCGCAGGAAGACGGCGTAGTCGCGTGCCGACAGGCGCGCCCCGCCAGCCAGCTGCGGCGAGCTGAAGCCCAGAGCGATGTCGGCGCCCAGCACGCGCCTCATTTCAACAGCCAGCGCGGCGTTGTCCATCGCGCCCAGGCCCATGCCAGGCGAAGGCTGGCTGGCATGCTTCTGCATGTGGCCGCCGTTGTAGAGGAACAGGCCCACGTTGGCCGGCGTGAAGCGGCCGTTGATGCCGCTCGTGGCACAGCTGCCCACGGTGTCACCGGGACTGCAGCCGTTGAGCGGGAAGCTGTCGTAGCCGCTGCGGAAGTTCAGGTATTGCACGTCTTCGGCCGTCGGCACGCCACTGCGGCGCTCGGCGACATAGGCGCCATACAGCCACTTCGACGCCGAAGCGATGTTCATCACCGTGCCGGCGTCGTACACCGCCGCTTGCGTGGCCGAGGCCACCGCGCCCCCGGCCAGGCGCTGCGTGCGGTCGCCGATCTCCCAGTAGAAGGGCTGCACCGGCGTGCAGGCGTTGCTGCGGCTCTGCGCGGTGGCTGCGGCGGCCTGGGCGCGCGTGGCGACGTCCAGCGGCGGCAGCAGGTTCAGCAGCGTGAGCCGGCCGTCGGCGTCCAGGCGCAGGCGCAGGTCGCGGTAGGTCTGGCCATCGGCCTGCACCGTGGGCACGGTAAGCACCTGGGTGGCCCCGTCAAAGCTGGCCTGCGCTGCGGCAGGACCGCTGACCGTCACTCCTGCCAGCAGCATCGCGGCCGTGAGCACTCCGAGTCGTCGCATCGTTCCACCCTCCCTGATGAGGACCTTCATCGTGACCTGCCCCTGTGAACGCCGTGTTGCTGGCACCGGGGTGCCGAACCCGCTGGCGACGGCTGCCGGCCGGCGCCTGCCGGCGAAGCGGCACGCGAAAGGCGCAGTACCGATGGAAGCGCGGGTGGGTGCAAGAGAACCTCTGTCATGCGGGGTCCCGGGACGCACCAGAAACCTCGCCCAGGTCCTGCAGCTTGTGCATGGCAGGCAACAGGACGCATCGACGCCAGCTGCGCAGGGCGGCGCGCTCTTCTTCTGCAGCCCAGGGCGTACCGAGCCAGCGCGCCAGGACCAGCAGCCCCTGGCGCACCTCAGTTTCGGGCAACAGGCTGTGCCGAGCGCGAGGCAACAGGTCCTTGAGTGACTGCGCCGCGGCCATCGCAGTCGATCGGTCACCCTGGCGCCAAGCGATGCAGGCCTGCACCCAGCGCGCCAATGCGCAATAGGCCACCGGCGCCGCTTCGGCAGCCGCCACCAGGCCGGGCAGATGGTGTGCGGCCGCAGGCCCGAGGGCGTGCACGGCGAGCAGCTGCGCGCGCAAGACGGGCATGGCCCCCGGCGCCGCCTGCAGCGTCTGCAGCCACAAGGGCCGTGCGTCTTCGCAGCGCCCCAAGGCCTGCAGCACTCGCGCGCGCTGCGCCATGCGCCCCACCTGGCGCGGTGCCGAGACTTCGCTGGGCAGCGGCGCGCGCAACACCGACGCGGCGCGCCGGGGCTGGCAGCCGCGCAGCCAGACCTCTGCTTCGGTGTCCTGCGCAATGCAGGCCAGTTCCGCGCCGGCACCCGGCTGGCCGACACAGGCAGCGTGCACCTGTTGCAGGGTCTGCACCGCATCGTGAAGCTCGTACAGGCTGGCCTGGACTACGGCCAGGTTCAGCAGTGCCCCGGTACGCGCCAGCCCCGCACCCAGCCGCGTCTGCAGGATCACTGCCTGCCGGCCTTCCGCTGCGGCGAGTTCGAGGTCGCCGCGTTGCAGGTACTGGCCCACCAGGCTGGACCGTGCCGTGGCTTCGTCGTCGGTCTGCCCCGAAGTCTGTGCCAGCCGACGCTGCATCTCCAGGGCGTCGATGCCGTCGTCCTGGCGGCCAGCGAGTGCATACACCACGGCCAGGTAGCCCCAGAGGTTGACCGCCAGTACGGTGTCCTGCAGTGCCACCAGACGCGCACGCAGCGCTGCGACACGGCCGGCTGCCGCCCAGGCGTCGCCACCCAGGGCTTGCGACGCTGCGTCGATGAGCCGGGCTGACAATTCGTCGGTGCTGCCTGGCTCCGCCAAGGCCCGTGCGGCCTGGGCGGCTTCGCGGCAGGCGCTCACGTCGTACTGCGCCAACAGCAGGCCTGCGCGTTCCAGATACAGCTGCACCCGTGTCGGACGGTCCGTGGCCTGGGGCAGCAGTTCATCCAGCAAGGCCAGCGCCGGCCCAGTCCCTTGCACTGCATAGCGGGCGCTGACTTCCTGCATCCGGCATTCAAACGCCTCCCGCGCCTGGCCAGCCTGCGCAAACCCTGCGGCAGCTTCGCACAGTCGGTCCAGGCGCTCCTGCAGGCGGCCCAGGCTGCGCGCACGGGTGGCGGCTGCCAGCGCCATCTGCGCTGCCTGCGCCGTCAGCCCGGCAGCCTGGAACTGAAGAGCCACCCGCTGGGGGTCGGCCAGACGCCGACGGAGTGCGTGTGCCACGCGCGCGTGCAGCGAGCGGCGCAGGGCATCGGGCAGCTGTCGCCGGGCTGCTTCCAGCAGCATCTCGTGCACGAATCCCTGGCGCAGCAACACCTGCGCGGACTCCAGTTCACGCCAGGGTTCGGCCAGCGCCAGCAAGGGCTGGCCCAGGACATCGGCGGCCAACTCGGCGTCGAAATCGGCAGCTGCGACGGCAGCCACCTGAGCCAGGGTCTGCGCTGCGGGCGACAAGCGTGCCAGGCGTTGCAGCAACAGTGCTTCCACGCTCGGTGGAAAGGGCAGCGCAGGCGTCCCGCCGGCCGAGGCAGCGGCGGGCTGGCCCTGGCCATGAATCACCAGATGGCGCAGGGTTTCCAGCACGAAGAGGGGGTTGCCGGCGCAGTGTCTGTGCAGGTCCTGGGCCAGGCTGGGGCTGTCCAGGCCCGGCAGCCTGCAAACCAGCAGCAGTTCTTCCAGGGCCTGGGCAGACAGACCCTCCAGCCACACGGCCTGAAGGCGCGACGAGGTGGCCCGCCAGCGTTCCAGTTCGGCGAACAGCTCGGGTCGGCTGGCGAAGCCCCACTGCAGGCCCGGCAGCGCGCTGGCCTGCTGCAGGACCGCCAGGCTGGCAGCGTCGGCATGATGCAGGTCGTCCACCAGCACGGCCTGCAGGCCTGCGTCGGGCGCGCGCCTGAAGACGTCGCACAAGGCCTCCATCAGCAGGGCTTGCAGGCCGGGCGACGGTGGCGCCGGGCCAAGATCCGGCAGCAGCCGGGCCAGCTCACGCCGCTGCCGTGGTGCCTGGGTCTCGTCGGGCCACAACAGGTCGGGGCGCAAGGCCTGCTCGTGCAGGCGCCTCAGCAGACGCACGAGGGTGCCATACGGCACGGTCTCGTCTCCCGGGCGGGCGGCCTCGATCACGCGGCCTGGCCCGGCGGCTGCCCAGTCCATCAGCAAACGGGACTTTCCCAACCCGGCGTCGCCGACCAGCACGAACGCCGACCCCAGCTGCCACGCCGCCGTCATCGCCCGCCGTTCGGCAACCCGGCCCACCTGTTGCGGGGGACGCACCAGGCCGCTGGGCAACACAGCGGCCGTGCCGGGCCTGGGCCCGGAGCCGGTCTCGACATCGTGCAGGCAGGCCAGGGTCTCGGGGTCGGGGCCCACACCCAGTTCGCGGCGCAGCACTTGTTCGCAACGTTCGAAGGCCGCCAGCGCCGCCGCGCGATCGCCGCGCCGACTGTGCAGGCGCATGAGTCGGCGCCAGGCGTGTTCGAGCAAGGGCTCCAGGTTCAGCAGCTGCTCGGTCAATGCCAGCGCCGCCGCCAGTTCGCCGCGGCCCTCGTGCGCACTGGCCAGACCCAGCATCAGGTCGGGCCGGCGGGCCAGGAATCGCCGCCGGGCTTCGTCCAACCAGATCTCGACGTCGTCCTGCACCACATCCAGCCCGGCCAGCAGTGGAGCCTGCAGCATGGCGTCTGCGCTGCAGCTCAGGGGACCCAGGTCGCAATCCACGGCCGCGCCCAGATGCAGCAGCCCCGCGCTCTCCGAGACAAGATCGCCGGCCTGACGGCGCAGGCGCAGCAGGCGCTGTCGCAGATTGGCGTTCGCGCGCGGCGGGGGCACGTCCGGCCACAGCCAGCTGGCCATGACCGTCCGCGGCTGGCGACCCTCCAGGGCCAGCCGGGCCAGCAGCGCGGCGTCCTTTCGCGGCAGGGGATGCCAGTCGGCCCCCGGAGCGCCCCAGGCCGCCGGGCCGAGCAGACGCAGGCGCAGCCGCGGCTGCAGAGCCTGGGCGTCGCTGTCGGGCGGCTGGGAGGGGGTCTGCGGTTTCAAGCGGCGGCGGTCGCCCGGGTGGCTGCCGTGACGGTTGGGTAACGGGCAAGTCGCACAGTGTCACTCACGGACTGCTGGGCCCATGGCCAGCACGGGCTCGACGGCTGCCACAAAGCTCACGGCAGGGCTGCCGGCGCACTTCCAGAACACTCTTCAGGGGCACCCATGGCAGACGACTATGGCAACTTCATCAACACCAGCACCTCCCTGTTGCTGGGCAGCAAGCGCAACGGCAGCATCGAGACGGCACTCGATCAGGACATGTTCAGCATCGTTCTGGCGGCAGGACGCTCGGTGACCTTCGAAGCCGTCCGGTCGACCAGCGTGACCGCAGGCGGCTTGACGGATCCGCACCTGGCCCTCTTCGACATCGGCGGCAATCGGTTGGCGCACGACGGCAGCAGCTTCGGCAACGGCAATGCGCGAATCCACTACACGGTACCTGCCACGGGCACCTACTACCTGCTTGTGTATGACAACGTCGTTGCCGGCATCGGAAGCTACTGGGTGGGCGCGTACTCGCGCAACGTGCTGACGGCAACCAGCAGCCATGACCTCCTGTCGGGCACCGGGCTGCCCGACACGGTCTTCATGGGCCGCGGCAACGACGTCTGCAGGGCCGGCCCTGGTGACGACTACCTGGACGGCGGCGAAGGACGCGACACCGTCACCTATGCCGGACTGCGGGCCCACTTCAGCATCGAGCGTGTGGCGGTCGATGGATGGTCGAAGACGTCCACGGAGGGTCTGGTTGTTCGCGACAACGTGGGCGTGGAAGGCAACGACACACTGGTGGATGTCGAACGATTGCGGTTCTCGGACGCCCACCTCGCCTTCGACCTCCAGGGCCATGCGGGCACCACGGTGAAGATCATCGGAGCGTTGTTCGGCGCCAGGGCCGTCGACAACGAGGCCTATGTAGGCATCGGCCTGGCGCAGCTGGACAGCGGTACCAGCCGCGACAGCCTCCTGGCGCTGGCGCTGCAGGCCCGCTTCGGCGGCACGCCCAGTGCCACCGATCTGGTCAACGTGCTGTACACCAACGTGGTGGGCGTGGCGCCGCCTGCGGCGGACCTGAAGTTCTACACCGACCTGCTCGCCTCGGGTGTGCACACGCCTGTCAGCCTGACCGGGCTGGCGGCCGAGACCGACCTGAACCTGAGCAATATCGGCTTCGATGGGCTGGTCCACACGGGCATCGGCTACGTTTGAGCCTGCAAGGCTGTTCGTCCGGTCGGCTTCCCTGACCGGGTGTGCGGCGACTGCCCGTCGCTCGCACCCGATCCGGATGCACACCCGATACAAGCGATCGAAGCAACGCGGTCAGGCGGCCGCCACGATCCTCTCGGCCAGCCGCACCAGGCCCCGGTCGCTGCCCGGCGGACCCATCAGGCTGATGCCCAGCGGCGCGCCGTCGCGCGTGGCCAGCGGCAGGCTCAGCTGAGGGAAGCCCGTGAGGCCGCCGATGCACAGCATCTGGATGGCCTTGTTGCGGTAGTCCTCCAGGCCGGCATCGTCGGCGCTGATGAGCGGCGCCACGTCGGGCATGGTGGGCATCAGCAGCACGCCGTCGCGGCCCAGCAGCCCGGCCATCACGGCGCGGAACGAGGTGCGGAAGGCCTGGCCGGCCAGCACCTGCTCGTCGGTGACCTGGCGCGACCACTCGAAGCGCTGCTTCACGCCCGGTCCCAGCGGCGGCTGGTAGCGCTCGATCAGCGGGCCGTCGGTCTGCCAGGCCTCGCGGCCCTGCAGCCAGCGGTAGTTCCAGTACATGGCCTCGAAGCTGTCCTGCACCACGGCCACCGGCGTCGATGCGCCCAGCGCGGCTTCGATGCGCGCACGCGCACCGGCCAGCGCCTGCTGCACCTCGGGCGCCAGCAGCGCCCAGGCTTCGGTGGGCAGCAGCAGCCGCACGCGCTCGGGCAGCGGGGTGGTGTCTTCGCCCAGCAGCACGTCGGCCACGCGCGCGAAGGTCGGCACGTCGCGCGTGAACCAGCCGCAGGTGTCCAGGCTGGGCGCCAGGTCGAGCGCGCCTTCCAGGCTGACGCGGCCGTGCGTGGGGCGGATGCCGACCAGGCCGCAGTGGTTGGCCGGCGCACGCACCGAACCCCCGGTGTCGGTGCCGAGCGCGAAGTCGCACAGGTGGTTGGACACCGCGGCGGCCGAGCCGCTGGACGAGCCGCCGGTGATGCGGTCGGGCGCGGCGCCGTTGACCGGGTTGCCGAAGTGCGCGTTCTGGCCGTTCATCGAAAAGGCCAGCTCGTCGGTGATGGTCTTGCCGACGAAGCGCGCGCCGGCGTCGAGCAGCTTCTGCACCGTCGCCGCGTGGCGGGTCTTGATGCCCGACATCGCCAGCACGAAGGGCTGGCCGCCGCCCGTCGGGTAGCCGGCCACGTCGAACAGGTCCTTCACGCCGAAGGTCAGGCCGGCCAGCGGCCCGGTGGGCGCATGCGGCACCGGCACCTCGGGGTAGGGCATGAAGCAGCGGGCGGTGTCGTGGACGAGGGGCATGTTGTCTTGTCTCGGTGGCCTGTGGAGGACCTGATTCTCAGGCCGCGGCGATGGGCACCACCGTTGCCGGCGCGGTGGCGTCGGTGCGCAGGCAGCGCGCGCCATGGTCCGGGGTCAGGCGCACCAGCTCGGGTTGGGTCTGGCGGCAGGCGTCCGCGGCCAGCTTGCAGCGATCGGCGAAGGCACAACCCGGCGGCAGCGCCGACAGGTCCGGCGGGGCGCCGCCGATGGTCTCGAGCCGTGCCCCCTTGGCCAGCGCGCCGTGCGCCCGGCTCTGCAGCAGCGCCATGGTGTACGGGTGGCGCGGCTCGCGGATCAGCGTGCGCGCCGGGCCTTCTTCGACGATGCGGCCGGCGTACATCACGGCGATGCGATCGGCGACCTCGATGGCCGCGCCGATGTCGTGGGTGACGAAGATCACCGCCAGCCCCATCTCGCGCTGCAGCTCGCGCAGCAGCAGCAGGATCTGGATCTGCACCGTGGCGTCGAGCGCCGTGGTGGGCTCGTCGGCCAGCAGCAGCTGCGGCCGGCAGGCCAGGGCCAGCGCGATCATCGCGCGCTGTCGCATGCCGCCGGACATCTCGTGCGGGTAGGCATCGAGCCGGCGCTCGGGGCTGGGGATGCGCACGCGCTCGAAGAGCTGCAGCGCGCGCTGGCGCGCTTCGGCCGCACTCACCGGCTCGTGGCGGCGGATGCTCTCGGCGATCTGCGCGCCCACGGTGTAGACCGGGTCCAGCGCCAGCAAGGGCTCCTGGAAGATCATCGAGGCGATCTTGCCGCGGTAGTCGGCCAGCGCCGAGGGCGACAGCTTCAGCACGTCGGTGCCGCCCACCATCAGCTGCCCGCCCATCTGCGTGCGGCGCGGCGGGTGCAGGCGCAGCAGCGAGCGCAGCGTGACGCTCTTGCCCGAGCCCGATTCGCCGATCAGCGCCACCACCTCGCCGCGCCGCACCTGCAGGTCGACACCGCCCACCGCCTTCACGGGCTTGCGGCCGCCGGTGAAGGTGACGGTGAGGTTGCGGATGTCAACGAACGGATCGCTGTTCGGAGCTGCCGTCATGCCGCCTCCTTCGACAGCACCGCTGGCGCCGCACTGTGCCCGCTGCCCGGCTCGTGCATCAGGCAGGCCACGGGGTGGCCGCCAGAGCCGCCCGTCAGCGTGGGCATCTTCTGCGAACACACCGGCTGCGCGTGCGGGCAGCGCGTGTGGAAGCGGCAGCCCGGCGGGGGGTTGATGGGGTTGGGCGGGTCGCCGGCCAGCGGCGGCGTCTCGGTGCGGCGGTCGGGGTCCATGGTGGGAATGGACGACAGCAGCGCGCGCGTGTACGGGTGGCGCGGGTCGTCGAACAGCGTCTCGCTGTCGCCGATCTCGACCACCTGGCCCAGGTACATGACCATCACGCGGTCGGAGATGTAGCGCACCACGTTGAGGTCGTGGCTGATGAACATGTAGGTCAGGCCGAATTCGTCCTTCAGGTCGAGCAGCAGGTTCAGCACCTGGGCTTCGACCGACTTGTCCAGCGCCGAGACGGCTTCGTCGAGCAGGATCAGCCGCGGCTGCAGCGCCAGCGCTCGCGCGATGTTCACGCGCTGGCGCTGGCCGCCCGACAACTCGTGCGGGTAGCGCTCGGCGAAGCGCCGCGGCTCCAGGCCCACGCGTGTGAGCAGGTCGCGCGCTCGCTCGATGGCTTCCGTCTTGCCCACGCCGTGCACCTGCGGCGCGAAGGCGATGCTGTCCTCGATGGTCAGGCGCGGATTGAGCGAGGCGTAGCTGTCCTGGAACACCATCTGCGTCTGCCGACGGTAGGCCTTCAGGCCGAGGTCGCGGCTGCCCACCGACAGTCCGTCGAAGACGATCTCGCCGCGGTCGGGCTCGATGAGGTGCATCAGCAGGCGTGCCGTGGTGCTCTTGCCGCAGCCCGACTCGCCCACCACGCCCAGCGTCTCGCCCTTGCGGATGGCGAAGTCGATGCCGTCGACGGCACGCACCACGCCACCGCCCTTGCCCAGCACGTCCTTCTTCAGCGGAAAGTGCTTGACCAGACCCTTCACGCTGAGCAGCGGCTGCGCCGGCCCGCCGGTGTCCTGTCCTGCGAGGCTCGTCATGCCTTGATCTCCATCGCCGAGCGCAGCCCGTCGGACAGCAGGTTGAAGGCGATCGAGGTGAAGAAGATCATCACGCCCGGCAGCGCCGCGATCCAGGGCTGCACGTAGATGGCGGTGCGCAGCGTGTTGAGCATCAGGCCCCACTCGGGTTCCGGCGGCTTGGTGCCCAGGCCCAGGAAGCTCAGGCCCGAGGCCAGGATCATGGCCACCGCGATGAGGCTGGTGGCGTAGACGAAGATCGGCCCCAGCACGTTGCCCAGCACGTGCACGCGCACGATGGTGAAGGCGTTGGCGCCCGAGGCGCGCGCCGCCTCGACGAAGTCGCGCGTGCGGATCTGCGTGGTGACGCTTTCGGCCACGCGCGCGATGGGCGGGATGAAGACCACCGTCAGCGAGATCAGCGAGTTGGTGATGCCGGCGCCCAGGGCACCCGACAGCGCGATGGCCAGCAGCACCGAGGGAAAGGCGTAGAACACGTCGACCGTGCGCATGATGGCGGTGTTCAGCGCACCGCCCGCATAGCCGGCGATGATGCCGATGGTGCCGCCGATCAGGAAGGCGCAGACCACCGGCGTGATGCCCATGAACAGCGACAGCCGCGTGCCGACGATCAGGCGCGTGAGCATGTCGCGGCCCAGTTCATCGGTGCCCAGCGGGTGGCCCTCGAAGCCGATGGGCTTGAGCCGCTTGAGCATCGACGACGCGTAGGGGTCGGCCGGCGCCAGCATCGGCCCGAAGACCGCCAGCACCAGCAGGAACAGGATCATGGCCGCCGCCACCATCGCCACCGGGTCGCGCACGAAGCGCCGGCCCACGGTCTGCCAGTAGCCGGGGCTGCGCTCGAACGCCAGCGGCGGTACCTTCTTCATGTCGACTGTGACGTTGGCCATCGGCTTGCTCCGTGTCATCCTCGGGCGATGCGGGGGTCGAGCACGCTCTGGATCACGTCGACGACCAGGTTCAGCAGCACGAAGAACATCGCCAGCACGAGGATGGTGCCCTGCAGGAGCGGCAGGTCGCGCTGGAAGATGGCCGAGTTCAGCAGGAAGCCGGCGCCGGGCCACGAGAACACCGTCTCGATGAGGATGGAGCCGCCCAGCAGGTAGCCCAGCTGCAGGCCCATCACGGCCAGCGCGGTGGGTGCGGCGTTCTTCACCACGTGCAGGAAGATGCCCAGGTCGGTGAGGCCCTTGGCGCGCAGACCGACGATGAACTCCTGCGCCAGGATCTCGGCCACCAGCGCGCGCACCGTGCGCGCGATGATGCCCATCGGGATCACGCTCATCGTGATGGCCGGCAGGATCAGGTGCTTCATGTGTTCCAGGTCCCAGGCCCAGTCACCCGAGCCGCCCGGCCCCGCGCCGCCGGGCGGCAGCCAGTTGAGCTGCGACGAGAACACGATCACCATCACCATGCCCAGCCAGTAGTGCGGCACGCTGACGCCGAGCACGGCGGTGAACGACGCCGCCTTGTCGACCCAGCTGTTCTGGAAGTAGCCGGCCACGAAGCCGAACAGCGCGCCGAAGGCGAAGCCGATCAGCGTGGCAAAGACCGCCAGGCGCAGCGTGTTGACGACCGCGCGCATCACCTCGGACGTCACCGGCCGCCCGCTGGCGATGCTGGTGCCCAGGTCGCCCTGCACGGCCCGCCACACCCAGGAGACGAACTGCTCGGGGTAGCTGCGGTCGAAACCGTAGAGCGTGCGCAGCTGTGCCTGCAGGTCGGCCGAGGCGTCCGGCGGCAGGATGGACACCAGCGGATCGCCCGGCGCCACGTGCACGAGCGCGAAGCACACCAGCGCCACGCCCAGCATGATGGGCAGCGTGTAGATCAGGCGGCGGAAGAGTAAGGCGAGCATCGCGGGCTCTCACCCTCTCCCGCTGGCGGGAGAGGGCAGGGGTGAGGGTGGAGGGAACAAACGCCCCTTCACCCCAGCCCTCTCCCCGCGCGCAGGGAGAGGGGGCAAGGCAGCGCGGCGGTCAGTCCATCGACATCGTGGCGATGTCGATGAACCAGCTGCGCGGCTGCACCACGCCCTTGACCTTGGCGCTCATCGCACGCGGACCCACGTCGTGCGCGATCCAGATGAAGGGCGCTTCTTCGACGATGCGGGCGTGCAGGCGGGCCAGTGCGGCGTCGCGTGCCTTCTCGTCGAAGCTGTTGCGCGCGTCGGCCACCAGCTTGTCGATCTCGTCGTTGCCGAAGTAGCCCCAGTTGTTGCTGACCGGCGGGAAGGTCTTGGTGCTCACGAAACGCACCATCGCGAAGAACGGGTCCATCGCCGCGAAGCTGACGTTGGTGGCCGTGGCGCCGTTGGCCGACGGGTCCTTCGCGCCCTTGCGCCAGTTGGTGAACAGGGTGTTCCACTCGATGACGTCGAACTGCACGTCGATGTGGCACTGCTTGAGCGACTGCTGCACGAACTCGTTCATCGGCAGCGGCTGCATCTGGCCCGAGCCCGACGCGGAGATCTGGATCTTGGTGCGCATCGGCCTGGCCGCCGAGAAGCCGGCTTCGGCCATCAGCTTCTGGCCGGCGGCCACGTCGTAGCGGATGTCGAACTTGGGGTTGCCCCACCACGGATGGCCCGGCGGCACCGTGCCCTTGGGCACGGCCATCATGCCGCCCAGCAGCGTCTTCAGGCCCTCGCGGTCGACACAAAGGTTGGCCGCCTGGCGCACCCGCTTGTCGAGCCAGGGCGACCCTTCGGCGAAGCTCAGCTGCCAGGGCCAGACGTGCGGCTGGGCGTTGCTGTAGATCCTGAAGCCGCGCTGCGTGATCTGCGGCATGGCGTCGGGCGCCGGCGCCTCGATCCAGTCGACCTGGTTGCCCAGCAGCGCGGCAGTGCGCGCGTTGGCCTCGGGCATGGGCAGCATCACCACGCGGTCGATCTTGGGCGTGCGCTTGGGATCCCAGTAGGCCTTGTTGGCCACCACTTCCAGGCGCTCGCGAGGCACGAAACGCGCCATCTTGAAGGGGCCGCTGCCCGAAGCGTCGGAAGCGAAGGCGGTCCAGGCGGCCTTGGCCTTGTCGGCCGGCGTGGCGCCGGCCGCTGCCTCGAACTTCTTCTGCCAGTGCGCGGGGCTGGCCATGAAGAGATTGGTCAGGTTGATGGGCAGGAAGGAGTCGGGCTCGCTGGTGGTCAGCTCGACCGTCAGGTTGTCGATCTTGCGCGCGCTGCGCAGCGTGGGCATGCGCGAGGCGGTGACGCCGACCTGGCTGGGGTCGAAGTGCACGGCATCCTTGTCGAGCACCTTCTGCACGTTCCACACCACGGCGTCGGCGTTGAAGTCGCTGCCATCGTGGAACTTCACGCCGGGGCGCAGCTTGAAGATCCACTTGGTCTTGTTGGCGGCATCGGTGGTCCAGCTCAGCGCCAGGCCGGGGATCAGCACGCTGGCGGCATCGCTGCGGGAGAGGTCCCAGTGCGTCAGCGCGTCGTACATCGGGATGCCGGTGAAGCGGTTGCCTTCGAAGCCCTGGTCGGGCTGGCCCAGCGTGCGCGGGATGTCGGCCGCGGTCATCGCGATGCGCAGGACCTTTTCCTGCGCCGCAGCCGGCCCGGCGAAGAGTGCGGCGGCAACGGCCGCGCAGACGGTTCCGGCAGACAGGGCTCGGGCCAGCGGGCGGCGGCTGACAGGGTGGGCTCGGTTCATGAAGACTCCTCGTTGGATGGGTCGGGTCAAGGCTTGCGCGCGGACGCGCTCGGGAAAGCCGGGAGATCGCAAGTCACATGCCACCGCCACGCCGGCTGCAGCGCCGCTGCGTGCACCGCGGACAGGCAGGACGCCGCGGAGAACCGGGCATGGAGGCACAGTTTTGTATGCAATATGCACCAGAAGCAGGCGCGCGAACAGGCCGTCGGCACCAGCGTTTGCCCGGGGTTGCAGCCGTTCATGGGCTGTTCTCCCGGTACGCTCCGAAGGCGTCGCGGGGCGCGGCAGACGCGCGCGGCCGGGCCGCGCGGGCATCGGCCGCGGGCGACAGCGATCGTTCGATCTCGTTGAGGTGGCGCCTCATCTCGGCGGCCGCGGCCGCGCCGCTGAGATCGAAGGCATCGAGCAACTCGATGTGGCGGTGCGAGACGCAGGCCGGCCGCGTGCCCGAGGTGTACAGGGCCATCAGCAAGGTGGTGGTGGGCAGGAGTTCGTCCATCACGCGCACGAAGATCGGGTTGCCGCTCCACAGCGCCAGCGCGCGGTGCAGCCGGCCCGACAAGGCGATCGAGGCCGGGCGGTCGCCGCGCGCATCGGCAGCGGCCTCCTGCAGCACGAAGGCATGCATCTCGGCGCGCTGCGACGCGGTCAGCCTGCCGCCCAGCCGGCGCGCCACCTCGCATTCGATGACGCGGCGCGCGTCGAACACCTGCGCCGCCTGCTCCCGCGTGGGCACCACCACCTGCGCACCCCGGTTGTGCTGCAGCTCGACGAGCTGGTCCTGCGCCAGTCGCTGCAGCGCCTGGCGCACCACCGTGCGGCTGACGTCGAAGCCGGCGGCCAGCTCCACTTCGCGCAGCCGCATCCCCGGTACCACGCGGTGCTCGAGGATGGCGGAATAGATCGCTCCGTAGACACGCTCGGTGGCCGTGAGCTCGGCACCGGGCAAGGCCGCAGCCAGCGTGGGGTCAGCTGCGCCCATGGGCCGGGCTGCGTCGCGACGGCGCCACGCAGGCGGCCTGTACGGCCTTGCGCTGTGCACCTGATGGGAACTGGGGGATCATCGGGAAACTTTGTATGCAATGCCTGTGCCAGGGCGGCGCCCCGGCGCAGCGCTTGCATGGCAGGTACGAGGACGTGCACGCCTTCGCGTGCATGCCCACTTTGTATGCAAAATGCACCGATCTGGACACGGTAGGAACCATGAAGCTGCTGCTGGTCAACCCCAATACCTCTCAGGCCATGACCGACGGCATGACCGACGCGGCGCGCGCCGTGGCCGCGCCGGGCACCACGGTGGTGGGCCGTCAGCCGAGCTTCGGGCCGGTGTCGATCGAGAGCCATTTCGACGACGTCTTCGGCGCCGCGGGCGTGGCCGAACAGCTGCGCCTGGCGCAGACCGAGGCCTTCGACGCGGTGGTCATCGCCTGCTTCGGCGATCCCGGCCTGGACGCGGCGCGTGAACTCACCACCGCGCCGGTGCTGGGCATCGCCGAAGCGGCCTTCCACGCGGCGTCCTTCGTCGCCACCGGGTTCTCGGTGGTGACCACGATGACGCGCACCTGCGTCATCGCCGAACGCCTGGTGCAGCGCTACGGCTTCGAGCGCAGCTGTCGCGGCATCCACGGCACCGACATCCCGGTGCTGGCGCTGGAGCACTGCGGCGAGGACACCGTGGCGCAGATCGAGGCAGCCGCGCGCCAGGCCCTGCGGCAGGACCGCAGCGGCGCCATCGTGCTGGGCTGCGGCGGCATGGCCACGCTGTGCCGCAGCCTGCAGCAGCGCCTGGGCGTGCCGGTGATCGATGGCGTGAGTGCCGCCGTGAAGATGGCCGAAGCGCTGGTCGCGCTGGGCCTGACGACCGAGAAGCAGGGCGACTACGCGAGCCCGCTGCCCAAGCGCTGGGTGGGCTGGGCGGCACCGCTGGGCGAACAGCCGCGCTGAGCCGCGACGGTCACTGCGCCGGCGAAGAGGCCCGGGCGACGCTGCCCGTGTCGACGTAGGCCTCGGGGTCGAGGCGCCGCATCTCGCCTTCGATCCAGGCTTCGACCTCGCGCATCAACTCGTCGGCCTCGCGGCCGGTGCTGGCAATGGGCTTGCCGATCGACACGTCGATGGTGCCCGGCCTCAGCAGGAAGCTCTTGCGCGGCCAGCACTTGGCGCTGCTGGCGGCGATGGGCACGATGGGCACGCCGCTGGTGATGGCCAGCCGCGAGGCGCCGTTCTTGTAGGTGCCCTGGCTGCCGCGCGGCGTGCGTGTGCCTTCCGGGAACATGATGACCCAGATGCCTTCTTCGGCCAGGCGCTTGCCCTGCGCG
Source organism: Rubrivivax sp. (assembly GCA_022843905.1). GTDB lineage: Bacteria > Pseudomonadota > Gammaproteobacteria > Burkholderiales > Burkholderiaceae_C > Rubrivivax. The sequence continues at coordinate 24,637 of JALHMT010000045.1, forward strand.
GCCACCTTGCTCCAGGCCTCGGCGCGCTTGCTGCGGTCGATGTGGATCATGTCCAGGCGGCCCATCGCCCAGCCGAAGAAGGGGATGTAGAGCAGCTCCCGCTTGAACACGTAGGCCAGCGGGTGCGGCATGAAGGTCGGGAAGGCGAAGGTCTCCCAGGTGCTCTGGTGCTTGGCCGCCAGCACCACGGCCTGGTTCTCCTGCGCCGCGGTGGGCAGGTGGTGCATGCCGTGCACGCGATAGCGCACACCGCAGATCACCTTGGCGCCCCAGATCGCCACGGTCAGCCAGTACATCGTGGGCCAGTACAGCCGCTTGCCGCGCCAGAAGATCGACAGGACCAGCGACACGATGCCCCAGGGCACGACGGTGACCGCCATCCACAGAATGAACAAGGCCGAACGCAGGGCCCACAGCAGCTTCATCGCTCCAGCGCTCCGGAAGACGAATCGGCGATGTGGTCGCGCTCCAGCAGGAACTGCACGAAGGCGGGCAGGTCGGCATGCACGCGCGCCCCGGGCACCTGGCCCAGCATGGCATGCAGCTGCTCGTCGCCGATGGCCGCCGCACGGCCGCTCAGCACCAGGTGCGGTTCGCAGCCGGCGGCCTGCGCGGCCAGCAGGTCGCGCAGCGTGTCGCCCACCATCGGCACGTTCTTCAGATGGATGCCGTAGCGGTGCGCGATGTCCAGCATCATGCCCGGCTGCGGCTTGCGGCAGTCGCACTGGTGCTCGGGCGTGTGCGGGCAGAAGAAGACGGCGTCGAGCCGGCCGCCCTGGGCCATCAGCTGCCGGTTCATCTCGGCATGCACGGCGTTGACGCTGCTCATGTCGATCATGCCGCGCCCGATGCCGGCCTGGTTGGTCGCCACGACCGTGTGCCAGCCGGCGTGGTTCAGGCGCGAGACCGCTTCCAGCGCCCCGGGAATGGGCTTCCATTCCCCGGGCGCCTTGACGTGGTCCTCGCGGTACTCGTTGAGGATGCCGTCGCGGCCCAGGATGACGAGCTTGAGGGATTGCATCGGGGCTTTCGTGGCGGACCGGACGCGGCTCAGCTGGCCAGGCGGGACAGATCGGCCACGCGGTTCATCGCGCCGTGCAGCCGTGCCAGCAGGGCCAGCCGGTTGCGGCGCAGCGCGAGGTCGTCGGCATTGACCATCACGGCGTCGAAGAAGGCATCGACCGGCGACTTCAGCGCGGCCAGCGACTTCAGCGACGCGGTGTAGTCGCCGGCGTCGAAGGCGCGGTCGGCTGCGGGCGTGACGGCAGCCAGCGCGTCGGCCAGCGCACGCTCAGCCGGCTCCACCAGCAGTGCATCGTGCACGGCGCCCGCAGCATCGTCGGACTTCTTCAGGATGTTGCCCACGCGCTTGTTGGCCGCCGCCAGGGCCTGCGCCTCGGGCAGTGCGGCGAAGGCGCGCACCGCCGCCAGGCGCTGGGTCAGGCGATCCCAGCCCGGCAGGCGCAGGGCGGTCACGGCGTCGACCTCCTGCGCGCTGTAGCCCAGCTCGCGCAGGTAGCCCGTCAGGCGGTCGACCATGAAGTGCGCCACCTCGGCCTGCGACTGTCCGTGGCCTTCGGGAAAGGCCTTGAAGGCCGTGGCCACCAGCTCGGGCACGGCCAGCGGCAGCTGGCGCTCGATGAGCAGGCGGATCACGCCCAGCGCATGGCGCCGCAGCGCGAAGGGGTCCTTGTCGCCGGTGGGGATCTGGCCGATGCCGAACAGGCCGGCCAGCGTCTCCAGCTTGTCGGCCAGCGCCAGCACCACGCCGGCGTCGCCGCGCGGCAGCACGTCGCCGGCGAAGCGCGGCTTGTAGTGGTCTTCCACCGCAAAGGCCACGGCCTCGGTCTCGCCGTCGTGGCGCGCGTAGTAGCCGCCCATGACGCCCTGCAGTTCGGGGAACTCGCCCACCATGTCGGTCAGCAGGTCGGCCTTGGCCAGTTCGGCCGCGCGGTCGGCCTGCTGCGCCAGCACGGGGCCGCCCAGCTGGGTGCCGATGGCTCGCGCGATGGCGCGCACACGCTGCACGCGCTCGCCCTGCGAGCCCAGCTTGCCGTGGTAGACCACCTTGCCGAGTTGCGCCACGCGTGAGGCCAGGGGCTTCTTGCGGTCCTGGTCGAAGAAGAACTTGGCGTCGGCCAGGCGCGGTCGCACCACGCGCTCGTTGCCTTCGATGACGCGGCCGGGGTCGGCCGGGCGGATGTTGCTGACGACCAGGAAGCGGTCGGTCAGGCGCCCTGCCGCGTCGAGCAGCGGGAAGTACTTCTGGTTGGCCTTCATCGTGAGGATGAGGCATTCCTGCGGCACGGCCAGGAACTCGGGCTCGAAGCGGCACAGCAGCACCTTGGGCCGTTCCACCAGCGCCGTGACCTCGTCGAGCAGCGCGTCGTCGTCGATGGGCTGCAGGCCTTCACGGGCGGCCGCCTCGCCGAGCTGGCGCACGATGTCGGCACGGCGTTCGGCGAAGCTGGCGATCACCGCGCCATCGTCGCGCAGTTGCGCGGCATAGCGGTCGGCGTCCTTCAGCGACACGACCGGCACGGCGGCCTCGAAGCGATGGCCCTTCGTTTCGCGGCCGGACTGCAGGCCCAGCACCGAGACCGGCACCACGTCGGCGCCGTGCAGCGCCACCAGGCCGTGCGCGGGCCTGACGAAGTTCACGCTCGTCCAGCCGGGCTGGAAGCCGGCACCCTCGCCCTGCTCCAGCTGGTAGGTCATGACCTTGGGAATGGGCAGCTTCGCCACCGCCTCGGCCAATGCCTTCTGCAGGCCCTCGGCCAGCGTGGCGCCGGGCAGCAGGCTGTCGAGGAACAGCGCCTCGGCCTTGCCGTCGGGCTGGCGCTTGAGCTGCGGCACGACGCTGGCGTCGGCGCCCAGCGCGGCCAGCTTCTTCAGCAGCGCGGGCGTGGGCGCGCCGCTGGCGTCGAGCGCCACGGCCACGGGCATCAGCTTCTGCTGCTGTGCACGGTCGGCCGCCCTGGCGACCACGGCGGTCACGTGCACGGCCAGGCGGCGCGGGGAAGCAAAGGGCGTGACCACGGCATCGGCCGTTGCCAGGCCCTGCGCCTTCAGGCCGTCGGCCAGCAGCGTGGCGAAGGCTTCTCCCAGCTTCTTCAGCGCTTTCGGCGGCAACTCTTCGACGAAGAGCTCGACCAGCAGATTCATGACAGCCCCTCGTCCGACGAGTACGTCGGCCGATCCCCCGAGGGGATCCGGGCCGGCTTGGGAACGGCCCGGCGCTCGGCCCGGCTCAGAACAGCAGTGTCGTAGGTGTTCATGCTCATGCCGCCTTCCGCGCCGCCTGTTCGGCGATCTTCGCCGTGACCTCGTCGGCCCAGGCGCGCGGCGCCATCGGGAAGCCCAGCCGCGCGCGGCTGTCGACGTAGCTCTGCGCCACGGCGCGCGCCAGGTTGCGGATGCGGCCGATGTAGCCGGCGCGTTCGGTGACGCTGATGGCACCGCGCGCGTCCAGCAGGTTGAAGCTGTGGCCGGCCTTCAGCAGCTGTTCGTAGGCCGGCAGGGCGAGCTGCTGCGCCATCAGGTGCTGGCTCTGGCGCTCGTGCGCGGCGAAGGCCTGCAGCAGGAAGTCGACGTCGCTGTGCTCGAAGTTGTAGGTGCTCTGCTCGACCTCGTTCTGCTTGTAGACGTCGCCGTAGCTGAGCCCTTCCGTCCACTGCAGGTTGTAGACGTTGTCCACGCCCTGCAGGTACATCGCCAGGCGCTCCAGGCCGTAGGTGATCTCGCCGGTGATGGGCCGGCAGTCGATGCCGCCGACCTGCTGGAAGTAGGTGAACTGGGTCACCTCCATGCCGTTGAGCCAGACCTCCCAGCCCAGGCCCCAGCAGCCCAGCGTGGGGTTCTCCCAGTCGTCCTCGACGAAACGCACGTCGTTGCTCTTCAGGTCGAAGCCCAGCGCTTCGAGCGAGCCGAGATAGAGTTCGAGGATGTTCGACGGCGCCGGCTTCAGCACCACCTGGTACTGGTAGTAGTGCTGCAGGCGGTTGGGGTTCTCGCCGTAGCGGCCATCCTTGGGGCGGCGGCTGGGCTGAACGTAGGCGGCTTTCCAGGGCTCGGGGCCCAGGGCGCGCAGGAAGGTGGCGGTGTGGCTGGTGCCGGCCCCGACTTCCATGTCGTAAGGCTGCAGCAGGGCGCAGCCCTGGTTCGCCCAGTAGCTCTGCAAGGTGAGGATGATCTGCTGGAAGCTCAGCATGGGAGAGGTCTTGTTCTGGCGTAAACCCTTGATTTTACGGGGCTGCCGCCCGATAGCCTCGGCGGCCGGCGCTTTGCCGCGAAGCTTTCTTCGATGACCACCCAGCAACTCGTGCTCAGCCTGGTGCTGGCGACCATGGTGTTCTCCGTGGCGCTGGAACTGCGGATCAACGACTTCACCCGCGTGGCGCAGCAGCCGCGCTCGGTGGTTTGCGGCCTGGTGCCGCAGTTCCTGCTGCTGCCCGTGGGCACCTGGGTGGCCACGCTGGTGCTGGACCTGCCGCCCAACATCGAAGCCGCCATGATCCTCGTGGCCTGCTGTCCCGGTGGCAGCCTGAGCAACTTCGTCACCCACTACGGGCGCGGCAACACGGCGCTGTCGGTCAGCCTGTCGGCGGTGGCGGCGGTGATGGCGCTGTTCCTCACACCGTTCAACTTCACCTGGATGGTCGCGGCGAACCCGGCCACCGCGGGGTGGCTGAAGACGCTGGAGATCGACCCCTCGGGCATCTGGTGGAGCCTGCTGGCGTTGCTGGCGCTGCCGATGAGCGCGGGCCTGCTCGTCGGCCACCACTTCCCGGCGCTGACCGCGCGCATCCGCAAGCCACTGGGCAGCTTCAGCCTGCTGGCGTTGCTGGCCTTCATCGTGGCCGGCCTGGTGCGCGACAGCGACCGCATCACGATGCAGAACGTGCCGCTGCTGGGCATCGTGATCCTGCACAACGCGGCCGGCCTGGCCCTGGGCTGGGCTGCCGCGATGGCCTTCCGCGTCAGCGAGCGCGACCGCCGTGCGGTGATGATCGAAGGTGGCATGCAGAACTCGGGACTGGCACTGGGCATCATCGCCGTGCAGTTCAATGCCGACCTGGGCATGGTGATCATCGCCAGCCTGTGGGGCATCTGGCACATCGTGTCGGGCCTGTCGCTGGCGCTGCTTTGGAGACGCAAGGATGTACGACTCGGTCATTGAAGGCGCCACCGTCGTCGACGGCAGCGGCGCCCCACCCCTCACCGCCGACGTGGCGCTGCACGACGGGCGCATCGCGGCGATCGGCCGCGTGACCGCCGCCGCGCGCGAGACCATCGACGGCCGCGGCGCCTGGCTCACCCCCGGCTTCGTCGACATCCACACCCACTACGACGGCCAGGCCAGCTGGGACGCCACCTTCAGCCCCAGCATCCACCACGGCGTGACGACGGTGGTGATGGGCAACTGCGGCGTCGGCTTCGCGCCCTTGCGGCCGGGCGGCCAGCAGGCGCTGATCGCGCTGATGGAAGGCGTGGAGGACATTCCCGGCGCGGCGCTGGCCGAAGGCGTGCGCTTCGACTGGCAGAGCTTTCCCGAGTACATGGCCGCGCTCGACGCCCTGCCGCACAGCCTGGACTTCCTGGTGCAGGTGCCGCACGACCCCGTGCGCATGCGGGTGATGGGCGAGCGCGCGGTGGCGCAGCAGCCCGCCACACCGGAAGACATCGCCGCCATGCGCGCCATCGTGCGCGAGGCCCTGCAGGCCGGCGCGGTCGGCTTCTCCACCGGCCGCACCGACAACCACCGCACGTCCGCCGGCCACGAGACGCCGGCGTCCGAGGCGGGTGCCGCCGAGCTCGCCGGCATCGCTGGCGCCTTCCAGGGGCTGCGGCACGGCGTGCTGCAGATGGTGAGCGACTTCGACCTGCTGCGCGGCCCCGAGCGCTTCGACACCGAGTTCGACCTGGTGGAGACGATGGCACGCGCCGCGGGGCGGCCGCTGTCGATGACCTGGCTGCAGCGCGACCCCGGCGGCGAGCAGTGGAAGGCCATGCGCGAGCGTGTCGACCGCGCCGTGGCCGCCGGCCTGCCGCTTTACCTGCAGACCGCCTCGCGCGCCATCGGCGTCATCAACGGCCTGGATGCCAGCTTCCACCCCTTCATGGGCTTCCCGGCCTTCAAGGAGATCGCTGCGCTGCCGCTGGCCGAACGTGCCGCGGCGATGCGCGACCCGGCGCGCAAGGCCCGCGTGCTGGGCGAGAAGAGCGAGCGCCTGGCCGGCGACGGCACGCCGATCCCGCCACTGGTGGACATCCTGCTGGCGCGCATCGAGCTCATCGCCGCACGCATGTTCCCGCTGGCCGCCGGCCCCGGCCAGACGCCCGACTACGAGCCCGATGTGCGGCACAGCTTCTACGTTCGCGCCAGACAGCGCGGCTGCACGGCGCTGGAGGCGATCTACGACCACCTCGCCGAGGGCGACGGCAGCCAGCTCATCTACTTCCCGATCTTCAACTACAACGACGGCCACCTCGGCACGGTGCGCGAGATGCTGGAGCATCCGCGCGCGCTGTTCGGCCTGTCGGACGCGGGCGCCCACGTGGGCACGGTGTGCGACGCCAGTGCCACCACCTTCCTGCTGACGCACTGGGCGCGCGACCGCGCCGCCGATCGCCTGCCGCTGGAGCGCGCGGTGCACCTGCTGAGCGGCCGCAACGCCGACTACCTGGGCCTGGCCGACCGCGGCCGCATCCAGGTCGGTCGGCGCGCCGACCTCAACCTGATCGACCCTCAGCGCCTGTCGGTGGGCCGCCCGCGGATCGTGCGCGACCTGCCCGCCGGCGGGCGCCGCTTCCTGCAGAAGGGCGAAGGCTACCTGCGCACCTGGGTCGCGGGTCAATGCGTGCAGCAGGACGGTGAGCTCACGCCGGCGCGGCCCGGGCGGCTGGTGCGGGCCGGCTGAGCTTGCATGCCTGCCCGGGGCCAGCGCGAAACGGCGCCTTGGCAGGCAGATCCCCTGGGGTGACAATCGGCGGATGAAACGCATCGTCAGCAAGGTGCGCCGCCAGGCCCAGGGCGCCGCCGATCTGGCCTATTGGCTTTCCCGGCCGATGGCAGAGCGCGTTGCTGCCGTCGAAGTGCTGCGCATCCAGGCCGAAAGCCCGTCCGGGCAGGACCATGCTGAACCGCGACTTCAAAGAGTTTGTCGAGTGTCTCACCGCCAACGCGGTTGAGTACCTCATCGTCGGTGGCTACGCACACCCGACACCGTGGTCCAGCTGGGTCAGCCTCCTCTGTGCATCGATCTGCTGACGGGCATCGATGGAGTCGAGTTTGCAGCGTGCTGGACCCGGCAGGACGTCGTCATGGTCGATGGCCTCGAACTTCGCTTCATCGGTCTGGACGATTTCTAGACAAACAAGCGTGCGACCGGCCGACTGAAGGGACCTGGCCGACATCGAATCGCTGGAGCAGCGCGCGCCTGACTGAAGATCGGCGTTCGGGCCACCGGCGCTCCGGCCGCGACGAGCTGGCCGCGATGACCGCAATGGCAGCAGGATCAGCGGCGCCAGGCGCGCAGCCCGGCCACCGTGCCCAGCGCCAACACCCACAACGGCCACAGGCCGCCCCAGGCCGCCCAGCGCGCGTAGGGCGTGATGCCATGACGGCCCTGCACCGTGGCCTCCAGCACGCCCTGCGTGAAGGGGGGCAGGCTGGCGGTGACCACGCCGCGGTGGTCGATCACCGCGGTGGCACCGGTGTTGGTGGCGCGGATCATCGCGCGCTGGAACTCGAGCGTGCGGAAGCGCGAGATGTGCAGGTGCTGGTCGACCGCGATGGTGTCGCCGAACCAGCCGATGTTGCTGACGTTGGCCATCAGCGTGGGGGCGTTCGCGGGCTCGGCGAAGCGCGCCGCCAGCTCTTCGCCGAACAGGTCTTCGTAGCAGATGTTGGGCGCCACGCGCTCGCCCTTCACCACGAAGGACGGTGGCACGCTGGGCCCGCGCGTGAAGTCCCCCAGCGGGATCTGCATCATGTCGGTGAACCAGCGAAAGCCCGTGGGGATGAATTCGCCGAAGGGCACCAGGTGGTACTTGTCGTAGCGGTAGGGTGCGCCGGGCCCCAGGCCGACCACCGAGTTGGTGTAGCCCCGGTCGTAGTCGCCCAGCGGCACGCCCACCAGGGCCCATTGCGGCGACCCGGCCGTGCCTTCGAAGCGCGCCACCAGCGCGTCCCAGTAGCCGGGGGCCACCTCCTTCAACTGGTCCGGCAGAAGCGGCACGGCGGTCTCGGGAATCACCACCAGGTCGCTCTGCGACGCCTTCATGCCGGCGGCCACCCAGGCCAGGGTCTGCGGCAGGCGGTCGGCAGCGAACTTCTCGTCCTGGGCCACGTTGGTCTGCAGCAGGCGCACCGACAAGGTCGCGCCGGGCTGGGTGAAGTCGACCGCTGGCCACAGGCCGGGGGCCATCAGCAGCACCACGGCCGCGAGCGATCCGGCGGCGGCGCGCACGCCGGGCACCCGCCAGAGCCCGACGATCCACGCCGCCAGCGCCGCACCCGCCAGGCCGACACCGAAGACACCGACGAAAGGCGCCAGCCACGCCAGCGGCGAGTCGACCTGTGCGTAGCCGCTGGCGACCCACGGGAAGCCGGTGAAGATCCAGGCCCGGCACCACTCGGCCAGAAACCACAGCGCGGCAAACAGCAGCGCATCGGGTGCCGCGCGCCCGCGCCGCCAGCGCACGTACAGCGCACAAGCCGCTGCCAGGTAGAGCGACAGCGCCGCGCACAGCGCGAACACCGCTGCTGCCGCCAGCGCCGCGGGCAGGCCGCCGTAGCGATGCATGCTGATGTAGAGCCACCACACACCGGCCAGCAGCCAGCCGGTGCCGAAGCACAGCCCCAGCAGGAAGGCGCGGCCGGCCCGACCCGCCGCGTTGAGCCGCCACACCAGCACGGCCTGCGCCACGAGCGGCAGCGCCCAGGCGGCGGTGAAGACGAAGGCCAGGGTCTGCAGCGCGCCCAGGGCGGCCACGAGGAGCGGCTCGCCCCGGCGCAGCCAGATCATCAGTCGGCGTCGGCGCCGTCGGAAGACAGCGGCGCCTCGGGCACCCTGGCGACGCGGAACCAGCGCACGGCGCCGCCGCGGGTGATCATCACCGCGAAACGAAGGCCTCCGGCCTCGACGGCCTCGCCGCGGCGCGGCACGCGGCCGTGCTGGTGCGCCACCAGGCCTCCGATGGTGTCGAAGTCGTCGATCGGCAGCGTGGTGCCGAAGGCGGTATTGACGGCTTCGATGGTGACGTCGCCGGCCACCCGGTGGGTGCCGTCGGCCAGCGTGTAGATGCCGTTGTCGCGCTGCTCTTCGTCGAACTCGTCCTCGATCTCGCCGACGATCTCTTCCAGCACGTCCTCGATGGTGATGAGCCCGGCGGTATTGCCGAACTCGTCGATCACGATGGCCAGGTGGTTGCGGCTGTTGCGGAAGTCGCGCAAGAGTTCGTTCAGGCGCTTGCTTTCGGGCACGAAGATCGCCGGACGCAGCAGCGTGCGCAGGTTCAGCTCGGGCGCACGCTGCAGCTTGAGCAGGTCCTTGGCCATCAGGATGCCGATGACGTTGTCGCGCCTGTCCTCGTAGACAGGGAACCGCGAGTGCGCCGTGTCGATCACCACGGCGAGCAGTTCGTCGTAGTCGGAATCGATGTCGAGCAGGTCCATCCGGGTCGCTGCCACCATGACATCGCCGGCGGTCATGTCGGCCATGCGAAGCACGCCTTCGAGCATGACACGCGACTCCGGCTCGATCAGCTCGCGCTGCTCGGCATCGGCCAGCAACTCGACCAGTTCGGCCGTGCTGTCAGGTCCCGGTGAGACGAATTCGACGAGCCGCTTGAACAGCGTGCGCTTGTCGAACCTGTCGGGGGAGCCCTTGTCTGTTCTGTCCGCGCCGGAAGGGCTGCTCCGCGCGGACCGGGAAGGCTGTGGATCTGACACGAGGGGTGTCGGCAGTGGCGGGACGCGAAGAATACCCCAGGCAGGGCCTTGGCTCTTGCTGCTTGACAGGGCCGAGGGGTTGCAACACAGTCTGCGACCCTCATTCACGAGGGTTTCCCCTGGACAGAGAACCCATCATGGAACAAGGCCTGATTCCCGCCACCATCCTCACCGGCTTCCTCGGCAGCGGCAAGACCACGCTGCTCAAGCGTGTTCTGACCGAGATGCACGGCCACAAGATCGCCGTCATCGAGAACGAGTTCGGCGAGGAGAACATCGACAACGACATCCTCGTGGCCGACACCGACGAGCAGATCATCCAGATGAGCAACGGCTGCGTCTGCTGCACCATCCGCGAGGACCTGCGCACCACGCTGGCCGACCTGGCCGAGAAGCGTCGCAAGGGCGAGCTGCACTTCGAGCGCGTGGTGATCGAGACCACGGGACTGGCCGACCCCGGCCCGGTGGCGCAGACCTTCTTCATGGACGACGAGATCGCCGGCAGCTACCTGCTCGACTCGGTGCTCACCCTGGTCGACGCCAAGCACGCCGAGTCGCAGCTCGACCAGCGCCAGGAAGCGCGCCGCCAGATCGGTTTTGCCGACCAGATCTTCATCAGCAAGACGGATCTGGTCGAACCGGCCCAGGTCGAGGCGCTGATGCATCGCATCAAGCACATGAACCCGCGCGCGCCGCAGCAGGCGGTGCACTTCGGCGAGGTGCCGATCGCCAAGGTGTTCGACCTCAAGGGCTTCAACCTGAACGCCAAGCTCGACATCGACCCCGACTTCCTGAGCGCCGACGCCGGGCACGGTCACGACCACCATGACCACGACCACGAGCACGACGAACACTGCGACCACCCGCATCACCACGCCCACGACGACGACGTGAAGTCCTTCGTCTTCCGCTCCAAGAAGGCCTTCAACCCGGCCAAGCTGGAGGACTTCCTGGGCGCCATCGTGCAGGTCTACGGCCCCAAGATGCTGCGCTACAAGGGTGTTCTGAACATGAAGGGCAGCGAACGCAAGGTCATCTTCCAGGGCGTGCACCAGCTGATGGGCAGCGACCTGGGCCCGAAGTGGGCGCCCGGCGAGGAAAAGGTCAACAAGCTGGTGTTCATCGGCATCGACCTGCCCCGCGACGTGCTGATGCAGGGCCTGGAGCAATGTCTGGTGTGATCCGGGGGGGATGAAGTGCAGGCATGGTGCGCTGCAAGATGGCTACAATCCGCGCGCCTTGAACCCTGGGAGGGACAGGTCGACGCAGCCGCACCGGCTGCACACCAAAGTCTTTTAGCGTTTGCTACGGTGAGGAGACCCCAGTGAGCAAGCCTCCGGCCAAGAAGACGGCTGCCAGCAAGACTGCAGTGAAGAAGACAGCAGCCCCGGCCTCGCCCGGCTCGAAGGCTTCGGCCAAGAGCGCGCCCGCCGCCAAGCCTGCTGCCAAACCCGCCGCCAAACCGGTCGTCAAGACGGCTCCAGCGGCCCCGGCAGCAGCCCCCACCGCTCTCAAAGGTTCAATCTCCCCCGTGGCCAAGCCTCCTCCCGTCACAGCGGCTGCCCCCGCACCCACCGTCAAGCCGTCCAGCGCCAAGGCGCTCGCCTCTCGCGCGGCCTCGGCGGCTGCGGCGTCACCGCCCGTCTCCCCCTCGGCCTCGCTGGCCTCGAACCGGTTCACCGACCGCTTCGGCCCGGCGCGCACCGCCAAGAAGCCCGAACCCGAACCCATGGATCTGATGAAACCTGCCCCCAAGGCAGACCCGAAAACCGCCAACGCCTGGAAGACCAAGGCCGGCCGCGATCTGACCGAAGCCGAGCTGATGGCCATGCCGGAGGCCGAGTACATGAACGAGAAGCAGATCGACTTCTTCCGCGCCCGCCTGCAGGCGCAGAAGGACGACCTGCTGTCCAATGCCGGCGAGACCACCGAGCACCTGCGCGAGGACACCTCCATCGTGCCCGACCCGGCCGACCGCGCCACCATCGAGGAAGAGCACGCCCTGGAGCTGCGCACACGCGACCGCGAGCGCAAGCTGCTGAAGAAGATCGCCCAGTCGCTGGCGCGCCTGGACAGCGGTGAATACGGCTATTGCGACGAAACCGGCGAACCCATCGGCCTGGCCCGGCTGCTGGCGCGCCCCACGGCCACGCTGTCCCTCGAAGCCCAGCAGCGCCGCGAGCTCAAGCAGAAGATGTTCGGCGACTGAGCCCTCGGGGTCGGTCATTCCGCACATTTATTCGCCGCCCACGCAGCGCATACTTCAGACATGGCCGACTCCAAGCAGGGCGAGAGCTTCTTCCGGAAAGTCGTGAGGTTCGTCGCGAACCCCACCACCGACTGGACGGAGATCAATTCCCGGCAGGACGACAACCGCGAACTCGAGCTCGAAAAGAGCGAGCTCAAGGCCATGATCGAGCGCAAGCGGCGCAACGACTTCGTGCGCAAGCGCGAGTTCGACATGCTGCGCAAGGTGCGCCGCGAGGGCCTGACGCCCGAGCAGCTGGCCGCTCTCGGCGGCTCGTCCCGGCTCGACGACTCCGAGTCGCGCACCAACGACAGCCGCATTCCCCGCGGCGACAGCGGGGTGAAGGCCAAGATCGACGAGATCGAACAGCAGATGGTCGGCGGCGGCAGCCACTTCGCGCCGCCCAGCCGTCGCCAGCCGCTGCAGAGCGAGCCGCCCGTGCGGCCGCCCTTGCCGCCCATCCCGGCCGACGAGCGGGACGACTTCGACGGCGCCGTGGTCGACGACGATCCGCTGCCTCCGTTGCCACCGCTGCCCGACCCCGACTCGGGCTCGCCCACCCCGGCCAAGGCCAAGATGGCCGCCGGCCTGCCCCCGCTGACCCCGGTGGGCTCGCGCCCGGCGATCGACACCGCGGCCTTGAACGCGCCGTCGTCCCGGGCAGCGCCCCTGGCGCCCTCCTTGCCGACGGCGGCACCGGCGCCTGCCGCTGCAGAGGCTGCGCCTGCCGCAGCTGCCGCACCTGTCTCGAAGCCCGATCGCGCGAGCGTCCCGACGCTGGGCGTCGAGGTCAGCGAGGTGGTGCACGATCCCGACCTCGACGAGACGGTGATCGCCTTCGCGAACGCCGACTTCACGGCGGCCGAATCGGCGCTGCAGCAACTCACCGGCACCGGCGCACCGCGTGCCTATCACGCGGAAACCTGGCTGGTGCTGTTCGACCTGTACCGCGCCACCGGCCAGCAGCTGCGCTTCGAGAGCCTGGCGCTCGACTACGTGCAGCAGTTCGGGTCGTCGGCGCCGCAATGGTTTTCGCTGCCGCAGCTGGTGGCCGACGCCGTGGCCGAGGAACGGCCGCGCACCCCGGCACGCGTGGGCAGCGACATCCACTGGCGCTGCCCCGAGCAGCTCGACACCGACGCGGTGACGCGGCTGCGCGCGCAGACCCTGCAGACACCGCTGCCCTGGATCTTCGACTGGAGCGACCTGAAGCTGGTGGACGCCGAGGCGGCCATGCAGCTCTCCACGCTGTTCCGCGTGTGGTCGGCGCAGACGCTGGACATGCGCTGGGTCGGCGGAGAGCGGCTGTTCGAGGTGCTGAAGGAATCGGCCCCGACCGGCGTGCGCGATGCCGATCCCGTCTATTGGCTGACACGCCTGGACGGGCTGCGGCTGGCCAACCGGGCCGACCAGTTCGACGAGGCCGCCATCGACTACTGCGTGACCTACGAAGTCTCTCCGCCGTCCTGGGAGCGCACGCGCTGCAACGTGCAGATCACCGAGACCAACCTCACCTCCCGGCTGCCAATGGGCTCGGCCAGCGAGATGTCGACCAGCTTCCTCGAATCCCGCCTCAGCGACGACGGCGAAGGCGGCAACGAGCTGGCCACGGTCGAACTCTCGGGCCAGCTGGTGGGCGACATCAGCGCCACGCTGACCGAACTGACAGGCCAGCTCGGCACCGCCCCCATCGTCAACGTCTCCTGCGCACGCCTGATCCGTGTCGACTTCGTCGCCGCCGGCGACCTGCTCAACTGGGTGCTCAGCACCACGGCCAAGGGCCGCATGGTGCAGTTCGTCGAGTCGCACCGCCTGGTGGCGCTGTTCTTCGGCGCCATGGGCATCACCGAACACGCCCGCGTGCAGGTGCACCGGGTGTAACCACCTGCCGCCGGGGCTTGAAACGCCTGCGGCGACCTTCACCTGCGAAGATCCATGGAAGCATTTCACGGCACCACCATCGTGAGCGTGCGCCGCGGCCCGCTCGTCGCCCTGGGCGGCGACGGGCAGGTCACGCTGGGCCACATCGTCGTCAAGGCCAGCGCGCGCAAGGTGCGCAAACTGCACCGCGACCAGGTTCTGGCCGGGTTTGCCGGCGCCACGGCCGACGCCTTCACGCTGTTCGAACGATTCGAGGCCAAGCTCGAGAAGCACCAGGGCCACCTGGTGCGCGCGGCCATCGAACTCACCAAGGACTGGCGCACCGACCGCGTGCTGCGCCGCCTGGAAGCCATGCTGGCCGTGGCCGACACCACCGCTTCGCTGATCATCACCGGCAACGGCGACGTGCTGGAGCCCGAGCACGGCATCATCGCCATCGGCTCGGGCGGCCCCTATGCGCAGGCGGCGGCACGCGCCCTGCTCGACCACACCGCCATGACGCCGTCGCAGATGGTCAAGCGCTCGCTCGAGATCGCCGGCGACCTGTGCATCTACACCAACCAGAACCACATTGTCGAGACGCTCGGCGAGTGACGACTCCGACCATGATCCAGAGCATGACGCCCCAGGAGATCGTCTCCGAACTCGACCGCCACATCGTCGGCCAGCACCAGGCCAAGCGCGCCGTGGCCATCGCGCTGCGCAACCGCTGGCGGCGCCAGCAGGTCGACGAGAAGCTGCGCGGCGAGATCACGCCGAAGAACATCCTGATGATCGGCCCGACCGGCGTGGGCAAGACCGAGATCGCGCGCCGCCTGGCGCGCCTGGCCGACGCGCCCTTCATCAAGGTAGAAGCCACCAAGTTCACCGAAGTGGGTTACGTCGGCAAGGACGTCGACACCATCGTGCGCGACCTGATCGACGTGGCGGTGAAGCAGGAGCGCGAGCGCCAGATGCGCACCAAGCGCGCCCAGGCCGAGGACGCCGCCGAAGAGCGCATCCTCGAGATCCTGGTGCCCTCGCCGCGCTCGTCGTCGGGCGCCATCGGATTCGGCAACGACATCGCGGCGGCGCCTGCCCCGGCCGACAACACCGCTCGCCAGGTCATGCGCAAGCGCCTGCGCGAGGGCACGCTGGACGACAAGGAAATCGAGATCGAGGTCGCCGACGCCAAGCCGTCGCTCGAGATCCTGGGCCCGCAGGGCATGGAAGAGATGGCCGAGCAGCTGAAGGGCCTGTTCTCGCAGATGGGCCAGACCAAGCGCAAGACGCGCAAGCTCAAGATCGGCGAAGCGCTCAAGCTGCTGGTCGACGAAGAAGCGGCCAAGCTGGTCAACGAGGAAGACACGCGCAGCGCCGCGCTGGCGCATGCCGAGGCCAACGGCATCGTCTTCATCGACGAGATCGACAAGGTCGCCTCGCGCTCCGACCACGGTGGCGCCGAGGTGTCGCGCCAGGGCGTGCAGCGCGACCTGCTGCCGCTGGTGGAAGGCACCACCGTCAACACCAAGTACGGCATGGTCAAGACCGACCACATCCTGTTCATCGCCAGCGGCGCCTTCCACCTGAGCAAGCCCAGCGACCTGATCCCCGAACTGCAGGGCCGATTCCCGATCCGCGTCGAGCTGGAGTCGCTGTCGGTCGACGACTTCGAGGCCATCCTCACCAGCACCCAGGCCAGCCTGGTGACGCAGTACCAGGCCTTGCTGGCCACCGAAGGCGTCACGCTGCAGATCACGCCCGAGGGCGTGCGGCGCCTCGCGCAGATCGCCTACGACGTGAACGAGCGCACCGAGAACATCGGCGCGCGGCGCCTGGCCACGGTGATGGAACGTCTGCTCGACGAGGTCAGCTTCGACGCTCCCAACCGCAGCGGGCAGACCATCACGATGGACGCAGCGACGGTCGACGCGCGCTTGGGCGAGCTGTCGCGCAACGAAGACCTGTCGCGCTACATCCTGTAGACACTGCAGGCGCCTGCCGCCGGCTTCAGCCCCGGGCCGCCTGGATGCGCAGCAGGCCCTCGAAGATCAGCGTGTCCACCGTCTCGAAGGGCAGGTCGGTGATGGGGGCCAGCTTCACGGCCGCACCGCCCGTCATCAGCAGCAGCGGCTCCTGGCCGCTGCGCTGCTTCAGGCGCCGCGCCTGTCGCTCGATGGCGCCGGCCAGCGCATTGGCACCGCCGCTCATCAGCGCGTCGCTGGTGTTGGTGGGAAAGTCGACCACCTCGCCGGTCGGCACCTTGAGGCCGGCCGTGCCCATCTCCAGGGCGCGCAGCATCAGCCCAAAGCCCGGCAGAATCAGTCCGCCCAGGAAGTGGCCGCTCGCATCCAGCGCATCGACCGTGACCGCCGTGCCGACCATCACCACCAGTGCGGGACGCGGCGCGCCGCCTTCCAGCACCCGTCCGCGCGCGCCGGCCAAGGCCACCCAGCGGTCGGCCCCCAGGCGGTTGGGATGGTCGTAGCCGTTGGTGATGCCGGCCTCGGCGGCCGATGAAACCACCCAGTGCGGCTCCACGTTCCACAGCTCCATCTGCTCCTGCACGCGCCGTCGCACCGCGTCGCCGGCCACCGCCGAGCCGAGCATGATCGAGGGCTCGGGCAGGTCGGTCCACTGCTCGTCGGCCAGCACGTCGATGGTCTCGAGGAACACGGCGCCCTGGTGCAGCAAGGTGGCACCCGGGCGTGCATGGTCGTACATCGCCCACTTCAGACGGGTGTTGCCGATGTCGATGGCCAGAAAGCTCATGGGCGAAAGCAGTGCGCACGGAAAGGGCCTGCGAGGCTAACAGCCGACACCGCCCTGCGTGAGGACACGCCGTGCGGGAAAACCATGAGGCGCGTGCCCGGACACGACAAGCGGGCGTCAGCACGCGATGGCATGATTCCCGATTGACGTTGACGTAAACGTCAATCCAACCTGCATCGAGCCTCCGCCCATGACCGACCTCTCCGCAGAATTCAAGGCCCTGGCCGCCTATCGTCCCAGGCACAAGGTGCGCTTCGTCACCGCGGCCAGCCTGTTCGACGGCCACGACGCCGCCATCAACATCATGCGGCGCTTGCTGCAGGGCATGGGCGCGGAGGTGATCCACCTGGGGCACAACCGCTCGGTCGACGAGGTGGTGACGGCCGCGCTGCAGGAAGACGTGCAGGGCATCGCCATCAGCAGCTACCAGGGCGGGCACGTCGAGTACTTCAAGTACATGGTCGATCTGCTGCGCCAGCGCGGCGGCGCGCACATCCAGGTCTTCGGCGGCGGCGGCGGCGTCATCGTGCCGGCCGAGATCCGCGAGCTGCAGGGCTACGGCGTGAGCCGCATCTACAGCCCCGAGGACGGCCAGCGCATGGGCCTGCAGGGCATGATAGGCGAGATGCTGATGCGCGCCGACGTCGACCTGACGCCGCACGCGCCCAGCGACGTGGCCGCGCTGCAGGGCCACACGGAAGCCGCCTGGCGCTCGCTCGCCCAGGCCATCACCGGGCTGGAGAACGGCAGCGCCGGCGCCGACTTCAAGGCCGCGCTGCAGGCCGCCGCGGCGTCGTCGACCACGCCCGTGCTGGGCATCACCGGCACCGGCGGCGCCGGCAAGAGCAGCCTCACCGATGAATTGATCCGCCGCATCCGCCTCGACCAGGGCGACACACTGCGCATCGCCGTCATCAGCATCGACCCCAGCCGCCGCAAGAGTGGCGGCGCCTTGCTGGGCGACCGCATCCGCATGAACGCGATCAGTCCGTGGGGCCAGGGCCCGCGCGTCTTCATGCGCAGCCTGGCCACGCGTGACTTCGGCAGCGAGATCAGCCAGGCCCTGCCCGACGTGGTGACAGCCTGCAAGGCCGCCGGCTTCGAGCTCATCGTCGTCGAGACCTCGGGCATCGGCCAGGGCGACGCCGCCATCGTGCCGCTGGTCGACGTACCGATGTACGTGATGACGCCCGAGTTCGGTGCCGCCAGCCAGCTCGAGAAGATCGACATGCTCGACTTCGCCGAGTTCGTGGCCATCAACAAGTTCGACCGCAAGGGCGCGGCCGACGCGCTGCGCGACGTGGCCAAGCAGGTGCAGCG
>JALHMT010000046.1:0-18444 GCA_022843905.1 Rubrivivax sp.
CCCGCGCGCCAGCGCGAGCGCCCGTCGCCGAGCCTGAAGCGGCGCCAGCACCGCCGCCGAAGCCGCCGGCCCGATCGGCCGCCAGGCCGGCAGCGGCGGCGGCAGAGAAGGCGCCCGCCAAGACGCCGGCCCGAAAGAGCTCGCGCCGCAAGGTGGCCCAGGCCGTGGTCGACATCCTGCTGGACGTGCCCGATCCGGCGCCTGTCGCGACGCCGCTCCTGCCAGCTCCGCCTCCCCCAGCGCCCGCCGCGCCGCTGCCCGACGCGATCGTGTCCATCCTGGCCGCCCTGCCCGAACTGGCGCGCGGCGGCACGGTGGAACTGCGTGTGGCGGCCGAGAGGCTGCGCGATGCCGACCTGCTCGGGCCGCGCGGTTCCTCGACGCGCTTCTTCGCGCCTTACGCCGAGTACTTCGAGCTGGTGCCGGAGCAGGGCCCGAACAAGGTGCGCCGGCGCACCCCGACAGGCGGCTGAAGACCGGCACGCCGTGCTGCCGACGCCCGACTGGTCGGCCCCCTGGTTCGCGCCCTGGCGCGACATCGGCCCGGCCCTGTTCGGGCGCGTGGCGGCCGGCGCCACGGTGGCGACGGCACTGAACGAGGGTGGCGCGCCGCGCCGCTTCGTGCAGCCCGACGCCGTACCGGCCGGCGAGGCCTACGAAGCCTTCATCGCGCGCACGGCAGGCGTGCCCACGCGGGACAACCTGCACGACCTCTTCAATGGCGGTGTCTGGCACCTGCAGCCGGCGCTGAAGGCGCGGCTGAACGCGCTGCAGGCGGCCGCCATCGCACGCGACGGCATCGGCCCGGTGCGGGGGCCCACGCGCGACGCGTTGACGCGTTTCGACGAGCACGGCGCCCTGCTCGTCGCTCCGACCGGCGTTCGGCAGACGCTGCTGGCGGCGCTGCGGCAAAAGGATTGGGCAGCGCTCTTCGTCGAGCACCGGCGGCTGTGGCGCCAGGTGCAGCTGCAGGTCTTCGGCCACGCCTTGCTGGAACAGCTCACCGTGGCGCCGCGCAAGTCGCTCACGGCCTTCGTCTTCGACGGCGACGCGCTGACGGCCGCCGAGAACGACTGGGTCAGGCACCGGCTGCTGCCGCTGCCCGTCGCAGGGGTGCCGGGTTGGCATGCAGCCAACCACGATCCAGCCTTCTATGCCGACGCCCGTGTCTTTCGCCCGCCGCGCGAAGGGAAATGTCCCTTTGTATTGCAGGTACAGGGGTCCGACACGACTTGAAGTGCAGCAGGGGGCCCTAATATGCCGCCTGTTCGCAAACTCCACCGTCCTGCAAGGCGGCTGCATCCATCATGAAGCGCATTCTGTTGTTCGTCGTGACCAACCTGGCCGTTGTCTTGGTGCTGGGCATTGCGGCCAACCTGCTGGGACTCAACCGTTTCATCACAGCCAACGGGCTGAACCTGGGCCAGTTGCTGGGCTTCGCCTTGCTGATGGGCTTCGGCGGCGCCTTCATCTCGCTGCTGATGAGCAAGCCCATCGCGAAGTGGAGCACCGGTGCGCAGGTCATCAACAACTCGCAGGACCCGACGCACCGCTGGATCGTCGGCACGGTCGAGGGCTTCGCAAAGAAGTCCAACATCGGCATGCCCGAAGTCGCCATCTATGAAGGCGAGCCGAACGCCTTCGCCACCGGCGCCTTCAAGAATTCGGCGCTGGTGGCCGTCTCCACCGGGTTGCTGCAGAGCATGACGCGTGAAGAGGCCGAGGCCGTCATCGCACACGAGGTCGCTCACGTGGCCAACGGCGACATGGTGACCATGACGCTGATCCAGGGCGTGATGAACACCTTCGTGGTCTTCCTGTCGCGCGTGATCGGCTACTTCGTCGACAAGGTCGTGCTGCGCAACAACAACGACGGCCCGGGCATCGGCTACTACATCACCACGATCGTGCTCGACATCGTGCTGGGCATCCTGGCTGCCATCATCGTGGCCTGGTTCTCGCGCCAGCGCGAGTACCGCGCCGACTCGGGCGCAGCGCAGTTGATGGGCCGCAAGCAGCCCATGATCAACGCCCTGGCGCGCCTGGGCGGCCTGGACCCCGGCAACCTGCCCCAGTCCGTGCAGGCCATGGGCATCAGCGCCCGACCCAGCGGCTTCATGGCGCTGATGTCCAGCCACCCCCCGCTGGAAGACCGCATCCGCGCGCTGCAGCAGGCGCAGTGATCGCTTCGGCCTGACGGGCCGGAACTAGCAAGGGGCCCCGCGGGGCCCCTTCGTCATGGCGACGCCGCGGCGTCAAGGCTCGATGGCGATGCCCACCAGCGGCTCGCCGCCGCCCACGGTGCCGACGAAGCGGGCGCGTCCGGTGCCCAGGTCCAGGCGGTACCAGCGCGTGGGCCCGCCGTTCCTGCGCACGCTGGCCCAGGCGGCGTTGTCGACGTCGGAGATGTCGAGGCTGGCGTCTTCGAACGGTCCGAGGCCGAGACTGCCTACGGTGTAGAGGCGCCCGCTGTTGGGCGACACCGCAGGCTCCATCCCTTCCTTCGTACCCTGATGCACCAGCATGCCGGCAGCGGCGTCGAGCGCGTAGTTGGTGGTGATCCTGTCGTTGGTCTGGTTGTAGCTGTAGGCGGCGGCCACCACGCGCGGGGTGCGGCCGTGCAGCAGGTCACCCTCGGCATAGTGGAGCTGGGCGTCGAACTGCAGGCCGGGCGCCGCCGGGTCGGCGTCGACCAAGGCACCGGTGTCCGGATGCAGCCGCAGGTTGCTGCCGGCCTGGTGCACGACACGGATGCGATCCACCGTCGGGTTGAAGTCGACGCCCCACGCGCTGGCGTCGGCGGGGAGTTGCACCGGCGTGCCGACGGCCTGCGCCGTGGCCTGCGCCAGGTCGATGCGGTAGAGCTGGCCCGAAGCGCCCAGGCCGAAGAGCTGACCGCGTGCGACGCGAAAGTCGATGCCCAGCAGCCGGTCGCCCGCTCGCAGGCCCTGCAGCGCGCGGCGCTCGCGCAGCTTCTGAGGCTGCCCGGCATTGAAGCGCAGCAACTGGTTGGACACCGTCACGGCGACGATCTCCTCCTTGGCCGGCGGGCCGATGGGCTCACCGGGGGGCGGCGCGGCACAGGCGGCCAGCAGCACGGCCCCGGACAGGCCGAGCCGCTGGGGAAGGACGCTGTGACGACGGCGCAGGGGCATGGCAACGGACCGATGTGCGGGGTGGAGGTGCAGCCCCGCCGCGCTCGCCCGCGGGCCAGGACACAGCCCTCTGTTTCGACCGCCGTCGCCTCAACTTGAGAAAGCGCACGCAACGATGTGCAGCGCCGGACGCCCGCAGCGCGTCTGAAGCGCGGATGCCGCCCGGCCGGGCCCGGCATCAGGACATCAGCGGGCCGTGGTCTGCCGCACCGCGTGTTCCCAGTGCGCCATCAACTCCATCGCCCGGGCGCGCTGCATCGTCGGCACGAAGCGGCGGTCCACCTGCCAGTGCGACGCCAGCTCCTCGGTGTCGGCCCAGACGCCGGCCGACAGGCCGGCCAGGTAGGCGGCGCCCAGCGCCGTGGTTTCGATCACCTTGGGCCGCACCACGGGAATGCCCAGCAGGTCGGCCTGGAACTGCATCAGCAGGTCGTTGACGCAGGCGCCGCCGTCGACGCGCAGTTCGGTCACCCCAGCACCACCGGAGGCGCCGGCGGCCGCAGCGTCGCGCGCCATGGCCTGCAGCAGTGCCGCACTCTGGAAGGCGATGCTCTCCAGCGCGGCGCGCGCGATGTGCGCCACCGTGCTGCCGCGCGTCAGGCCGACGATGGCGCCGCGCGCCTCGGCGTCCCAGTAGGGCGCGCCCAGTCCGGTGAAGGCCGGCACGAACATCACGCCGCCGGCGTCGGGCACGCTCTCGGCCAGGCCCTGCACCTGGCCGCTGCCTTCGATGGCGCGCAGGCCGTCGCGCAACCACTGCACCACCGCGCCGCCGATGAACACGCTGCCTTCCAGGGCGAACTCGGGCGTGCTGCCGGTCTGCGCCGCACTGGTGGTGACCAGGCCGTTGCTGCTGGGCTGGAAGGTCGATCCGGTGTGCATCAGCATGAAGCATCCGGTGCCGTAGGTGTTCTTCGCCAGCCCCGCCTTGAAGCAGGCCTGGCCGAACAGGGCGGCCTGCTGGTCGCCGGCGATGCCGCCCACCGGCAGCGCCGAGCCCAGCAGGTCGGGCAGCGTGTGGCCGAAGACGTGGCTCGACGGGTGCACTTCGGGCAGCACGGAGCGCGGCACACCCAGCAGCGCCAGCAGTTCCTCGTCCCAGCGGTTGGCGTGCACGTCGAGCATCATGGTGCGCGATGCGTTGCTGACGTCGGTGGCGTGCACTGCGCCGCCGGTGAGCTGCCACAGCACCCAGCTGTCGACGGTGCCGAAGGCCAGTTCGCCGCGCTCGGCGGCGGCGCGCGCGCCGTCCACGTGGCCGAGCAGCCAGTTCAGCTTGGTGCCCGAAAAGTAGGGGTCGATGACCAGGCCGGTCCTCTGCCGGACCGTGTCCTGCAGTCCGCGTGCGCGCAGTTCGGCGCAGAAGGGCTCGGTGCGCCGGTCCTGCCAGACGATGGCGTTGTGCAGCGGCTGGCCGGTGCGGCGGTTCCACAGCAGCGTGGTCTCGCGCTGGTTGGTGATGCCGATGGAGGCGATGTCGGCCGCCGTCAGCCTGGCCTTGGCCAGCGCCTCGCGGGCGGTGGCCAGCTGGGTGTCCCAGATCTCCGCCGGGTCATGCTCGACCCAACCGGGCTGCGGGTAGATCTGGCGGAACTCGCGCTGCGCCATCGCGACGATGCGACCCTGCGCGTCGAACACGATGCTGCGCGAACTGGAGGTGCCCTGGTCGAGGGCCAGCAGGTGGGTTTTCATGGCATTCAGGGTGTGTGAACGGCGCGCTGCGGCTCAGCGTGCGAGAGGCTGTCTCATGCTCCGCTGCGCACCCACGCCAGCGTGTCGGCGAGTGCGCGGCCGGCGCGCTCGAGCATGTCGTCGATCTGCGCCTCGGTGATGATCAGCGGCGGCGAGAACGCGATCACGTCACCCCCGAGCACGCGCACGATGAGACCGTGTGCCTGCGCACGCCTGACGAAGTACGCGCCGACACCGCGCGCCGGATCGAAGGGCTTGCGTGCCGCCGGGTCCTCGGCCAGTTCGATGGCACCGATGAGGCCCAGGCCCCGCACCTGTCCGACGATGGGGTGGCCGGCCAGGCGCTGCAGCCCTGCCTGCAGTCGGGGTGCGACGCGCTGCACGTGGCCGATGACGTCGTCGCTCTCGTAGATGCGCAGCGTCTCCAGCGCCACCGCGCAGGCCAGCGGATGGCCGCTGTAGGTGTAGCCGTGGCCGAAGGTGCCCACGGCGGCGCTGGCGTCGGCCACCGTCTGGTAGATGGCCTCGCTGACGAACAGCGCCGACATCGGCACGTAGGCCGAGGTCATCATCTTGGCCACCGTCATCATGTCCGGCTGCAGACCGAAGACCTGCGTGCCGAAGGGCTGGCCCAGGCGGCCGAAACCGGTGATGACCTCGTCGGCGATGAGCAGGATGTCGTGGCGCTTCAGCACCGCCTGCACGCGTTCGAAGTAACCCGGCGGCGGGATGATCACGCCGCCGGCGCCCTGCACCGGTTCGGCGATGAAGGCGGCGATGGTGTCGGCGCCTTCCTGGTCGATCAGGCCTTCGAGTTCCTGCACCAGGCGGTCGACGAACCGTGCCTCGGTCTCGCCCGCCAGGCCATTGCCGTAGAAGTGCGGCGCGCTGACCCGCAGCACGCCCGGCAGCGGCAGGTCGAAGTGCTGGTGCATGGTGGGCAGGCCCGACAGCGACGCCGCCGCCGCCGTCACGCCGTGGTAGCCCTTCTGGCGCGCGATGATCTTCTTCTTGGCCGGCCGGCCGCGCGCGTTGTTGTAGTAGCGCACGAGCTTGAAGGCGGTGTCGTTGGACTCCGACCCCGAGTTGGCGAACAGCACGCGCCCGGCCTGCAGCGCCGGGGTGGGCGCCCAGCGCATCAGCGCGGCCACCAGTTCCGTCACCGGCCCCGGCACCTTGCCGCTGAAGGAGTGGTAGTAGGGCAGCTGGCGCATCTGCCGCGCCGCGGCGTCGGCCAGCCGCCCTTCCGAGAAGCCCAGCGACGCACACCACAGCCCGGCCATGCCCTCGAGGTAGCGATTGCCGTGCTCGTCGATCACGTGCACGCCGTCACCCTGCACGATGACCAGCGGCCCTTCGCGCTCCAGCTGCCGCAGCTGCGTGTAGGGATGCAGGTGGTGGGCGATGTCGCTGCGGCCGGCAGCGGTCACATCGAGGGTGGCGGTGGTCATGGCGCTCTCCTGGAGATGCCGCCGATTATGGGTCGCCTACCGCCCTGCCTTGGCCTCAGGCCGAGGGGAGCTGGTGCTCCTTGAACTGCTCGCGCAGCTTGATCTTCTGCATCTTGCCGGTGGCCCCCAGCGGGATGGCGTCGACGAAGACCACGTCGTCGGGCGTCCACCACTTGGCGATCTTGCCGTCGTAGAAGGCGATCAGCTCCTCGCGCGTGACCTCGGCGCCGGGCTTCTTCACCACCACCAGCAGCGGACGCTCGTCCCACTTCGGGTGCCGGGCGGCGATGCAGGCGGCCATGGCCACCGCCGGGTGCGCCATGGCGATGTTCTCGAGGTCGATCGAGCCGATCCATTCGCCGCCGCTCTTGATGACGTCCTTGCTGCGGTCGGTGATGATCATGTAGCCGTCGGCGTTGATCTTGGCGACGTCGCCGGTGGGGAACCAGCCGTCCTTCAGCGGGTCGCCGCCTTCGTTCTTGAAGTAGCTGGAGATGATCCACGGGCCGCGCACCAGCAGGTCGCCCGAGGCCTCGCCGTCCCAGGGCAGGTCACGTCCGTCCTCGCCGACGATCTTCATGTCCACGCCGAACACCGCGCGGCCCTGGGTGGCCATCACCGCGAAGCGGTCCTCCTGGCCCATGGCGGCGTGCTTGGCCTTGAACGAGGCGGCCGTGCCGATCGGGCTCATCTCGGTCATGCCCCAGGCGTGGATGACCTGCACCCCGTAGTCGTTCAGGAACTTGCGGATCATGGCCGGCGGGCAGGCCGAGCCGCCGATGGCGCTGCGTCGCATGGTGCTGAACTTCAGGCCATTGGCCTCGACGTAGCCCAGCAGCCCCTGCCACACGGTGGGCACGCCGGCCGACAGCGTCACGCCCTCGGCCTCGAACAGTTCGTAGAGAGACTTGCCGTCCAGCCCGGCGCCGGGGAAGACCAGCTTGGCCCCCGTCATCGGTCCGACGTAGACGATGCCCCAGGCATTGACGTGGAACATCGGCACCACCGGCAGCACGACGTCGGCGGCGGAGCAGTCCAGGCCGTCGGGCAGTGCCGCGCTCATGGTGTGCAGCATCGTCGAGCGGTGGCTGTACAGCACGCCCTTGGGGTTGCCCGTGGTGCCCGAGGTGTAGCAGAGCGAACTGGCGGTGTTCTCGTCGAAGGACGGCCAGTCGTAGCGGTCGTCCTGCGCGTCGACCAGGTCTTCGTAGCACAGCAGGCCCGGCACCTTGGCGTCGGCCGGCAGGTGGGCGCGGTCCGTCATCGCGACGAAGTGGCGGATGGTCTTCGTGCGCCCGGCGATGGCCTGGATGAGCGGCAGGAAGGTCATGTCGAAGAACAGCACCTGGTCTTCGGCGTGGTCGGCGATGTAGGTGATCTGGTCGGGGTGCAGGCGCGGGTTGACGGTGTGCAGCACGGCGCCCGAGCCGCTGACGGCGAAATACAGCTCCATGTGGCGGTAGCCGTTCCAGGCCAGCGTGGCGACGCGGTCACCGGGCTTCACACCCAGCGCGGCCAGCGCCTTGGCCATGCGGCGCGAGCGGGATGCCACTTCCTTGTACGTGGTGCGGTGGATGTCGCCCTCGACGCGACGCGACACGATCTCGCGGTCGCCGTGGTGCCGTTCGGCATGCACGATGAGAGAGGAAATCAGCAGCGGCTGCTGCATCATCTGGCCGAACATGGGCGTGTCTCCTTGGGCTGTGTCTTGTTGGGGCCGGGGGCGGGTCGGCCGCGACGGCCACCCGTCATTCTGCGGCAAGCGCTGCCCGCGCCGCCTTTGTCGGGTTGTCAGGCTGCCAGCGCGCCCGCCAGGCGCCGCTGACGTTCGATCAGTCGCGGCAGCTCGACCGTGGTGAGCTGTCCGTCGCGCACCAGCACCCGCCCGTTCACCACGCTGTGGCTGACCTGCGGCACGTGGCAGAAGAACAGTGCAGCCAAGGGGTCGTGGCCGGCGCCGGCCAGGCCGATCTGGTCGAGCCGCACCATCGCCAGGTCGGCGGCCCTGCCCGGGGACAGCGCTCCGATGTCGCTGCGGCCCAGCACGCGCGCACCGCCCAGCGTGGCGATCTCCAGCACCTCGCGCGCCGTCATCGCCGCAGGCCCCTTCACCGGCCCGTGCGCCACACGCTGCAACAGCAGCGCCAGCCGCGCTTCGCCCAGCATGTGGCCGCTGTCGTTGCTGGCCGAGCCGTCGACGGCCAGCGACACCGGCACGCCGGCATCGCGCATCGCGCGAATGGGCGCGATGCCCGAGGCCAGCCGCATGTTCGAGCCCGGGCAGTGCGACACGCCGGTGCCGGTGGCGGCGAACATCCGGATGCCGGCCTCGTCGAGCTTGACGCAGTGCGCGTGCCAGACGTCGGCGCCCAGCCAGCCGAGCTGTTCGGCGTACTCGGCCGGTGTGCAGCCGAACTTCTCGCGCGTGTAGGCGATGTCGAAGTCGTTCTCGGCCAGGTGCGTGTGCAGGTGCACGCCGAAGTGGCGCGCCATCGCGGCCGATTCGCGCATCAGGTCGCGGCTGACGCTGAAGGGCGAGCAGGGTGCGACCACGATGCGCCGCATGGCCAGCGGCGCGGGATCGTGCCAGCGCTCGATGAGCCGCTGCGTGTCGCGCAGGATGGCGGCTTCGTCCTCGACCACGCTGTCGGGCGGCAGGCCGCCCTGGCTCCGGCCCACGCTCATGGCGCCGCGCGCGGCATGGAAGCGCATGCCGATCTCCTCGGCGGCTTCGATGCTGTCGTCGAGGCGGCAGCCGTTGGGGTAGATGTAGAGGTGGTCGCTGCTGGTGGTGCAGCCCGACAGCAGCAGCTCGGCCATGGCGATCTGCGTCGAGACACGAATCATCTCGGGCGTCAGCCCCGCCCACACCGGGTACAGCGCGCTGAGCCAGCCGAACAGCTCGTTGTCCTGCGCCGGGCGCAGCACGCGCGTGAGCGTCTGGTACATGTGGTGGTGGGTGTTCACCAGCCCCGGGAAGACGACGTGGTCGGCCGCGTCGATGACCTCGTCAGCCGTCTGCGGCAGCTCGTGTGCCGGACCCACCGCCTCGATGCGCGGGCCGCGGATGAACACCGATCCACCCGCGATCTCGCGCCGCTGCGCGTCCATCGTCGCCAGCAGCGTCGCGTTGCGGACCAGCAGGGTCTGGTCGCTCATCGCGCGGGTCCAAGGGTCGGGAGCGCGAAGCGCGCGCGGGGGGGTCTCATGGTCTCATCTCGCCTGGAACCAGCGCTCGATGGCCGCACGTTCGGCGTCGGTGATCTGCGTGGAGTTGTTCATCGGCATCAGCTTCAGCACCACGACCTGCTGATAGATGGACTGCGCGTGCTGCTGGATGAGCTCGGGCGTGTGCAGCGCCACGTTCTTCTGCTGCAACTGGGCGTTGTGGCACACCACGCAGCGCTGGTCCATGATGGCCTTCACCTCGGCCAGGGTCACGGGCGCGGCACCGGCCACCGGGGCCGGCCGGGGCGCCGGCGCGAGCCAGATCGCCAGGCCGACGAGGACGGCGGTGCCGCCGGCGGCGTACTCCCAGGGCACGCGCGTGCCGTGCAGCAGCGCCTTGTGGCGCACCACGAAGCTGTGGCGGATCAGCGCGCCGGCCAGCATCAGCAACACCAGCACCAGCCAGTTGTTCGGGCCCTGGTACAGCCAGCCGTAGTGGTTGGACAGCATGGCGATCAGCACCGGCAGCGTGAAGTAGGTGTTGTGCACGCTGCGCTGCTTGCCGCGCTGGCCGTGGATGGCTTCCACCGGCAGGCCCGCCTTCATCTGCGCGATCACCTTGCGCTGGCCCGGGATGATCCAGAAGAACACGTTGGCGCTCATTGCCGTGGCGATCATCGCGCCCACCAGCAGGAAGGCCGCGCGTCCGGCGAAGAGCTGGCAGGCCAGCCAGGTGGCCGCGACGATGTAGACCAGCACCAGCGCGCCGACGCGGCCGTCGCCGCCGACCTGGCCGTCCTTCTCGCCGACCCAGCGGCAGATGAGGTCGTAGACGATCCAGAACACGCCCAGGAAGGCCAGCGCGACGGTGACGGCGGCAGCGGGCGACCAGTCGTGCACGCTGCGGTCGATCAGGAAGGTTTGGGCGTTGAACAGGTACAGCACCGTGAACAACCCGAAGCCGGTGAGCCAGGTGGCGTAGGCCTCCCAGTAGAACCAGTGCAGGTTGTCGGGCAGCGACCTGGGCGCCACCATGTACTTCTGCGGGTTGTAGAAGCCGCCGCCGTGCACGGCCCACAACTCGCCGTCGACGCCCTTGGCCTTCAGGTCGGGTGCCAGCGGCGGCGTGAGGTTGTTGTCGAGGAAGACGAAGTAGAACGAGGCGCCGATCCACGCGATGGCCACGATGACGTGTGCCCATCGGAGCAGCAGATTGGCCCAGTCCAGAAAGTATGCGTCCATGCGCAGCAGGTCCTGTCAGGCCGTCACCACGGCGGGCGCTGTGATCGGGGAGGTGAGTGTCGCGCCCAGGGCAGCAAGCCTGCTGCCCGCCCACGGCGACGGATCGGGATGCGAGAGGTCTGTCGTCGATTTCAGTGTGTCAGAAAGACCGACCCGGGGATCGGCAAGGACGGGCGGTGTCGAAAGTTCATCGGTGCCCATTGGCGTGAAGGCTGCGGCTTGCAATCCCCGTGCCGGGATGCCGGTAGTTCAGCTCCCCCGGTAGGTGCTGTAGCTGTAGGGGCTGACCAGCAGCGGCACGTGGTAATGCGCGTCGGTGTCGGCGATGCCGAACTCCAGCGGCACCTCGTCGATGAAGGGCGGGTCGGACAGCGCCACACCACGCGCCGCGAAGTAGGGCGCCACCGAGAACATCAGCCGGTAGCGGCCCACCAGCAGCGCCTCGCCCTGCAGCAACGGTGCGTCTGCGCGGCCATCGGCGTTGAGCTGCAAGGTCGTCAGCGCGGTGGCCGTGCCGGACTGGAGACGGAACAGCGTGACACGCATGCCTGCTGCCGGACAGCCGTGGGCGGTATCGAGTACGTGGGTGGTGAGTTTGCCCATGAAGGCCTCTGGCGGGAGCGTCAACCGAGCAGGACTGTATACAGTTTCCTTGACAGCGCAAGGCCTGGGCGAACGACCAACCGAGGGTTTCCCAGACGGGCGCATTGCAGCAGCGTGTGTATACACTTCTGAATACACCCGGCGGCGGCCTGCCGCGCGCTGCGGCTCACCCCCCCTGCCCCTACCCGTCAATGCGACCATGGCCGGCCCGCGCTTCAATCTGACCAGCCTCGAAGTCCGACCGGTCGGCCCGCCGCGGCGACCCGCGGGCCGCCGGGCCGTCGCGGCCGAACCCGCTGGCGCCACCCAGCGCATCGTCGACGCCATCACGCTGGCCGTGGTCGAGCGTCGGCTCATGCCCGGCACCAAACTGGCCGAGCAGCAGATCGCCGACATCTTCAAGGTCTCGCGCACCCTGGTGCGTCAGGCGCTGAACCAGCTGAGCCGCGACCACCTGGTGACGCTGGAGCCTGCGCGCGGCGCCTTCGTCGCACAGCCTTCGGTGGACGAGGCGCGCCAGGTGTTCGACGTGCGCAAGATGGTCGAGACCAGCATGGTGCGGCAGCTCTGCGCGCAGATCACCGACGAGCAGGTGGCCCGCCTGCGCCGCCACATCGCCGATGAACAAGGCGCCATCGAGCGCACCGATGTGCCCGGCCGCACGCGCCTGCTGGCCGACTTCCACGTGCTGCTGGCGCGCATGCTGGGCAACGAGGTGCTGGCCCGGCTGCTGGCCGACCTGCTGTCGCGCTGCTCGCTGATCGCCTTGATGTACCAGTCGTCGCACTCGGCCGAACACTCACAGGCGGAGCACGTGCACATCGTCGACGCCCTGGAGCGGCGCGACGCCCGTACCGCCGTGCGGCTGATGGAGCAGCACCTGGGCAACGTCGAACGCAACCTGCGCCTGCAGCCGCGTCAGCACGACCTGGCAAGCGTCTTGCAGGTTGCACCTTCACCCCCTGACACCCGAGTCCCGCATGTCGACCGCTGACAACACCCCTGGCTCCTATCCCCGCGACCTCCGTGGCTACGGCCGCGAGACGCCGCACGCACGCTGGCCCGGCGGCGCCCGCATCGCCGTGAACTTCGTGCTGAACTACGAGGAAGGCGGCGAGAACAACCCGCTGCACGGCGACCCCACCTCGGAAACCTTCCTGTCGGAGCTCGTCACGGCGCAGGCCTACGAGAACCGCCACATGACCATGGAGTCGATGTACGAGTACGGCTCGCGGTCCGGCGTCTGGCGCATCCTGCGCGAGTTCGACCAGCGCGGACTGCCGCTCACGGTGTTCGGCGTGGCCGCCGCGCTGGAACGCTACCCGGAACTGGTGCAGGCCTTCCTGGCCCGCAAGGACGAGATCGCCAACCACGGCCTGCGCTGGATCCACTACCAGCACGCACCCGAAGCCACCGAGCGCAAGCACATCGGCGTGGCCACACACCTGATCAAGGAGATGACCGGCGGCCAGTGGCCCGCCGGCTGGTACACCGGCCGCGACAGCCCCAACACCCGCCGCCTCGTGGCCGACCAGGGCGGCTACGAGTACGACAGCGACTATTACGGTGACGACCTGCCTTTCTGGCTGCAGGTGCAGCGCAGCGACGGCAGCTTGCTGCCGCAGCTCATCGTGCCCTACTCGCTGGACACCAACGACATGCGCTTCGTGCAGGCGCAGGGCTTCAACACCGGCGACCACTTCTTCACCTACCTGCGCGAC
Organism: Rubrivivax sp.; assembly: GCA_022843905.1. Classification (GTDB taxonomy): domain Bacteria; phylum Pseudomonadota; class Gammaproteobacteria; order Burkholderiales; family Burkholderiaceae_C; genus Rubrivivax. The sequence goes on from JALHMT010000046.1 coordinate 13,033, forward strand.
GCCTTCGACGCGCTGTACGCCGAAGGCGACCCGAAGGGCCTGGACCGGCCCAAGATGATGTCCATCGGCATGCACTGCCGGCTGCTGGGCAAGCCCGGGCGCATCGGTTCGCTGCAGCGCTTCCTCGATCACATCGGCCGTCACGCCGACGTGTGGGTGGCCCGACGCATCGACATCGCACGGCACTGGAAGTCGCATCATCCGTTCGACCCGGCCACCGCGTTCGTCTGGAAGTGACGCCATGCTGACCCTCGAAGCCCTCAACGCTGCCTCGCAGGACCAGTTCACCGCGCTGCTCGACGGCGTGTACGAGCACTCGCCGTGGATCGCGCAGGAGACCTGGCCGAAGCGGCCCTTCGCCACGCAGGCAGCGCTGAAGCAGGCACTGGCACAGACCGTTCGCGAGGCCGGCAAGGAGCGGCAGCTGGCGCTGGTGCGGGCCCACCCGGAACTGGCGGGCAAGGCGATGGTCAGCCAATCGCTGACCGCCGAGAGCAGCAACGAACAGGGCAAGGCCGGCCTGACCGACTGCACGCCGCAAGAGTTCGCCCACCTGCAGCAGCTCAACGCCGCCTTCAACGCGAAGTTCGGCTTCCCCTTCATGCTGGCCGTGCGCGGGCCGCGCGGCAGCGGTCTGTCGCGCCAGCAGATCATCCAGACCTTCGAGCGCCGCCTGGCCGGCCACGCCGACTTCGAGTTCGCCGAAGCGCTGCGCAACATCCACCGCGTGGCCGAGATCCGGCTGAACGACAAGTTCGGCGTGGTGCCGTCGCAGGGCCTGATGGTGTGGGACTGGGCGGAAGAACTCGCTTCGCACAGCGACCCCGGCTTCAAGGAACTGGGCCAGCTGACCGTCACCTACCTCACCGAGGCGCACCAGACCTGCAGCCGCCGCCTGCAGTGGTGGATGAAGGACTGCGGCTTCGACGAGGTGCAGATCGACGCCGTCGGCAACGTGGTGGGCGTCTACCACGGCAGCGACCCGGCATCGAAGCGGCTGCTGACCGGCAGCCACTTCGACACCGTGCGCAATGGCGGCAAGTACGACGGCCGGCTGGGCATCTTCGTGCCGATGGCCTGCGTGCGGGCACTGCACGCGAGCGGGCGGCGCCTGCCCTTCGGCGTCGAAGTGGTGGCCTTCGCCGAAGAAGAAGGCCAGCGCTACAAGGCCACCTTCCTGGGCTCGGGCGCACTCACGGGTGACTTCGACCCCGGCTGGCTGGACCAGACCGACGCCGACGGCGTGTGCATGCGCGACGCGATGAAGGCGGCCGGCCTGCCGGCAACGCTGGAAGCCATCCACGCGCTGCGGCGCGATGCGGCACGCTACCTGGGCTTCGTCGAGGTGCACATCGAACAGGGGCCGGTGCTCAACCAGAAGGACCTGCCGCTGGGCGTGGTGACCTCCATCAACGGCAGCGTGCGCTTCCTGGGCGAAGTCATCGGCATGGCCAGCCATGCCGGCACCACGCCGATGGACAGCCGGCACGATGCCGCCGCGGCGGTGGCCGAGCTGATCCTGTTCGTCGAAAAGCGCGCGGCCGAACTGCCGCACGCGGTGGGCACGGTGGGCATGCTGCAGGTGCCTTCGGGCTCGATCAACGTCGTGCCCGGCCGCTGCCAGTTCAGCCTGGACCTGCGCGCCACCACCAATGCCGTGCGCGACGCGCTGGCTGCCGACGTGCGCGCCGAACTGCAGCGTCTGTGCGAGCGCCGCGGCACCGCCTTCACGCTGGAGCAGACGATGGTGGTGTCCGCGGCACCCAGCGCCCCGGCCTGGCAGCAGCGCTGGGAGCGTGCCGTCGAGGCGCTGGGCCTGCCGGTCTTCCGCATGCCCAGCGGTGCCGGCCACGACGCGATGAAGCTGCACGAGGTGATGCCGCAGGCCATGCTGTTCATGCGCGGCCTCAACTCCGGCATCAGCCACAACCCGCTGGAATCGATCACCGTCGACGACACCGAGCTGTGCGTGGCGGCTTTCCAGCACCTGCTCGAACAACTGGCCGCCGAGGCCGCCTGAACCTTCGTTGGACCGATGACCGAACCGATGAACGCCGCATCCCCCGACGCCTGGATCGATGCCCACTTCGACGAGCAGGTGCGCTTCCTGCAAGCGCTGGTGCAGGTGCCCACCGACACCCCGCCCGGCAACAACGCGCCGCACGCCGAGCGCACGGCCGAGCTGCTCGCGGGCATGGGGCTGATGGCCGAGAAGCATCATGTGCCGGCCGTGGAGGTCGAGGCCTACGGCCTCGAGTCCATCACCAACCTCGTCGTGCGGCGCCGCTTCGGCGACGGCGGCCCGGTGCTGGCGCTCAACGCCCACGGCGACGTCGTGCCGCCGGGCGAAGGCTGGCACCACAGCCCCTACGGCGGCGAGATCGAGGGCGGCAAGCTCTACGGCCGCGCCTCGGCGGTCAGCAAGAGCGACTTCTCGACCTACACCTTCGCGCTGCGCGCGGTCGAGGCGCTGGGCCTGCCGCTGAAGGGCGCGGTGGAACTGCACTTCACCTACGACGAGGAGTTCGGCGGTGAACTGGGCCCGGGCTGGCTGCTGAAGCAGGGCCTGACGAAGCCCGATCTGCTGATCGCCGCCGGCTTCAGCTACCAGGTGGTGACGGCACACAACGGCTGCCTGCAGATGGAGGTCACGCTGCACGGCCTGGCCTCGCACGCGGCCTACCCGCAGACCGGCGTCGACGCGCTGCAGGCCGCCAACGTGCTGCTGACGGCCCTGTACGCCTACAACGGCCTGCTGCGCGAGCGCCGCTCGAAGGTCGCCGGCATCACGCACCCCTACCTGAACGTGGGCCGCATCGAAGGCGGCAGCAACACCAACGTCGTGCCCGGCAAGGTGGTGCTGAAGATCGACCGCCGCATGATCCCCGAGGAAGACTCGGCCGCGGTGGAAGCCGAGGTGCGGCAGCTCATCGAACAGACCGTCGCGCGCTGCCCGGGCATCCGCCTGGAGGTGCGCCGCCTGCTGCTGGCGAACTCGCTGAAGCCCCTGCCCGGCAACGCGGCGCTGGTGGCCGCCATCCAGAAGCACGGCCTGGCCGTCTTCGGCGAACCCATCCCCGAGAGCGGCACGCCGCTCTACACCGACGTGCGGCTGTACGGCGAGCACGGCGTGCCGGCCGTGATCTACGGCGCCGGGCCGCGCACGGTGCTCGAGTCGAACGCCAAGCGCGCCGACGAACACGTCGAACTGGAAGACCTGCGGCGCGCCACCAAGGTGATCGCCCGCACCATCATCGACATCCTGCGTTGAATCGCGCCCTCACATGGTGCAAGACCCGAGAAACGGGTGCGCACGTAACTTGCACAATGTCCTGAAGACTGTTTCTGATCCCTGGAGCCCGACCTCATGACCTTCACCGCCCTCACCCGCCGCAGCCTGCTGGCCGCCGCCACCGCCCTGTTCGCGCTGCCGGCCCTTGCGCAGACGCCCATCAAGTTCCAGCTCGACTGGCGATTCGAAGGGCCTGCGTCGCTCTTCCTGGCCTCGCAGGCCAAGGGTTATTACAAGGCCGCCGGCCTGGACGTCACCATCGACGCCGGCAACGGCTCGGGCGGCACCGTCACGCGCGTGGCCTCGGGCACCTACGACATGGGCTTCGCCGACCTGGCCGCGCTGATGGAGTTCCACGCCAACAATCCCGACGCGCCGAACAAGCCGGTGGCCGTGATGATGGTCTACAACAACACGCCGGCCGCCGTGGTGGCGCTCAAGAAGAGCGGCATCACCAAGCCGTCCGACCTGAACGGCAGGAAGCTGGGTGCGCCGGGCTTCGATGCCGGCCGCAAGGCCTTCCCGATCTTCGCCAAGGCCAACAACATCAGCGGCGTGCAGTGGACCAGCATGGACCCGCCGCTGCGCGAGACCATGCTCGTGCGCGGCGACATCGATGCCATCACCGGCTTCTCCTTCACCTCCATCCTCAACCTCGAGGCGCGCGGTGTGAAGGCCGAGGACATCGTCGTGCTGCCCTACCCCGCGCACGGCGTGAAGCTGTACGGCAACGTGATCATCGCCACGCCCAAGCTGCTGCGCGAGAACCCGGCAGCGGTGAAGGCCTTCCTGAGCGCCTTCGCCAAGGGTGCCAAGGAGGTCATGGCCAACCCCGACCCGTCCATCGACTACGTCAAGGCTCGCGACGGCATCATCAACGTCGACCTCGAAAGGCGCCGCCTGCGCATGGCCATCGACGCCGTGGTGGCCAGCCCCGATGCACGCGCCGAGGGCTTCGGCGTGGTCAACCCGGGGCGCCTGGCGCTGATGGCTTCGCAGGTGTCGGATGCCTTCGCCACCAAGACCCGCATCGACCCGACCGCCGTATGGACCGATGCCTTCCTGCCGCCCAAGGCCGAGCTGAACATCCTGCCGCCGAAGAAGTGAGCCCGCGAAACGGGGCTGAGGCCGCCACCTTGCAGGCTGAGCCGCGCCGATGGCCCGGCTCCTTGTCAGGTCCGGCAAAGCTGGTTCCGCGACGGTCACCTGATCGGGATCCGAGCGGGTCCTCCCCGAGGCGGCGGACGGCGATCCGTCCTCGAGCATCTTCAGCCGCGAAGACGGCATCACCGAGGGAAGAGGCATGAGCAACTTTGTCGACTTCAAGAACGTCTGGCTGGCCTACAACGACGAGTTGCTCGCGGCGGGCCACTATGCGGTCGAAGACATCACGCTGCAGGTGACCGAAGGCGAGTTCATTGCCATCGTCGGCCCGTCGGGCTGCGGCAAGAGCACCTTCATGAAGCTCACCACCGGGTTGAAGATGCCCAGCAAGGGCACGATTCACATCGGCGGGCAGCCGGTCACCGGGCCGCTGAAGATCAGCGGCATGGCCTTCCAGGCCCCCAGCCTGCTGCCCTGGCGCACCACCATCGACAACGTGCTGCTGCCGCTGGAGATCGTCGAGCCCTACCGCTCCAGCTTCAGCAGCAAGCGCAAGGAGTACGAAGAGAAGGCGCGCCAGCTGCTCAAGAGCGTGGGCCTGGGCGGCTACGAGGACAAGTTCCCCTGGCAGCTCTCGGGCGGCATGCAGCAGCGCGCCAGCATCTGCCGCGCCCTGGTGCACGAGCCCAAGATGCTGCTGCTCGACGAGCCCTTCGGCGCGCTGGACGCCTTCACGCGCGAGGAGCTCTGGTGCGCCTTGCGCGACCTGCATGCGGCCAAGAAGTTCAACGTCATCCTGGTCACGCACGACCTGCGCGAAAGCGTGTTCCTGGCCGACAAGGTCTACGTCATGAGCAAGAGCCCCGGCCGCTTCGTCGTCGAGCGCCACATCGACCTGCCGCGACCGCGCGACCTGGAAGTCACCTACACGCCGCAGTTCACCGACATCGTGCATGAGCTGCGCGGGCACATCGGGGCCATCCGCAAGACTGGTGTGGTGGTGCCGCAATGAGCTA
>JALHMT010000046.1:18544-42660 GCA_022843905.1 Rubrivivax sp.
GAACAGCCGTTCTGGAGTAGCTCGCACCCCCACGGGGGGGCCGCGCGCAGCGCGTCGGGGGTGCAATGAAAGTCTCGAAGAACGTCGAAAAGTGGTCGCCGCTGATCGTGCTGGTGACCTTCCTGCTGCTGTGGCAGATCATCGTCGCCGGATTCAACATCCCCGACTTCATTTTCCCCAGCCCCTGGCAGATCACCCAGCAGTTCGTCGAGTTCAAGGGCCCGCTGCTGGAAGCCGCGTGGAAGACCTTCTGGGTCACCATGCTGGGCTTCCTGATCTCCATCGTGGTGGGCGTGCTGCTGGGCTTCCTGATCGGCAGTTCGCGGCTGGCGTACACGGCGCTGTACCCGCTGATGGTCGCCTTCAATGCCGTGCCCAAGGCCGCCGTGGTGCCCATCCTGGTGGTGTGGTTCGGCATCGGCATCGGGCCCGGCATCCTCACCGCCTTCCTGATCAGCTTCTTTCCGATCACGGTCAACATCGCCACCGGGCTGGCCACGCTGGAACCCGAACTGGAAGACGTGCTGCGCGTGCTGGGCGCCAAGCGCTGGGACGTGCTCGTCAAGGTCGGCCTGCCGCGTTCCATGCCCTACTTCTACGGCAGCCTGAAGATCGCCATCACGCTGGCCTTCGTGGGCACCGTGCTGGCCGAGATGACCGCCGGTGACTCCGGCATCGGCTACCTGATGCAGAGCGCGGGCAGCCAGCAGCGCATGCCGCTGGCCTTTGCAGGGCTGGTGACGATCGGCGCGATGGCGATGGCGATGTACGAGTTCTTCTCGTGGATCGAGAAACGGACGACCGGTTGGGCCCACCGGGGCTCGCAAGCCGCATGACCCCGGCCCAGGCCGTAGCGCACCTGCGCCGCGCCAACGAGGTGGCGCGTGAAGCCCTGACCAAGGGCCACCACCCCTTCGGCGCGCTGCTGGTGGCGGCCGACGGCGAGACGGTGCTGATGACGCAGGGCAACGTCGACGCGGTGAACCACGCCGAGGCCGTCATCGCGCGCCTGGCGGCGCACCGGCACGATGCAGAGATGCTGTGGGGCTGCACGCTGGTCACCACCGTCGAGCCCTGCGCGATGTGCGCGGGCACGCAGTACTGGGCGAACATCGGCCGGCTGGTCTACGGCATGAGCGAGCGCCGCCTGCTCGAGATCACCGGCAACCACCCCGAGAACCCGACGCTCGACCTGCCCTGCCGCGACGTGTTCTCGCGCGGTCAGAAGGACATGGTGGTCATGGGGCCCTTCCCCGACGTCGAAGAAGAGATCGCGAGCCTGCACCGCGACTTCTGGGCCCGCAGCCGGTAGACGCGGGCCATCCAGCGGGCGCCGCGGACGGGCTCTGCGCGGCCGCTGGGGTCGCCAGCCGGCAGGCATGCCGGCTGGCCCTCGCAGGTGCAGGTCCGTCCGCAGGGACCGTCCTTCATCGCTGCCCGGCCCCGTTGAGGGGGCCTGCAAGCTGCGCCGAAGGCGCTGCGGGGGTGGGTCAGTTCACACGGTGTAGTTGAGCGTCATGCGCCCGCCGTCGACGACCACGATCTCGCCGGTGACATAGCTCGAGGCATCGCTCAGCAGGAAGGCCGTCACGTCGGCAATCTCGGCGGGCTCGCCCAGCCGCTTCATCGGCGTGCGCATCATGATGCGGGCGCGCGCCTCGTCGCTGGTCAGCACCGCGCTGCGCGCCAGTTCGGTGGCGATGGTGCCGGGAGCCACGGCGTTGACACGAACACCCTTGTCGGCAAAGGACAGCGCCATCACGCGAGTGAGCTGGTTGATGGCGCCCTTGCTCGCGTTGTAGCTGGCGATGCTGGGGATGGCCAGTGTGCCGTTGACCGAGCTCATGTTGACGATGGCGCCACGACCTGCAGCCACCATCACGCGCGCGACGGCCTGCCCGACGAGAAAGGAACCCCTCAGGTTGACGGCCATCACCGCATCCCAGTCGGCCTCGGTGATGTCCAGGAAGTCGGCCGCCTTGAAGATGCCGGCATTGTTGACCAGGCCGTCGACCGTGCCCAGCGCCGCCGAGGTTGCGGCCAGCGCGGCGTCGACCTGCGCCTTGTTCGAGACGTCGCAATGCAGATAGAGCGCGCGCGCGCCGGCGCCGTTCAGTTCGGCCGCCAGCGCCTGGCCGGCGGCGTCGTTGACGTCCCACAGCGCCACCGCCGCGCCGTCTCGCACCAGGCGCCGCGCGCAGGCTTCGCCGATGCCCTGGGCGCCCCCGGTGATGACGACGAGGCGGCCTTCGAGGCCGAAGTGGACGGTCGAGGGCATGAAAGCTTCTCCTGGGGCCGGGCCGGGCATCAGGCCGGGCGGTCGAGCCAGACCGCCATGCCCTGCGCGTTGAGTTCGAGGTCCATCGCCAGAAGCTCCAGCAGACGCTCGGGTCCGAACTCGCAGCCGTGATCGAGCAGGCTGCGCTGGTAGATGTCGAGCAGGCCGCGCTTGAGCGCCTGGTGGCGGTCGGGCGACGAACGCAGCGCCTCCCCGAGGGCCACCACCTGGTCGAGCAGGCCCAGCATCAGGGCCGTCAGACGAGGCACGTCGTCGACGCGGCCGAAATGCGTGAGGTACATGCAGTCGGGCTGACGCGCCGCCAGGCGCTCGACCGATCGGCGCAACGCCTCGGGCTCGAACTGCACCGGCGTCGAGGTCGGCACGATCCAGGCGCCGCGCGAGGTGTCGAACTCGCGGTAGCTCAGGCCGAAGGTGTCACCCGTGAACCAGCCACGCGACAGCGGATCCCACACGCAGTGATGATGCCTGGCATGGCCGGGGGTGTCGATGAACTCGAGAACGCGGCCGCCCAGCGGGAGCGTCATGCCGTCTTCGGTGGTGATCACCCGCGCCGCATCGACGCCCAGCAACTGGCCATACGAGCGCTCCATCTCACCGGCGCCGTAGACGGCCAGTGCGCCCTGGTACAGCACGCTGGGGTCGATCATGTGGCGCGCGCCCCGCGGGTGCACGACCAGGCGCGCCTGCGGCAATTGCTGCATCAGCAGCCCGGCGCCACCGGCATGGTCGAGGTGCACGTGCGTGGGGATCACGAAGTCGACGTCAGCCGGGCTCAGACCGCAGGCGCCCAGGGCCTGCAGGAGGCGGGGCACGGCGAAGTTGGTGCCGGTGTCGATGAAGGCGGCGCGGCCGCCGTCGACCATCAGGTAGGCGGCGTCGAAGCGGTCGCGGTGGAAGCCGGTGTCGACGGCGTGGATGCCGTGGCCCAGCGCCTCGACGAAACCCGGCAAGGCCGACGCGGGGTGAGGCATTGATTCAAGCCAGCGGGCTCAGGCGGCGCCCAGCACGAGCCACAGCCGGGCGACCTCGGCCGTGCCGTCGGTGCCCTTCACGCTGCGCAGCGTCTGCGCGGCGGCAGCCTTGCCCTTGGCCGACTGCAGCTGCGCCATGCCCAGACGCAGCTTGGCCTCTTCGGGATACCTCAGTCCGCCCTTCTTGATGCCGGCCTCGATCAGCGAAATGCCCTTGTCGACCTCGCCCATGCCGACGTGGCTGTAACCGACCTGCACCAGATCGTCACCGGTCTTGCCGGCGGCAGCGTCGATGGCCTTGGTGGCCGCCGCAGCCTTGAAGTCAGCCTCGCTCCGGGTCGCCAGGTCGCGAAGGCGCCGGTGGCGTTCGGCCTCCGGGCCTTCGCCCAGTGCCTTTTCCTTGAAGCCGCGCTCGATGATCTTCACGGCCTCCGAAGCCTGACCGGCCTGCAGCGCCAGCTGCGCCATCTCCATGTAGTCCTCGGTGCGTGTCAGCACGCCGGCCGCCAGACGCAGGCGCAGCACGTCCAGGCCGAGGCGGCTGCTGAAGCCGGCCTTGCGCGGCAGGCGGCCGAGGTAGGCGTTCCAGTAGTCCTTCTTCGGGTAGAACGCCAGCAGCTTCTCGAGCGTGGCGATGTACCCGGCCATGTTGTTGATGCGCTGCTGCGCATCGGCCAGACGCAGCAGGTCGCCTTCGTCGGGGCGGCGGCCCGCCTGAGTGGCCGCTGCGACGGCGGCCCCGGCGTCCCTGGCGATGGCGTTGTAGTCGCCGCTGGCCGACTGCAGGTACTGCTGCAGCTGGCGGATGCCGGCGCTGTTGTTGCCGGCCTGGATGGCGCGGTTCATCCACTCCGCCGCCTTGCCGTTGTTGCGCTGCTGGGCATAGGCCGAGGCGAGCTGTTCGGCGATCTGCCCCTGCTCGGCGCCGCCCACCCTCGGGTGCAGGGCTTCGAGCGCCTGGATGGCCGTGCCCATGTCTCCTGCGCGCTGCGCGGCAGCGGCCTTCATGCGGTCGATGGTGAGCTGCTCGTTGGCGTTGCGGCCGCCGACGGCCTCGGCCTCCCTCACCTTGGCCAGCGCTTCGCGGGCCTTGCCGGCCTTCAGCAGTTCGCCAGCCTGCTGCAACGGCCGGCCGATCTCGGGCCGCAGGCCCTGGGCCGCAGCGGTGCTCAGCCAGACGGCAGCCAATACGGAAAGGATCAGGGCACGGGAGGTCTTCATGGGCGAGCTTCCAGGGAACGAAGGGGAAGAGGCAAGAAGCTTAGAACGCAAATCGGGGACCGGCTGCCGACGCAGCCGATCCCCGCCCGCGCAACGAGGTCAGAGAAACTGTTCGTTACCCACGATGCCGATCTTCGTCACGCCCAGGCGCTGGGCTGTGGCCATGATCATCGCGACGTGCTTGTAGGTGACCAGCTTGTTCGGTCGCAGGTGCACCTCGGGCTGGTTGGCCTGCGCCGCGATGGCGGCAAGGCGCTGTTCGATCGCTGCGCGGTCGCCGGCCTGGATGATCTCGCCGTTCCAGCCGATCGTGCCGTCGAAGTCGACATCGATGCGCACCACTTCGGGCGGCGTCGGCGGCGGCGCCGCATTGGACGGCACCGGCATGTTCATCTTGATGGCATGCGTCTGGATCGGGATGGTGATGATGAACATGATGAGCAGCACCAGCATCACGTCGATCAGCGGCGTGGTGTTGATGTCGACCATCACTTCGGAGTTGTCGTCGCTGTTGCCGACGCTCATGCCCATGACTTGCTCCTTGAAGGGTAGGCGAACACGCCCCCTGACTCAACCGCCCGTGGCTGGCGGCTCGGTGATGAAGCCGACCTTGAAGATGCCCGCCCGCTGGCAGGCCACGACCACGCGGCCGACGGCCTCGTAGCGCACCTCGAGATCGCCGCGGATGTGCACTTCGGGCTGCGGCTCCCTGATCGACTCGACCTTGAGCCGGGCGACCAGGGTCTCGATGTCGGGCAAGCGCTCGACGCCCCAGAACATATCGCCGTCGCGGTCGATCGCGATGGTGATGTTCTCGGGCTTGGTCATCAGCGGAATGTTCTGTTCCTTTGGCAGATCGAGCTTGATGGTCTGCGTGATCACGGGAACCGTGATCAGGAAGATGATCAGCAGCACCAGCATCACGTCCACCAGGGGCGTGGTGTTGATGGTGTTGTTGAGCGCTTCCTCGCCGTCTTCGCTGCCGGAACCTATCTGCATGGCCATGGCGTTACCTCTATGCCGCTGATTCGGGGGTGGGCAGACAGGGCGTCAACGCTTGCCCGACAGCAGCACGCTCTGCAGGTCGCCGGCGAAGGCCAGGGTCGTTTCGAGCACGGCCTTGTTGCGGCGGACGAGCCAGTTGTAGCCCATCACGGCGGGCACGGCGACGGCCAGGCCGACGGCGGTCAGGATGAGCGCCGCGCCCACGGGGCCGGCCACCTTGTCGATCGAGGCCTGACCCGACAGACCGATCTTCACCAGGGCGTCGTAGATGCCCCAGGTGGTGCCGAACAGGCCGACGAACGGCGCTGTCGAGCCCACGGTGGCCAGCACGGCCATGCCGTTCGACAGGCGGCTGCGGATGTTGTTCACCGCACGCTCGATCGACATGCCGATCCAGGTGTTCTTGTCGATCATCTCGACCATGGTGCCCTCGTGCTGGTCGGAGGCCTTGATGCCTTGCTCGGCGATGTAGCGGAAGGCGCTGCCTTCCTCAAGGACGCCGACGCCGGCCTTCACCGAACTGGCCTTCCAGAAGTCTTCGCTCGACTTCCTGGCGCTCTTCATCATCGATCGTGTCTCGGCGACCTTCACGAAGGTCACATACCAGCTCCACACCGACATGATGATCAGGATGACCAGCGTGCCCCGCTTGACGGGATCGCCGGCCGCCCACATGGCCTGGAGGCCGAACGGGTTGTCGACGGCGACCTGCTCGACCTTGTTCATCTCGACCGGCGCGGGTGCCGGCGCCGGTGCAGGAGCAGCGGTCGCAGCGGGCGCAGAGGCCGACTGGGCCAGTGCAGCAGCGGGCAGGCTCACGGCCAGCACGAGAGTGGCCAGCGCCGCGGCGGCCCATTTCAGGGCCGGCGACGGTGCGCGCAGGGACTTCATGATCGACATGTTTTCTCCAAAGGGACAGGCTCGCGCAGATCGTTCTCTTCTGCGCCGGTGAACGACAACGGGACGGGACGGATCAGTCGGTCAGCTTCCAGACGTAGGTGACGCGGGAAGTCAGCCGCTCGGGCTTGCCATCGAGCGTGCCGGGCTTGCCTTTGCAGGCCGTCACGGCTTCGAGAGTCAGGCGGTCGAGCATCTTGTGCTCGCGGGTCGGGCCGGCGGACTTCTCGACGGTGGCATTGGTGATCGCGCCCGTGGTGTCCATCGTGTAGACCACCACCACCGTGCCTTGTGCCTCGGCGCGACGCGCTGCGGCGTTGTACTCGGGCTTGTCGCAGACGTTGAAGTCCAGGCGAGGCTCGGTACGCACTGGGGGCGCAGGCGGGGCCGGCGGGGGGGCCGGCGGGGCCGGCGGCGCAGCCACCACCACGGGCGCCGGGGGCGGGGCGATGGTCACCGGTGCGGGAGGCGGGGCCACCTGCGTCACCGTGATGGTAGGCGCCGGCGTGGGCGGCGGGTTGACGTTGATTTCCGGCGGCGGCACGAAGGACGGCGGGGGCGGCGCGAACTTCGGTGGCGGCGGCAGGTTTTCGGGCGGCGGCGGCGGGGGCGGCTTCACCTCGTCGATGATCTTGGTCTCGATCGGAGCCCGGATCACCTCGACCACTCGCTGTGCCAAGCCGCTGATGAGGGCCCATCCCATCAGCAGATGCAGAACCAGAACGACACCGATTCCCACTGCATGCCTGCCAGGGTTGCTGTGCTGCTCGGCGAAGTTCACTTAGATCCTCCAGTCGCGCACGGTTCAAGCCGTGGCGCCGCTGCTCAAAAAGACTGGCCTCGTGGGCCACTGGCGACCGGGGTGGGCCGCGAAGGGCGGGACTATAGCCCGGAATACGCGGACCAGATCTCGGGGCATCACCCTAACTTGCGGGGCCGGCAAGGGCCCCAGAGAACCCCGCCGTTACGATGCAAGATCAGGGCCAGCGACAGGTCGTCGCGACCGACCCGCCCGCATGGTGGGCAAGCGATGTGCCGGCATGCTTGATGCATGACCAAGTACGAGCCCCGGGTGGAAACCCGGGTGTAACCTGAGACGGGGTCGCCGGACCCGGCGCCTGCCGGGAGTCGACCTGGAGGTGATCGATCATGTCGTCCGGAAAGATCCTGGTGGCCCAGGGCGGCGGCCCGACGGCCGTCATCAACCAGTCCCTGGTGGGCGTGGTGCTCGAAGCGAGACGTTTTCGCGAGGTGCAGCACGTTTACGGTGCGCTTCACGGCGTGCGCGGCATCGTGGACGAGAACTTCGTCGACCTCACCCAGGAAACCAGCCACAACCTGGAACTCGTTGCCGGCACCCCCTCGTCGGCACTCGGCTCGACGCGCGACAAGCCCGACGCCAAATATTGTCACGAGATGTTCAAGGTGCTGCAGGCGCACCAGATCGAACACTTCTTCAACATCGGCGGCAACGATTCGTCCGATACGGTGCGCATCATCGCCGAGGAGGCCAGACGCAGCGGCTATCCGCTGCGCTGCATCCACATCCCGAAGACCATAGACAACGACCTCGTGCTGAACGACCACACGCCGGGCTTCCCGTCGGCCGCGCGCTTCGTGGCCCAGTCCTTCGCCGGCGTCAACCTCGACAACGCGGCCTTGCCGGGCGTCTACGTCGGCGTGGTGATGGGACGCCACGCAGGCTTCCTGACAGCCGCCTCGGCGCTGGGCAAGAAGTTCTCCGACGACGGCCCCCACCTCATCTACCTGCCCGAACGCAACTTCGTCATCGAGAACTTCCTCGCCGACGTGAAGGCCGTCTACGAAAGACATGGCCGTTGCGTGATCGCCGTCTCCGAAGGCATCCACGACGAAGCCGGCGTGCCGATGCTGGCCCGGCTGGCCAAGGACCTCGAGCACGACGACCACGGCAACGTGCAGCTGTCGGGCAGCGGCGCACTGGCCGACCTGCTCTGCGAAGAGATCAAGAGCAAGCTGAAGATCAGGCGCGTGCGCGGCGACACCTTCGGCTACCTGCAGCGCAGCTTCATCGGCTGCGTCAGCGACGTCGACCAGCGCGAGGCGCGCGAGGTGGGCGAAAAGGCCGTGCAGTTCGCGATGTGGGGCCCTGCAGACGGATCGGTGGCCATCAAGCGCACGGGCTTCTATTCTGTCGACTACGAGCTGCTGCCGCTGGAAGCCGTGGCCGGCAAGACCCGCACGATGGAAGATGAATTCATCTCGCCTTCCGGCACCGACGTGACCGACGCCTTCCGCCTGTACCTGCGCCCGCTGCTGGGCTCGGGCATGCCCGACGCCTACCGCCTGCGGCCGAGTCCGGTGGCGAGGGTCCTGAAGCGCTGAAGTCTGTCAGCGCGCAGCCACCTGCCGGGTCCGCGGCGACGCGGCGGGTTGTTGCGCGGGTTGTTGCGCGGGCTGCGGCTGCAGCCGGCGCATCGGCTGCTTGAAGTACCCGCTCACGCCCGGCTGCGCCATGAACGCGGCCTGCGCCCGCTCGGTGAGCGTCCGGGCTTCGGCGGGACGACCGGCGTCGAGTGCACACTGGGCAGCCAGCGCGCGGGCCCGTGCGACGTCGGGCGCGTGTTCGTGACGGGCACGCGCCAGCGTCTCGATGCGCTCGGTCTGCAGGCGCAGACCTTCGGCCGGCTCGCCCAGCAGGCACATCGCCCGGCCGCGCACCAGACGGCGGTCGGCATAGGCGGCATCGACATCGGCCTCCGGCCCGTCGGGCGGCAGCAGGCTCAGCGCGCGCCGGGGGTCGCCGGTCTCCAGCGCCAGCAGCGCCTGCGTGATGCGCAGGTCCTGCAGCGGCTCGCCGGATCGCGGGCCACCGGCCGGCGCCTCGAAGGGCGGCAGAGCATCGATCATCGCCAGCGCCTGCGCCGCCTGTCCCTGCATGGCCAGGTTGAGCGCGATGTGCGAATGGGTCCAGGCGGTCCAGGGGTGACGATCCATGCCGATGCGCTGGCGGTGCGCCAGGTGCTGCTGGAACTGGCGGGCCGCCACGGCGTGGTCGCCGGCCATCATCGCGGCGTGGCCGGTGGCCCAGTACAGCCAGGGCTCGAGCCGGGCCGCCACGGCAGCATCCTGCTCCAGCAGGGGCACGCTTTGCGCCAGCAGGCGCTGCGCGTCGTCGATGCGGCCGTGGCGCGAATTCATCCAGCCCAGCCGGAAGTCGACCTCGGCGCGCAAGGCCGCCGGCAGCAGCCGGCCTTCGCCGCCGCTCATGGTCTGTTGCGCGCGTTCCAGTACCGCCGCGGCTTCATCGTACGGCACGTGGTCGTACAGGTAGAGCATGCTGAAGAACTGCGATTCCTCGGCCGCCGCGCGGATCTCGGCCGTGCCGCCCTGCGCCCGCAGGCCGCGCACGGCGATGTCTTCCTGGCGGCGCGCTTCGCCGATGCGGCCATGCGCCATCAGCATCTCGGCAAACCGCAGCCGCATGCGCAGGACCCGCGCCGCCAGGTCACCTTCGGCGGCCATCGCCGTGTCGATCGCCTGGTGGTACAGCGGCAGCGCGGCGTCGAGCTGGTTGGCGTAGGCCAGGCGCTGTGCTCGCGCCCAGTGGACCTCGGCACGCTGCGGCGTGGCCGCACTGCCCAGGGCCGGCAAGGCCGACTCGGCTCCCGCCAGCCAGCGGTCGCCGTCGTCCATGCGGCCCTGCGAAAAGCTGGCCAGGGCCAGCCAGCGTTGCCCATCGACGCTGAGCGCCGCATTCGACCCGCCACGGCTCAAGGCGGCACGCGCACTGGCCTCGGCAGCGGCGAAACGTCCCGAGCGGTATTGCAGCTCGGCGTTGAGCATCTCCCCGCGCGCCAGTTCGCCGTCTTCGCTGCCTGCGGCGAGCAGCGACTCGACATGCCGCTGCGCATGTTGCGCCGCCAGCGTCGGGCTGCCCAGATCGAGCAGGATGCCGGCCACCACGCCGTGCAGGTCGGCCTGCACGCGGGGCTGGCCCCTGAAGCGGGTGTCGATGAGCTCCGCGCCGCGTTGCAGCAGGACTTCGGCAGGCAGCTGGCGCATCTGCGCACCGGCATCGCTGGCGCTGCTGTTGACGCGGAAGATGTCGACGACAAAGGCCTGCACCGTCATCGCACGGCGCGCCTCGTCCTGCGCGCGCTGGGCCTGCACGGTGGCCACCGCGCCGCCGCCCAGCACGGCCAAGGACACCGCGGTGGCTGCCGCGAAGGCGCCGCGATGCCGCCGCACCGCCTTGCTCAGGCGATAGGCGGCAGTGTCGGGACGCGCGCGCACGGTCTCGCCGCGCAAGTGGCGTTCGATGTCGTCGGCCAGCGCGTCGGCGGTGGCGTAACGATCGGCCGGGTCCCGCTTCAGCGCCTTGCCCAGGATGGCGTCGATCTCGCCTCTCAGTGCGCGCGCCAGCGCCTTGTCCTTCGCGCAGGCGCTGGCCGGTGCGGCATCCTCCTCGAGGATGGCTTCCTCCAGCGCGGCGGCCGTTGCACGCTTGGGCTGGTGCGGCAGCCGGCCGGTCAGCAGCTCGTAGGTCAGCACGCCCAGCGAGTAGACGTCTGCGGCCACGCCGATGGGCCGGCCGGCCAGTTGTTCAGGGGCGGCGTACAGCGGGGTCAGGGCGCGGCCGTACTCCTGCGTCAGTCTGCCGTCCGGGGTGGCGGCGTCGAGCAGCTTGGCGATGCCGAAGTCCAGCAGGTGCGCCTGACCTTGATCGTCCACCAGCACGTTGCCCGGCTTGATGTCGCGGTGGATGACCAGGCGCCCGTGCGCGTGGGCCACGGCGCGCACCACCTGCACCACCAGGCGCAGGCGGCCCGTCACGTCCAGCCCCTGTTCGCGGCAGTACTGGTCGATGGGACGGCCATCGATGTAGGCCATCGCGATGAAGGGTCGGCCCAGCTCGTCGAGGCCGGCGTCGTACAGGCGGGCGATATGGGGGTGTTCGAGCATCGCCCCGATCTCGCGCTCACGCGCCATGCGCTCGGCCAGTCCGGCCGAGCCCGACAGGCGCGGCAGCTTCAGCGCGACCTGGCGCTGGAAGCTGCCATCGGCACGTTCGGCCAGCCACACGCTGCCCATGCCGCCCTGGCCCACTGCACGCAACAGGCGGTACGGGCCCACCCGGTCGCCGGGCCCGGGCCCGGCGTCGGCGTCGCCCAGACGGGGCAGCGTCGAGAGCGGCCCCGACTCGGTACGCCGGCTGTGTTCTGCGAGCATCTCGCGCAGGGCGGGCGCGAGGTGCCGCTGCGATGCAGGCAGCGCCGTGAGCCAAGCCTCGTGAGAGGCTGCGTCGATCGCCAGGGCGTCGTCGAGCAGGCGACTCAGTGCGGCGATGTCGTTGGGCGAAAGTGCCATGGCGGGCGAAGACGCACGGGAGGTGCAGGCGCATTCTGAACCCGCGACGAGCGCCCGCCAATCGGGACTGCACGCAGGCAGCCGCCCGGTCGCGCCGGAATCCTCACATCGCCGCGCGCCCGGGCAGCGGCGGCGCGGCGCGCCCCACCGGGCACAGCACCAGGTTGCCGCGCGCACTGCCGTGGTAGTCCAGCACCCGGCTGCCGGCCTGGATGCGCACGCGCCAGCCCGGCACCAGCGCCTGCGTGTACATCATGCCGGGCAGCGGACAGCCCAGCGATCCGTCTGGCCAGGTCACGGCGGCGGCGTCGATCACCTTGAGCTGCGACGCGGGCAGGCCGGTGGCACGCGCCGCTTCAGCCAGTGCAGCGTCGACCTTCTGTTGCAGTTCAGCGTTCATCGGCGGACTCGCAGCGGACAGGGCGGGCTGGGGGGCCGCGGGCGCCGGGGGCAAGGGCACGGCGGCGCAGGCGGCCACGGCACAGGACATCGCCAGCAACAGTCCCAGGACACCTGGGCGGGAGGGGATCACCGGGCGTTGCTTCATCACGATTCAGATCGTACGCGCACCGCCGGCCAGCCGGCGTGCACCCGCCGCAAGGGCGCGCATCTTGCGAACCTTCGCTGAAGCATGCTGCGGATCGCCCGAAGGAGGCGCCCGAAGGCCGCTGCGTACCCTTTGGTCGGGAGCCGGATCACGGCGTGGGTCTTCAGCGAAGTGTGGCAGCGCCTGCGGCGGCCGCCGCGCCATGGATGGGGCGACTCGAACCGACGCCGCGCTTGAACCGACAGGAGCCCTCGCCTATCGACGCCCGCCGGTGACTGTCGCCAGGATGGCCCCGGCAGCGCCGCCGAGCCAGCCCGTGGAGGGGTCGAGCCAAAACATCGACAGCCTGGCGTCGAAGTAGCTCACATCGCCGATGGGGCCGGCGTCGATGACGGTCCAGCTGTCGCCGGCATCCTCGGTGGCCAGGGTGACGCCGCCTTGGGCCAGCAGCCGTCCGCGGCGTGCGTCCAGGAACTGCAGCGCGGTCAGGCCCACGTCCGCCAGGGGCAGCCTGCCGGCCCGCCACGTGGCGCCGCCATCGCTGCTGCGCCACAGGCGTTCCTTGTCGCGGCGCATGCCGATCATGGTCAGATTGGCAGCGTCGGCATAGCGCAGCTGCACGATGTCTTCGCCGCTGTGCCCCTGAAAGTTGGTGATCGCCCAGCTGCGGCCACCATCGCGCGTATGCCACACGGCGTCGTGGAACACGCCGTCGTTGACAAGGGCCGCGCCCACCTGTGCATCGGCGAAGCGCACCAGCTTCACCAAGCCCGGCGGCTGGGTGGCGGCGGTCCACCGGGCGCCGCCATCGCCGGTGGCGAAGAGTCGCCCGGCCTCGGTGACGGCCCAGCCCTGTCGCCCATCGAGGAACTGCAGGTCGACCAGCGACGCCATGCCGGCCGGCACGGCGGCGACATTCCAGTCGCCTCCGGCATCCGTGCTCGACAACAGCCGCCCGCGGTCGATCATCCAGCCCTGCGTGGCCGTGCTGAACTGCAGCAGGCCACTGAAGCCACGGGCGGTCGCACCGCCCGGTACAGGGGCGCGGCGCACCCAGGTGCGACCGCCATCGACCGTGCTGCGCAGGCCGCCATCGTCATCCAGCGCGAACCCGCGTCGAGCGTCGAGGAACACCAGGCCGGCGACGACCCGCCTCGCATCGGGCCCGCGACTGCCCGGCACGGGCTGCCAGGTGGCACCGGCATCGCTGCTGCGATGGAACCTGGAGAATTCCGGCCCTGAAATCACCGTGCCGTCAGATGCGCGGCGGACATCGAAATACTCGGCCAGCCAGCCGCCGCCGCCGTCGCGCGTCAGGCGCTGCGGTCGGCCGGCCTCGGCGCCGTTGTTCAGCTCACGCCAGCTCAGACCCCGGTCGGTGCTGAGCTGCGCGCGGCCGTTGCCGTCCACCAGCCACAGCGCAGAGTCGCTGATGAGAGGCGCCAGTGGCAGTGCCCACGGCACGAAGGCGGCCGGCAGCGCCAGCGACTCCCAGCGCGTGGCGGCTTGCGAGACGCGCAGCAGATGCAGCTTCTGGCTGCCCACGGTCTCGTCGCGCAGCACGGCCAAGCCGTTGCCGCCGGCGTCGAGCCGCACCTCGGCCATCGTCCATGCCGGGCTGGCCAGCGGCGGCAGGCGCACGCCGAGGTCGCGCCAATTCAGGCCACCGTCGTCGCTGAAGAACACCAGCGGTGCGGGCAGTCCGGTCACAAGGCCTTCGCTGCAGTACGCGACCACGCGCGAGGCGTCCAGCGGCAGCAGCCGCGCCGCGCAGCGCGGCAGCTCGCCCAGCGGGGTGCTGGTCGCGCCGAATCCGGTGTGGCGGGCGTAGTCCCAGAACCTCGTGGGCAGCCCCCGCGAGGTCCGTTCGGTGGCCGACCAGTAGATGCCGCCCGGCAGCACCGCCGTGGCCGGCGTGGGCACCGGCGTCCAGGTGGCGCCCCCGTCGCGCGTCAGGCTGCTCAGGCCGCCGTTGCCGAGCAGAGACCGGACCATCACCGTGCTGGCGTCGATGACCTCCAGCTGCAGGCCGCTGGGCGCGCCGCTGAAGCCAGGGGTGCCGAAGTCGATGGGCTGCCGCTGCCAGCTCAGACCGCCATCGAGCGTCTTCAGCACGATGGGCAGGTCCTTGCTGCGCGCCCAGCCGACCGAAGCATCGAGCATCGCGACGTCGACGAAATCGAAACCGGTGCGCGGCAGGCGCGTCCAGTTGCCGCCGCCGTCGCGGGTGGCCTGCAGGTAGCCGGCATGGCCGGCCACCACGCCGGATCGTGGCGAGGCGAACTGCACGAGCTTGACGGTTTCGGCACTGGGCAGTGGCGCCTGCCAGCACCACCCGCGGCCGGGTGCGCCGCTGCAGACGAGGTCGATCAGCGAGGAAGGGGGCTCTGGCGCGGTGCCGCCGCCACCGGCTGCACCGCTGCCGCCACCGCAGGCCTGCAGCACGACCAGCCACAGCAGCCCCGCCAGGCGACCCACGGCCGACAGCGGATGGGATGCAGCGTTCATGGGTCCTTGTCCTGGAGCAGGGCATCGGCCCATCAGGCCCGTCCCCCCGGATTTCGATCCACGGATGCTGGCAGGACCCTCGAGCCGACGCTGTGACCGCCGTCACTCGGCCGCGCGCGGCGTCGGGGCCGGCTTCAGCAAGGCCAGCGCCAGCGATGACACGCAGCACAGCATGGCGGCCCACTGCAGCGGTCCCAAGGGTTCGCGGTGCACCAGCGCTCCGGCGAACATGGCCACCACGGGAATCAGGATCGACGACAGCCCGGCCACATTGGCAGGCAGCAGTCCGACGATGGAGAACCAGGTCATGTTCCCGATGCACATGGGCACCAGTGCGATGTAGGCGATGACCGCCACGGAGGTCGCCGACGGCATGAACCACTGGTGGTCACCCAGCCACAGCGCGCCGATGGTGATGGGCACGGCCGCCACGACGATCTGCCAGCCGGCCAGCACCATCACCGGCACGTCGACGGCGCGCTTCTTCAGGATCAGCGTGCCCACCGCCCAGCCCACGCCCGACAGCAGGCCCAGCGCCACGCCCAGCGGGGCCTGCGCATAGGCCTCGCGGCTGCGCCACATCAGCAGGCCCACGCCGACGGCGCCGAGCGCCATGGCCAGCAGCAGCCGGCCGCTGAGTTTCTCGCCGAACATCGCCCAGGTGATGAGCGCGGCCCACAAGGGCATGGTGAATCCCAGCAGCGCGGCCTGCCCTGACGGGATCATCAACGCCGAGTAGGTGCTGGCGATGTTCCACACCACGAGGTAGGTCACGGCCGCAGCCACCAGCGTCAGGCGCTGTCCGCGCGGCACCACCAGCGACAGGCCGCGCACATGTGCCACGCCCAGCAGCACCGCTCCGGCCGCCAGGAGCGTGATGGCACGGAAGGTCCACACCGAGACCTCGCGCGTGGCGTATGAAAAAAGTGGCCAGTTGGTGCCCCACACCAGCGTCAGCAGGGCGAGCAGCACGAGCACGCGCGGCGAGATGCGGTGGGGCATGCAGGCCATTCCACCACAGCTTGCTGACCGGACGGCCCCCGACCTCAGTCGGAGGGTGGCCGGGATGGCGCGCCCTCGTCAGGACGCCGCCATGGGGATCTCAGGCGCGCGCGGCGCCCCCCTTGCGACGGGACCAGCCCATCAGCCCCAGCGCCGTGCCCACCAGCAGCAGGCCCGCCGGCTCGGGCGTCGGGTTCGGATCGATCGGCCGGAAGCTGTCTTCGAGCGTCCAGCGCAGCACGTCATGGTTGGCGAAGGACGAGCCCGTGCCCGATGTGAAGCCGACGAAGGCGTCACTCGTACCGAGGTCGAGAGCCAGATTGCGCGTATAGGACAGCAGCGGCGCGGCGGGACGGTCTCCCGACCGTGTCAGGCGCACCTCGATGAGACTGTTGCTGCCGTTGTAGTCGATCCAGGCGTTCCAGACGTCACCCCGGGTCATGTCCGCTTCTGTGACCTCGGCCAGCTCCAAGGACGCAACGCTGCCGTTGACGTCGACGCCGACGTGGTTGCTGCTGTTGTTGTCGAAGGCCCCGTTGTTCCAGGTGTCGAACTCGATGCCCACGCTGTTGGGAATGCCCGCATAGCCGATGCCGCCACCGATACCGCCTACGTTGTTGCCCACGGTCTGCACCACGAAGACGAGGCCATCGGCCCCGCAGGTCAGCGGCACCTGCGAATCGCAGTTGCCGCCGGCGTTGGTGATGCGGAACTGGAAGTAGGTGCTGAACGAGGCGTTCGAGGCCAGGTTCACCGTGTTGGTGGCGAAGAAGCTGCCCGACTGGTTGACCAGGGCGGGGGTGACGCGCAAGGCGGTGCCGACCTGCGCGGCACTGCCGTTGAGCGTCAAGCCGGCCGTGCTGGAGAAGTCGGCGTAATTGATGATGGGCGCGGCACCCACCGACGATGCGCACGCCAGGCCCAGAACGGCCCAGCTGAGTTTGATCGAATGTGACAAAGCATTTCTCCAAGGATTTGGCAATCCCTCATGCATGGGGCGTGCCAACCCTGATCACGGCGTGCAGTTTGCGTGACGTGACAAGGGCTTGGCGGTGCGCGCGCGTGCGACAGCGAACGGCCCCTGAAGAGACGGGCTCCAAGGTGTAAAGAAAGCCGACAGTCAGCCTCGAAGCAGTTCCCTGGCGATGATGATCTGCTGCACTTCGCTGGCACCCTCATAGATGCGAAGCGCCCGGATTTCACGGTACAAACGCTCCACCGGCATTTCGCTGACGACGCCCAGCCCGCCGAACATCTGCACCGCGGCGTCGATCACCTGCTGCGCGCCTTCGGTGGCGCTGAGCTTGGCCATCGCGGCCTCTCGCGTGACCTTGCGGCCCTGGTCGCGCTGCCACGCTGCGCGGTAGGTCAGCAACGAGGCGCTGTCGATGGTGGTGGCCATGGTCGCCAGCTTGGCCTGCGTGAGCTGGAAATCGGCCAGCGCATGGCCGAACATCTGGCGCGTGATGGACCGCTGCAATGCTTCTTGCATGGCCCGACGCGCGAAGCCCAGCGCCGCTGCAGCCACCGAGGTGCGGAACACGTCCAGCGTGCGCATCGCCACCTTGAAGCCTTCGCCCGGCTCGCCCACGCGCTGCGAGAGTGGCACGCGGCAGTGGGTGAAGCGCAGGCGCGCCAGCGGATGCGGCGCGATGACGCTGATGCGCTCGGCAATGGCCAGGCCAGGCGTGTCGGCGTCGACGATGAAGGCGCTGATGCCGCGCGAGCCCGCGGCCTCCCCCGTGCGCACGAAGACCACGTAGAAGTCGGCGATGCCGCCGTTGCTGATCCAGGTCTTCTCGCCGTCGATGACGGCGTGGTCGCCTTCGATGCGGGCATGGCACTGCATTGCCGCGACGTCGGAGCCGGCCTCGGGCTCGGACAACGCAAAGGCCGCGATGGCCTGGCCCGCGGCGACGCGCGGCAGGTAGCGTTCCCGCTGCGCCGCCGTGCCCTGCAGGCTGATGGCCCCCGAGCCCAGGCCCTGCATCGCGAAGGCGAAGTCCGCCAGGCCCGAATGCCGGGCCAGCGTGTCGCGGATCAGGCACAGCGCGCGCGTGTCGATGGCCGCACCGGCTTCGGCCGCCACCGCGTGCCGCAGCCAGCCGCCGGCGCCCAGCGACTTCACCAGCGCGCGGCATTCGGCGTCGACATCGGGGCCGTGCGCGTGCGGCACCTGCGCCGTGGCCCAGGCGTCCAGGTCGTTGGCGAGTGCGCGATGACGGTCTTCGAAGAAGGGCCAGCTCAGCGTGTCCTTCAATGCGTTCGGCGCAGCCATCTCAGTTCCCCTGGAAGACGGGCCGCTGCTTCACGACGAAGGCCTCGTAGGCACGACGGAAGTCCTCGGTGAGCATGCACAGCGCCTGGGCCTGCGCCTCGGCCTCGATGGCCTGGTCGATGCCCATGTTCCATTCCTGGTGCAGCATGGCCTTGGTGATGCCATTGGCGAAGGTCGGGCCGGCCACCAAGTCGGCCGCCCAGCGCCGCGCCTCGGCCTCCAGCGCCTCGGGCGCCACCACGCGGTTGAAGAAGCCCCACTGCAGCGCCTCGTCGCCCGGCAGTGCACGCCCGGTGTAGAGCCATTCGCTGGCTCGCCCCTGACCCACGATGCGCGGCAACATGGCGCAGGCGCCCATGTCGCAGCCGGCCAGCCCCACGCGGTTGAAGAGGAAGGCCGTCTTGCTGCGCGACGTGCCCAGACGCAGATCGCTGGCCATCGCGATGATGGCCCCGGCCCCGGCGCAGACGCCGTCGATGGCCGCGATGACGGGCTGCGGGCAGTGCCGCATGTTCTTCACCAGCTCGCCCGTCATGCGCGTGAACATCAGCAGCTCGGGTGCCTTCAGGCGCACCAGCGGGCCGATGATCTCGTGCACGTCGCCGCCCGAGCAGAAGTTGTCCCCGGCGCCGCTGATCACCACGGCGTGCACGTCGGTGGCATGGCGCAGCGCGAGGAAGAGGTCGCGCAGCTCGGCGTAACTCTCGAAGGTCAAGGGGTTCTTGCGCTCGGGGCGGTTCAGCGTGACGAAGCCGACGCCGGCGTCGACGCGCCACAGGAAGTGGTGCGCGACGTGGTCGGCCAGCGTGCGGCGGTTGCCGGCCAGCAAGCCGGGGTCGATGGTGTCGCTCATGAAGATTCCTTCGGGGAAAGAGAGGGCTCGGCCGCTCGCGAAAGCTGCACGCGCAGCCTGCCCAGCAGTTCGTACATCGATTGTTTCTGTGCGCCTTCCAGCCCGCCGAAGAGTTCGATCACCCAGGCCTCGTGTTCGTGCGCCATGCGCTCGAAGGCCTGGCGCCCGGGGGCCGTGAGCCGCACGACGTAGCTGCGGCGGTCTTCGGGGTCGTCATCGCGCGCCACCAGGCCGTCCTTCTCCAGCTCGTCGGTGAGGCCGGTGACGCTGCCGCCGGTGACCATCAGGAAGCGCGACAAGGTGTTCATGCGCAGGCCTTCCGGATGGCGGTGCAGCTGCGCCAGGTAGTCGAAGCGAGGCAGGCTGATGCCGAAGCGCTCACGCAGGCGGCGGCGGATCTCTGTCTCCACCTGGGTGCTGCAGGCCAGCAGGCGCAGCCACAGCTTGAGCGACAGGTGATCGGCGTCGAGCACGCCAGCCTCCATGCCGATGCTCTGGTCGTCGAGCAGGCGCGCGAGGTCGAAGCGCGCGCGCTTCACTTCGCAGCTCCGGCGGCGGCCTGCCTCTCGCGCTGGATCAGTGCCTCGAGCTGCGGCTTGGCCGACAGGTAGGGCTGCGGCCAGGCCGCACCCGTGTAGCCGATCTTCGCCGCCTCGGTCAGCGTCCAGGCCGGGTTGGCCAGGTGCGGCCGCGCCACGGCGCAGAGGTCGGCCCGGCCGGCCGAGATGATGCTGTTGACGTGGTCGGCCTCGCTGATGGCGCCCACCGCGATGGTGGCGATGCCGGCTTCATTGCGGATGCGGTCGGCAAAGGGCGCCTGGTACATGCGGCCGTAGACCGGTTTCTGTGCCGCGCTGACCTGGCCCGAGCTGCAGTCGATCATGTCGGCGCCCGCGGCCTTGAAGGCGCGCGCGATCTGCACCGCATCGGCCGGCGTGATGCCCCCTTCCACCCAGTCGTGTGCGGAGATGCGCACCGACATCGGCAGGTGCTGCGGCCAGGCCGCGCGCACGGCAGCGAAGACTTCGAGCGGGTAGCGCAGGCGGTTGGCCAGCGAACCACCGTGGTCGTCGCTGCGCCGGTTCGTCAGCGGCGAGATGAAGGACGACAGCAGGTAACCGTGCGCACAGTGCAGCTCCAGCCAGTCGAAGCCGGCCTCGGCCGCCCAGCGCGTGCAACGCACGAAGTCGTCGCGCACGCGGTCCATGTCGGCGCGCGTCATCTCGCGCGGCAGCATGCCGCCCTGCGGCAGGAAGGCCTGCGCCGAGGCGGCGATGAGCGGCCAGTTGCCGGCCGGCAGCGGCTGGTCGCTGCCGCCGTCCTGCCAGGGCACGCAGGTGCTGCCCTTGGGGCCGGCGTGGCCGATCTGCAGCGCGATCTTCGCGTCGGTGTGCGTGTGCACGTGGTCGACGATGCGCTTCCAGCCGTCGCGCTGCGCCTCGTTCCACAGGCCCGGGCAGCCGGGCGTGATGCGCGCATCGGGCGAGGGACAGGTCATCTCGGCCATCACCAGGCCGGCGCCGCCCATCGCGCGTGCGCCCAGGTGCACCAGGTGGTAGTCGCCGGGCAGGCCGTCGACGCAGGAGTACTGCGCCATCGGCGAGACCACCACACGGTTCTTCAGCGTGATGCTTCGCAGCGTGAAGGGCGTGAACATGGGTGGCACGGCGGCAGACTTCTCGGGCAGGCCCTGGCGTGCATCAAACCAGCGCTCGAAGCCCTCGAGCCAGCCGCGGTCGCGCAGGCGCAGGTTCTCGTGGCTGATGCGCTGGCTGCGCGTGAGCAGGCTGTACATGAACTGCTCGGGCTCGAGCTGGTCGCAGTAGCGCTCGCCGCAGACCTCGAACCATTCCATCGCGTTCCAGGCCGCGTTCTGCAGCCGCAGCACTTCCACTGAACGCGCCGCCTGGTAACGAGACAGCACTTCGGGGATGTGCTCGGCGCTGTCGCCCAGCTGCTTGAACTGTCGCGTGAGCTCGATGGCGTCTTCCAGCGCCAGCTTGGTGCCCGAGCCGATGGCGAAATGCGCCGTGTGCACCGCATCGCCCATCAGCACGAGGTGGCTGCGGCCATTGAAGTGCGACCACTGCTCGCACTTCACGCGCTGGAAGTTCAGCCAGGCCGAGCCGCGCAGGTGGCGCGCGTTGCTCATCAGCCGCTCGCCCTGCAGGTTGTCGGCGAACAGCTTCTCGCAGAAGGCCACCGACTGGTCGGGCGTGGCCGTCTCCAGCCCGTGGGCCCGGAACACGGACTCCGGGCACTCGACGATGAAGGTGCTGGTGCGGGCGTCGAACTTGTAGACGTGGGCCTGGAACCAGCCGTGCTCGGTGCGCTCGAAGAGGAAGGTGAAGGCGTCGTAGAGCTTGTTCGTGCCCAGCCAGATGAAGCGGTTGGGGCGCGTCACGATGTCGGGCTGGAAGACGCTGGCGTACTTGCCGCGCACACGGGAATTGATGCCGTCGCTGGCGATGACAAGGTCGGCATCGGGATAGTCGGCGTCGCTGTCGGCCTCGGTCTCGAACACCAGCCGCACCCCCAGCGCCTCGCAGCGCGCCTGCAGGATGTTCAGCAGCTTCTTGCGGCCGATGCCCACGAAGCCGTGCCCGCCCGAGCGGATCACACGGCCCTTGAAGTGCAGCTCGATGTCGTCCCAGTGCGCAAACGACTGCTCGATCTCATCGGCCGTGTCGCGGTCCCACTCGCGCATGTTCTCCATCGTCGCGTCGGAAAACACCACGCCCCAGCCGAAGGTGTCGTAGGGCTTGTTGCGCTCGACCACCAACACCTCGTGCGCTGGCGACAGCTTCTTCATCAGCAGCGCGAAGTACAGGCCCGCGGGGCCGCCGCCGATGCAAACGATCTTCATGCCAACTCCGGTGCACGCCGCGCCGCCCGCGAGAAAGACGCGAGCCGATCGTCGGCAGACCGATATATTGCTTCTAAATCATTTGGATTTCAACGATCTCCGCGAAAGGCACGCTCGGGCGTGACCCGGAGCGCCGTCGGCCGTGACCTCACAGCGCCTTGGTGGCGAGCTTGAAGTCGGCGTCTTCCGGGAAAGGCGCAATCGTGAAGCCCAGGCTGCGCATCAGGCGCAGCATGTTGGGGTTGTTGGCCAGGATCAGGCCGACGATTTCCTGCAGCCCCTTGCTGCGCGCGAAATCGATGATGGACAGCATCAGCCGCGAGCCCAGGCCCTGGCCCTTCATGTCGTCGGCCACCACCAGGCTGAACTCGCAGCTGGTCTGGTCGGGGTTGGTGATGTAGCGCGACACGCCGATGATGCGCGAGGTTTCGGTGAACGTGCCGTCGGGCTGGGCATGGCGGTCGTCCAGCACCGCCACCAGGGCCATCTCACGGTCGTAGTCGATCAGCGTGTAGCGCGCCAGCATGCGCGCCGGCAGCTCGGGCATGTGGCTGGCGAAGCGGAAGTAGCGGCTCTCGTCGGACAGGCCTCGCACGAAGGCCTGCAGCATCTCGGCGTCGTCGGGGCGGATCGGCCGCGTGGTGTAGGTGCCGCCGCCCTTCATCGGCCACTCGCGTTCGTGATTGGCGGGGTAGGGCAGGATGGCCAGGTGGTGGTACTGGCCCGAGGCCGCGGGCGCATGGTCGACGACGATGCGCGCGTCGACGGCCAGCGCGCCGCTGTCGTCGACGATGACCGGGTTGATGTCCATCTCGCGCAGCTGCGGCAGCGCGCAGACCATCTCGGACACGCGCAGCAGCACGCGCTCCAGCGCAGCGATGTCGGCCGCCGGCGCGCCGCGCCAGGCACCCAGCGCCTGCGCCACGCGCGAGCGGTCGATGAGGTGGCGCGCCAGGAACTGGTTCAGGGGCGGCAGCTCGACCGCGCGGTCGTTCATCAGCTCGATCATGGTGCCGCCGGCACCGAAGGTGATGACCGGGCCGAAGGGGTCGTCGGTGGTGACGCCGATGTAGACCTCTCGACCGCGGCGCTGTCCCGACATCGGCTGGATCGTCACGCCGTTCACCAACGCCTGCGGCATCGCCGAGTGCACGGCGTCGAGCATGTCGTTGAACTGGTCGCGCACCTGCGCGGCGCTGTTGACATTCAGCACCACGCCCTGCACGTCGCTCTTGTGGCTGATGTCGGGCGAGTCGATCTTCAGCGCCACCGGGTAGCCGAGCTGGCTGGCGATGAGCATGGCCTCGGTGGGCGTTCGCGCCAGCATGGTGCGCGTGACGGGGATGTGGAAGGCCGCCAGCAGCGCCTTGCTCTCCATCTCGGTGAGCACGCGCCGGCGTTCGGCCAGCACGCCCTCGATGAGCAGCCGCGCCCCTTCGGTGTCGGGCTTGGCCAGGTCGGACAGCGGCGGCGGCGTCTGCTGCAGCAGCTGCTGGTTGCGGTAGAAGCTGGCGATGCTGTTGAAGGCGTCCACCGCCGCCTCGGGCGTACGGAAGCTGGGCATCAGCAGTTCGTTCAGCCGCGCACGCGAGTCACGCACCGTGGCCTCGCCCATCCAGCAGCCCAGCACCGGCTTGCCGGTGGGCGAGAAGGCCTCGGCCACGGCCTGCGCCACGACCTGGGGGTCGCCACCGGCCTTGGGCGAGTGAATGAGCAGCACGCCGTCGACCTTGCGGTCGTTCAGGCAGGCCTTCAACGCCAGGTTGTAGTGCTCGCCGCTGGCGTCTTCGCCGAGATCGATCACGCCGTCGGTGGCCACGCCCGCCGGCAACTGTGCGGTCAACTCGACGCGCAGCGCTTCTTCGAGGTGCGCGACGTCCAGCCCGACCTGCCCGGCCCAGTCGGCGGCCAGCACGCCAGGGCCGCCGCCGTTGGTGATGATGGCCAGCTGCTTGCCCACCGGGCGGAAGCGCGAGGCCAGGCACTTGGCGGCCGAGAACAGCTGCGTGAAGACCCGCACGCGCACCACGCCGGCGCGGCGCAGCGCCGCGTCGAAGACATCGTCGCTGCCGACGATGCTGCCAGAGTGCGTGAGGGCGGCGCGCGTGCCCGCAGGCTGGCGGCCGGCCTTCATCACCACCACCGGCTTGGCATAGGCCGCAGCACGCAAGGCGCTCATGAAGCGCCGCGCATGGCGTATGCCTTCCATGTAGACGAGGATGCTCTGCGTGCTGGCGTCGGCGGCCAGGAAGTCGAGCACCTCGGGCAGTTCGACGGACGTCTGGGGCCCCAGCGACACCACGGTGGAAAAACCCAC
>JALHMT010000047.1 GCA_022843905.1 Rubrivivax sp.
ATGTCGTAGCCGTAGTTTTGCAGCGTCTGCATGATGCCGCTGCCGGTGCCGCGCGACGGGTCTTCCAGCGTGGGAAGGTCGGCGAACGACGGCAGCGGCGTGGCGGCGATGCCCAGCGGGATCAGCAGCGCGGCGATGCGCGCGGCGGGCCGCGACGTGGGACGGCGAGAAGTAGCGGGAGCGTTCATGGCGAAGTACCTTTCATGGGGTCAGGACAGGAGGAAAAAGCCCAGCACCAGGTACATCGCGACGAAGCGCACGATGACGCCGAGGAACTGGCGTTGGGTCAGGTGGTGCTCGGCCCAGCCGACATAGGCAGTGCGCATCGCCCACACGCCCCACAGCAGCAGGATGGCGAAGACGAAGCCGAGCACGACGGTGGAGACGGCCCCGGGCGCGAAGCCGCCGTTGGCCGTGAAGGCGGCGACCTGATCGGCGGAAGGCGTCATGGCGACGGCGCCTCCTTGGGCGACGTCGCAGGCGCCGCGTTACTGCGCGTGTAGTCACCGGCCAGCGGCACGGGATCACGCGGCTGGGCGCGTTGCGGAACGAGGTAGTCGCGCACGCCGGTGCGCACGCGCTCCAGGTCGGCGCGCAGCCGCGCGTAGTCGAAGTGGTAGCGGGCGCGCTCCTGCGGCGCGGTGGTGGCGGCGTGCTCGGCGAGGCGGTCCAGCAGTTCGAACTGGCGCGTTACCGCGGCGAGCATCTCGCGCTCCGCAGCGTTGTCGGAGGCGTCAGCGGCGATGGCGGGCTGCAATCCGGCAGCGGCAAGCAGCAGCGCGGCAACACGCACGGCCCAGGGTGCCTCGACGGCGAAGCGCCGAACCTGCGCGGGATTGCGAGTGGTTTCCATCGAGCCGTTCTCCGAGGGATGCGGATGGCTCGATGCTCAAACGGCCGGTCTTCCGGCGCCGCAATCAATCGGAACCGGCCAGCCACCGCTTTCCGCGGCAAACTCCGCTGCAGAGGAAGGAATTTCCCCGATGACGTCGTCTTTAATGCACTACCGTCTGAGTGGAGGTGCAAGTCAAGACGATGATGGTTGTTGCGCTAGTGCTCTACTCCACGGGGAAGAATATCGACCCTTCGCCTGATCTCGGCACCAACTCTGCATACAGAGATCTACGCCCGATGATGACAGCGAGCACTGGCCGCTTGTCCCGACGCTGCGCTGCCAACAAAGTCCATTCAGATCTGTCAAGGCTAGAAGGCTGGGGATGGTCTTCCGGGTGGGTATGCCATTCGCCTAAATAGCGGACAGTTCCCTGACTCGCCGTCCATCGCGACAACGCAATAGCCTCATGACCAAACGGCATCCGCTCGAACAGATAGCGAAACCGCTTGTCCCACGCGGTAGGAACCGTCGCCTGCTCAATGAGCAAATGGGCTCCATGTACAGAACCAAGCAAGAGTCCGCCCGCTTCGCAGTCGGCATCACTAGCCTGGATATGCTGACTGAATGTCTCCAGCGTCTGGGTCGAAAAATGCAGCAACCTGCTCTTGTCGCCAGTTGCCCAGGACCCTAGGAATTGCATAGAGGGCAATCATGATCTCGCAGAGGATCGCAGTCAGGCGTGGCCAGATGATGGGTCTGGTCGATCAGCCGGGTCCGCAATGCAGGAGAGTGGACGCCCTTGACCCAATCAAGGGCCATCTCAGCACCCAAGCTGGCTGCCTGCACCGACACCGAAGCCGGAAATGGCACATACAAGCCCTCGCACCCGTGGCCTGCCAAGATGTTAGGCAGAGCATCAATGGTCGAGCGAAGTTCGCCTCTTCTGTGGCTCTGCCATAGGCATCGGTAGCACGCACCCGATGCGTTCGTTCTCAGGAGCGCACGCACAGCCGTTCCCGGCCCTTCGATCCAAACAGAAAGCATGGGCGTGGGAGCCCTGTAGCGGCCGCACAGCCAATGCCCGAGGGATTCTTCGCCGGTGGCATCGATGAGTAGGTCCAGCTTTCCCAGTTGGGCCTGTCTCACGTCCACGGGGAGCGCATGAACCTCGACGCCTGGCGACAAGCGCTTGAGTTCCTTCGCCATCGCCTCAGCCTTGTTCGACAACAGGTCCGGGAAGCCGAGCCGATGCCGTCCGATGTTCTGTGGAAGGAGGCCATCAAAATCCACCAGCGTGAGTTTCCCTCCGCATGATCCTGCCCCGGCCTTGACCAGCATGTCCGAGAGGTATCCGCCGATCGTGCCGCAACCCACAAGTGCGATTCGTTTCCCCGCCAACGTTTTCGACTTGGGGATGTTGCGCTGGGCCAGATACCGGTCATCGATCCTGATCACTGAGACGGGCATTACCTTCAGCCCAAAACTCGAATCCCTGCGATCAGCAAGCTTGGTCTTTTGACTCACTTGGTGGTCAAAGAGCACGGCAAAGCCGTAGGTCATCAGTGGCGATTCGATGATGATCAGGACGCCATTTGCTTTTTTGCTTTGCCCTTCCTTGATTCGTTCGTGAATCTTGCGCCGACACCGTGGGTCCAGGGTGCTTTGCCAAGCCAAGACGTCCCCCACCGTTTCGGGGGGCCAGTGGCTGGTTAGTGGGCGGGGTTGCGCGGTGGTCTTGACCCGGTATGTCAGCACCGTTTTATCAGTGACCTGGTAGCCGAGTGAATGCAACTTTCTTGTTGTTCGATCTTCGTTGTCGGTGATGAACCAGAGTGGATTCCCATTGGCTTGCGCAACGATACAGTTTTGTCGCCCCAGATCTTCGCCTTGCATGTCCACAAAACAAAGCCAGCCGTTCCAGTAGGCAAAGAACTCTTCGGCGAGATCTTCGATCATCTCGCCCTTCAAGATCTGCCCGAGCACCGCTGCCGCCCGTTGCAGGCACGCCAAGGACTGCCCTACAGGATCGTAGATGTCCAGCACGACAGTTCCCTTGGCCAGATAGCAAAGGCCGCCCTCCGCGCCAAGATGAGGAACTGCATTGGGCAGTTCAGGCGGAATTTCGAGCAGCCGAATGCGAGGCAGGTCGAAGAAGGTAGGGTCGAGCTGAACCTCACATGGAATGCCATCGTCCGCGCCGCACGGGATCAACGGCCCCCTCAGCTTGAACCAGCCGTCGTCCGTCTTGCCGACAAACTCGAAGCCTTGCAGCCTGAAGGCTTCGACCACATCGGAGACCACGGCGACGCTGCTCATCCGGCCTTCGTGCGCCCGACCAATTCGCTCGGACCAGCCGTAGCCGGCGCTGCGGCAATGGTGGCGACAACGGATACCACCTTGACCCGGTCCGGCTCGTTCGGAAAACGCGGACCGAATTCGCCTTGCATCCAGACGCAGGCCTGTGAAGGGCTGCCGGCGTTGGTGGCTCCGCGCAGCACTTTTTCGAATGCTTCGAACGCTTTCGCGGCCTCTTCGACGCCCTCTTTACCAAGGCGTGCAGTAAGCGACTCCGACTCATCAACGGGGTTGTTCACCCCCGCGCGCAGCCGGGCCGGCAATGCCGCGACGACATCCAGCAACGCCAGGTCGTCGCGCCGATCCCGCTTCTCGAATAGCGGAGCCGCAGCGGCCATCAACAGAATCGAAGCCGGTCCACCGCTCGACCACCGCCAATCGCGAAACGCCTTCAAGTAGCGAATCACGCGGCGGAACTGTTCGCCCTTGGCCTCCACCTCGCCCAAAAACCATTCCTTCACAGGCCTGGGGTCGGAGGGCATCCAGTTGCACTCGCGGTGAGCCAGGAGCACTTTATCAGCGGGCAATGCCGTCCAGGCATCCCGCTCTGCCATGTTCACCGCCTCCGTCAGCGAGTAATAGCCGTATCGCTCCATCGAGGCTTTCGCGAGCGTGACGAATTCTTCGTCGGGGATGGCGTACAACGGAATGTCGATGTGGGCATAGGCCGCAATGACAATCCGGATGCATGTCGGCTTGTCGGTGACAAGCTTCCAGTGCTTCTCCTCGACCAACAGCCTCAAGGCTTCTTCAGCAGCTGCAAAGAACACCGTTGTGGCCCTGCTGGGACGCTTCGTCTGCGAGACAAAACTCAACGGCAGATAGCAACCATCATCGACATCCGCCTGCTGGGGCCGTTGTGCCGGGCCGTTCAAGGTCTTGTACGCCCACGATCCTTGCGTGAAGAAGCGTGGCTGCGGCACGTCGTCCGTGTACCCGCGTTCGCGCAGCACGCGCGGAATTCCGGTGCGAAGGCAGTTCCTGACATCATTTCGGGCGCTGGCGATCCAGGCTCGTTGCTCGGGCGACAGATCCAGCTCGTCATGCATGCAGGATTCGTCATCGACGGTGGTAAAGAAAAGCGGGCTCAGGTTCAGCATTCGGCCTCCGGCACATTCTTGTTGGGGCCGTGATAGAAGGTGGGTGCGCCGGCCTGGTGCGCTCGAAACGGTTGGAAAAGAGGGTCGCCAAGCGCGCGCTGCGCTGCATGATTGCCGCGGTCCTTCAGCGTATTCGTGGCGCCGATGGAAACCCGGTCCAGCGCCTTTACGTCCTTGCTTTGATCGGGCGTGGCCTTGTCGTCGATCTGGAAGTAGTTGCTACCCAACGACTGGCGCAGCATGTAGTCCACCGACGACTCCTGGGCAGAGATCACCAGATCGAACAGCCCTCCGCGCCACTTGCCGAATCCGCGGTCGAGGCTGGCGCCGCCACGGACGGTTGCACCGATCGTCATCGTGCCGATGGACAGCACCCGGACCAGTGCATTCTGTTTCGGCGCGAGGAACGTATTGACTTCGTGCAGCCCGAACAGTCCTGGCGCATTGCCGACCAGTCCTCCATCCGCAAAGACGCCACGATCGTTGCGCGCTAGCGGAAAGTAAACGGGCGCAGCGGCGGTCGCCAACGCCACATCCACGATCCTCATGCGGTGGTCCATCTCAAATGAGGGATGGTGAGGCGTTTTGAAGAACTGGCCGCGCCCCGTCGAGTAGTTGACGGCTGGCACGAGAACGCGGTGCTTCAAGTTGCCGATCGTGGCGTCTTGAAAGCGCTCGGTCAGCACGCCCCGCAACCCTGCGGAGTCGTGCTTGGCGGTCAACCAGAAGCCCAGAAGGCGCCGAGCGAGACTTCGGCAACCAAAGATGCGGCAGCCCTGTCGTTCGAACAAGGCTTTGAGTTCAATGGCGGGGATTTCCGCGGCCAGCCCCAAGGCCAGCATCCCGCCTGCAGAGGTGCCGCAGATCAGGTCGAAGTGCGAAGCGATGGGGCGGCCTAGCACGGCTTCAAGCTCGGCAAGAACCGTCGCTGTGTACAAGCCGCGATAGCCGCCCCCAGACAGGGCGAGCACATGGTAGGTGGGCACGCCCATCATGGCACTCAGCCCTTCGGCGGGAAGGAGTCGTTACCGTGGCTGTCCTTGTCACGGATGCGACCGTCCGGACGGTGGATGACCAGTTCGGACTGCTGGTTGCGTGCGATGTCCCGCGCCGCGTCAATGGCCTGCTGCTGCGTATCGTGCACGGAGGTTGCCCGTTGATTGCCGGCACCCTTGTGTGAACGGCTATCAGAACCCGCGCTTATTCGGCGGTGAAGTGGCGGTTCCGCTTCAAGCTCTGTGAAGGGCTGGTGGCGTGCGGGGTGCGGGTCGACGGCGGTCCGCGGTGATCGTCGTGGGGGATGAGTTGATGCCCATGCGGCCGCCCTGCAGGGCGGCCGCATGGCGGCCTCGAGCAGGGGGGTGATCGGTGGGGGTGGCCGGGAGCGCGCGGCCGGTGAGGTAGAACCTCGGCGTGCCTGAGAGGTAGGCGGGCACGGCGCCGGTCCATCGCGTGGCTGCTCAAGCCCGACGCCGTGCCCTACAACCGCGCCAGAGGCGGGATGCGAGCGCAGTGTATGCCGCGACATGCGGCTGTACACGCCGCTGGCGGGCGGCCATTGGCGTTCCTCGGGAGTTCTCCCGGAGAGCCTGGCCGTCGACCATCCCGCCCGTCTGTTCGTGTGCGCGCGCTGCCGTGCGCAGGTGCTGCTGTGCAGCCGCTGCGACCGCGGCCAGCGTTACTGCAGCCGCGCCTGTTCGGGCACGGCCCGCCGCGAAGCCCAGCGCGCCGCCGCGCAGCGCTACCAGCGCAGCCGTGCGGGCCGCATGGCGCACGCCGATCGCTCCCGGCGCTGGCGACAGCGGCAGTGCGAGCTGGCTGCCACCGTCGCGATCGCCGCGATCTCCCCGATCGCGATCGACGCCGCCGTCGACCCCGGCGGCCAGGCGCACTTCGTGACGCATCAGGGTTGGCTGAGCGTGCCGCCCGCTGCTCCACTGACCGTGAACGAGCCAGACAACACGGTGAGCGTCACCGCAGCCGACGTACCGCTGGTCGGCGCTCGCTGCCGGCGTTGCGCTGCACCGCTGTCGCCCTGGGTGCGCCAGGGCTTCGTGCGTCACGGCCTGCGGCGCTGGCCGGCTCGTGTGGTCGATCCCAGCCCCTGAGTTCTTCGAAGGAACCCCCTTGGTCATCTCCGCCGACTTGAACGCGCAGATCCTGCGCCTGTACGACACCGAACGCTGGCGCGTGGGCACCATCGCGCGCCAGCTTCACGTGCACCGCGACACCGTGCGACGCGTGCTCGCGCAGGCCGGCCTGCCACCGCCCACCACGGTGCTGCGCCCCAGCCGCATCGACCCCTTCCGGACGTTCATCCTGCAGACGCTGGCGAAGTTCCCCACGCTCACCGCGGCGCGGCTGTTCGACATGGTCCACGAGCGGGGCTACCGCGGCAGCCCTGACCACTTCCGCCACCTCGTGGCCTGCATGCGTCCGCGACCGGCCGCCGAGGCCTACCTGCGCCTGCGCACCCTGCCAGGCGAACAAGCGCAAGTCGACTGGGGTCACTTCGGACACCTGCAGGTCGGTCGCGCCCGACGACCGCTGATGGCCTTCGTGATGGTGCTGAGCTACTCGCGCCGGATCTTCCTGCGCTTCTTCCTCGACGCCCGTATGGACAGCTTCTTGCGCGGTCATGTCGAGGCGTTTGCCGCCTATGGCGGCTGTGCCCGCGTCCTGCTCTACGACAACCTCAAGAGTGCTGTGCTCGAGCGCGTGGGCGACGCCATCCGGTTCAATCCCGAGCTGCTGAAGTTCGCCTGCCACCACCGCTTCGAGCCGCGCCCGGTGGCGGTGGCGCGCGGCAACGAGAAGGGTCGGGTGGAACGGGCGATCCGCTATGTGCGCGAGAGCTTCTTCGCCGCGCGCGAGTTCGCCGACCTGGACGACCTCAATGCCCAGGCGCGCCAGTGGTGCGAGGGCCTGGCCTCGGACCGGCGCTGGCCCGAGGACGGCGCCTTGAGCGTGCGCCAGGCGTTCGAGGTCGAGCGCGCCAGCCTGCTGGCGCTGCCTGTGCAGGACTACCCGCTGGGCGAACGTGTGGCCGTGCAGGTGGGCAAGACGCCGTACGTGCGCTTCGAGCTCAATGACTACTCGGTGCCGCACACCCATGTGCGACGCACCCTGGCCGTGCTGGCCGACGAGCTGCGAGTGCGCGTGTTCGACGGTGCGGCCGAGATCGCCAGCCACGCGCGCAGCTACGACGCCGGCGCGCAGATCGAGGACCCGCAGCACATCGACGCGCTGGCGCAGCACAAGCGCCAGGCGCGCGGTCATCGCGGTGTCGACCGGGCCAGCCGTGCGGTGCCGGCCGCATCCAGGCTGCTCGCGCAAGCCGCCGAGCGCGGCGAGAACCTGGGCTCCATCACCGCGGCATTGCTGCGCCTGCTCGATCGCTACGGGGCGGCGCCGCTGCAGGCCGCCATCGAGTGCGCGCTCGCCCAGGGCGTGCCGCACCCGAACGCGGTGCGCCTGGCCCTGGAGCGGGCCCGCGAGGAGCAGGGGTTGCCGCCGCCCACGGCGCTGCACCTGAGCGAGGACGTGGCGCGCCGCGACGCGCCGGTGCGCTCGCACGCGTTGGCCAGCTACGACCGGATCGCGCCGGTGGATACAGGAGAGAAGCCATGAATGCACCCCCGCCGATCAATGCCGCCGAACTGCGGGTCCAGGCCACCGGGCTGCGCCTGCACGGCCTGCTGGCCCACTGGGCCGACGTGATGACCGAACCCGAGGCCGCCTCGCGCGTGGCGCAGTGGCTGGCCTGGGAGACCCAGGAGCGCAGCCGCCGCAGCCTGGAGCGCCGTCTGCGCGAGGCCCACATCGGCCAGTTCAAGCCGCTGGCCGACTTCGACTGGAGCTGGCCCGAGCAGGTCGATCGCGCCGCAGTGGAAGACCTCATGTCCTTGCAGTTCCTGGCTGACGCCACCAACGTCGTGCTCGTGGGGCCCAACGGCGTGGGCAAGACGATGTGCGCCTGCAACCTGGGCTACCAGGCGGTACTGGCCGGCCACACGGTGCTGTTCGTCACTGCCGGGCAGTTGCTCGGCGACCTGGCGGCCCTGGACAGCGACTCGACCCTGCGGCGGCGACTGCGTCACTACGCCGCGCCTGATCTGCTGCTGATCGACGAAGTCGGCTACCTCTCCTACTCGAACCGCCACGCCGACCTGCTGTTCGAGCTGGTCAGCCGGCGCTACCAACACAAGAGTACGGTGGTCACGACGAACAAGGCGTTCGCCGAGTGGGGCGAGGTCTTCCCCAACGCCGCCTGCGTGGTCTCGCTGGTCGACCGGCTGATGCACCGCGCCGAGGTCGTGCGCATCGAGGGCGATTCCTACCGGGCTAAGGAAGCCCAGGAGCGGCTGGCCGCACGCACGCGTCAGCGGGCAGCCAAGGCTGGCACCGCACCGCGCAAGGCCAAGCCGTGAGGCCTCGCCAGGCGTCGGCAGCGCCGCCGTCGTCAGCGCTTCCCGAGCACTGGACGCCCGAGCAGGCGTTGGCGGTCTTCGAATGCCTTCAGGACCTGCGTGAGCAGTTGTGGGCCCGGTACGGTCCGCAGATCCAGCAGGCTTGGCGGGACCAACTCGTCGCCGAGACGCCGCCGCCATCACTGGACCCGAACGAGCCGTTCTAACGCCGTCGCCACCCCTACGCCGGGATCCGCAGGGCGCTTGCCGCTGTTCGTTCCCGCTACTGACTCAGCTGCAAAACCGCGTCCTCACCGCCGAATAACAGCGGATCCTGACCGCCGCCAACACGCATGCTCGCAGTTGCGCGACCGCTGCTTAGTGCCTCACCTGACTACTTGCGTCGTCGCGGTACGCCGAGCGCACCGATGGATTTGGTTGACCACAACTGCATCGCGTTTACCCGCGCAGGTCGACCCTTTAACACCTGGCGATTCGCCCTGGACGGCCACTGGACAACGGTGCGGGTAACGGGTGACCGGCTCGTCGATGACGCGTCGCTTGCACGTGAGTGGGCTGTCGCAGGTGCCGGCATCATCCTGATGACTGAATTGGAGCAGAAGCAACACCTGCTGAGCGGCGCTCTCGTGCCGCTGCTGACCGAATGGAAAACTGAGCCATACCCGCTGTACGCACTATTCCCCAACGGCCGCTTCTTGCCAAAACGGATTCGTGCGTTCGTGGATTTCATCGCTGAACGCTTCTCGGCTCGCTTGTCAGCGTGAAGCGTGAGTGAGGCCACTGCAAGCATGGCGGCTAGCCTGTTTTGGCGCGTGAAGGAAGACCGGCTTCAGCAACGTGGCGCCGTTCGACTCGGGGTAGCCTTGCCATGCGTGGATCAGTAGATGCCTGCCTTACTTGCCCCGGCTGTCTCGCATCCCCGCAGCCCGGTTAAACACAGGCTTGCCATCTTCGGCCGCTTTTTCATCCACCACGAAGTACCCGTGCCGCTCGAACTGAAACCCCGCGCCGCCAACTTTCGCGGCAGCCAATGACGGTTCCGCGAACGCCGAACATGTCATCAGGCTTTGTTTGTTCAACTCATCCAGCAGTTCTCCGCTGCCCGGCTGTTCCGCGGCAAACAGCCGTTCATACAAGCGAACCTCGACCGGTACCGCATCGGCTATCGCGACCCAGGTGATGTTGCCCTTCACCTTTACCGCGTCCGCGCCGGGCGTTCCACTCTTGGTGTCAGGCACCAGCGTGGCCTGCACTTCGAGCAGCTTGCCGCCGGCGTCGCGCGTGGCGCCAGTGCATGCGATGGTATGGCCATACTTCAGGCGCACCTTGTTGCCTGGGAACAGGCGGAAGAAGCCTTTGGGCTGCACGTCTTCGTAGTCGGTGCGTTCGATCCACACCTCTCGGCCGATCTTGAAGCGGCGCATTCCGGCTTCGGGGTCGCGCGGGTTCACGGGGGCGGTGCAGTCGTCGAGCAGGGAGTCACTGCCCATTAGCTCGGCCCAGTCGGTGATGACCAACTTCACTGGGTCGAGCACGACCATCGCACGCGGGGCGGTCGGGTCGAGCGTGTCGCGGAGCGCCGCTTCAAGGCTCCCGTAGTCGATCCAGCCGCCGGACCTGGTCACACCGCTGCGTTCGCAGAACAGCTTGAGCGCTTCAGGTGTATAGCCCCGACGACGAAGCCCTGCGAGGGTAGGCATCCGCGGGTCGTCCCAGCCGTCGACATGGCGCTCTTCGACCAACTGGCGCAACTTGCGCTTGCTAGTAATCACGTGCGTCACGTTCAGACGCGCGAATTCATACTGGCGTGGATGCGGGCTGGCGATCAGACCGCCTTCTGCCAGCCGATGTAGCAGCCAGTCGTAGAACGGGCGCTGGTCTTCAAACTCCAGGGTGGCGATCGAATGAGTAATCTGCTCCAGCGCGTCCTCAATCGGATGGGCGTAGGTGTACATCGGGTAGATGCACCACTTGTCGCCGGTGTTGTGATGCGTGGCGCGGCGAATGCGGTACAGCGCCGGGTCACGCATGTTGATGTTGGGGCTGGCCATGTCGATTCTGGCGCGAAGGATTGCGGCGCCGTCGTCCAACTTGCCTTCGCGCATCTGGCGAAAGCGCGCCAAGTTCTCGTCGGGGCTGCGGGCGCGGAACGGGCTATCGGTGCCTGGCGTGTTGAAGTCGCCGCGCGTGCCGCGCATTTCGTCGGGCGTCTGCTCGTCCACGTAGGCCAGGCCGGCGGTGATCAGGTACTCAGCCGCCCGGTACATGAAATCAAAGTAGTCGCTCGCGAAATATTCGTGCGGCTGCAGCGTGCTGGGCGCGCTCGGGTGATCGGCCAAGTAGGTTTCATAGCCGAGCCACTTGACTGCGTCGCGGATGCTGTCGACGTATTCCTGCTCCTCCTTCTCAGGGTTGGTGTCGTCGAAGCGCAGGTGGCATACGCCGCCGTATTCTTTCGCCAACTCGAAGTTGAGCCAGATGCTCTTGGCGTGGCCGATGTGCAGGTAGCCATTGGGTTCGGGTGGAAAGCGCGTACGCACCCGGGCCGGGTCTTGCATGCCTTGCGCATGGTGTTGCGCATCGCCGGGGTTGCCACCCCATTTTCGCGCCGCATAGACGCCTCGCTCGAGGTCGTTTTCGATGACGTGGCGTAGAAAATTACTTGCCTTGCCGGAGTCTTTGTCGACGGGAGGAGTCATCTGTTCATTCTAGCGAGCAGCTATGCCGGGAGTACCGTTGGCAACCTCACGCAGGCGAGGTATTCGAGCCCAGCATGGGCTGCGGAATCGCTGCGCGACAACCCTATGTCCGTGTCGCGAAAGCTTGGACGTTCGGTATACCCATCGAGACGATTTGTAGTCTTGCGGGCAGGCGTGACGCCCTGATATCAATTGCAATGTGTGTTTCGCTTGCTTCAAGGGGAAGCGTATCGGTGCCACCAATGGCGCGGGGTAGAACAAGCGTAGCCCAGCTTGCGAGCCCGCTATCCAACAACTCGGGGCGACAAGGACTTGTTCATGAGTTCGACCGAAACTGCCATCCTGGCTGGGGGTTGCTTCTGGGGCATGCAGGATCTCGTACGCAAGCTGCCTGGCGTGACTCGCACACGGGTTGGTTACTGCGGCGGCGACGTGCCCAATGCCACCTATCGCAACCACGGCACCCATGCCGAGGCTCTGGAGGTCGTGTTCGATCCTGCGCGCACCAGTTTTCGCGAACTTCTGGAGTTCTTCTTCCAGATTCACGACCCGACCATAGAGAAGGGGAAGGGTAACGACCGCAGGAGTACCTACCGTTCCGGGATTTTTTCCACGACGCATGAACAGCATGGCGTCGCGCTAGAGGTGATCGCGGATGTTGACGCCTCCGGCCTGTGGCCAGGCAAGGTGGTCACTGAGTTAAAGCCGGCCGGCCCTTTCTGGGAAGCCGAGCCCGAGCATCAGGACTACCTGGTCCGGAATCCGAACGGCTTTACCTGCCACTTTCCCCGCGCCAACTGGAAGCTGCCCAAGCGCATGCTGGTGGACGGTGAAGTCGCTACATCGGCTGCCGTTCTACGTATCGAGTCTCCCGCTTACGAAAGGACTTCATGAAGCGTGACTATGTACCCATCAACGCCCCGGAATTGCGAGTCTCACAGTGGATCGACGCGCAAGGGAAACCGACGGCGCCGCTGACGATGGCCGATTTCGGCGATGGCTTCAAGGTGATCTATTGCTTTCAGCACTGGTGCCCAGGCTGCCATAGCCACGGCTTCCCGACGCTCAAGAAATTGGTGCAAGCGTTGTCTGGTCATGGCTTCGCCTTCGCGGCCGTGCAGACGGTTTTCGAGGGTGCTGAGGTGAATACCTTCGAGCGGCTGCGCGAGAACCAGGAGCGCTACGGGCTAGCGATTCCGTTCGGACACGACGCTGCGGTGGGTCGCTATTCGAGCCTGATGACCGATTATGAAACTCGGGGCACGCCGTGGTTTATCGTTCTTGATCCGATGGGCGAAGTCCTGCACAGCGATTTCCACCTCGATGCCGAAGCCTTGATCCGGGCCTTCGGCGGTGACACCATGTGATGCTGTGTACCCCTTGTGCGATGCTTTGGAGCTCGATTTGAAAACCCCGATAAACGGCACGCTGCATGGTGACGAAGCCGACGAGCGCGGCATGCACATGCCGTTCGACAACAGTTATGCGCGAGATCTCGTGGGTTTTTACGTGCGGTGGAAACCGGCGGGCTCGCCGGCGCCGCGCTTGTTGCAGTTGAATCGAAGCCTGGCCGCGGAACTGGGCTTGGACCCCGACGAGTTGGCATCCGCTAAAGGTCTTGCGGTGCTGGCCGGAAACGCCGTGCCGGCACTGGCGGAGCCACTGGCCCAGGCTTATTCAGGGCATCAGTTTGGCGGCTACTCGCCGCAACTCGGCGATGGCCGCGCTCTGCTGCTCGGTGAGTTGATCGACCGCGAGAGTCGCCGCCGTGACGTTGCGCTCAAGGGCTCGGGGAAGACGCCGTTCTCACGCCGCGGGGACGGCCTTGCTGCGCTCGGTCCGGTGCTCCGCGAATACCTGATGGGCGAGGCTATGCACGTGCTGGGCATCCCGACCACACGCGCGCTGGCCGCTGTGGCCACCGGTGCGACAGTGCGGCGCGAACGAGTTTTGCCCGGGGGCATCCTCACTCGAGTGGCGGCAAGCCATTTGCGCGTGGGGACCTTCGAGTTCGTTGCCGCAAAGCGCGATGAGGCACTGTTACGTCGCCTGGCTGACTACGCCATTGCCCGCCACTACCCGGCGCTGGCTGATGAGCCCGATAGGTACCTGCAACTTCTAAGTAACGTGGTGGATCGTCAGGCCTTGCTTGTGGCGCGCTGGATGGGCGTAGGCTTCATACATGGCGTCATGAACACCGACAACATGACGATTTCCGGCGAAACCATCGACTACGGGCCTTGCGCCTTCATGGAGCAATTCGACCCCAACGCCGTATTCAGTTCGATCGATACCGAAGGCCGCTACGCCTATGGCAACCAACCTGCCATAGCGCAATGGAATCTGGCACGCCTTGCCGAAGCGCTGTCGCCATTGATTGATTCCGACAGCACCCGCGCTGCCGAGCGTGGCAACGCTGCGGTACAGGATTTTTCTGAGCGGTTCAGTGTGCATTGGACGGCAGTGTTGCGTGCAAAGCTTGGTCTGCCGGACTTGCATGCCAGCGATCGGGCGTTTGCCGACGAGTACCTGCAACTGCTGCAAGCGCACCGCATCGACTTCACGCTGGGGTTTCGGCGATTGACTGACGCCGCCGTAGGTGGGGATGCGCCGCTTCTCGCGCTGTTCGGCGATGCAGCACCAGCGATGCAGCCCTGGCTGCAACGCTGGCGTCTTCTTGCACCGGCGGCGGGCGAGGCCGAACGTGCGACAACCATGCGCCAAGTCAATCCGATCTACATCCCTCGAAATCATCAGGTCGAAGCCGCGCTGACAGCGGCCGTGGACCACGACGACCTGGCTCCCTTCGAGCGGTTGCTGGCTGTTCTCGAGCGGCCGTTCGAAGAGTTAGAGCCGGACGCCGTTTTTGCCCAGCCTGCACCTAGCGAAGAAACGGCACGCTACCGGACGTTTTGCGGTACTTGACGGCCCGGTCAGCACCTAAGTAGTTCACTGCGAAAGACCTCGATGCAACAGAACGACGCACAACTCCCCGGCATCATCAACCAGCCTGCTCCCGACCTGGGCGTGACGCATTGGATCAATGCCGCAGGTGAACCGATGCAGGGGTATGGCCTGGAACAGATGCCCGGCG
The DNA here is from genome assembly GCA_022843905.1 of Rubrivivax sp. GTDB lineage: Bacteria > Pseudomonadota > Gammaproteobacteria > Burkholderiales > Burkholderiaceae_C > Rubrivivax. Next base: position 14,514 of record JALHMT010000047.1, read on the forward strand.
TCTACAAAGTGATCTTCTGCTTTCAGGACGCCTGTCCCGGCTGCCACATCACCGGTTTTCCCGCGCTCGCGAAGCTGGTCGAAGCCTTTAAAGGTTCACGGCTGGTCAGCTTTGCTGCTGTGCAGACGGTGTTCGAGGACTTCGAAGCCAACACCTTCGACCGCGCGGCGGCGAACCAGCTCAAGTACGTTCTTCCAATTCCCTTCGGCCACGATGCCGGCCAAGGTCGCGAGGGTGCTGGTTCCGTGCTGATGGAACGCTACCGCAACGGTGGTACGCCATGGTTCATCGTCATCGATCCCGAAGGAACGGTGATTTACAACCACTTCAGTGTTGATGCGGAAAGACTGATCGCTCAGCTCAAGCGCCCCGCGCCTGGAGTGCCCCAACCTGCGCCCGATGCCAACACACTTACGTGGCGTGGCGTGATGGCGCTTACGCGCGAAGGCAATCCAGCGCCGCCGCGGCGTCTGGAACTCGATGCTGCGCAATGGCACGAGCGGCTCACCGCCGAGCAATTCCGCGTCACCCGCGAACAAGGTACCGAACGTGCCCACAGCTCAGCGATGTGCGCGCTGTTCGAGCCCGGTCGCTATGGCTGCGTTTGCTGTGGCACCGAGTTGTTTGACGCCTCTAGCAAGTTTGCCAGCAAGAGCGGTTGGCCCAGCTTCACTCAGGCTCTGGCCCCCGGACTAGTGGCTTACCACGACGATTCAAGTCACGGCATGACTCGGGTGGAGACCACCTGCAATGTCTGCGACGCGCACCTAGGCCACGTCTTTCCCGATGGGCCGGCACCAAGTGGCCTGCGCTATTGCATGAATGCTATAGCGTTGGTCAAGACGTGATGCTGACAGCACCAACGAGGCTGCGCCGCAACGCAGCACAGTCATGACAAGCATTCGTGTCGAGTTCGCGGGCGCCGAGCAGACCACACTGGCCGGTGTGCTGGAGTTGCCAGAAGATGGCGCGCCACAGGCCTATGCCGTGTTTGCGCATTGCTTTACTTGCAGCAAGAATTCGATAGCGGCCGCCCGGATCAGTCGAGCGCTCGCCTCGCAAGGCATCGCCACACTGCGATTCGACTTCACCGGGCTGGGTGATAGTGCGGGCGAATTCGGCAGCGCGGGGTTCGTGTCCAACGTGGCCGATTTGGTGGCCGCCGCGCAGTGGATGGAGGCCACTCACGGGGCACCGAGTCTGCTGGTCGGTCATAGCCTTGGAGGAACGGCGGCGTTGATGGCAGCGCCGGAACTCGAGCACGTCAAGGCGGTCTGCACGATCGGCTCACCGGCATCGGCCAGCCACGTGCTCCAGCACTTTGGGCGCAGTCAGATTGACGGGCAGGGCGATGTACAAGTGACCTTGGGTGGTCGCCAGTTTGCACTCAAGCCATCGTTCGTCGAGGAACTGGGACGCCTGACCGACACCAGCATCTCGCGCCAGCTACGACGGGCATTGCTGGTCATGCATGCCCCGCAAGACGAGGTGGTCGGCATCGGTCAGGCGCATCTGCTGTTTACCGCGGCTCTGCACCCCAAGAGCTTCGTCAGTCTCGATGATGCGGACCACCTGATTACGCGAGCGGCCGATGCGACCTACGTAGCCGACACCATTGCCACCTGGGCGCGTCGATACCTGCCACCGGCCAACACCGCAACCGGCGGCGCTTCCTCTGCTCTGCGTGAGGGTGAGGTATGGATAGGTGAGCACGACCATGCGTTCTGGCGTGAGATGCAGGCGGGCGGCCACCACATCGACGCAGACGAGCCCCGAGCCGTGGGAGGTGGTGATCACGGTCCGACCCCGTATGACCTGCTCTTGATGTCGCTAGGCGCTTGCACATCGATGACACTCCGCCTATATGCCAACCGCAAGGGCTATGCCCTCGAAGACGTACAGGTTCGGTTGCGGCACGAGCGGCTGCACGCACAGGATTGCGCGGAATGCGATGGCAAGGAAGGCAAGGTCGAGCGCATCACGCGCGAGCTCTTCGTACGCGGCTCGTTGAGCGAAGAGCAGCGGGCTGATCTGCTCCGCATCGCTGACCGCTGCCCCGTGCACCGCACACTGGAGGGAACGCCTGTCATCGTCACCCAGCTCATGCGCGACCAATGAGCCAACTCTCTCAGTAGAGGGATGAGACCAGCGGTGCCATCTTGTGCACTTTTGGTCGGGTTTACATCTTGCTGGGCGCACTGACGCCAAGAATCGCGAGTCCGTTGTGCAGTACCTGCGCGGTGGCGGCGACGAGCGCCAAGCGGGCTTTCTTGACGCTTTCGTCGTCGACCAGAATGCGCTCGGCGTCGTAGTAGCTGTGGTAACTGGCGGCGAGTTCGCGCAGGTAGAAGGTGACGTCATGCGGTGCGAAGTCCCTCGCTGCCGCGGTGAGCATGTCCGGGTACTTCGCCAGCAGCAGCATAAGTGCCTGTGCGGCCGGGCTATCGAGCGCCGACAAGTCGGCTTCCTGCAGCATCGCCTCATTGCCACCCCAACTTGCGAGCACCGAGCGGATGCGTGCATGCGCGTATTGCACGTAGTAAACCGGGTTGTCGTTGTTCTTCGTGACAGCAAGGTCGACGTCGAAGGTGTACTCGGTGTCGGGCTTGCGGCTCAGCAGGAAGAAGCGAACCGCATCGGTGCTGGTCCATTCGGTCAAGTCGCGCAGCGTGACATAGCTACCTGCCCGCTTGCTGATCTTGACTTCTTCACCACCCTTCATGACACGCACCATGGTATGCAGCACGTAGTCGGGATAGCCCGCGGGGATGCTTTTATCAACACCCTGTAGGCCGGCGCGCACGCGTGCGATGGTGCCGTGGTGGTCGGTGCCTTGGATGTTGACGACGGTGTGGAAGCCGCGCTCCCACTTCGCGATGTGGTACGCCACGTCGGGCACGAAGTATGTGTAAGTACCGTCGCCCTTCTTCATGACGCGGTCCTTGTCGTCGCCGTAGTCGGTCGACCGGAGCCAGAGAGCGCCGTCTTGTTCGTAGGTCTTGCCGGCGGCTACCAGCTCGACCACCGTCGATTCGACGCGCCCGCTGGTATACAGGCTCGACTCAAGGTAGTAGTTGTCGAAGCGCACGCGAAACGCCTGCAGGTCGATGTCTTGCTCCCGCCGCAGGTAGGCCACGGCGAACTCACGGATTGAGTCGATGTCGTCGATGTCGCCGCTCGCGGTGAACGCCCGGTCGTCCGACTTCACTGTCTTCTTCGCCTTGAAATCCTCGGCGATGTCGGCGATGTAGTCGCCGTTGTAAGCCGCGGCCTTTTCGCCGCTCGGCCAGTCGGCGTCTCCCGGTTTCAGACCCTTTGCGCGCATCTGTACGCTGCTCGCGAGCGTCTGGATCTGCGCGCCGGCGTCGTTGTAATAGAACTCGCGATACACCGCATCGCCCTGCGAAGCGCGAAGGTTGCAGATGGCATCGCCAAGCGCTGCTTGGCGGCCGTGGCCCACATGGAGCGGTCCTGTCGGGTTGGCTGAGACGAATTCGACGAGTACCTTTTCACCGGTAGCCGGCTGGCGGCCGTACGCCTCTCCGGCGACGAGTACTTCGCGCACCACCTGTTGCTTGGCAGCCACCTTCAACCGGATGTTGAGGAAACCCGGTCCGGCAAGCTCAACATCCTGCACCCACCGCCCGAAAGCAGGGGTGGCCAGCAGGGCAGTGCTCAGTTCTGCGGCGAGTTCGCGCGGCTTGCGGGCCAGCGGCTTGGCAAGTTGCATTGCCGCCGTGCTTGCGAAATCGCCGTGCGCCGGCACCTTGGGCGATTCGAACGCGGCCCTGGCGCCAGCCCCGGGCGAAAAGGATTCGAGGGTGTTTGCGAGCGCCGAGAGAAGCTCCTGCTTGACCAATTGCATGTTCGAATTTTACTCCGGGGCAAAGCCCAAGGTCAGCGTACTGGATATCCCGAGGCACTCGGATCTGGCCAGGCCGCAGCCGCCTACTTAGCAGGCGGCGTGCGCGCGAGAAGCTTATCGAGTTCGCCTATGGAATCAAGCTCGAAAAGGTCGTCGGAGCCACCGACATGTGTGCCGTTGATGAAGATTTGCGGCACGGTGCTTCGGCCAGAAGCTTCCTTCATGGCCTGTCGGTGACTTTGATTTCCCTCGATATCTATCTCGTTCCATTGCACTCCTTTCTCACGAAGGAGCTGCTTCGCGCGTAGGCAGTATGGGCACCAACTCGTTGTGTATAGCAGAACATCGGGTTTCATATTGCGTCTCGATTGGTGGTCTGGAAACCTGAGCTTGTCATGTTCCGCCTGAACGGGAACACCCAAGCGTCAGGATGAAGGGACGCTCGATCCCGAAGGTTGCCCTTTGCCGCAATTGCCACATTAGTGCCGAGCGTCATGCCTATCTCGCGTTCGCATCATCGTATCGAGCGATGCGGTGATCATCGGGGTGCTAGGACAATGGGTGGCCCTGACCTCGATTGGGCGCGTTGGCTGCCTGCGTGCGAGGGCCAGAACCGCCAGAGTAGTGAGCAACCCAGCCGCGTATAGGAATAGGCCGCCTGGGCCCACGATATTCATCGCCACTCCCCCTATAAGGGGTCCAGCGGCCGTCCCAATCCCGTTGAGCAAAAGAAGCCCGCGTGCAGTGCCGAGCAGTCGACCTGCCGGAAGATCGTCGTTCGCGACGGCGAGACACAATGAATAGATCGGGATACCAAATCCGCCGAAGAGCGCACCTACAAAAAGGAGCAAGGGCAGCGGCGCTTCCGTCGCCAACACTACGCCGATGGCAGCCGCTGCAGACGCAAGGGCAGCACCTGCAATGACAAGGTTTCGAGGCGCTCGATCCGAAAGCCAACCGAGCGGCCATTGCAATGCAAGTGTGCCACCAAGAACCGCAGCCATGAAAGCGGATATGCCACCAACATCTAGTCCGATCCTTTGTGCGAAGTTCGGGCCCATGCCCCAGAAGCCACCTATAGCAAGGCCGGCCAAGAAGACGCCGGCCGCAGCGAGGGGGGATACGAGGACGAGGCTCCTGAGCGCGACCGGTTCCTGCTCCACCTCGGCTGGCGGATGATTTGGCAGCAAAGTTATCGGAACCACCGACGCTGATATTAGTAGCGAAACTATGAGGAACAGAGTCACGTCGCCGGGTGGCGCAACGTTGAGGAGCGCTTGGCCGATTGCCCATGAACCCATCGAAACGACTCCAAAAATCGACAGGAGTTGCCCGCGTGTGGATTGCAGTGCGTGCGCATTCAGCCAGCTCTCCGTTGCGAGGACCATACCAGCGTAGGCGAAGCCGGTAACTAGGCGCAGCAGCATCCAGGCGCTCGGCTCTACGAGCGCCACATGGAGAAGGGCGGTCATCGAAGCGATAGCCGCAAAGCCGGCGAAAGTTCTGACATGCCCTACAGAAGCAATCACCCGCGGCAACACGAGTGCGCCGATAGTGAAGCCCGCAAAGTAGAAGGACATCATCGCGCCGGTCGCTGCGCTCGAGAAGCCCTCCTGGCCGGCTCTCACGATCAGCAGCGTACCTAGCAAGCCGTTGCCCATCAGCAGCGCGGCGACGCTCAACAGCAACGCCGCCACCGGTGCGAGAACAAGGCCGCGAGTACAAGCCGCCCTTACGGCATTCATCGTATGGATCATTCTCGAGCCTGACGTGAAGCTTGATACTCTGCCGCACTGATGAACTGGTCGAATGCTTCGCACCAGATGACGACTGAGCTGAAATCGCGAACGTCGATATCTGCAGGAACCTCCACGATGAAACCGTTGAAAGTCTTCACGTCTCCCACGCGAAGCGATTCATTCTTAGCTAGGAGAAACGTTTCTTTCGAGTCGACGAACCGTGGAGCAAGGTAGAGCTTGTAGTCCGGACCGGGGGCGAGACGCCCAACGTGTGTGATGTAGTTGCGAGAAACCCCAATTTCTCCTTCGCCCCAATGAAGCAGGTCGCTGCCTCTGAGATTGCGTACGAGACGCCCTGTGTAGAGCGTTTCAGTCGAGATTCGCTGAAGCGCTGCTGTGTCCGGCGCTTGAGGTGCTGTGAGGATGGGCAGCATATAGACGCCGCCTGCAAAACCTATAGCGAGCATCACGAGATGGGTGGCAATCAGGATGTACCAACGCCGCATTGGTTACGCTTGGTCCAGGTCCTTGACAAGCCGGTCAGCGTCGAGATGGAAGTCCGAGAAAACGATGCGACCGCCAGCGTCGATAACCGTGAACCAAGGCGTTCCACGTGTTCGGTAATCCTCCATGAAGGTAGGAAACATCGCGCCGGCCGGTGGATCGTCATGACCGAAAGCGACAGGAAGCTCATATTTGAGCTGATTCACGCGCAACTTCTCAACGGTGTTCTCATGCGCTCCTTCGAAGACGGTCTGGATCACTGCGAATCCAACGCCCTTGGAACTCAACGCGCCATACAGCTTCTGCAGTGTCGGAAAACCATGCAAATGGCAGCCATGACACCAATGCTGGAAGGCGAGCAGAATCTTCGGGCCGGTCCCGAGATCCGACAGATTGAGCGGAGCGACAACGTTTCCTCCATCTTTGCTAATCCATTTCTGCACCCGCAGTTCGGGCGCTTGTCGTTCAGCTACGCTCATCTGAATCTCCTACCTTATGCTTATGCCACGACTTCTACAGTGAGGTTTCGGCCGTTAAATTGAACGGTTTCGCCTGCCCGGGCACCGTCAATCGCTTCGAAGATCGGCGCCATTGTGGAGATGCCCATGAGCTCACGCCCCTGGCATATGAACTTGCTCGTTGATACCGCGATCACAAAGTAGCGGCCGGATAGCTTGACGACAGCGCCTTCGCTGACAGTCGACTTAGGGCCGAAATCGATTGTCCTGAGCTTCTCGAGTTTGTCGGCGTAGTCATGAAGCGTGTCATCAAGCGCTTCAGCGAAGTCGGCCGCGACTTCGGCCTGAGCCTGCTCGTCGTTCTCGATGGGTTCGGTAGGATCAAGCCGGGCAGTGGAGAGATAGTTCAGATAGTGGTCGCGAGCGCTTTGCAAAGCTGCGGTCTCCAGAGAAAGCATAGTTTCTCGGATGTGGTCTTTATTCCAGTTCATCATCACCTCGTTATGTTTTTACAATTCAAGATCCCGTGGGCTAATGGTGCCTGCCTCCGGCGGACTAACAAGCTCGCTGGCCCCGCTATTCATCGCTGGTGATGTCTTCCCCTTGGTATGGCACTCTCGTCAGCCGAGAATCTCGGATGACGCTGGTGACGAGCCAGACATATGACTGATCGGCGGTATCGAAGCCGAGGATGCTGAAAGCTCCACCAAAAGGGCACGCTGGGAAGTCCGGAAAGTTTTCCCGCAGAACGTATCGCTCGGGCTCGCTGTCAAACTCGGTCTTGTAGACTTTTCGCAGCCCGTGCTTGCTCGGCACGCCCAGGTCACCTGCCGGCGCTGTTTCCCTGTTCGCCATAAGCCGCTCAGAAAGGTCCTGGTGACACATTTCGCCGAACACGTCGAACGCATCGATCAAAAGGCCTTTATGCCCGGTCGACGGATCGGTGATTGCGTAAATGTTAGAGGCGTCCTCTGCATCATCCCCACTTTCGAGGCGCAACGCAGCATCAACGCTAAGGGTGCACGGATCGATGGCTGACCCTATTTGAATATCGACGAGATTGCCGTCCTTGACCCGGTACTCGCGGTCGTAGCCCTTGGCGATGAAGGACTGGACCGTTTCCAGAACGTCGGTCAACTGGGATTTCATGGATGCGCTTTCGCCTAGGGTTGGATTGGAAAGACTCCCGCAGATCACGCGGGTTGACCCGTTAGCAGGCCGTTGAAATACCAATCGCCCACCCAGGCGAACTGAGCGACGATCGAGACAGGCCAGACCGAGGGAGCCGGAGCCGATGAGAGGCGCAGACAGCTACACCGAGAACCTGTTCAGCAGCGTGAAGCTGGACGACTTTGTGCCGGCCAATCACCCACTGCGCACGATCCGCACATGGGTCAACGATGCGTTGACCAAGATGGACTCGAAGTTCTCGGCCATGTACGAAGCCGACATCAAGGGCGGCCGCCCGAGCATCGCGCCGGAGAAACTGATGCGCGCCATGCTGCTGCAGGTGCTGTTCAGCATCCGCAGCGAGCGGCAACTGGTCGAGCAGATCACCTACAACCTGCTGTTTCGGTGGTTCGTCGGCCTGTCGATCGACGACGTGGTGTGGAACCACTCGGTGTTCAGCAAGAACCGCGACCGGCTGATCGAGCACGAAGCGGTGACCGAGATGTTCAACGCCACGGTGAGCATGGCCGAGCAGCGCGGGCTGCTGTCGGGCGAGCACTTTAGCGTGGACGGCACGCTGATCAAGGCCTGGGCCAGTCACAAGAGCATGCGGCGCAAGGACGGATCGGACGACGATCGTCCGCCCGAGGACTGGCGCGGCGAGCCGCGCAGCAACGACACGCACGAGTCGAGCAGTGACGGTGAGTCGCGGCTGTACCGCAAGAGCAATGCGGCGCCGGCCCTGCCCAGTTATCTGGGCCATGTGCTCAGCGACAACCGGCACGGCCTGGTGGTCAACGTGCGCGCCAGCCAGGCCAACGGTGTGGCTGAGCGCGAGGTGGCCGCGCAGATGCTGGCTGATGTGGCCGAGCCGGGCAAACGCAAGACGGTGGCCGCCGACAAGGCCTACGACACCAAGGGCTTCGTCAAGGCGTGCCGCGAGATCAACGTGACGCCGCACGTGGCGCAGAACGTTAACCGCAATGGAGGCAGCGCGATCGATGGCCGCACGACCCGGCACGAGGGCTATGCGATGAGCATGCGCGCCAGAAAGCGCATTGAGCAGTGTTTCGGCTGGGGCAAGACGGTGGGGCCGCTGGCGCAGGTGATGGTGCGAGGGCTGGATAAGGTTGACCAACTTCTGACGCTGACGATGGCGGCGTACAACCTCACCCGGTTGCGATCCCTGGCCGTATTGCGCCCGCAGGTGGCGCAATGACTGAAATGGCGCTTGAAATGAGCGTCCAAATCGGGGAAATCGGCCGCGATTGCGATCCGAAATCGAACGCCCGCTGCAACTCATGCCCTGGATGAACTTCATGGCCCGTTTCGAGGTGCGAAGGCGTCGATTCAGGGTTGGTTTTTCAACGGCCTGTTAGATTGCGAAGAAGAATCCGAAGTGCGGTATTGATTACCACTTGGCCTTCGGGAACGCTGGGGCAGGAAAGGGCAGGTTGGCGGCGATGACGCTCATACCGGTCTCGCGGGGATGCGTAGGCCACGCTGCACTGCTGGTCGAGCTAGCCCACGGCCGAGCCATGCTTGAATGTTCGAATAGCTGCTGAGGCCAAGGATGTCACCAGCAGCGTACGTTTCAACCAACGCATTTACCCAGCCGAGCGTTGCGATGTCCGCGATCGAATAGTCGTCGACGATCCAGTCGCGGCCTTCCAATTGGCGGTCCAGGACTCCTAGGAGACGCTTGGATTCGTCGATGTAACGTTGTCGAGGCCGTTTGTCTTCATAGTCCTTACCGCCCCAGCGCAGGAAAAATCCTAGCTGACCAAACATTGGCCCGATGGCCGACATCTGGAAGAACACCCAGGTCAGGGTTTCGTAACGTTTTGCGGGTGCACTAGGAATGAGTTGACCCGTCTTCTCGGCCAAGTAGAGGAGGATCGCACCGGATTCCCATACGGCAATGGGCCGAGCATCGGGACCGGCTGGGTCGATGATTGCTGGTATGCGGCCGTTCGGGTTCAACGACACGAACGCAGGGTCCTTCGACTCGTTGTTTGATATGTCGACCAAGTGGGGCTCGTATGCCAAGCCGGTCTCCTCCAGCATGATGGAGACCTTGACGCCATTGGGTGTGGGTGCTGCGTAAAGTTGCAGGCGGTCAGGATGAGTGGCTGGCCAGCGCTGCGTGATAGGGAAGGACGAGAGGTCTGGCATGGTCTTTATCCCTGGTGCTGCGATGGCGGCGTACTGGAATGCCCCCATCTCATCAAGACTGGATTCGGTGAACGGATCGTTGGGCGAGGTAGCGATGTAGATTGCGAACCGGACCGGATTCTCGGAAACGGCTGCGAAGCCGATTCGGTTGCTGTTCCGGCCGCTGGCTACTTATCACCAGCGTTTTGGCGTTTCGGAAGCACCCAGTCGGGTCGGAGGAAGTGACAGGTATAGCCGTCCGGCCGCCTCTCCAGATAGTCTTGATGCTCGGGTTCGGCTTCCCAAAACGCGCCGACTGGTTCAACCTCGGTGACTACTTTGCCATTCCAAAGCCCGGAAGCATCCACATCGGCGATAGTGTCCTTGGCGATGCGTTCCTGCTCTTCATCGATGTAATAGATGCCAGACCGGTAGGAGAGACCACGATCGTTGCCTTGACGGTTCAGCGTCGTCGGATCGTGGATTTGGAAAAAGAATTCCAGGATGTTCCGGTAGCTCGTCACCGCCGGGTCGAAGACAATCTCTATCCCCTCGGCATGCGTACCGTGATTGCGATATGTGGGGTTCTGAACATCACCGCCGGTGTAACCGACACGAGTCGAGATGATGCCTGGACGCTTGCGAATCAGGTCTTGCATGCCCCAGAAACATCCTCCTGCGAGAACAGCGCGTTGATTCATGTTATGACTCCTCTACCTGATTGAGATACTCGCCGTAGCCCTCGGCCTCCATTTCATCGAGCGGGATGAAGCGAAGGGACGCCGAGTTGATGCAGTAGCGCAGTCCACCGCGGTCGGAAGGACCATCCTCAAACACGTGGCCCAGATGGCTGTCGGCGTGTACCGACCTGACCTCCGTCCGGACCATGCCATGCGTTCTGTCCCGCAACTCGTTCACGTTTGCCGGAACGATCGGCTTGGTGAAGCTGGGCCAGCCACAACCCGACTCGAACTTGTCCGCCGAAGCGAACAGCGGCTCTCCCGACACTATGTCGACGTAGATGCCAGGTTCCTTGTTGTCGTTGTACTCGCCCGTGAAGGGCCTTTCGGTGCCCGACTTCTGGGTTACCCGGCGTTGCTCGGGGGTCAGGCGGTCAATGGCAGCTTGTGACTTTTCATACTTCATCATGGTCTCCAATGCATGTTTAGGGAACCAACGTGCACCACGTTCGGCTCAACCTTCAGTTACCTGAATCTCCCCGCCTGACTTGCCGGGTATGGTCCATCGCTGTCGTTTGTGAAAGCTGAACGGCAACCCACGTTCCTGTGGCAGGCGTCGTCTTCGACGCATGCCCTAATGTCTCGCAGCATCTGCACCACAGTTTCCTCCTGGCCTAGCCGATCCTCAAGCTAAATGAAGAATCCTTTGTGACCTTCAGCGCATTGCTCTTCCAGTACCTGTCTACCTCCGTGAGCTGCGAGGGAATTTTGTGAGATGAGCGGGGTCTCTTGATTGAGCACCTGGTTCATGGGGACTTTCATTTGGCTGAGGCTCACTCTAGGGCGGAGATGGCTTTGACGCATGCCCGAAAGTCGGAATTCCTTGCCTTATCGTCCAGGCTGGTTGTAAGTTGTCGAATCGCATCATCAGAATGCGCTATGGCCGACGAACTGAAGCGAATAGTCCTGCGCTACACGGCGGACCAATGCCAAAACGGAGGCGTCACGAGCACGCCGGTGCAAGGCCTTTACTTTATCCGGCGCACGACATCGAGCGAGCTGGAGCACACGCTGAGGCGACCGTTGGTTTGCTTGGTGCTGCAGGGCCGCAAGCTAGTCACTATCGGCAGTGGCATGGCGTCCTATGCCGCCGGAGACACGATGATCGTCACAGGTAACGTACCAATGGCGAGTCGCATCAGTGAGGCCAGCATCGTCGACCCCTACCTGGGTCTGGCACTTGATCTGGATACTGCCGTGGTTTCGGATCTGGTCTTGAGCGCTCCTGAAGTTCATCCGCCTCACGCCGCAATCGACACTGGCGAGGATCTGCGAGATGCGCTGCATCGACTCGTGCGTCTGTTAGACCGCCCAGAATCCCTTTCCGTTCTCAAGGAGAGTTTGATTCGAGAGATTCACCATTGGCTTTTATTGGGTCCTCAAGGACCTGCTGTTCGTAGCCTAGGTCTACCCGACAGCCACACACGACGTATCGCGCGCGCAGTGGCGCTCCTTCGTGCCGACCACTCACGTCCAGCACAGATTGAGCGCTTGGCAGAAGCGGCCGGCATGAGTCGGTCAGCATTTCACCAGCACTTTCGTGCAGTTACTTCACTCTCGCCGCTGCAGTTCCAGAAGCATCTCCGCTTGATGGAAGCGCGCCGCTTGATTTTGTCTAAGGGCAAGAAAATGAGTGAAGTCGCTTTCGAAGTGGGATACGGGAGCGTCTCGCAATTCAGCCGCGAGTACGCCCGAATGTATGGTCAGCCACCGCTCATGGACAAAAGAGCGGCGGCCGATCGGCAGAGAGCATCCGGCGAGGGGGACTAGCGCTTGGTCCCGGCTCGGTGCAAGATTCGACCACCTTGATCCGACGGGCAACTCATGAAGACACTGTTCACACCCCGGCTCGCCGCCGCTCTGTTCATCGGCGCGATTTCCAGCGTCCACGCTGCCGAATTGCTTGATGAGGTAAAGGCCCGCGGTACCCTGCGCATTGCCTGCGAGGGCAGCTACCCACCGTTCAACTTCAAGGACGATAAGGGCCAGTTGACGGGCTTCGATGTCGAGATTGGCCGAGCTATTGCGGCCAAGCTCGGCGTGAAGCCTGAGTTCACCACCGTCGAGTGGAGTGGCATCTTGGCGGGTTTGCAGGCAGGCAAGTACGACGTGATCGTCAACCAGGTGGCGGCGACCGACAAGCGGCGCGAGACCTTCGACTTCAGCGGCCCCTACGTCATTTCCTACCCGCAACTGATCATTCGTGCCAATGAGACGCGCAAGCTAGAAACTGCGGCGGACTTGAAGGGCAAGAAGATTGGCGTCGGCCAGGGCAGTAACTATGCGGAGCTGGCAAAAAGCATCGACGGAGCGGAGGTTCGGACTTACCCGGGTGCCCCGGAGTACTTGCAAGACCTGGCCACTGGGCGCATCGACGCGGCCATCAATGACAGCCTGCTGATCCCCTATCTGCGCGAGAAGACCAAATTGCCGGTGAAGGCAGGCGCGGCCATCGGCAAGCCCGACAGCAACGCGATTCCCTTCCGCAAAGGCAATCCGAAGTTCCAGCAGGCAATTGACAAGGCACTCGAGGAGCTGAAGGCCGACGGCAGCTACGCGAAGATCTCGACCCGATGGTTCGAGCGCGACGTTAGCAAGCCGCTGGCAGCCCGCTGACCCCCGCCCGACCACGATGGACTTGCCATCACTGTTCGCGCTTGCCTGGCCGGTGCTGCTCAAGGGAACGGGCTACACGCTACTGTTCGCCGTGGCCTCGATGATCTTCGGCCTACCGCTGGCCGGCCTCGTCACGCTGATCCGCGTGTTGGGGGTATGGGGTTTGAGCAGCCTGGTAGCGGTGTACGTAAGCATCATGCGCGGTACACCGTTGCTGGTGCAGGTGTTCATCGTCTACTACGGCCTGCCCAGTGTAGGCATCGAGCTGTCGCCGATAACTGCCGGCATCCTGACTCTGACGCTGAATGTGGCGGCCTACATGAGCGAGACGCTACGCGGGTCCATCAACGCCGTGACGCAGGGCCAATGGCTGGCAGGCACCAGCCTGGGCCTGACCCGCGATCAGACGTTGCGTTACGTGGTGGGACCGCAGGCGCTGAGGGCGGCGGTGCCGAGCCTGTCGAACAGCCTCATCAGCCTCATCAAGGACACCTCGCTGGTGTCAGTGATAGCAGTGACGGAGCTGATGTTGGCGACCAAGGAATTGATCTCCACCACCTTCCAGCCGTTTCCACTGTACATGGCCGCTGCAGCTATCTACTGGATCCTCAGCTTGAGTTTCGAGCAGATTCAAAGATGGATGGAAAAGCGGCTGGCCTATCCCAACTGAATAGTCTGCAACGAAATTCATCTTGAACTGACGCGCCTTGGCGCTGAAATTGACCCGGCCTGCCGGCCAACCTGCCAGTCAAACCGCCGATGGCGGCCTGACGCAAGTCAATGTCTTCCACGACTACCGGGACGAGCCGCTCGATGCCCGCCACCGAAGGCGGCAGGGCAGAGATCGTCAGGTCGCTTGACGGTGCATCTTGACGGGCGGGAAGTCGACCGGCACGGCGAAGGCCACGTTCATGTAGTTGGTGAAAAGGTTCAGTGCTACGTGGGCCAGAATCTCCACGATCTGCTCATCGTCGAAGCCGACGTCGCGCAGGGATTGCACGTCGGCGTCATTGACCTGGGCACGGTCGTTGACCAGCTTCAGCGCGAAGCGCAGCGCGGCAGCAGTCTTGGGGTCGGCAGACTCGCCCTGCTGGGCGGCAACCATCTCGGCGGAGGTTGCGCCGGCCTTGCGACCCAGCATGGTATGGGCGGCCACGCAGTATTCGCATTCGTTGCGGTCGGCAACCGCGATGGCGATCTGCTCGCCCAGCTTGGCCGGAATCACGCCACCGCCCAGGGCGCCGAAGCTGGCCCACATGCTCTTCAGCGCGGCAGTGGAGTTGGCGACCGCACGGAACATCGCGGGCGTGGCACCGAAGGCGCCCTGGATCTGGTCGAGCACGCGCTTGCGCTCGCCGGTGGCCTGGGCGGGGTCGATCAATTGAACGCGGGACATGATGGATTTCCTTTTGGTGTGGACCAAGTAAACAGGGTTTTGTTGACTTGGGTCGGGCAACTGCTGGACGACAGTGTGTGTCGCCGAGTCATAGCATTGGTGACCTATCGTCCAGAAAGATTGCCTAATCGTCCGCCATATAGGCATTTCGCCAGTTGGCTGTCTGGTCTGATGGAGCAGCTCAAGGTGCGGGCCAGACTGTTTCACAACGGCCCGCTTTGCGGCATCAGCCGCTTTCCAGCCGAGGCGGGGTGTGGCTTCCTGTATGTGAGCGGCTGAAGCTGGGCCATCGTGCGAAGCACTCCGAACTGCTGCACCGTCTGGTGGTCACCGAGCCGACTCAGGTGTTCTAGCCACGACCGCCGGCGCACGAATTTCGCAACCAGCCCGAGGAGGGCTCGGACTTCGTCTGCGCCGAGTTGACAAGCCGGATGCCCGCTTGAATGCTCGCCCGTTCCGTACGCACGCTCGTTTACAAACGCTAGACTAGACCGTGTGCGGTCTGACCGCCAAGTAGCCGTCGCGGGAGCACTCCCGAAGAACGGAACAATCAGGGGGAGCATCTTGATTTCATTGCTGCATACGGCGGACTGGCAGATTGGCCGGGTGTTTTCGCAGTTCGAACCTGACGACGCCGCTGCATTGTTCGAGGCGCGCTTCGCGGTGGTGGAGCGCTTGGCCTCGATTGCTACCGAGCAAAGTGTCGATGCTGTCCTGGTAGCTGGTGATGTGTTTGATGCTCAGACGGTTACGGAAAAGACCATCCGTCGGCTCTTCAATGCGATGGGTAGCTTCCCCGGCGCATGGGTGCTTATGCCGGGCAATCACGATGCGGCGTTGGCCGAGTCTGTATGGACTCACGCTCGACGCCTTGGGGCCATTCCAGCCAACGTCATCGTTTGCCTGGAACCAAAGCCGGTGGTCGTAGCGGGGAAATTCACCTTGCTACCGGCGCCGCTTGCTCAACGCCATACGTATGCCGACCTCACTGAATGGTTCTCTACGGATGCCAGTGGTGATGGCTTGCCGCGGATAGGGTTGGCACACGGTTCCGTCCAAGGAATCCTTTCTGAGGATATTGACTCAGCGAACCCGATTGCTGCAGGTAGAGCTCAAGGCGCAGGTCTGGCCTACCTGGCCCTGGGCGACTGGCACGGGACGAAATGTGTCGATGACAGAACTTGGTATGCCGGCACTCCAGAAACAGACCGGTTCAAGGCCAACGACTCAGGCCAGGCGCTCCTGGTCTCCATAGAGTCGGTGGGGGCAGCACCCGTTGTCGTCGCCATGCCGACGGGGAAGTTCAGATGGCGTCAGATTGAGCAGCATCTGGCCGTGGACTCGGACGTCGATGGCCTTGTGGACATGTTGAACTCAGCAGGAAGCGACGATGTGCTGCAGGTGCGGGTCTCCGGCACTTGCAATTTGGCAGGGCATCGAAAGCTCATCGCTGCGCTGGGAGCAGCCCGTGCCAACGCGCGTGCCGTCGTCTGGGACAGCACGGAGCTAAGGCTCGAGCCAACCGAGGACGACATTCTTGGGTTGCGTGCCGACGGCTTCGTGGGCGAAGTTCTTCAAGATCTGCGTGCGGAGCAGAACGGCGCTGAAGCTGAGCTTGCGAGAGATGCGATGCTCGCGTTGGCGAGAATTCTTGACGCCCATGGACCGCGTTCGGGAGCCGGCGCATGAAACTCAAGCGTCTGCGAGTCGAGAACTTCAAGCGTTTCCGCGCTCCCCTGGAACTACGCGACCTTACCGACGGCCTGAATCTGTTTGTCGCCCCCAACGAGGCTGGAAAGTCCACCGTCGCGGAAGCCATTCGCGCGGCATTCTTTGAGCGGCACAAGTCCAGCTCAGTTGGCGGTTTACGGCCGTGGAGTGATAGCTCGGCAACGCCAACAGTAGAGATTGAGTTCGAACTCGGTGGAAAACCCGCTCGGCTCATCAAGGCGTTCCTAGGCAAGAAGCGCTGCGAGTTGAGCATAGACGGCAAGGTCTTGGACGGAACAGCAGCAGAGGATCACCTCGGTGAGTTGTTAGGGTTCAGCTTTGCCGGCAGGGGAGGGAGTTCGCCAGAGCACATGGGCATTCCAGGGCTGCTCTGGATCAGGCAAGGAACGTCACACGAAATCTCCGAAGCGGTTGGCTTTGCCAGCGGTCACCTGCGGAACGCGTTGGGAGACTCTCTTGGGGAACTGGCATCCACCAGCGGTGACGACGTCATCCGTGCGGTTGAGGCTGAGCGAAACGAGCTCCTTACGCCGTCCACAGAATCGCCTCGCGGCGCGTACTCTGACGCTCTAAAACGCCGAGCGGCGCTCGAAGTCGACCTAACCGCGCTGCTCGGGGACATCGAAGCCTACCGAGCCGATGTCGACCGCCTGGCGGGCTTGCGTCGTGACCATGAACGCGATGGTGGCGCACGTCCGTGGCTAGCCTTGCGTGAGCAGTTGGGATGTTGGCGCCAACCGGATACTGAGCCAAGCTTGTAGGTAGTGCCGAAGTAAAAGTGAGCCAGGTGTTCAACCTACCCTGCTGTTTATTTGAGCAGCGGGGTTCCAGGAGTGATCACCATGGACATGATTGGCAGAATCCGGCGGCTGCACACGAGGGACAAGCTGTCGGAGCGCGAGATCGCGCGCAAGACGGGCCTGTCTCGCAACACCGTATCGAAGTGGTTGCACGCGCCGGTAAAGGAAGCGCCGAAGTACCGGCGAGAGCCGCGCCCGAACAAGCTCACCGCGTTCGAGTCGGTGCTCAAGCAGGCCCTGACGGCCGATGCGAAACGCCCCAAGCACGAGAGACGTACGGCCCGCGCGCTGCTGGCTGAGATCAAGGCGACTGGCTACGCAGGCTGCTACTCCGCCGTCACGGACTTCGTACGGGCCTGGCGCAAGGGTGAAGGGCTAGCGGCCAACGTCGCGGCCTACGTGCCGCTGAACTTCGAGCTCGGCGAGGCCTTCCAATTCGACTGGAGCGAAGAAGGCTTGGTGGTGGGCGGCATCTACTACCGGATGCAGGTCTCGCACATGAAGCTGTGCGCGAGCCGTGCCTTCTGGCTGGTCGCCTACCCGAGCCAGGGCCACGAGATGCTGTTCGACGCTCACACGCGCTCCTTTGCAGCGCTGGGCGGCGTGGCCCGGCGCGGCATCTACGACAACATGCGCACGGCCGTGGACAAGGTGCACAAGGGCAAGGGCCGCACCGTGAACGCGCGCTTCGCGGTGATGTGCGCGCATTACCTGTACGACCCCGACTTCTGCAACGTCGCGTCCGGCTGGGAGAAGGGGCGCGTGGAGAAGAATGTCCAGGACAGCCGCCGGCGTATCTGGATCGACGCAGCCAAGCGCCGCTTCGGCTCCTTCGCCGAGCTCAATGCCTGGCTGGGCGAACGCTGCCGCGAGCTATGGGGCGAGGTCCGCCACCCCGAGCACAGCCAGTTCAGCGTGGCCGAGATGCTCGAGCACGAGCGGCCCCACCTGATGCCCATGCCAGAGCCCTTCGATGGCTACGTCGAGAAGCCATCGCGCGTTTCCAGCACCTGCCTGGTGTCGGTGGCGCGCAATCGCTACTCGGTGCCGTGCGAGTTGGCCGGTCAGATGGTCAGCACGCGGCTGTATCCGGGCAGCGTCGTGGTCGTTGCCGACGACGCGG
Source organism: Rubrivivax sp. (assembly GCA_022843905.1). GTDB lineage: Bacteria > Pseudomonadota > Gammaproteobacteria > Burkholderiales > Burkholderiaceae_C > Rubrivivax. The sequence continues at coordinate 32,810 of JALHMT010000047.1, forward strand.
TGGTCGCCAGCCATGAGCGGCTGAGCGATGCGGGCGGCACCCGCTATGACTGGCAGCACTACATCCCGCTGGTGCAGCGCAAGCCCGGCGCATTGAGGAACGGTGCCCCCTTCGCCGACATGCCCGAGGTGCTGCAGCGTCTGCGCCGCGGTCTGCTGCGCCAGGCCGGCGGGGACCGGGTGATGGCGCAGGTGCTGGCCATCGTGACGACGGCCGGCCTGGACGCCGTGCTCGTGGCGGCCGAGCTGGCCATGGAGAGCAGCCCGCCATCGGGGCGCGTCAGCGTGGAGCACGTCATCAATGTGCTGGGCCGTCTGAACGCACCCGCGGCGCCGCCGAGCGCCGAGACGGCGCTGCAGGTCGATACGCCACCGCTGGCCGATACGGCCCGCTACGACCGCCTGCGCGGCCAGGAGGTGGACCATGCGTGACGTGACCGTCGAGCTCAAGGCCTTGCGGCTGCACGGCATGGCCGGCGCCTGGTGCGATCTTCAGGAACAAGGGCCAGCCTCAGGGCTGGACACCTCGCGTTGGCTGGTCGAACACCTGCTGCAGGCAGAGGCCACGGATCGCGCAACGCGCTCGGTCCAGTACCAGATGACCTCGGCCCGCTTCCCTGTGCATCGCGACCTGGCGGGCTTCGACTTCGAGTCATCGGTGGTGGACAAGAAGCTCGTCCACCAACTCGCGACGCTGGAGTTCACGGACACCGCGCACAACGCCGTGTTGGTCGGCGGCACGGGTACGGGCAAGACCCATCTGGCGACGGCGCTGGGTGTCTCGGGCATCACGCGACACGGCAAGCGCGTGCGGTTCTACTCGACAGTCGATCTGGTCAATGCGCTGGAGCAGGAGAAGGCGCAGGGCAAGGCCGGGCGCATTGCTGCCGCGCTGCTGCGCATGGACCTGGTGGTCTTGGACGAACTGGGCTATCTGCCGTTCAGCCAGGCAGGCGGCGCGTTGCTGTTCCATCTGCTGTCCAAGCTCTACGAGCACACCAGCGTCGTGATCACCACCAACTTGGACTTCGCCGAATGGTCCACCGTGTTCTGCGACGCGAAGATGACCACGGCACTGCTGGACCGGCTCACGCATCACTGCCACATCGTCGAGACCGGCAACGAGAGCCATCGCTTCTTGCACAGCAGCGCCACGGCGAAGAAGCGGATCAAGGCCAGGGAACACGCTCGCAAAGGAGGTGACAAGCCCGACTCGGCGATTGCCGCTGAATGAGGCCAGCGACCCACACTCAATCTAAACTTATCCCCAAGCCGGCGCTCGCAACGACGGCTTCCACCCTGGCTCAAGATTCAATTGGCACGGTGGCTCAGTAGTACCTTGGCGCGGACAGGGTGCCCTGTCGCGCTCAAATGGATTCGCTATGACCCGCACACGGACAGTCATCCGGGAGACCTTGATGACTACTTTGAGGAACTTCGCCAGGGGGTTCTTTCCGCATCGGTGCTTCCTGTATCGACGCTGCTGGACGGTTCGACCGGCGTCCTCTACGTTCGACCCGCGTCGGACTTCGATGTCACCCTATGCCTGAAGGTCGAGTTCAAATACCGGGGTGATGAGGCTGCATTTGCACTGAGGGTCGACGACGTCGATGTCTCACGCGAATTGCTTGAGAAGGTGATTGCCAGAGACCTTATGTTGCATGGCCCTGAAAATGCGCCGAGGCTCATTGCAGCATTTCAATTTCCAGGAGCCGAGGAGCCACCGGATTTTCGACTGTCGCTTGAGCTCACGATGGACGGGCGGACGTCGTACTCGAACCTCATCGGCTCCACTCTTTGGCAGTGCAGTAGAGACGGATGCGAGGTCTATGCGACGGTTTCCCCCGAGCTCATCGCACTCGTCGACCGCTTTGGACGCCGTGCGCTAGAGGCGACCCTTGCATTTGGGCAAGTGGAGAGATGCTCCCCCAAGAAACTCGAGAACCTGACCGTGGATCCCAAGCGCTTGTCGCAACTGCGCCGCGTACCGAAGGAGCTTGCCGACCACCTCGACAGGCCCTTTGGAGGCGAGTAAAGCGCGAGTGACGGAAGGCGTTCATACGTTCCACAGCAAGGACTGGCCGTGGATCAACTCTGAATGAATCGGCACGTTTGTCTATCCGTTCTGCAGTTTGCGGCCGATACCTCCTATGCAGCGGGTGCGGTCATACGGCAGGACGAAATCGACGCCCGAGAATGGTCACTCAAGGTTTGAATTCAGCGAATGCCGCGGACAGTCTCTGGCTCGTGGTCAACTTGCGGAAGCACCAAGCTGGCGACGTGTACCAGCCCGTTCCGGAAGCGCGACGCCCAGTATTCCCGCTCGAGGGTGGTGCCGCTGCACCGGCCCTGCGTAGATACGGCCGCCATCGTCAGTGCGGCCGTCCAGGGCCTGCGGGCCATCTTCCAGCCCGGGTTTAGCCTGGCCAAGGCCGGCGTCATACTGGTCGACCTGCAGCCGGCCGCCGAGGGGCAGCTTGAGCTGAGCCGGGAAGACGATGAGCCCGAGCGCGACGGGGCCCGGCTGATGCAGGCGCTGGACGTCATCAACGACCGCTGGGGCAAGGGCACAATGCTCATGGGCTCCGCCCAGGCCCGGCGCGCGCCGCACGGCAGTTGGGAGACGAAGCAGGAACGCCGGACGCTCGCCTACACCACCGAATGGGCCGCGATGCCGGTCGCATGCCGCGTGGCATGGACTTCACAATCCATGCCAACCGGCAAGTGGTGGCAACCTGAGGGATCACACATGGCCGACAACGACGCTTCAACGGATCTGGCGCCGGCGGGTGAGCCGGTCATGACCCCGCGTCCCCTGTTCAGCGATCACCAGATCTTCGTGTCGCTGCTGCCGCCCATGAAGGCGTACGCCCTCAAGGGCCTGCACGAGTACAAGACCGGGCAGAACGGGGGCAAGTTCAGCGCCACCGCGTTGGAGCAGTATTCGGCGCAGGTTCTTGAGCGCGTCGACGCGCTGGACAGCTGCATCTCATCGTTGCGCCTGGCACTGAGCTTCATCGAGGACCTGGACAGGGCACATTCCAGCGTCGTCGAGCTCTACAGGTACCACCACGAGAACTTCCTGCTTCGCCTCACCGGCGTCGTAGATCGCGTGCACCGACTCGTCGGCGCGTCGTTGGTGATGGGCGCCAAGGATTTGGAGAAAGTCGGCTCGAACAAGCTCGTTGAACGAGCCGTCATCACTGACTACCCGGACGTCCACCGTGCCCTGAAGAAACTGGCCGATGCCGTGGCAGCGCACAAGAATGACAGGAACATGGTCGCCCACTCGGCGGCCTACGCCACCCGTGAACTTGGGCTGTTCACCGCCATCACGACGATGAATCTGGGGCTCGAGGGGATCGATCTCGACGAGCTCATGGAGCACTATTTCTCCAAGGGGGCGGTCAGCATGGTCGCGCTCATCGGCGAGATGGTGCTGGGCATCGAGGAGCTGACTTGGCACCTTATGTGCAACTCGTGCTGTCCGACCCGGTCGACGCTGACAGCCCGAACTACGGCCTGGTCGGCGAACGCCGTTGGCGATTCGTCGACCTCGGACGACGTCTCGACTTCTTGCTGGCGGGCTTCGGCTGGTGCAGGATGCCGCTTCACCTAGTCGAGCCGGCTCTTGCGGCGGGCCAACTTGTACCCATCGACATCGCGGACGATACGACGCCGGCCGACGGCTTGACCATCTATGCTGCGCATCGGCGCGAAATGGCACCCGGAAAGGCAGGACGCTGGCTGCTCGACGACCTCCGCGCTCGGCTGACAGTTGATTGACGGTGTTCTCGGAAGATTCCCGAAAATCGGCTGGCCGGCTACAAGCAGTCATGCAGGTCAATGAGGAGATGGCCGGAGTCGACGGTTCGCCAAAGGAACTTCAGGCGGCTGTAGTCCACCTGTGGTGCAGCAACTCGTCGAACCACCGATTGAGGCGCATAGGCAGTTAAGTGGGTTGGAGGCACCTATGTCATCGTCCGGGGACAAGGTGGGATGGCGGGTTGCTTACCTTTGACGTCAGAACTTGAGCCCGAATCCCGCGCTACCTGTCCGTGAGAACTTGAAGAGAGGAGCTTCCTTGCCCACGCTGTAGGAGAAGTCCAGGCTGACGACCTCGGTGAGTCCGAAGCTCAATCCAGTCTTGCCGAGTCGGAAATTCCGTGTTTCTTGCTCTTTGGGCAAGTGCCAGTATGAGCCTTCGAGGTATGCGGTCGCGCTCTGTGTTCCCAATGCTGATGAAAGCGCGTTGAGTTCTGCATCAAGCCGCAACGTCCCACGCAAGCGAAGAATGGTGTCCTGTCTTTCCGTGGAAGAGCCGACGTCCATCGTCTTGCCGACCTCAGCACCGAACGAGATCACGGGGGCAATTCGTGCCCACGGCGCTTGAAGATAGTTGCCCGCCTCGTCGACGTTGCCTTTTTTCGGCGGGCCTGGCCACTGCCTACCAAGCCAGCCATAGATTGGCGTGAAGCTGACTTCCACCAAGCCCTTCTTGGTGCCAGTTTTTCGCTCTGTTTCGTACTTCAGGTTTGCAACGAAGTCCGTAAATTCGCCGCTCTTGGCCTCTGCGATGGCTCGATAGAAACCTCCGCGAAGGATCGCTGCGTCCTCGGGCTTCTTATCTCCGGATGACGTGAAGCGCCCCTCCAGCGATGCTCGTGGCCAGAATCCATTCAGGTCCTTGGGGCTATCGTAGATAAGCGCGAACTCGGACTGGTAGGCCGTTACTCGGCTTGGTGTCGTCTTCTGGTTTGAGATGTAGGAAATGGTCGCTGGCAACTGAGCGGACTTTGTGTTCAACGTATCTGACCGCTGAAGCTTAAAGCCTGCGTTGCGGGCACCTTGCACCCACGTGTTCCCAACTTGAACTTGCGCTTCCTCGCTCTTCGCAAGGACGATTCCATCGACGTCGACAGCGCTGATTTGCCACTTCACCTCCATGCCTGGCTTCAGCTCCAGCATCGTGGTTCCATAGTCCCCAACCGTGCAGACACTCGCTGCGCATCCACCTTCCAACTTCTCCCAAGGCGGGTCGTCGCTTGGTTTGTCCTTGGTCCTCGTTTGGCCGGTTATCAAGTAGCGCTTCGTTCCGGGCACCATAGTCCAAGCCAAGGACAGTCGCCCATCTATCAAATCCGTGGTGGTGATATCAATTTTCTTCGGCGTCCTCAGGGCAATAGTTGGGACGGCCAGAGTAGACAACTTGTAACTCCAAGTCCACTCTCCCTCCGGAATGACGCCCTGTCCAACGCGAAGTCCAGTGGTTCCGGCCGGGAGTGCAAGTTGAACGGTTTCACCGACCTTCGGTTTGATGATGATGAGGTAAGAATCCTTCGGCGCGGCAAGCTCAGGAAAAAGGAACATGCCTTTGTCGAACACCGCCTTGGCGTCATTTGCTGCTGGAACGGCGGATAGGCAGATGGCCGGCAATGCCAGTGACATGGCGACGAGCAAGGAAACCGCCCTCATACCAAGTCCTTTTCGACAAGGGCGGCGACGTCCCCAACAAATTTGAGCTTGCTGTCAGTGAAGGCCTGAGGGGTGAGTGTCTTCATCCTGCATCCCTGGCCTTTGGCCTCTAGCTTGGCAGCAATTCCTCTGTGGTATCCCTTGCGTTTCACCATCGTGTGTCCAAGTCCTTTGCCTCCCAGGGACGTTCCTAGAGTGATAACGACATCTGGGCCTTCCAGTTCTCGAAAGTACTCCAGGACGAGCAACTGGACATATTCGGTCTTTTCCTTCTTCGGCACGCTGCAGGTCATGTCTCCTCCGTTGGAACTGTTGCTGTGGTCCATTGCCAGGGCGGCGCTTGCTTTGTCACGCTTAATCAGTTGCTATGCGAACCCATTCGAGGTAGACCGCGTCGCGGTAGATGCGGTGGCGGAAAGCTGAGATTCCCACGACGGTTGGCAGCTTGGCGATATGAATCTGGTGATGGCCACGCGCCTCAAGTAGAGCTCGCAGGTTTAGCGGGTTCGGTGCAGTTGAGCGGAAGAACCTTTCCATGGAGACCTCCCTGGGCGTGGGGCAGGCCGCTCCGGTGTCCAACAACTCAGGGCTTCCCAATTCTCCAAAATTTTGACTGATGACGACACGCTAACAGTGGTTTCTTGACGTGTCATCCGTGCAATCTATGAGAAATGGCGAGAGTATTGATGTCGGCTTTTGCGGCCTGATTCCGTTCTAACGCGAACTGCCAATGTTGGCGGAGGGTAGGGCGCAAGCGGCCCATCTTGCTCAGGCAGTCGCACAGTTCAAGTTGACCCGATTTACTTTACGAGCAAGTCGAATGAAGCCTGAAGTCGCAATGCATCTGGCGCAGGGCTAGTCAGTGTAGTGAACCATGCCATGGTTGACGCTGGGTCGATGAGCCCCACCTGCCGATGAGTCCTTCAGGGGATGCAGTTGGCACTGCTAAGCCAGGTCGAACTCAACCCAGCGCCTGCGAGGGTTGCCATCGTCTGAAACACCCGGCCCTGAACGTACGCCCCGCAAGGAGCCGGACGGTACCTGGAATGGCGCTTCCTCTCCGAGTAACCATGAGTCGTCGGCGCGGACAACGCGCTCACCACAGTGCTCATTCAGCGCTGTGAGAATTCCGTGGAAGGGCATTTCACCCCAGCGCACTTTCTTTGCATCGACTTCGTTGGTTGGAATGAAAGCCGATAAGTCTTCGTTTGTCATCAGCTCAAGGCCCTTCTTTTCCAGGGTGGCGTTATGACTGCCGTGGTGCCCCACTTTATAGAAGACAGTGCGAGCGAGCAGGTCAGGGCCGGTTACCACCTCACCGCCTTTCAATGTCCAACTGGTGTCGTGCCAACTGAGCCAGTTCCCAACTTGAGCATCAGCTGCAAACAGGAAAACTCTGCCGGTATCGACAAGTTCAAAGGCCAGGACCAAGCTGGTGTTGTTCGTCTTGCCATCGAGCTGCATAGCCAAGTCGGCGCTAAGGGAAAGCCAGTCGTAGTCAATGCGCCGCCATGATTGGTCGAGCTCATTGGCATCAACGGTTCGCAATGGTCGCCGTGAGCGAACTGCCGGTCCTATGCTGGTGGAAGGCCCAAAGTAGTGGTCCTGAGCAAACGATGAAATGGGACTCTTGCCTCTCTGGCGAGTCGAACTGCCCAATTCGTTAAGTGGGCTTCCTGTGCTAGGGTCAAAGGGAGCTGTTGGGTCTAAGAGCGCGCTCCCATCCGCGGTGGCGGCGAACGCGCAAGACAGCGTATGAGCGATCTGGGCGTCAGGCGCGCCAGCCATGTGGTACATCTCGCTGTCACGTTCGTCAATGCTCAGATATTTCTCATCCCGTGACGGAGCGAGGACGAACACGCGGAGATTCGGTAAACCCTTGATGGCTATCGGCGGTTTGCTGGGCTCAAGGTATTTGACGTTATCGGGCGCAAGCGCAACTGCGGAATCCCGAAGCGCACGTACTTTCTCGCCTTTGACGCCGAAGCTGAAGTCCAACAGCGCATTCACGCCCGAACGGATTGATTCCATGCTGGGACTGAGGCGGTGGGCCTCGTTTAGTCGCTGACTGGCACCCGCGAGTGCGGTCAGCGCTTGCTGCTTGAACTTGTCCAGCTTCTGTGCCTGCGGGTCGGTACTGGATTCAGTCCAGCCCATCCAAATTTCACCAATTTCAAAGTTTTTGAACCGGTCGGCTGACGGCAAGAAGGCGGAGTTGTGGTCGTAGTGCTCGTGCGTCAGTACAAGAACGTCGATGCGCCCTCCGGTCACCGTGTGAAGGTCGGCAACGATTTCGTCCATGAGTTTGGGTCCACCGGAAATCGACGTGTGGACGCCGCAATCGATGAGTATCCAGAACGGGCTGTCATCCTTCTTGTCGAACCTTAGGAGGTGACAGTCGCCAATCCCGTGGCAGTAGTGGCGTACCGTGAGACCTTGAGGCACAGATTCAGTAGGCATGGCTGGCTCCTAGTTGTGGCTATGCAGCATTGCAAACGGCTCGTTCGCCCCTTCTCCGAAGTAGAGCGCTCTCAGGGGCGACATCGATAGGCCAGTTGCCATTCGACGTTGGCGTTCGAGGCGGGTCTCACTTCCACTGTTCTTGATGATGGCGTAGCGAATCTCACGATGGCTTTCTCGTGGGTCCACAATCAATGTGCAGCCCCCTCGGAACCAGATGCTCGGTCCGTCCGGGTCGTTCGGATTGGCAGGCACGCGGCGCCGTTGAAGGATGGTTGCAATGAGCTCGATGCGGAAGGTCCCGTCGGGGGCAACACGCCGCGCAGGCCGAACGCTCGGCACATCGAAGGTCGTCTGATTTGGCCCAACGACTTTGACGATCTCGCCTCCGGCAGAGTATCGAGGTATTCCCTTGAGGAGCCCGAACTGTGCATGCAAGTCATCGTTGTCTTGAAGAAGCTCCTTCAGGGCCATGAAGAACGTCCATCGATTCCTTTCGTTGAGCTCAAAAATCTTTGACCTGTCGAGGTCGCGGTCCCATCCAACATCAAGCCTTTCGACGAGCTTAGCGAGCCATCTCGGCTTTGGGTCTTGAAGCGTTCCCCAAGCCAAGGTTTCTTCAGAGACAGTGCGCACGTCACGCGGCAGTAAATCCCGCTTTCTGAAGGCCTCCATGAAGGCGACGCGGTAGTGGTACTTGTCGTTCTCCACAAGGTCGATGTCGGACGTGATGAGGGCTCGCAAGTACTCGCCGAACGTGATGTCAACTGCTGGGCAGTAGTCCAGCGCCCGGATGCACATGCGAAGCACATGGCGCGCAGTCTTGCAGGTTTCGTCCGTCAGGCGGTGAACCAGGTCGGGATGGAGCGCACCTCCGGGCAGTACTCCGCTGCCATTGGTCGCGATTCTGATGAGGTCTGCCGTTCGGAAGTCGACGATGCTGAGGAACGCGCGGTAGACAGCTGAAACCAGAATTGACCCTCTTGCATGGACCTCCATCGTGTCGGCATAGTTGAGCTTCTGGATTTTTTCTCCGAGGTAGTCTCTGAGCGGCCCACTCCGGTGAGTCCCTTCACCGAACTGCTTCGCCAGGGAGCCGAGGAGCTCCGCGGCGTCCAACTTACCGCGAGCCTTCGATATCTGGAACCGAACGAGCTCCGGGATTGAATAGTGCTGGAAGAGTGCAACGATGTCGGCGAACGCCTCATGAAATGCCGGAACATCTGGGTTCGAAGCTTCTTGGAACCGGCGGTGCAGCCCATCTAGCAAGGCGTGCGACATTTCGTGCGCGACGATGTCGCTGGATAGACATGAAAACACCATCGAGCCATTGGGCGTCGAGTCATCGAGGCTTGAGGTGGCTTGGAAGTAGCCGAACAGAAGCGCGACTTTGTCAGGGCTGTAGTACGCGTTGTCAGTGCGCAGCGCGTGCGGGTAAATGCGCAGGCGCGGAACTTGATAGGGCTTGAATGTCGGCTGGCCGTCTTTCATGACGGTGCCCCAACGCGACGCCCATAGCACCTTCCGGCCCAACGCCGCTTCGAAATTCCCAATGGTCTTCATGGCGACGGCGTAGACCATCTGCTGATGGAACTCCGGATTCCCTTCAGACGGAGTCCATCCGTCTTGAGCAAGGAGCTTGGGCTCATTGAGGTTCACCGGGTGTTGGCGCCGACCGAAAAATGACCCACCCGTGAGGGCCCTGCCGACCCAAATTTGACCCAGGTGTTCAACCTACCCTGCCCGAGATATCCACAGCTGGGCGGGGTTCGAGGAGTGAT
>JALHMT010000048.1 GCA_022843905.1 Rubrivivax sp.
AGCCGTATGACTCAAGCACGAGTGTCTGGATGAACACCCGCACTCGCGTCAGCACCCGGCATTCGCCGTGTGGGCGAATGAAGTAGATGCTGGCGCGAACCGGGTGGGAATTCTGCATGAAGCGGAGTTTGCCTATCGAGAAGCGGCGTCCATGTGATGGCCATCACTTCAAGAAGGCATATCGAAAGGCGTTGCATGGAAACAACTTCCGACGTCTACGCGAAAAACAACGACTCTCATAGGGCGGCGGATGTTACCACGTGGGTTTGGCTGTTTAACCCCAGATTCGGGCACTGGCGGGTGCTGGCGCCATGCTGCGGCGTCACCAGCGCCACCGCAGGCCTGCAAAAGCGCTCGTACCGGCATCCGAGAACAGCTCGATGTTGCTGGTCTGCCTAGCGTCGCTCCACTGTATAAACAGCACCGCAGGCCCCACAGGAGGCAACCTGACAGGGCGGGAGATCTCGAGGTTCAACCTGCTTTGGCGGAAGCTTCTCCGCGCGTTGTTCTGAAGCAACGGGCTGAAGCCTTCGTTTTCGTCGGCTCGAACTTGGTTTCCGCTGAGCTCGACGTCGAAGCCGCTGACCTTGCCGCTGATCCGTACCGTCGCGCCCGCCTGGCGTTGCCGCCCGCCCGGTCGTTCGGCACTCTTGGGACGGTCTGAGGACGCCTTGACCTCGGCGCCCACCTGCCAGTGCGGCGCCCATGGCAACCGGCACTCCCAGCTAGCCAGGCCACCCAGCAGGTCGCCATCCAGGTATCGACTGGAGACGAGGCGGCGGGCTTCGATTTCGAGGGCAGCTCGGCCCGTGCATGCCCCATGGTCGTATTCGAGGGCTGCCCCGAACCGATAGGCGGAGTAAGGCTCGTCGAGCGGACCGGTTGAGTGCCCCAGCGCAGACTGAAGCTGCGCGCGCCATGGCCCCCATGCACGCCAATGATCGACCCTGACCTGAAGGTACTGCCAGTCGGTGTCCGACTCGGATGTGGCGCGCCGCGCTGCCAGTGCGGCGCTCAGCTGCCAAAGTGCCCCTTGACCCGTGTCATAGGCTACGCGCCAGGCCAGCTCGCCCACGCTCGCCTGTCCTTCCCGAGGCCGCAGGGGGATGGCCAGTGGCAACTCGATCGGCCCGTCGGGCGAGGTCAGGGTAATGCCATCGAGGGCCGGCGACCGGTCGAGGTTGCTGTCGCTGCCGTGTTTGACACTGACTTCACCCCGCTGAAGCCAACGGCCCATCCGGGCCGGTGTGTCTGCCGTCTGCAGGGCCTGTGCAGGCAGCGCTGAATCACGAAGTCGACGAATGACCGAAGCAGGGACATCGTCCCTCGATGCCAAAGCGCCCAGCAGCTCATCCCTCGCCGCTGGCTGGCCAAGCGCCGCCAAGGCCAGTGCGTGATCGACTCGCGCGCCGAGCACCGCTGGGTCCAGCAGGATGGCCCGCTCCAGCCAGAGCATGGCCTGCGCCGCCTCCCCTTCTTCGAGCCAAAGTGCGCCAAGCAATGCGAGGAAGGCGGCAGATCCGTCACAGCGCTCGCTGAGCGAGTCCATGTCGCGAAGCATCCGCTGGCGGTCGCTGCGGCTCTGCGGCCATTCTGCTGAGGCCATCAGCACGCAGACCGTGGGAGGTGCAGCGGCGGCACGCACCTTGCAATTGAGCGCCCCCACGACGAGCAACCCCGAAAGCAGGCTCAGCTTCAGCGCGCGAACCATGCACGGGACAGTCATTGACGAGCTCGCCGGACGAGCCGTCAGCGACATGACAGAGCGACTAGGCGGGAGGAGCCGACATCGAGCGACCGGGGTGCAGTTGGATTGAAACGGAAGACCATGGGTCGGGTTCGAGATCGGAGTCCGTGGCAGGCCGCCAACCCATTTGGGGTGATACCAGATCGGCCCACCCCACCGGGGAATGAATCGTGCAGTGCTGCGCCAAGCCTTCCAGAAGGTAGTCGCCCAGCGGCTCGGTGCTTCCTGAAGGCAGCGCCGAGGCCAATTGTGGCCCGATCAGGATCGGCAACGAAAGATCACGCGTCATCTGTTGCAGCCGCACGGCGACGCTGACAGGCTGCCCCAGCGCGGCGTGCGCCCGACGCCGCTGAGGGCCGAACGAACCCACAACCGCGGTACCGGATTCAAGCCCGACGCCCAATGCCAAGGGTTGCACGAGATCAGTGTCCAGGACCGGTTCCTTCAGCTCGAGCAGGCCTCGGGACTCACGGAGCAGTTCGCGGCCCGCACTCAGGCACTGTTGAGGATGATCGGCGCAGTCGGAGTATGCGTTCCAAACGGCCAGGATCGAATCTCCAACGACGGCCTCCACGACGCCCCCGTGCCGCTCGACGACTTCAACAGCGGTACAGAAGTAAGCATGTAGAAGTGCGGTGGTCTCGTCGGGTGGGCGGTGCGCCGCGAATGCCGAGAAGTTCCGGATGTCTGCTGCCAACACGCTGATCTCGCGCTTGTCCACCTGGATGGAACCGCTCGGATCCATGGCGGCGAGTCGCCTGGCTACCGGTTGTGGCAGGTAGGAACTCAGGTGCGCCGAAAGACGTTCGCGCTGCGCAAGCGTCATGGCGTGCTCGGCGGCGGCCAGCAACACGGCGCCGAACAGCGCCGTCAGCGCAGGAACGGCCCAGGGAACCACCAGATCCGATGCCAACTGCACTCCAACGGCCAGAGCTGCCGCGAGGACTGCCAAGGCTACGCCAGCAGCAGGAATCCGCTTGATCGCCGGGGCCGCACTCCGACCGGTCAAAGCCCAAAGCAGGGCAAGGAACAGGAAGCCCAGACCCCACTGCATCGCCTGGGCACCTGCAGGAACATAGGGAATGCGGTGATCGAGCAGGCCTACCAGCGCATAAGCATGGACTTCGACGCCCGAAGCTACCGGGGCCAGCGGTGTCGATACCGCGTCGGAAAGCCCAAAGGCAGTGGCGCCAATGAGGGCAACGGCTCCTCGCAACAAGGAGGCATCGGCACGTCCGGCCAGAACATCGGCCGCTGCCACCGAAATGAACGATTGCCGCGAAGCACGGAATGGCACACGCATGTCACCGTTGGCTTCAAGCGGCACGATCATATCCGGCAGGCTCGCGCTGACCAGGGAGCGACGCGGTGACAGCAGGTCGAACGGACCTGCGCTTGGACCGGCCATCCAGTCGGGCGGCGCCAGCCGTTGGCTGGGTTCAGCCGGCTGCGCCAGGCGCCAAAGGGCGGTCAGCGCCAGAGAAGGATAGGCTCGCCCGTCGTGGCAGATGAGAGCCGGCAAACGCCGCACGACACCATCCTGTTCAAAACGCGGCGTCATGTGACCGACCGGCACGCCCGTCTGCACAAGCTGCTGGGTGGTTGCGATGAAACCATGGCTCCCCGCGACGAAGGACGGGCAACCGCCCGCACCGACAGCCCCCTCAAGCTTGCCCACCCGCGCCGTCACGTTGGCGTCGACCGAAATGATCTGGCCCACCACAACCGGGTTCGCCGCCCAAACGCCTCCTAAAGAGCTGTCGCCCTCCTTGGAGTCGGGAAAGACCATGTCGAACACCTGTATCGCGACGCCCAACTCGGCAAGCTTGCGCGACAGCTCTTCGATACGCGTGCGCGGCCACGGCCATGCGCCAAACTCCTGCAAACTGTTCTCGTCGATGTCGATGACGACCACACGCCGTTCAGAACGGTCGGAGACGCCAGCAGACAGTTTCCAGGTCAGGTCAGAAAGAAAACGCTCCGCTACGCTGAGTGCCGGCCCTGCATACGACTGCAGCAATGCCGCCAGCACAATGGCCAGCGCCGCGGCCAGCCCCCGGGGCCACGATCTTCCCCCAAGGGCTCGCTGAAAGGCCATGTCTGGGCGATCCGGTGTGTGCGGGAAGGGTAGGCAATCAGCCGCGATTCAGGGACCCTTGCCCCAGAGTGTCCGGCCCTTGAACAGCCCGCCGCCGACGACACGCTCGAAAAGGTAGCCTGCCTCCCTGCCGTCGAACCCGACCGCGCCAGAGACTCGCTGCTCGGCATCACCAGCGTTGAAGATGCCCCGGCTGTCGATTTGGCCGCCGGCGCGAAGCTCGACCCGACCAGTCAACGAAGACGACATGGCCAGCGCAGTCGCGAACGTGCGCTTGCCGAAATCAAGAGCCAGGGTGCCCCCATCTACGGAAGCCGGCTCCACGCGCCCATTGCTTTCGTAACTGGCCTGCGCCCTTGTCAACCGAAGGTCGACCCGTCCAAGCTCGGCAGACAGACCATCGCCCTGAGACGTCGCAACGGATCCGGCCCGGAGCAACACGCCATCCAAATCCCCTACCGTGGGCTGTCGGCCCTGGCTCGCGTTGCCGTAGGAAACGCTGATGTTGTCGAAGCCAGGACTGGCAAACGAGTAGCGCCCCCAAACGAGCTGCGCGTTGCTGTCGGGCTTGCTGTTCAGCGCGCGAGCATCAAATCGTCCGACCGGTGAGATGGCGAGCAGGTCCGCTACAGTGGTGTCGTTGCTTCGCCCGTGCAGGTCGGCAGAGGGTTGGGCAGCGGCAAGCGCGCTTGCTCGTGCAGCGGCCTCACCGGCAGCCCTTTCTCGAATCGTTGCGTCTGCGAAGTGCAGGGGCGGAAGCAGCGCCGACACTGCCGGAGCGAGCCGCACCATGCCGTCCGCCTGGCGCAACTCAACCATCAGCCGGCCCATCTCGGAAGACAGAATACGCGCCTGCTCGCCCTGGCAGGGTCCCAGACCTGCCGCCGAGCAGCCAGCTCCGAGTGGCGACACCGAAATGGAGCCCTGCGCGACCACTGCGCGCATTTGTTCGCCATTGGTCTGAACGATGAAGTCGGTGCCCCGAACCCCGATCGCAGCGATAGGGGTATTCAGCCTGAAGCGGGACTTGTCGATCTCGGTTGCGGCGCCGGAAATCGATCGAGCCGTTCCATGCTCGATCCTGAGGCGCACTTCGTTGGCCTGCGGTCGAGCGGGGTCGTAGTGATAGGCTTGAACTTCCAAGACGCTGTCGGGCCTGATGCTCACAGCGCCACGATCGACGAAACGTAAGTGAACGTGGCCGTTCGCTCCAGTCCGCACCTTGTCTCCGACGAAGACATCGCCGCCCTGGCGCAACTGCGCCTGCGAGCCATCGCCACGGGTGACTCGGGCGTCGCCAATGACCAAGCTGATCTGCCCCACAGACACTGCAGAAGCAGCACCCGGCGCCGCCGCCAAAACGTTGGGCGAAAACCCTGCCGCCGCCGCCAATGTCAGCAAGGCGCAACCAAGTGCCCCTACAGGAGAAGCTCGTCGAGGTGTCATAAGGCGCTCCTGCACGGCGAAGCCGTTGTACGGATCTGCATGGCTCTTATGTTGCAGCAAAATGACGCCAGGTGATGTGCCCTGCATCACATGGGTCGGCGAAATCCCCGCCGCACAATCACCCGGTTCTCATGACCACCGATGCCGGTTCTCGTACCGATCCTCCAGTCGCTTCGCCTCTTCGACACCCTCGCCCTGGAGCAGTTGGCGTCGATTGCACCGGTCTTGAATGAGCGCACGGTCGAGAGACGAGAGGTGATCATCAAGCGCGGCGAGGTCGAAGCCGGGTTGGGGTTCCTTATCGAAGGGCGCCTGCAGTCTGTCGATTTCACGCTGGACGGCCGCGAAGTTGGTCTCCACTTCATCGACGAGGGAGACTTTTTCGGCGAACTTTCGGTCATCGATCGCCAAGCGGCAGCCGAGTACGTGATCGCCGTAGCGCCGTCACGCATCCTGATCGTGGAGCAGGTCCGAGCCCGCGAATTGATGTTCTCGACCCCCGAGGCGTCAGAGGCGGTCTCCAAGCGCATGGCAGAGCGGATGCGTCAAGCCACGCGACAGCGGGCTCTTCTGGCTCTACCCAGTTCGTTCCAGAGGGTATGCGCTCAATTGCTTCTGATGACGCGTACCGCCCACCAAGGAACGGTCGTGATCCAGATGCCGCCGACGCACCAGGAAATCGCCATCATGGTCAATACCAGCCGCGAAACAGTCACACGCACACTGCAGTTCCTGCAAGGATTGAACGTCGTCGCTCGGATCGGCAACCAATTGGTGGTTCACTCCCCCGAGAAGCTTCAGCAGGCGGCGGACGGCAAGGTGGTTCCGGCCAAGGCCTGAGTGCCGTGTACACAGCCATGGGCTTCTCGCCCGCCTTCCCTGCCATCAGTCGCGGACCGCTTCGCTCATCCGCAAGCAGTCCTTTTTCGAGCGGGAACTGGCACGAATTCACTGTCTTGCTGCACGAGGTTCGCCTTGCGCCGTCGGGTAAAGTCAGAAGCGGGACCTTGATAGTCCAGTTCTCGGCTCCCGGAGACCGCGACGCCGCCGCGCTGGCTGCGCATAGAGCGACTCCATTCGACACCTCCTGCGTCCTTGACCCACTGATCCCATGGCTGACTACGTAACACTTGATCAGTTTCCAGACCTGACTCCCGCGGCGATGAGCGCGGCAATCGCGCTCAACTTGAGTGCCATCACCAGTGGCGTCGGTGGCTGGGACTACGGTGCGACGGTGAGCGGCACGGCGCCGAATGCGTCCCAGCGCAAACTGTTCCGGATAACGGCTCTCGAAGGCGCCGTTTATGAGTTGATCAGCACGAGCTACTTCGACCCGGTCAATCTGCTCATCTACGACCGCGACGGCAATGCCGTCAGCGCCAACAACGAAGCTGACGATCCTCCCGATGAGACGTATGTCGACGGCGGCGTTTACGGCCTAGACGCGACCTACTCTTGGCGCGCACCATATTCGGGAACGTTCTACGTCGATGCGGGCTGGAATCAGGGCAGCCGGTTCAGCTATCACTCGCTGTCGATTCGGGAAGACCGCGACGCCGTCAATCTCGTCAACCAGTCCCCGGTGGTCAATGCGCCTGTGGCCGATCAGCAATGGGTCGAAGGGCAGCCCTACGTGTTCGTGGTGCCAGCGACGACGTTCACCGACCCGGACGGCCAACCCGTGACCGTGACGGCCGCGCTGCCCAGTGGGGGCCCGCTGCCCGGCTGGATCAATTTCAACGCGACGAACAGGACATTCAGCGGCACGCCACCAATCGGCGCCGACGATGTCACGATCCGCTTGAGGGCTACCGACTCCTGGGGCCTTGCCGTCACCGATGACTTCACGATCCTGACGGCACCTCCCCTGAACAGGGCGCCAGTGGTCAGCACACCATTGGCCGACCAGACCTCAACGGAAGGGCAGCTCTTCGAGTTCAGCTTCGCGGCCAGTGCCTTTTCAGACCCGGAGGGACAGGCGCTCAGCTTCAGCGCGACTCTGACCTCGGGCGAGGCGTTGCCTGCTTGGTTGTCGTTCAACGCCACGCTGCGCAGCTTCTCCGGGACACCGCCGGTCGGATCGCCTGACTTGATGATTCGAGTCCGAGGCGCCGACAACGCCGGGCTGGCAGCCACTGACGACTTCTCGATCACGACAGCCGCGCCGCCAAATCGCGCGCCAGTGGTGTCTGTGCCCCTGCTTGATCAGAACTGGGTCGAAGGCCGCGCGGTCGACTTCCTGGTGCCGGCGAACACGTTCTCGGATCCGGACGGACAAGCGCTCACATACTCGGCCCGGCTCGAAGACGGTACCGCCCTTCCCGCCTGGTTGACGTTTGCAGCCGCATCACGCAGGTTCACTGGTACACCGCCAAGCAGCTCACCCGACCTGAACGTGCGCGTTGCAGCGACCGATACGGCAGGCGCCAGCGTCTTCGACGACATCGTGTTCTATACCCCCGCCACCGACAGCGAAAGCGGCATCAATTTCCGCGGCACGCTCAACGCCGATGTGATCCTCGGCGGGCCTGGCTCCGACACCCTCCACGGCAGCAAGGGCAACGACGAAATCACGGGCGGACCCGGCAACGACACCATCGACGGCGGCGACGACATCGACACGGCCGTGTTCCGGGGAAGTCGTGCGGAGTACAGGATCAGCTACGACGAAGGCACCCAGCGTTACACCGTGACGGACCAGCGCAGCAATCGCGACGGCGTCGATACCCTGACGCAGGTCGAGTTCTTCAGGTTCGCCGATGGCGTGCGGGCGGCTGGCCCAGGGGAAAGCGGCACTATCCTGGCAGGTACGGCCATGGCCGATCAGCTCAAGGGCGGAGACGGGCCCGAAGTGTTGTACGGCGAACAGGGCGACGACCTGCTGGATGGCGGCGGCGGAATCGACTGGATGTATGGAGGCCCGGGCAACGATGTTTACGTTCTGAGTGAAGTGGGCGATGCGGTCGTTGAACTTCCCGACGAAGGGATCGATTCGCTGATCGTCGATTTCAGCTTTTCGTTGGCCCTGCTGCCGAATGTCGAGAACCTCTCGGCAGGCGGTACTTCGCCGGTCACGCTGACCGGCAACGATTCCGCCAACGTGCTGAAGGGCGGGCCCGGAGCCGACCGATTCATTGGAGCCGGCGGCAACGACACCATCGACGGTGCTGGCGGCCTGGATACCGCCGTGTTCTCTGGTCCCCGGGCCGACTACACCTTTGCGCCGGGCGATACTGATTTCGTCATTCGGGACCGCGTCGGCAACGATGGCACGGACCGCCTTCAATCGATCGAAAGGCTTGTCTTCAGCAACGCCAACGTGGCCCTGGACATTGATGGCGCTGCCGGCACCGTGGCAAAGCTGATGGGCGTTGTCTTCGGCGCGGCGTCATTGAAGATCCCTGCAATGGTGGGCGTCGGTCTGTCGTTCGCGGACGAAGGCTTGACATCGTCGGAACTGGCGAGCTTGGCGCTGGCCGAAGCGGGCCGCAGCTCTCCCGCCGACGTAGTTTCGCTGCTTTGGACGAACCTTTACGGGAGCACGCCTTCCGCGGCCCAGGCACAACCCTACGTCGACCAGCTGAGCAACAACACGTGGACCGTCACGAGCCTGACACTGTTCGCCGCGGACAGCCAGCTCAACGCCGCGAACATCGACCTGATCGGCCTTGCACGCGCGGGCTTGACGTTCTCGGATGGTTCCTGACCCAGGACGCGAGCGGACGCGTGCCGAGCCCCAAACTCCGGCAACGTCCATTCGACCTGCGTCGGTATCGCTGTCCGATCAGCTGCGGCAGTGGCGACTGCAGGGCGAATTTGCCGCTGCCAGGCGGGTGCTCGAGGCGATGATCCAAGCGCGCCCGGACGATCGGGCCCTGCTGCAACTGGCCCGTGACCACGAGCCGCTGTGGTGGCAGCCCCTGACGGGTCGGCGCGTGCAGCTGGCACGCCGCGGTCCATCCGATTTGCAGTTCATTCGTTCCTGCTGGGCCGACGCCGATTTCATGGCGCGGTTCAACCGAACGGCCCCGCCGTTGCCTGCTCACGAAGCAGAGACCCTTGAACTCCTGCGGCGCGAGCAGGCTTCAATCGTGTCGGAATCCAAGGCGCTGCATTGGAGCATCAGTTCCAAATCCGGCACGATCGGTCTGCTCAGCGTCGTCAACTTGAATCTGGCCCACCGTCGGGGCGAACTGCTGATTGGCCTTCGAGGCGATCACGGTGTGTGGGACGGCGCAGAGGCCGCGCACTTGGCGTTCGGATTTCTCGCCCGCAAGGCCGGTGTCGAGCGATTGACGGCGTACTTCTACCCCGACAACCAGATCGCGCTCCGCTCGGCCTTGAAGCTCGGATTCCAGCATGAAGGCGTCCTGCGAGGCTATTTGCGCGCAAAAGAGGCCGGGCGTCAGGACCTGCATGTTGCCGGCCTTCTGCTGGACTCGACCTTTTTCCAGCAGTCCGCGAAGGTTCGCTGCCGCCTGCTTGGGCCGGACCAACACGCCAACGATGAATCTGTGGCGGGAAGGCTGCCCCAGCCCCGACCAGCATAGACGCCCCAATTCATCAGGCTTGGCGCGGTTGGGACGCCGCGGGGACCGGAATCTCATACTCGGGAATCGCCAGGCCCAGTGCCGCACGGATGGACGCGTCGTCGGCCACCGCCCCCGGCCCGGCCGCCCATTCCAGCAACGGTGCCACGGCCGGCCCCTGCCGGCCCAGACGAGCGACGCGCAGGCGCGCGAAGGCGGTGGCTTCGGTGGCGTCGTCGTCGGCCAGCAGTTCTTCGTACAGCTTCTCGCCCGGCCGCAGCCCCGAGAAGACGATGGGGATCTCCTCCAGCGTGTGCCCGGCCAGGCGGATGAGGTCGCGTGCCAGGTCGACGATCCTCACCGGCTCGCCCATGTCCAGCACCAGCACCTGGCCGCTCTGGCCGATGGCCGCGGCCTGCAGCACCAGCCGGGCCGCCTCTGGGATGGTCATGAAGTAGCGGATGATGTCCGGGTGCGTCACCGTGACGGGCCCGCCGCGCGCGATCTGCTCCTTGAACTTGGGAATCACGCTGCCGCTGCTGCCCAGCACGTTGCCGAAGCGCACGGCCATGAAGCGGGTCTGCGGCCAGGCCGGTGCCAGCGTCGAGATCACCATTTCGGCGGCGCGCTTGGTCGCACCCATCACGTTGGTCGGGTTGACCGCCTTGTCGGTGCTGATGAGCACGAAGCGCTCGGCACCGCTCTCGGCCGCGGCCAGCGCCGCGTGGTAGGTGCCGAGGGTGTTGTTGCGCAGCGCCGCCGCGGCATTGTGGTCCTCCATCAGCGGCACGTGCTTGTAGGCCGCGGCATGGAACACCACCTGGGGCCGCCAGGCCTGCAAGGTGTGGCGCAGGTGGGCGAGGTCCTTCACGTCGCCCACCAGCCGCAGCAGCGGCAGTGCGGGGTGGCTCTCGCTGAGTTCCTGCTCAATGCTGTAGAGGTTGAACTCGCTCAGCTCGTACAGCACCAGCCGCGCCGGGCCGAAGCGCGCCACCTGGCGGCACAGCTCGCTGCCGATGCTGCCGCCGGCCCCGGTGATCAGCACGGTGCGGCCCTGCAGCGTCTGGCCGATGCCGGCCTCGTCCAGCTGCACCGGCTCGCGGCCGAGCAGGTCGTCGGGCTCGATGTCACGCAGCCGCTCGATGCGGCTGCGCCCCTCGCGCAGTTCGTCCACCGTCGGCACGGTCAGCACCGGCAAGCCGGTGCTGCCGGCCAGTTCCAGCGCGCGCCGCCGCTGCGCCGTGCTGGCCCCCGGCATCGCGATGACGATGTGCGTGGCCGCGCCGCGCACGTCCTTGTCGCGCACGGCCTCCAGCGGGCCGAGCACCGGCACGTCGGCGATGCGCGCGCGGCGCTTGGCGGGGTCGTCGTCCAGCAGGCCCAGCACCACCCAGCCCTGCTCGTGGATGCCGGCCAGCAGCATGCGCGCGGCCTGGCCGGCGCCCATCACCAGCGCGCGCCGAAGCTCGGCGTTGCTGCCGCTGAGGCGCGAGCGCAGGTGTTCATGGAACATGCGGTAGACGATTCGCACGATGCAAACGCCCATCAGCGAGACCACCGGGTGCAGTGCCAGCACGGCGCGCGGCACCTTGGACAGGCCCAGCGACATCACGACGACGGCCGCCCCCACGCCGGCCACCGCGCAGGCCAGCGTGAGTCGCTTGACCTCGCCGAAGCCCGAGAAGCGCCACAGGCTCTGCGGCACGCGCAAGGCAGCGAAGGCCGCCAGGTAGAGGGCGATCACGCCCAGCAGCACCCAGCCGTCGTAGGAGGGCCGCGCGCTGACCCAGCGCTCGAAGCCCAGACGAAACAGGTAGGTGACGTTCCAGCACAGCGCGATGACCACGGCGTCGACGGCCAGCGACAGCGGCTGGCGATGCGGGCGCAGCCGCGCCAGCAGGGCGTCGATGCGCAGCCAGAGCGCGCGTGCGGCCACCACGTCGCTCACGGGCGGCCCCCGCGCAGCAGCAGCGCGGCGCTGCGCAGCAGCACGCCGAGGTCGGTCCACAGCGTGGCGCGCTCGGCATAGTCGGCGGCCTGCTGCAGCTTGCGCGGCAGGATGCGTTCGACATACTCGCGCTCGGGGTCGGCGGCGGCGGCGAGCAGGCTGGCTTCGTCGGCGAAGGCGAGCGAGGCCGGGTCGGTGATGCCCGGCCGCACCGACAGCGCGCGCTCGCGCAGGTCCGGCGGGTAATGCGCCACGTAGTGCGGCACCTCGGGGCGCGGGCCCACCAGGCTCATGTCGCCGGCGAGCACGTCGATGAGTTGCGGCAGTTCGTCGAGCCGGCGGTCGCGCAGCCATCCGCCGACGCGCGTGATGCGGTGGTCCTCGCCCACCGTCAGCGGCAGGCCGCGCGACGGCGCGTCGACCACCATGGTGCGGAACTTGTGGATGCGGAAAGGCCGGCCGTGGCGCCCCACCCTTTCCTGCCGGAAGAACACCGGGCCGGGCGAGTCCAGGCGCACCATCGCCGCCAGCAGGGCCAGCAGCGGCGACAGCATCACGAGCGCGAGCGAGGCCACGATCAGGTCGAACAGGCGCTTGGCCACGTCATCTCCTGCCCGATCCTGGGCCTGATGCCTTGCATGGCGCACCGCTGGCTGCCCCGCCAAGCCACACCGTCAGGCCCCGAGTGCCTGCCGCACGGCGGCGATGACGCGCTCGACGTCGGCGTCGGTCATGCGGGTGTAGATCGGCAGGCTCACCTGCCGTTCGTAGGCCTGCTGGCTGTGCGGAAACTGCGCAGGCTGCAAGGCGTAGCGCTCGCGCCAGTAGGGCTGCAGGTGCAGCGGGATGTAGTGCACGCTGCAGCCGATGCCCAGCTCGAACAGGCGTTCGATGAAGGCATCGCGATGCAGGTCCACGCGCGAACCCAGGCGCAGCGCATAGAGGTGCCAGGCGTGCAGTTCACCGGGCCCCGGGCGCGGCGCAGTGATCAGCGGCAGTCCGGCGAAGGCCTCGTGATATCGCGCCGCGATGGCTGCCCGCTTCTGCTGGAAGACGTGGGCGCGCCGCAGCTGATGGATGCCCATGGCCGCCGCCACGTCGGTCATGTTGTACTTGAAGCCGGGGGCCACCACTTCGTAGTACCAGCTCGGTACCTTGGCGGTGAAGCGATCGAAGGCGTCGCGGTTCATGCCGTGCAGTCGCATCACCTTCGCGCGCCGGGCCAGCACCTCGTCGCGCGTCACCAGCATGCCGCCTTCGCCGGTGGTGATGGTCTTGTTGGCGTAGAAGCTGAACACCGTGGCGTCGCTGCCCAGCGTGCCAACGAACTGGCCGCCCGACGTGGTGGGCAGCGCGTGCGCCGCGTCTTCCACCACCTTCAGGCCGTGGCGCCGGGCGATGGCCAGCAGCGCCGGCATGTCGGCCGCCAGGCCCGCGTAGTGCACGGGGATCAGCGCCCGGGTGCGCGGCGTGACGGCGGCTTCCACGGCCGCGGGGTCGATGTTCATCGTGGCCGGGTCGATGTCCACCAGCTTCACGTCGGCACCCAGGTAGCGCACCACCTCGGCGGTGGCGGTGAAGGTGTGCGTGGTGGTGATGACCTCGTCACCCGGGCCGATGCCCAGAGCCTCCAGCGCCAGGTGCAGGCCGGCGGTGGCGGAGTTCACGGCCACGGCGTGCAGGCCCGGGCCCCCCAGGAACTCGGCGAAGTCGCGCTCGAAGCGCGCCGTCTTGGGGCCGGTGGTGATCCAGCCCGACCTCAGCGCGTCGACCACTTCGGCGATCTCTTCTTCGCCGATGTCCGGCAGGGCGTAGGGCAGGAAGGGCAGGCTCATCGGGGTTTCTCCACCCAGGCCAGCACATGGGTGCGCAGCCAGGGCACGGTGTTGAGGGCGCCGTACAGCGCAGGGTGCGCGCGGCACACCAGGCGCGCCAGCGGCGGCGCCAGCGTGACACGACGCGCCACCAGGCGCGAAGCGCCAGGAAACAAGGTCCGCACGCGCGACAGCGGCACGCCGCGCACGTCACGGTTGCGCGGATTGTCCACCGTGAAGTCATACCAGAGCACGGCGCCGCCCGGGCGCAGCCAGCGCCACATCGCATCGGCCAGGCGCTGCTGCACGCCGTCGTCGAGCAGCGACGAGAACACGGTGGACTGCAGCACCAGGTGCTGGCTGCCGGGCTCGACGGGTGCCTCGGTGGCATCGCCCAGCCACACGCGCGTGGCCGCCGGCAGGGCCTGGCGCGCCTGGGCGTGCCGCTCGGGCAGCAGTTCGATGCCGATGAGCTGCTGCGGCGCGAACCCCAGGCGCAGCAGTTCGAGCAGGTTGCCGCCGCTGCCGCAACCGACTTCGGCGAGCTGCAGCGCGCCGAGATCGCCGAGGCCCTGGGCGCGGAACATCTGCAGCATCGTGCGCTGGCGCTCGTGCAGCATCTGCCAGACCTCGGGCCGCAAGGGGCTGTAGAGGTCGCCTGCGGCGCGGCGCGCGTAGCGCTCGGCCACGGCCTGCAGTTCCTCCTGCTGCCGTCGCTCGGCGCCCATCAGCTCACCGCCTGCAGGAAGCGCTCGGCCAGCACCGGGTAGGTGTGGTGCGCCATCACGAAGTCGCGGCCTCGGCCGCCCATCGCCGCGCGCTCGGCCGCCGGCAGCGCCGCCAGGCGCAGCAGGCCGTCGGCCACGGCCGCGGCCGACTCCGGCGCCACGGTGAAGCCGCAGCCGCTCTCGGCCACGGGGTCGTTGCCGGCCTCGACCGCATGCAGCACCACGCAGCCGGCCATCATGTAGTCCATCAGCTTGTTGGGCGCGATGCCGAAGCGGTAGATGGGCACGCGCTGCCAGCCGATGTAGGCGATGTCGATGGCGGCCAGGAACGCGGGGATCTGCGCCTTCGGGATGGGCGGCAGCAGGCTCACGTGGGAGAGCCCTTCGCCCGCGATGCGGCGCGCCAGCGCCTCACGCTCGTGGCCGTCGCCCACCAGCACCAGCTGCAGCGGCGCGCCGGCAAGCAGCCTGGCGGCATCGAGCAGGGTGTGCAGCGCGTTGGGCCGGCCCATCGATCCGGCATAGCCCACCACCATGCGGCCGGCGGCACGTGCTGCAGCCATGGCCTGGGCGACGTCGTCGCGCAAGGGCGCCGGCCTGCCCTGCCATTCGTCGAGCGTGATGCCGTTGGGCACGATGTGAAGCCGCGCCAGGTCGAGCCCGCGCGAGGCCATGTAGTCGTGCACCCGGGGCAGCATCGAGATCACCACGTCGGCGTCGCGGTAGGCGGTGTCCTCGGCGCGCTGGCACAGCAGGATGAACGGGTGCCAGCGCGGCATGCCGGCGATCTCGATGGGCGACAGGGGCCACAGGTCGTGCACCTCGTACACGAGCCTGGCCCGCGCCAGGCGCGCCAGCCGGCGCGCCACCCAGATGTCCATCGGGTAGGTGCTGGAAGCGATCACCACCTGGGGCCGGCACTCGTCGACCAGCGCCTGAGCCTGCCTCCACACCGTCGACAGGAACGTCCAGATGTTGCGGGCGCGGCCGACGCCGTTGCCCTTGTAGGGCGGCGTGGCGATCCAGCGGTAGTCGATGCCTTCCACCACCTCGCGACCGGCCAGGGGCTGGCGCGCCCGGACATGCGAGAAGTCCGCCGCCACCAGGGTCACGCGGTGGCCGGCTCGCACCCACTCGCGCGCCAGGTAGAACGGGCGGAACTCCATGCCCAGCTGGGGCGAGCCGGCATAGTGGTTGAGGTAGAGGATGTTCATGCGGCGGGAATGGCGCGCAGCCGCTGCACGAAGGCCTGCACACTGGGGCCGAACAGCGCATGCTGCTGCACCCATTGCCGATTGTGATGGCGTATGTCTTCGGCCCGCTCCGCCAGGGATTCGAGGCTCGCCAGCGTCAGCGGTACGCCGGGCGGCAGCAGCAGACCGTTGTCGAAGGACTTCACCAGTTCCCGATTGGCCGGCAGGTCCGACAGCAGCGGCACGCAGCCGTGGGCCATGGCTTCGAGCACCGACACCGAGATCGAATCGCTGGTCGGCAGGCTGAGGTACCAGCTGGCGCGGGCGTACCAGCGCGCCTGCGCGGCGGCATCCAGCCGGCCGACGAAGCTCACGCGGTCGCGCAGGTCCAGCGCAGCGACCTGCGCCTCGAGCGTGGGGCGCAGCGAACCTTCGTTGGCCACCACCAGCAGGGCGTCGGGCTGCTGCGCCGCCACCTCGGCAAAGACACGCAGCACGCGTTCGGGCGCGTAGATCGGCTCCAGACCGCGGTTGGCGAAGAAAAGCCAGGGCGCCTTGGCGCGCGGCGGCGGCGGCAGGGTGTCGAGACCGAAGGGGAACACCATCACCTCGCCGGCGCCCAGCTCTCGCATGCGCTGCGCCATCACACGCGAATCGCTGGTGCACAGCACCGCCTGCCGCAGCACGCGGCGGGTCGCCCAGCGCAGGGTCGCACTGCGCTGCGGCGTGACGAGGATGTCGCTGCCCCAGGCCGACGCCACCAGACGGCCCGGCACGCCGTAGAGCTTCTGCGCCAGCCAGACCAGGGTGCCGTGCGAGCTGAGGTAGTGCGGATTGAGCCAGTCGGCCCGCACCGACTTCAGCCAGCGCGCCAGCTTCGGCAGCTCGCGCAACAGGGCCACGTTGCCGCCGGCGGCATCGGGCGTGGTGCCCAGGGCCAGGCGGCGCGGTTCGGGCAGCACGGCGTCGAAGCCGGGCGCGAAACCCCGGCTCGAGGCAGCCCACAGCTCCAGTCCCTCGATCCCTGCCAAGGCTCGCGCCCACTTCAGCAGGTGCGGGCTGTCGCCGTCGCCGAACAGCACGTAGCGCATCACGGAGAGGCGGGGTCGCGCGCTTCAGCGCTTGCCGGCCCAGGCGTCGTAGTCGGCGCGCCCGGAGGGATTCGCTTCGAGCCAGGCACGGTCGGCTTCGCGTGTATCGCCCACCACCACCGCAGGCTGGCCGGCGACGATGGCGAAGTCGGGCACCTCGCCGTCGACGTAGCTGTAGGCGCGCACCAGCACCCCGCGGCCGATGCGACTGCCCGGTGCGATCACGCTGTGCGCGCCGATGAAGCTGTAGGCGCCGACCACGGTGGCGCGGCGCACGTAGCCCGGCGGATCGGCGCCGCCCCAGTAGCTGCGCCCGGCCAGGCGCAAGGCCTGGTGGCTGGAATGGGTGAGCACGGCGCAGTGCGTGGTGATCTGGCAGCCTTCGCCGAGCGTGAGGCCGCCCGACGCGTCGATCAGGTTGAAGTGCCCGACGTAGACGTGGTCGGCCACATCCAGCAACTCGGGCGATTCGATGCGCGTGGCCGCGCTGATGCGCGTGTGCGCCAGCCAGGTGCCGTCGCCGCGCCGCCAGCCGTACAGCATGCGCGGTGCGAGCAGCGCGCGCCAGAGCTGCTGCAGGGTGTCACGGATCAAGGTCGGCCTCCACGCCGGCATCGTAAGCGCTGGCGATCGGCCCGGCGGCCCGCGGTGTCGGGCCGCGCGCTGCCGCCCGGGCTCATTTCGCCAACGTCAGGCGCACGATGTCACCCCGGCCGAGCAGCCGCGACACCAGCAGCGAGGCCTTGTTGCGCCACAGCGGGCCGTCGCCCGCCACGCCTTCGCTGCGCCAGCCCACCACGCGCAGGCCGGCGCGACGCGCGGCTTCGGCCAGCGTGGCGCGGCTGAACATCGTCAGGTGCCAGGGCGGCGTCAACAGGTGCCAATCGGCGCCGCGGCGCTGCGCGTAGGCGCTTCCCCAGTCGCCGGTGGTCAGCACCAGGCGGCCCTGGGGCTTGAGCACGCGCGCGGCTTCCGCCAGCAGCGGCACGGGCTCGG
Organism: Rubrivivax sp.; assembly: GCA_022843905.1. Taxonomy (GTDB): domain Bacteria; phylum Pseudomonadota; class Gammaproteobacteria; order Burkholderiales; family Burkholderiaceae_C; genus Rubrivivax. The sequence continues at coordinate 17,591 of JALHMT010000048.1, forward strand.
GCACGTGTTCGATGACGTCCCACAGGCTGATCACGTCGAAGCGGTCCGAGGGCAACGCCGCCTGCTGCAGCGTGCCCGTGATCACCGGCAGGCCCAGGCGCTCCCGCGCATAGGCCGACGACCATTCGGAGAGCTCCACGCCCTGCACGTCGTAGTGCGCCTTCGCCTCGGCCAGGAAGAAGCCGGCAGCGCAGCCCACGTCCAGCCAGCGCCCTTGGCGCGCCACGCGCGGCGCCAGGTGTCGCAACAGCCACAGCTTGCGGCGGGCGTGCGCGCGGCGCGCCGCTTCCTGGCCGGTGTAGTCGGCGAACACCACGTCGTGGCCGCCGGTGTAGTAGCTCGGGCCGTAGAGCGCCTGGAAATCGATGGTGCCCGGGTCTTCGCCGACGTAGACCGCCGTGCACGTGGCGCAGCGCACCAGGTGGTAGCCGTCCTTCTCGAACAGCGGCGCCGGTCCGGCCGTGCCGCAGACCGGGCAGGCGCGTGCGGCGCCGTTCACGCGGCGGCGGCGGCCATCGCGGCGACGGCGCGGGCCAGCGCGGCCACCACGCGGTCCTGGTCGGCTTCGCTCAGGTCGGCGCTCATCGGCAGGCTCAGCACGCGCGCGGCTGCGGCGTCGCTGAGCGGGCAGCAGTCGGGGCAGCACGACGACTCGTAGGCCGGCTGGCGGTGCAGCGGGCGCGGGTAGTGCACGGCGGTGGGAATGCCCTCGGTCTTCAGAGCGGCCGCCACGGCGTCGCGCTGCTCGACCAGCACCGTGTACTGCGCGAAGACCGAGTCGCGGTCGGGCCGCACGGCCACCGTCTGCACGCCCGGCACGCCGGCCAGCAGACGGGCGTAGCGCGCGCCGATCCCGGCGCGGCGCTGAAGCTCCCACTCGAAGCGTTCCATCTTGCCCAGCACCACGGCGCACTGGAGGGTGTCCATGCGCCCGCCGACGCCCACCCGCGTGTGCAGGTAGCGCGCGCTCTGGCCGTGCACGCGGATCTCGCGCGCCGCGCGGGCCAGCGCGTCGTCGTCGGTGAACAGCGCGCCGCCGTCGCCATAGCAGCCCAGCGGTTTGCTGGGGAAGAAGCTGGTGGCACCGAAGGTCGAGAGCCCGCACGAGCGCCGGCCCTGGTACACCGCGCCGAAGCTCTGCGCCGCGTCTTCGATCACCGGCAGGCCGTGGCGGGCCGCGATGGCGTTCAGCTCGACCATGTCGCCCACCTGGCCATACAGGCTCACCGGCATCAGCGCCCTGGTGCGCGGCGTGATCTTCGCTTCGACCAGCGCGGCGTCGATGTTGCAGGTATCGGGCTCGATGTCGACGAACACCGGCCGGGCCCCCAGCAGTGCGATGGTCTCGGCCGTGGCAGCGAAGGTGAAGGGCGACGTGATGACCTCGTCGCCCGGGCGGATGCCCAGCGCCATCATCGAGATCAGCAATGCCTCGGTGCCGCTGGCCACGGTGATGCAGTGGCGCGTGCCGGTGAACGCGGCAAGCTGCGACTCCAGTTCGGCGACCTCGGGGCCCATGATGTACTGGCCGTGGTCGAGCACGCGCTGGATGCGCGTGTCGATGCTGGTCTTCAGCGCCGCGTACTGGGTCTTCAGGTCGGTGAACTGCATGGTGTGAGGGTGTCGCCGTCGAGGCGGTAGCGTTCGCCGGTGGCGGGGCAGGCGGCTTCGCCGTGGCCCGTAGCGGGCAGGTCCAGACGTTCGCCGTGGCGGCTCATCCAGCCGATGCGACGTGCAGGCACGCCCACCACCAGCGCGAAAGCGGGCACGTCGCGGCTGACCACCGCGCCGGCGCCGACGAAGGCGTGTTCGCCGACGGTGCTGCCGCAGACGATGGTGCAGTTGGCGCCCAGCGTGGCCCCGCGCCGCACCAGCGTGCGCCGGTACTCGGCCTTGCGCGGCACGGCCGAACGCGGGTTGTGCACGTTGGTGAAGACCATGCTGGGTCCGCAGAAGACGTCGTCTTCCAGCGTCACCGCGTCGTACACCGAAACGTTGTTCTGGATCTTCACGTTGCGGCCGACGGTGACGTCGTTGCCGACGTAGACACCCTGCCCCAGCGAGCAGCTTTCGCCGATGCGGGCGCCGGCCGAGACGTGCGCGAAGTGCCACACACGCGTGCCCTCGCCGAGGACGGCGCCGTCGTCCACGATGGCGCTGGGGTGGATCGTGACGCCCACGGCAGGGTTCTTCAGAAGACCAGCGGCAGGCCGACACGCACGCCGTCGCGCGCACTGCGGTAGGCAGCGATGACGACCTCCAGCGAGCGCAGCCCCTCGTAGCCGTCGACCTCGGCATGCGCCTCGCCGCGCAGCGTGCGGATGACGTTGTCGTAGTACAGCGGATGGCCGTGGCCGTAGACGCTGGCCGTGGCGTAGCTGGCGTCGAAGGCGCTGGCATCTTCGGGTTCGGGGCGGTCGAACTCCCAGTGCTCGATCTTGTTCACCGCCGTGCCGCCGATGCGCACGGTGCCGCGCTCGCCCAGGATGGTGATGCTGCCTTCCAGGTTCTTCGGGTAGGTCAGCATGGTGACGTTGATGCTGGCCAGGCCGCCGTGGCGCAGGCGCACGCTCATCACGCCGGTGTCCTCGGCCTCGATGTCGCGGCCCAGCGTGGCGGTGTAGGCGTGCACGCTGTCCACCGGCCCGACCAGCCAGTCGAGCAGGTCGACGTAGTGGCTGGCCTGGTTCATGAAGGCACCGCCGTCCAGGTCCCAGCGGCCGCGCCAGGGGGCGGCGTCGTAGTAGCTCTGCGGGCGCGTCCAGAACACGTTCACCGTGCACAGCGCGATGCGTCCGAAGCGGCCGGCCTCCAGTGCGCGCTTGACGCGCTGCACCGTGGCGTTGAGCCGGTTCTGCTTGACCACGAACAGCTTCACGCCGGCTTCGCGGCAGGCGCGCACCATGGCCATGCCCTCGTCGAACTTGGTGGCCATGGGCTTTTCGCTCAGCACGTGGCAGCCGGCGCGTGCCACCTGGATGGCCTGCGGCGAGTGCAGGCCGCTGGGCGTGGCGAGCACGACGATGTCGGGCCGGTGGTTTGGCCGGCTATCGGCCAGCAGCGCGTCGAGCGAAGCGAAGCCGGGCGCGCCCGTGGCCTGCACCGCAGCGGCCAGCGCCTCGGGCTGGCGGTCGCACACGGCCACCCACTCGGCGCGCTCGCCATGCTGGCGCAAGGCCTCGACGTGGTTGGCCGAGATGCGCCCGCAGCCGACGAGCGCGAAGCGGATGCGGCGGTCGGCGATGGGCTGGAAGCTGCTCATGAGGGGCACGATTCTAGGCGGCGCCTAAAATTGAAGCAGACACCCTGAGCCCACGATGACCCAACCCACTCCTGCCCCGGCTGCCGACGAAAACCAACTCATCGCCGAGCGCCGCGAAAAACTCAAGGCCATCCGCTCGCAGGGCGTGGCCTTCCCCAACGACTTCAAGCCGCGACACCACGCCGCCGACCTGCACCACAAGCACGGCCAGGTGCCCAACGAGGAGCTGGAGCCGCAGGCCATCACGGTCAGCGTGGCCGGCCGCATGATGCTCAAGCGCGTGATGGGCAAGGCCTGTTTCGCCACGCTGCAGGACGGCTCCTTCGGCGCCACGAACGGCCGCATCCAGCTCTACGTCACGCAGGACGCGGTGGGCGCCGAGGCGCTGGCCGCCTTCAAGCACTGGGACCTGGGAGACATCCTGGGCTGCGAGGGCACGCTGTTCCGCACCAAGACCGGCGAGCTGTCGGTGAAGGCGACGAGCGTGCGCCTGCTCACCAAGAGCCTGCGCCCGCTGCCCGACAAGTTCCACGGCATGACCGACCAGGAACAAAAGTACCGCCAGCGCTACGTCGACCTGGCCACCGACGAGACGGCGCGCGCGCGCTTCGTGGCGCGCAGCAAGGCGGTCAGCTCGATCCGTGGATTCATGGTCGAGCACGGCTTCCTGGAAGTCGAGACACCGATGCTGCACCCCATTCCGGGCGGTGCCAACGCCAAGCCCTTCACCACGCACCACAACGCACTCGACCAGGAGATGTTCCTGCGCATCGCGCCCGAGCTCTACCTGAAGCGGCTGCTGGTCGGCGGCTTCGAGCGCGTGTTCGAGATCAACCGCAACTTCCGCAACGAGGGCATCAGCGTCAGGCACAACCCCGAGTTCACGATGATGGAGTTCTATGCGGCCTACTGGACGCACCATGATCTGATGGACTTCACCGAAGCCGTCTTCCGCCACGCGGCGCGCGCCGCCACCGGCACCGCCGAGATCACCTATGCCGGCAAGCCGGTGGCGCTGGACCAGCCTTTCGCGCGCCTGTCGGTGCGCGACTCGCTGGTGATGCATGCGGGCCTGACGCCGGCCGAGGCCGACGACGCCGCCGCGCTGCACGCCCGATTGAAGGCGCTGGGCGAAGAGCCGCCGGCCCACTGGACCTTGCCCGAACTGCAGTTCGGCCTGTTCGAGGCGGCGGTGGAAGACAAGCTCTGGCAGCCCACCTTCATCATCGACTACCCCGTGGAAGTCAGCCCGCTGGCGCGTGCGTCGGACAGCAACCCGGCGGTGACGGAGCGCTTCGAGCTCTTCATCACCGGCCGCGAGTACGCCAACGGCTTCTCCGAGCTGAACGACGCCGAGGACCAGGCCGCGCGCTTCCAGGCCCAGGTGGCGAACAAGGAAGCCGGCGACGAGGAAGCGATGTACTACGACGCCGACTTCATCCGCGCGCTGGAGTACGGCATGCCGCCGGCCGGCGGCTGCGGTATCGGCATCGACCGCCTGGTGATGCTGATCACCGACAGCCCGAGCATCCGCGACGTGATCCTCTTCCCGGCCCTGCGCCGGGAAGGCTGAGCGCGGCCGGCGGCGGCACCCGGGAGACGACGTTGCTGCTGCTCAAGGACCTGGAAACGCTGGAAGCCACGGTGTGGCAGGAACTGGAGCGCTGCGTGCGCGACAAGACCCATGGCTGGCGCACCGGGGTGCTGGCCACGACCGACGGCGAAGCGGGTGAAGCCCGCACCATCGTGCTGCGCGACGTGCACGCGTACGAGAGAGCACTGGTGCTCTTCACCGACCAGCGCAGCCCCAAGGTGGCGCAGATGAGCGCGCACCCGCGCGGCACCCTGGTGCTGTGGTCGGCGGCGCTGGGCTGGCAGCTTCGGCTGCGCGTGCTGCTGCAGGTGGAGACCGCCGGACTGGCGGTGTCGTCGGCCTGGGCGCGGCTGAAGATGACCCCTGCGGCGCAGGACTACATGTCGCCGCTGGCGCCCGGCACCGAGATCACGCACCCCGCGCCCGAGCGCGGATCGCGCGAGTTCTTCGCGCTGGTCACGGCCCAGGTGCAGGCCATCGACTGGCTCGAACTGCGTGCCGGAGGGCATCGGCGGGCACTGTTCGACGGCAAGACACGGCGCTGGCTGCAACCCTGACGACGTCCCTGCAAAGAGGGCCTACATGTGCGGCCCCGGGTTGCGCAGCAAGGCCAGGATCTGCAGGCCCAGCGCCAGCACCGCGGCCGAGCGGGCGCTCTCGGCCTTGGCATGACGGTGCTTCACAACGCCCAGGAAGGTACGGGCCAGCGCGCGGTACTTCTTCTGGAAGCCGTCCTTCCAGGTGTTGCTGTGGTACTGCTGCAGGGCTTCGTCGATCTCGCGGATGGTGGCGCTTCGCATCTGGAAGGTGCCCAGCGCACTGTGCTGCTTCCAGGTCTGCAGGCTCCACAGTCCGTCCTGCAGGCCGGTGAGCATGGCGGGCTTGACCAGGCCGCTGGCCAGCGCCTGGCGAATGTCGGTGTCGAGCTCGAGCGCCCAGACCTCCATGCGCTCCATCTGGATCTGCAGGGCCTGTGCATACCGTTCGACCTGCAGCGGCTCGGCGTAGATGCGCACGGTGGGCATGTCCTCGAAGGCTTCGCTGCCACCCTCGCGCAAGGCCATCAGCGCGACCCCGGCGCAGTTCTGGTGCGACAGCGCCTTGTAGTGCGGGTGGCTCTGCGAGAAGAGCTGCCACCAGTCCCTCATGCGGCCGATGGACAAACCCCAGTGATGGCCCTTGGTGTTGAAGCCGGGCAGCGCGATCTTGGCCTCCGGGCTCTGCAGCCAGGCCACTTCCCCCGTCTCGGCTTCGCGGCGCACCTGTCCGGGCCGCGGCTCCAGGATCGGCTCCAGCTTGCCCTCCTGCAACAGCCGCTTCTGCTTCCTCGTCAACGGGATGCCGTTCTTGCGGCGGTGACCCACCTCCAGGCGCATCTCGGTGTCGCGGCTCATCTCGTTGTACTTGTCTTCGCTGTGGAAGTCGCTGGTCTGCGCCGTGGTCTTCTGGTGCGCCGTCGTCAGGCTCGCGCCCCCCTCGCCAGGCCAGAAGCTGATGTGCAGGCGCCGACGGTCCAGGGGATCGCCGGGCATCACGTTGAGGAACATGCCCGACAGGGTGACCGCCGCGTGGCCGAAGTGTGCCGTCGGCACGTAGCCCCAGGTCTTCAGGTTTCGCCAGACACGCACCGTGACCTGGTTCGCATACAGCTTGGACACTTCGCGCCTCCTTGCATCGCCACCATCGTGATGGCACTGGGCGCCAATCTAGGCAGTCGCGGCAGAGCGCGAAGCGAACTATTCACCCTCGCGCCGCGGTGCGGCGCGCGGCGTGAAGTCCGCACGAATCGCCGCCCTGGGCGATGCGCCGGACGGCCTGCCGTTCAGCGGTGCTTGAAGGCGGGCTTGCGCTTTTCGAGGAAGGCGGCCATGCCTTCCTTCTGGTCCTCGGTGGCGAACAGCGAATGGAACAGCTGCCGCTCGTACGAGACGCCGTCGTCGAGGCCGCTCTCGAAGGCCTGGTTCACCGATGCCTTGGCCATCGCCACGCTCGGGGCACTCAGGGCACAGATCACGGCGGCGGCCGCCAGGGTCTCTTCCATCAGCTTGTCGGCCGGCACCACGCGCGACACCAGCCCGGCGCGTTCGGCCTCGGCGGCGTCCATCATTCGCGCCGTCAGCACCATGTCCATGGCCTTGCTCTTGCCCACCGCCCGGGGCAGGCGCTGCGTACCGCCGGCGCCGGGGATGATGCCGATCTTGATCTCCGGCTGGCCGAAGCGCGCCGTGTCGGCGGCAATGATGAAGTCGCACATCATCGCCAGTTCGCAGCCACCCCCCAGCGCGAAGCCGCTGACCGCGGCGATGACCGGCTTGCGCACCTGGCGGATGGTCTCCCAGTTGCGTGTGATGAACTGGCGGCGGTGCACGTCCATGTAGCTGAAAGGTGCCATGGCGGCGATGTCCGCGCCGGCTGCGAAAGCCTTCTCGCTGCCGGTGATGACGATGCAGCCGATGCCCTCGTCGGCGTCGAAGCCCAGCAGCGCTTGCCCGAGTTGGTCCATCAACTCGTCGTTCAGCGCGTTGAGCTGCTTCGGGCGGTTCAGGGTGATGACAGCGACACGGCGCTCACCCTCGCCCCGGACGTCGGTGAGAACGAAGGGATCGGACATCGGGCACTCCTTGAGACTTCGAGCGGGAGGACGGAAAGGCCGCAAGGGCCTGAGAGGCGCGCCAACTATAGGCGCACAGACCCGCTCGACAAGCATGCGTCCCGTCTGTACGGGCACGGTGGCGTCGCGACCCTGGGCCGCGCACGCGCGCCTGGAGCGTGACATTTGGCAGGTGCTTTGATCGACAGCCTGGTGTCAGCAGCGTCTGCTTGCCTTGAAACCGCTAAGCTGCTCGCCTTGTAAATGCGGCTGACAGTTTGCAGCAATGCCGCACCGAGGCTCGTCTCCATGGGGATCGTTTACCGGAAGTCCGCCAAGGGTCTTGAGGAAATCCAGACCCGCGCCAACCGCCTTCCGCCCAGAGCACGCAGTGCGCTGATTCTGGTGGACGGCCTGCGCAGCGACGAGGACCTGGCCAAGCTGATTCAGGTTCAGGCCGCGGAGACGCTCGCCCTGCTGCTCGACCAGGCCTTCATCGAGGTGGTTGCCCAGGTCACCACTGCGGCAGCCACACCGGTATCTGCTGCGCGAACTGCGCCCACGGCACGGCCCGCCGCTGCGGCTGCTGCCACCCCCACGAGCCCGGCGCCAGAGAACCAAGCCCCCCCGGCAGCCGCCTACAAGACCGTGCAGCGCGAGTCCGTCAAGCGCATGACCGAACTCGTGGGGCCCGCGGCGGAAACGCTGGCCATCCGGATGGAGCGCGCCAAGGACATCGACGAGCTGCGGCCGCTCGTGCTGCAAGCACGCAACCTGATCGCCAGCGTGCGCGGGCAGCGCCTGGCCGACGAGTACGTCGCCGGCCTCAGCGCGTTGTGATGCCAGGCGCCGAGGGCGCCGCCGCTGCGGCCGGCGCGGCGGCCTGCTGCGGCAGGCGATCGATCAGCAGATCGATGTGGGTCTGTGCGTCCTGGCGGATGACGATGCGCACCGGCAGGTACTGCAGCGTCGGCGCGACCCAGAATTCGGCCGTCAGGTCGCTGCCCGGCCGCGCCTCGCGCCGCGGCCTGACGTGCACGGCCTGCACTTCACCCATCGGCGTGTACAAGGTTTCGCGCGCCTTCACGTCGTAGGTCCAAGGCTCGACGCGGCGCGGCAGCGCCAGCGGCAGTTCGATGCTGCGCCCGGGCTCCAGCAGGGCCGGTTGCAAGGTGAACATCCAGGTCATCTGCACGAACTGGCTGGCAGAGTCCTGCACCCCGGCAGGCCGCGGCAGTTCAAGACCCGACGGCAGGCGGATGCGCTCGTCGCCGAGTGCGATGCTGACCCGGCGCGGTGCTGCCAGCGCGATGCGCGTCTCTTCTTCGTAGCGGCGCGGCTGCAGGCCGGCCTCGGTGACCTCGCCCTCGCTGGACATGCGGCGCGCCACGAGCGGCGCAAATGAGGGGCCGATCGAGACCTCCAGGTGCACCTGATAGCGCTCGCCGCTGCGCAGCCACTCGACACGGGCCTGACCCTCCACCGGGCCGCGGTAGTTGCCGGTGAGCGTGTAGCTCAGGCGCGTCGACGGCGGCCAGTCGAAGGCCACGGCCGGCGCAGCCGAAGACGCTGCGGCAGCCGGGGCAGCAGCAGGACTCCCGCTCGTCAGAGCAGCCTCCGCGGCGGGCTCGGCTGGCGCCTCGGCCACCGCCGTCGCGTCGGGTGCAGAGGCCGAGATCTGCGGCGTCGGGCTCGATGCAGCAGCGGGGCCGGTCTCCGCAAGAGCCTGGGGCTGGCGCTCCGGAGCCTGGTCGGCCTGCCCGGCCAGCGCGGTCGGCGCCGATGCGGGCGGGTCGGCCTCGGGCTGGGAGGCCTGCCGCGCCGGCGGCAAGGCACGAGGACGCGGCAAGGGCGCAGCGGCGGGAACCACCACCGCCACGGGGGCCTGCGGCTGCAGTTCACGCACGAAAGCGATCTCGATGCGGCGCGTCATGCTGATCTGCCCGCTGCTGATCGGGCGGTCCTGCAGCACGCCGTCGACCATCCACAAGTGCACCAGACCGATCGCCGCGGCCAGCGCCGCCAGCGTCAGTGATCGCCGGCCTGCTCGCCCGGTCCGTCGGCGGGCCACGAGCCGGCTCGGGCGCCGGTTCACACGCCGAGCCAGCCGCGCCGCAAGGCCAGGGCGGGCGCAGGCACGTCAGTGCGGGCATCGAGCGACAGCGTCACGGTGGGCGAGACAGCGTCGGCTGGCGGATGCACCTGGCAGTCGAGCATGCGCTGGTCACGCACCAGCAGCAGTTCGAAAGGCGCCGTGGGCTGTTCGGCAGACAACCACTGCCTGGCGTCATCGAATCGGCGCAGCCGCCAGCCGTTGATGGCGATCAACTCGTCGCCGGCGGCAAGACCGGCGGCCTCGGCCGCACTGCCGCGCAGCACCTGCCGCACCTGTACGCCGCTGACCGGGCCTTCGCTGAGCCTGAGCCCCAGCCGCGCCGCCAGGCTGCCGGCTTCTGCTGCCCAGCACACGCCGGCACCAGACAGGGCCTCGGCCAGCGGCAGTTCGTCGGTGCCGTGCACCCAGGCATGCAGCCGCTCACACAAGGCAGTCCCGCCGGCCCCTTCGACGGCGGCGAGGATGTCGGTTTCGTCGATGGGCCCACCGCTGCTGCGCTGCCACAGCGTGCGCAGGACGATGTCCAGCGAGCTGCCCTGCCGGCGCAGCGCCAGGTCGAGCAGCAAGGCCACCAGCGCTCCCTTGGCGTAGTAGCTGACCGTCGCGTTGGGGGTGTTCTCGTCACTCTTGTAGAGCTTGATCCAGGCGTCGTGGCTGGCCTGTGCCACGCTCTGCAGGCGCCGCCCGGGCTGCGCCAGCAGGCTGCTGACCGTCCTGGCCAGGCCGCGCAGGTAGGTCGCGGCGTCGACGAGGCCGCCGCGCAGCAGTGCCAGTTCGTCGTAGTAGGACGTCACGCCCTCGAAGAACCACAGCAGCGTGGTGGGCTGCTCCCGGGACAGCACCAGCGGCTCGAGGTCGCGCGGCCGCAGGCGCTTGACGTTCCAGGCATGGAAGTACTCGTGCGCGAACAGCGACAGCAGCGACGTCCAGCCTTCGCCGGCCTCGGCCTGCCCGAGGCGTGGCAGGTCGCGGCGCGACGCATGCAGGGCCGTGCTGGCACGGTGCTCCAGGCCGCCGCCATGGGCGTCGTCGCTCACCCGCAGCAGGAAGACGTAGCGCGCAAAGGGCAAGGCCAGCGGCGTGGCCTCGGAGTCATTCCACAGCGCCGCCTGCGGCCTGCACACACGCTGCACCTCGGCCAGGAGCCGAGCGCCGTCGAAGCCCGGCCAGGCGCCCGTGACGGTCACCTCGTGCGGCACGCCGTCCAGCAGGAAGTCGCCACGCCAGAAGCGGCCCAGTTCGAAAGGGTGGTCGATGAGCTCGTCGTAGTCCGCAGCCCGGTAACCCTCCCCGGGTGTGCCGTCCATCGCGGTGGCCACGTCCCACCCGGCCGGCAGCGGGCCCAGCGCCAGCCGATGCTCGCAGGCTTCATGTCCCTCGGCCTGCAGGAAGACGCTGCTGCCGTTGAAGAACCCGCGCTGGGCGTCCAGGAATGCGCCGCGCGGTGAGCCGTCGAAGGCATAGACGTCGTAGTCGAGGGTCAACGCACCGCGCCCGCTGCAACGCACCAGCCAGCGCGTCTTGCCCAGCGGCGCGACCTGCAGCGCGCTGCCGCCCTGCGCCGCGCTCAACCGGGATAGGTGGCGCGAGAAGTCGCGCACCAGATAGCTGCCCGGGATCCAGGTCGGCAGGCTGAAGACCTGTTCGGACTCGGGCCGGGCCAGCGTCAGCCTGACCCTGAAGAGATGCGCGTTGGGTTCGGCGATCTCGAGCCGGTAGTCGACCCCGGTCGACTGCGACAGCGTGTCCATCGGGGTCAGGTGCCCGCGGCTCCGAGGAAGCAGCTCAACGAAGCCACTGCGGTGAGACGGAAGCGCAGCTTGAGCCAGCCGGACAGGCCGAACAGGGGATAGATGCGCCGATCGACCAGGTAGCAGGCGATGAGCATGGCGCCGTGGATCACCAGGCCCGCGCTTGGCGGCATCACCACCGCCACCCAGGCCACCAGAGAGGGCACCACGCCCCACACGAACAGCGAGGCCGGCGGTTCGGGACGGCTGAAGGCCACGCCCCAGTGGATGCCGCCGAGGAAGGAGATGATCACCGCGGCATAGGCCGACAGCGCCGCGGTGGCGTAGGGGTGCGCCTCGGGCCACACCAGCCACACAAGAAGCGCGCCGATGCCGAAGGGCAGCAGGCCACCGTAGCCCAGGCGCTCGGCCCAGGGCGGCGGCCCGAACCGGCCCGGCACCGTGGCGCTGTGCATCAGGACTTCTTGGCTGCGGCCGTCAGCAGTTCATCCACGACCTTGGCCGGCAATGCGCCGGGCTTGCGCGTGCCGTCCTCGAACACCAGGGCCGGCGTGCCGTTGATGCGGTGCTTGCGACCGAACTCGACGTTGCGCTCCAGCGCGGCCACGTCGCACTTTTCGGCCGCCTTGGGCGGCACGACGCCGTCGATCATCCACGCGCGCCAGGTCCTGGACACATCCTTGGAACACCAGATGTCGCGCGCCTTGACGGTCGAATCCGGCCCCAGGATGGGCATCAGGAAGTTGTAGATGGTGACGTCCTTGACGCTGGCCAGGTCGCGCTCGAAGCGCTTGCAGAAGCCGCAGTTGGGGTCGCCGAACACCGCCAGCTTGCGGCTGCCGTTGCCCTGCTTGATGACGAAGGCGTCCTTGATCGGCAGCGCCGAGAAGGCCACGGCGGTGAGCTTTTCGATGCGCTCCTCGGTCAGGTTGGTCATCGTCCTGGTGTCGATCAGCGAGCCTTGCAGCAGGAAACGGCCTTCCGCGTCGGTGTAGATGATCTCGGCGCCGCCGAATCGCACCTCGAAGAGGCCCGGGACGGGGGTCTTGCTGATCTCGTCGATCTTGGGCAGGTTGGGCAGGCGTTCGGTCAAGGCCTTGCGGATGGCGGCTTCCTGGGCCAGCACGGACGAGCCCGCGAGCAGCAGGCCGGCCAGCACGGCAACGGCACGGAATCGGGGCAGGTGGGGCATGGGATGTCCTGGGTGGTCCTGAGGGAGCCGGGGGCGATCAGGCATCCAGCGCCCGGGCGGTGAGCACGCGCTTGAGCGGCCCGAGATGATTGACCAGAGTCAGCCCGCGGTTGCGAAGTTCCCGCAGCAGCGGCTGCTGGCTGGCGAAGAGGTGCAGCATGCCATCGGTGACGCGGCCCATGGCCAGGGTCGGCAGGGCGCGCGCGCGCGCGTGCCGGCGCAGCAGCCTTTCGTCACCCAGGGGCCGCCAGGACTCGCGCGCCGCCAGGGTCTCGGCCAGAGAAGCGACATCGGCCAGACCCAGGTTCAGGCCCTGGCCGGCCAGTGGGTGCACGACGTGGGCGGCGTCACCCAGCAACACCCAGCCGGGGCCACAGACGGGGTCGGCCTGTCCGATCATCAGGGGCCAGTCGGCGCGCTCGCCGGACAGCGACAGCGCACCGGCCGCGCCGCCGGTGGCATCGTTCAACTGCATCTCGAAGTCGGGCGCCGACAGCGCCATCAGTTCGTCGGCGCGCTGGTCGGGCACCGACCACACCAGTCCGTAGCCGTGGCCCGGCTGCGGGCGGTCGAAGGGCAGCAGCGCCAGCACGTCGGGGCTGCGGAACCACTGCCTGGCCAGGCCGGCATGCGGGCGGTCGGCCACCAGCCGTGCCGCCACGGCACGCTGGCCGTAACCGTGCAACGGCATCTGCACGCCGAGTCCCTGGCGCGTGGCCGAGGCCTTGCCTTCGGCCAGCACGGTCAAGGACGCCTGCACGGGCTCGCGCCCGGGCACCTGGCTGATGTGCGGCGCAAAGCGCGCGGCGTCGCGCAAAGCGGCTTCGAGCGCAGCGGCATCGACGATCCAGGCCAGGGCTTCCACGCCCTGCTGCCAGGCCGAAAAGTCGAGCGCGGCGCCGGGAGCGTCGCCCTCGACGTGCATGTCCAGGACGGGGGTGCGGGCGTCGGGCGGCAGCGCCCCCCAGACCTTCAAGGTGTCCAGCAGCGCCACGGAACGCGCGTTCAGCGCATAGGCGCGGACGTCTTCCCGCGGCTGCTGACCGCCCGGGTGGTCCGGCGCCGCGGGCATCGCCACACTGAGACCCTGCCGCGACAAGGCCAGCGCGGCGGCCAGGCCGACCGCGCCGCGACCGCGCACGCAGATGTCGAAAGAGCTCATGGCGTGATTGTAGGCAGCCGCATCACGCACAATCCCGGGCCTTGATCACGACCCTTCCAGGGTCTTCGAGAGACTGCCGTGAGCGACCTGTCCTGCACCCTGCAATCCCTGCACCTGCACCCCATCAAGTCCTGCGGTGGGCTCAGTGCCCGCGAGGCGCTGGTGGTGGAAACCGGCCTCGATCTCGACCGCCAGTGGATGGTGGTGGACGAACACGGGGACATGCTCACCCAGCGCGAGCTGCCGCGCATGGCGCTGGTGCAGCCCACGCTCAAGCACAGCGAGCTGATCCTGCGCGCACCGGGCATGCTGGCCCTTCACCTGTCGCTGGACACCGTGGAGACGCCGACCCGGGTGCAGGTCTGGGACGACCGCGTCAAGGCCTACGAGATGGGCGCCCTGGCGGGCCAGTGGTTCAGCGACTTCCTGGGCAAGAAGCTGCGCCTGGTTCGCTTCGACCCGGAGCAGAAGCGACTGTCCGACCGCCAGTGGACCGGTGAAGTCGAGGCCGAGAACGGCTTCTCCGACGGCTTCCCGCTGCTGGTGGCCTCGGCGTCGTCGCTGTCAGACCTCAACCGGCGTCTGCTGGCACGTGGCGCTGCAGCCGTGGACATGCGCCGCTTCCGACCCAACCTGGTGCTCGAAGGCCTGCTGCCCTTCGACGAGGACCACATCGATCACATCACCATCGAGGCCGATGGCGGCCCGGTGGTGCTCAAGATGGTCAAGCCCTGCGCACGCTGCTCCATCCCCAATGTCGACCCCGACAGCGCCGCCACCGGCCACGAGCCCGGCGACACCCTGGCGGGCTTTCGCGCCGACGCGCGCGTGAAGGGCGGCATCACCTTCGGCATGAACGCCGTGGTGCTGGAAGGCATAGACCGCACGCTCCGTGCCGGGCAGAAGGTCAGCGCGAGCTACGCCTTCGATCGACCCGGGTCCTGAGGGCAGGTCCTGGTGCGTCCGGCCCCGGCGTCAGAGGGTCGGGCGCTTGCTGGGCAGCGGCGTCGACTCGGTCTCGCCCGGCACCTGGGCGAAGCGCTGCTCGGCCCAGTCGTCGGCCGCCTGGACGATGCGGGCCTTGCGGCTGGAGACGAAGTTCCACCACAGGTGGCGCACGCCCAGCGGCTCGCCGCCGATGATGATCACGCGCGCCGGGCCGTCCGCAGAGAGCATGGGCTCGTCGCCCGGGTCGAGCACGCGCATGCGGCCGGCATCGACGAGCTCGCCGTCGATGCGCCAGCGGCCCTCGATGCCGTAGATGGCGCATTCGGCGGCCAGCGGCACCGGGAAGGCATCACCGGCGTCGAGCTCGACGTCCAGGATCATCATCGACGAGCGCACGGTCACCGGGGATTCCTCGCCAAAGGCCTCGCCCGCCAGCACCCGCACCAGCGCACCGCCGACCTCGAGTTCAGGCAGGTCCTCGGCCGGCGTGTGCGAGAAGGAAGGCTCCATCTCCTCGTCGGCCGCGGGCAGCGCCACCCACATCTGCAGGCCATGGCTGCGCCGCACGCTGCCGCGCAGGTCGGCCGGCGTGCGCTCGGAGTGCACGATGCCGCGCCCCGCGGTCATCCAGTTGATGGCCCCCGGCTCGATGCGCTGCACCGCTCCGGTGGAATCACGGTGCTCCATCGCACCCTCGAAGAGATAGGTGACGGTGGCCAGCCCGACATGGGGGTGCGGCCGCACATCGTGGTTGTCGGCCGGACCGGCCGTGATGGGCCCGAAATGATCGAAGAAGACGAAGGGACCCACCGACAGCTTCGCTGCGGCCGGCAGCAGCCGGCGCACGACGAAGCCGCCGCCCAGGTCACGTTCCTGCGGCCGCAGTTCCACGGTTCAGCCCAGGAAGTCGCGCTTGCCGAGTTCGACGCCGGCCTGGCGCAGCAACGCATAGGTCATGCTGCTGTGGAAGTACAGGTTCGGCAGCACGAAGTGCTGGACATAGCTCTGGCCGGTGAAGCGCAGCGGCTCGCCGATGCGCATGGGCAGCACGATCTCGCGCGCTTCGCTGCCGTCGATCTGCGCGGCAGGCACCGATTGCACGTAGTCGATGGTCTTGCGCAGACGCGCCCGCAGATCGTCGAGGCTGGCTTCGTTGTCGTCCCACTTCGGCACTTCGAGCCCTGCCAGCCGCGCCACGCAGCCCTTGACGCCGTCGGTGGCGATCTGGATCTGCCGCGTGAAGGGCAGCATGTCGGGCGCCAGGCGCAGCCCCAGGTAGTTGACGGTATCGAACTTGCGCGCTTCGGCATGGGCCTGGGCCTTGTCCAGCCATGCCAGCATGTTGTTGAGCATGCGCACGAAGGCGGGCACGGTGGAGGAATGCATCGAAACGCTCATGGTGTCTCCTGAAAGTTACTTGATGGCCCGATGGTAGCGGTGCGGGGAAATGGCTGTCGGAGGCGGCAGAATGCCGGCTGGCGCCCGTCACGGTGCGCCCGCCACGGCGTCGCCGACCCGCGGCCCTGCCGGCCCCACCATGAACATCATCATCCTCGACGACTACCAGGACGCGGTACGCAAGCTGAAGTGCGCCGCACGGCTCGAACCGTACAACGCGAAGGTCTTCACCAACACGGTCAAAGGCATCGGACAGCTGTCGGTGCGCCTGCGCGACGCCGACGTGCTGGTGCTGATCCGCGAGCGCACGCACTTCCCGCGCGCGCTTCTCGAGAAGCTGCCCCGGCTGAAGCTCATCGCCCAGACCGGCAAGGTGGGGCCGCATATCGACGTCGAGACCTGCACGCGGCTGGGCATCGCGGTGGCCGAAGGCGTGGGATCGCCCATCGCGCCCGCCGAGCTGACCTGGGCCCTGACCATGGCCGCGATGCGACGGCTGCCGCAGTACATCGGCACCCTCAAGCACGGCGCCTGGCAGCAGTCGGGCATGAAGGCAGCCTCGATGCCGCCCAACTTCAGCATCGGCCAGGTGCTGCACGGACGCACGCTGGGCGTCTGGGGCTACGGCAAGATCGGCAGCATCGTCGCGGGCTACGGCAGGGCCTTCGGCATGCAGGTCCAGGTGTGGGGCAGCGAGCCGGGCCGCGCGCGCGCGGTGGCCGACGGATACACCGCAGCCGCCACGCGCGAAGCCTTCTTCGAGAGCAGCGACGTGCTGAGCCTGCACCTGCGACTGAACGAGCAGACTCGCGGCCTGGTGACGCTGGAGGACTTCTCTCGCATGAAGCCCAGCGCGCTCTTCGTCAACACCTCGCGTGCCGAGCTGGTGCAGGAGAACGCGCTCGTCTCGGCGCTGAATCGCGGGCGCCCGGGGCTGGCGGCGGTCGACGTCTTCGAGAGCGAACCCATCCTGCAGGGCCATCCCCTGCTGCGCCTGGAAAACGCCGTCTGCACGCCGCACATCGGCTATGTCGAACTCGACAGCTACGAGCTGTACTTCAGCGCCGCCTTCGACAACGTCGTCAACTTCATCAACAAGACGCCGACCAATCTCGTCAACCCGGACGTGCTGCGGGTGCTGCGCTGATGGGGCCGGGCGTCGCCGCGCCCGACGCCGACGTCAGGTTGCGCCCCGCGACCTGGGCCCTGCTGGGCGGCAACTTCGCCATCGGTTGCGGCGTGATGGTGGTGGCCGGCTCGCTCAACGACATCGTGCGCAGCCTGCAGGTCAGCGTGGCCGTGGGCGGGCAGCTCATCACCGCCAGCGCCGTGGTGCTGGCCGTGGGCGCGCCCCTGCTGGCCATGGCCGCGGGCGGGTACGACCGCCGCAGGCTGCTCACGCTGGCGCTCGTGTGGTACGGCGTCGGCCACCTGCTGTGCGCCCTGGTCCCGGGCTACGCCGCGCTGCTGCCGCTGCGCACGGTGACGGTGCTCGCCGCCGCCCTGTTCACGCCGCAGGCTGCGGCCGCCATCAACGTGCTGGCGCCGGCCCACCAGCGGGGACGCGCCATCACCACCGTCTTCCTGGGATGGAGCCTGTCGGCGGTGATCGGCATGCCGCTTCACAGCTACATCGGCGAGACGCTGGGCTGGCGCTGGGCCTTCGTGCTGGTGGCGGTGCTGAGCGCGGCGGCGGCTGCAGCCGTGTGGCGCACCGTGCCCGACGGCGTGCGGCCGCCGCCCATGAACGCTTCGCATTGGCGCGCCACCCTCACCGACCCGCTGCTGATGGGCCTGGTGGCGATCACCGCGCTGGCCTCGACAGCGCAGTTCACGCTGATGAGCTACCTGGCGCCCTACTACCGTCAGGTGCTGGGCGCCGACGCCACGACCATCAGCGTGCTGTTCTTCTGGTTCGGGGCCTTCGCGCTCTTCAGCAACGTGATGCTGACCCGCGTCATCGACCGCGTCGGCCCGGCCACCTGCATGACGGCGGCCTTGTCGAGCATGGCCGTCACCTTCGCCCTGTTCCCGCTGGCCGGGCACTGGGCCACGATGGCCCTGGTGCTGGTGCCCTGGGCCTTGGGCGGCTTCACCTCGAACTCCGCGCAGCAGGCGCGGCTGGGCGCGGCGGCGCCGTCACGGGTGCAAGCCCTGCTGGCACTGAACACCTCGTCGATCTACATCGGCCAGGGCCTCGGGGCCGCGGGCGGCGGTGCCATCGTGGCAGCTCACGGCCTCCCGGGGCTGGCGCCGGTGGCCCTGGGCTGGCAGCTGCTGGCGGTGGCGCTGAGCGCCTGGCTGGCCATGCGCATGCGCAGAGCGGCCCATGTCGGCTGAGTCCCGCGGCGGGCCGCCCCCTGCCGAAGCCGACCACCTGCAGCGTCCGGACTCGGCGAGCGAGATGTTCCTGGCCTTCAACTGGCTGGCCCTGCAAGGCTTCGGCGGCGTGCTGCCGGTGGCACAGCGCGAACTGGTGGAAAAGCGGCGCTGGCTGACGAAGGAAGACTTCCTGGCCGTGCTGTCGCTGGGCCAGGTCCTGCCGGGGCCCAACATCGTGAACATGGCACTCATCATCGGCCAGCGTTTCCTGGGATGGCGGGGCGCCGTCTCCTCGCTGGCCGGCCTGCTGGCGGCACCCACGGCCATCGTGCTGCTGCTGGCGGCGCTGTACGGCCAGCTCGACCGCCTGCCGGCGGTCGTGGGTGCCCTGCGCGGCATGGGCGTGGTGGCCGCCGCTCTGGTCGTGGCCACCGGCCTGAAGTTGCTGCCCGCGCTGCGCCGCAACCCGATGGGGCTGCCGGCCTGCCTGGTCTTCGGCGTGGCCACCATCGTGCTCGTCGGCGTGCTGCGCTGGCCGCTGGTGTGGGTGGTGCTGGGCCTGGGCACGCTGGGCGTGGCCACGGCCTGGCGGAGGCTCGGGCCGTGAACGGGTGGCTGTGGGGCAGTGGCGCGCTGGGCGCCGGCGACCTGTTCGCGCTGTTCCTGCACTTCGCCCTGTTGTCGCTGCTGGCCGTGGGCGGTGCGATCACCACGGCGCCGGACATGCAGCGCTTCGTGGTCGGCGAACGCGGCTGGATCACCGACGCGCAGTTCACCTCGTCGGTGGCGCTGGCGCAGGCCGCGCCCGGGCCCAACGTGCTGTTCGTCGCGGTGATCGGCTACAACGTGGCGGGCCTGGCGGGTGCCGCGGCGGCCCTCTTCGGAAGCCTGTTGCCATCCACCACGCTGGCCCTGGCTGCCAGCCGCCTGGGCGACCTCCACGCACAGTCGCGCGGCGCGCGTGCCTTCACGGCCGGCATGGCGCCGCTCACGCTGGGCCTGCTGCTGGCCACCGGCTGGGTGCTGGTGGAGCCCATGCACCAGCAATGGGGCACCCCGCTGCTGGTGGCCGTCACCCTCTTCGTCATGCTGCGCACCCGGCTCAGCCCCCTGTGGCCGATCGCCCTGGGGGCCTTCGTCGGAGCCATGGGCTGGGTCGGTTGAGGGCCTGCACCGCACGCTGCGGCCACCGCGTTGCGTACAGTGGCGGGCCATGACCCCGCGCAGTTCCTCGACACAGCCTCCCGGCAGGCGATGGGCCCACGTGGTCCGGCAGCTGCTCGGCGTCGGCTTGAGCGCCATGCTGGTCTACGCCGCCGTGCTGGGCGCCCTGTGGTACGGCCAGGAGCGGCTGCTGTTCCTGCCGCAGACGCTGGCCGCCGATCACCGCTTCGACCAGCCGGCCGACGTGCACGAAGTCTGGGTCGACGTGCCCGGCGCCCGCCTCAACGCCCTGCACCTGCGCCTTCCCGCCCCGACCGGCGTGGTCTTCTTCCTGCACGGCAACGCGGGCAGCCTGCAGAGCTGGTTCGTCAACGTCGACTTCTACCGCCGCCTGAACGTCGACCTCTTCATGCTGGACTACCGCGGCTACGGCAAGAGCAGCGGCCGCATCGAGAGCGAAGCGCAACTGCATGCCGACGTGCGCGCGGCCTGGCAGACCATCGCCCCGGCCTACGAGGGCCGGCATCGCGTGATCTATGGCCGCTCCCTGGGCACGGCGCTCGCTGCCCGGCTGTCCGCCGAGGTGCAACCCGAGCAGACCGTGCTGGTCTCGCCCTACTCGAGCCTGCGCGCGCTGGCCGGCGAGATCTACCCCTGGGCCCCGTCGGCCCTGTTGCGCTATCCGATGGACACGGGGCAGGCGCTGGCCCGGGTGCGTGGCCCGGTGCTGCTGGCGCACGGCGAGCAGGACCGCCTCATCCCGGCCGAACACAGCCTGCAGTTGCAGCAGCAGGCGCCGCAGGCGAGGCTGCTGCTGGTGCCCGGCGCAGGACACAACGACATCCAGCAGTTCGACGCCTACCTGCAGGCCCTGGCGCAGGCGATCGCCCCCGGGCGGTGACCGGCGCGAACTGCCGCGCGATCAGTGGATGGGCTTGAAGCGCACGCGCTTCGGCCGCGCGCCTTCCTCACCCAGGCGCTTCTTCTTGTCGGCTTCGTACTCCTGGTAGTTGCCGGCGTAGAAGAACCACTGCGAGTCGCCTTCGCAGGCCAGGATGTGCGTGCAGATGCGGTCGAGGAACCAGCGGTCGTGGCTGATGACCATGGCGGAGCCGGCGAACTCGAGCAGCGCCTCTTCCAGCGCGCGCAGGGTCTCGACGTCGAGGTCGTTCGACGGTTCGTCGAGCATCAGCACGTTGCCGCCCTTGGCCAGCGTCTTGGCCAGGTGCAGGCGGCCGCGCTCGCCGCCCGACAGCGAGCCGACGCGCTTCTGCTGGTCGTTGCCCTTGAAGTTGAAGCGGCCCAGGTAGGCACGGCTGGGCATCACGAACTTGCCGACGATGATGTTGTCCAGGCCGCCGGAGACGTCTTCCCACACCGTCTTGTCGTTCTCCAGGCTCTCGCGGCTCTGGTCGACGAAGGCCAGGTGCGCCGTCTTGCCGATGATCACCTTGCCGCTGTCGGGCTGCTCCACGCCCTGCAGCATGCGGAACAAGGTCGACTTGCCGGCACCGTTGGGACCGATGATGCCGACGATGGCGCCCGCAGGCACCTTGAAGCTGAGGTTGTCGATGAGCAGGCGGTCGCCGAAGCTCTTGCTGACGCCGTCGAACTCGATGACCTCGTTGCCCAGGCGCTCGGCCACCGGGATGAAGATCTCGTTGGTGACGTTGCGCTGCTGGTACTCGACGTCGCTCAATTCCTCGAAGCGCGCGAGGCGGGCCTTGCTCTTGGTCTGGCGCGCCTTGGCGTTGGAGCGCACCCACTTGAGCTCTTCCTTCATGGCCTTCATGCGCGCGTCTTCGGTCTTCTGCTCGACTTCCAGGCGCTTTTCCTTCTGCTCCAGCCAGTCGGAGTAGTTGCCCTTCCACGGAATGCCGGCGCCGCGGTCGAGCTCGAGGATCCACTCGGCGGCGTTGTCGAGGAAGTAGCGATCGTGCGTGATGGCCACCACGGTGCCCGGGAAGCGCTGCAGGAAGTGCTCCAGCCACTCGACCGATTCGGCGTCCAGGTGGTTGGTGGGCTCGTCGAGCAGCAGCATGTCGGGCTTGGACAGCAGCAGCCGGCACAGGGCCACGCGGCGCTTCTCGCCACCCGACAGCACGCCGATGGTGGCGTCCCAGGGCGGCAGGCGCAGCGCGTCGGCGGCCAGTTCGAGCTGCAGGTCGGTGTTCTCGCTGCCGGCCGCGGCGATGACGGCTTCCAGTTCGGCCTGTTCGGCCGCCAGCTTGTCGAAGTCGGCGTTTTCATCGGCGTACTCGGCGTAGACCTCGTCGAGCCGCTTCTTGGCGGCCAGCACGCCGCCGACACCTTCCTCGACCACTTCACGCACCGTCTTGTCGGCTGGCAGCAGCGGCTCCTGCGGCAGGTAACCGATGTTCAGACCGGGCATGGGCACGGCCTCGCCTTCGATCTCCTTGTCGATGCCGGCCATGATCTTCAGCAGCGTGCTCTTGCCCGACCCGTTGACCCCCAGCACGCCGATCTTGGCGCCCGGGAAGAAGGACAGCGTGATGTTCTTGAGGATCTGCCGCTTCGGCGGCACGATCTTGCCGACGCGGTTCATGGTGAAGACGTATTGGGCCATGGGGTTTCTTTCTGGAAATGCAGTCGGTCGTCCGCAGGGGGCTGACCATCCCGCTATTGTCTCCGTTCGTCGGACACTGGGCGCGCCACCCGCTGGGCACGGAGAATGCCCGTGTCCCTGTTCTGCCTGAAAGGTCCCCCCCATGAACGCCACCATGACCGTCGAAGCCACGCCATCCCTGGTGCGCACCACGCACATCGTCTACGCCCTGCACGCCGTGGGACTGGCGCTGGGCGCCTTCGGCGCGGCCACCGTGGTGGGGTCTTTCCTGCTCGGCTGGCCGTCGATCATCGCCGTCATCATCAACTACGTGAAGCGAGGCGATGTGCGTGGCACCTGGCTGGAGTCGCACTTCACCTGGCAGATCCGCACCTTCTGGTTCGCACTGTTGTGGGTCATCGTGGTGGGGCTGGTCTCGGCCCCGCTGACGCTGGTTCTCATCGGCTTCGGCACCTGGGCGCTGGGCCTGCTGCTGCTGGGCTTCTGGGCAATTTACCGAATTGCCCGGGGTTGGTTGCGCTTGAACGGGCATCAGCCGATGCCCACCGCGTAGAATCACAGACTGCGCCGTGGCCTCCAGTCATCGCGGCGCGGTCGATTCCGACAAGTCTCACAGCTCTCGCGCCTTCCGACTGGTGCACTCCTCCGGAGTGACAGCAGGCTGCGAACCACGGCCCGTCGAAGCAGTTCCGGGCCTCTTCATCACATGCATTTCACCGATCTCGGCCTGGCCGAGCCGCTCCTGCGCGCCGTCAACGAGCAGGGCTACGACATTCCCACGCCCATCCAGGCGCAGGCCATTCCCGCCGTGCTCAAAGGCGGCGACCTGCTCGCCGGCGCGCAGACCGGCACCGGCAAGACCGCCGGCTTCACGCTGCCCATGCTGCAGCGCCTGTCGGAAGGCAAGCCGGTGCGCGACGCGCGCGGCCGCGTCGCCATCCGCGCGCTGATCCTGACGCCCACGCGCGAGCTCGCCGCGCAGGTGGAAGAAAGCGTGCGCACGTACGGCAAGTACCTGCCCTTGACCAGCATGGTGATGTTCGGCGGCGTCGGCATGCAGCCGCAGGTCGACCGCCTGCGCAAGGGCGTCGACATCCTCGTGGCCACGCCGGGCCGGCTGCTCGACCACCACCAGCAGGGCACGCTCGACCTGAAGCACGTCGAGATCTTCGTGCTCGACGAGGCCGACCGCATGCTCGACATGGGCTTCATCCACGACATCAAGAAGGTGCTGGCCATCGTGCCGGCCAAGAAGCAGAGCCTGCTCTTCAGCGCCACCTTCAGCGACGAGATCAAGGCCCTGGCCGACAAGCTGCTGAACCAGCCGGCGCTGATCGAGGTGGCACGACGCAACGCCACGGCCGACACCATCGCACAGAAGGTGCATCCTGTGGGTCGCGAGCGCAAGAAGGAGCTGCTGGCACACCTGGTGCGCCAGGGCGACTGGCACCAGGTGCTGGTGTTCATGCGCACCAAGCATGGTTGCAACCGCCTGACCGAGTACCTGAACGAGCAGCGCATCACGGCCATGGCCATCCACGGCAACAAGAGCCAGACGGCGCGCACCAAGGCGCTGGCCGACTTCAAGACCGGCGACCTGCGCGTGCTGGTGGCCACCGACATCGCGGCGCGCGGCATCGACATCGACCAGCTTCCGCACGTGGTGAACTTCGAACTGCCCAACGTGCCGGAAGACTACGTGCACCGCATCGGCCGCACCGGCCGCGCCGGTGCGCAGGGCGAGGCGATCTCGCTGGCCTGCGTCGACGAGGACATCTTCCTGCGCGACATCGAGCGCCTGATCAAGCGCACGATCCCGCGCGAGGTGGTGCCCGGCTTCGAGCCGCCGGCGGGCGAAAAGGCCGAGCCCATCGTGCTCGGCCGCATGACCATCGGCGTTGGCGGCACACGCCGCAACGCGGGCGGCGGCGGTGGCGGTGGCCGCTCCTATGGCGGCGGCGGCGGTGGTGGTGGGGGCGGTGGTGGCCGCCCGGGTGGCGGCCGCTCGGGCGGCCCGGCTCGACCGGGTG
>JALHMT010000049.1 GCA_022843905.1 Rubrivivax sp.
AGCGTGCGCCGCGCGATGGCCATCCAGCTCATCATCAACCGCGAGTGGGGCCTGGCGAAGAACGAGAACCCCAACCAGGGCGCCTTCGTCATCGACGAGCTGACCGAGCTGGTGGAAGAGGCCGTGCTGTCGGAGTTCGAGAAGATCGCCGAGCGCGGCGGCGTGCTGGGCGCGATGGAGACCGGCTACCAGCGCGGCAAGATCCAGGAAGAGAGCATGCACTACGAGATGCTCAAGCACACCGGCGAGTACCCCATCGTCGGCGTCAACACCTTCCGCAACCCGCACGGCGACCCGGTGCCGGAGACCATCGAGCTGGCGCGTTCGTCGGAAGACGAGAAGCAGAGCCAGCTGCAGCGCCTGCAGGCCTTCCACGCCGCGCATGCCGCCGAGGCGCCCGCCGCGCTGCAGCGCCTGCAGCAGGCCGTCATCGCCAACCAGAACGTCTTTGCCGTGCTGATGGACGCCGTGCGCTGCTGCAGCCTGGGGCAGATCACCAGTGCGCTGTTCGAGGTGGGCGGGCAGTACCGGCGCAGCATGTGACAGAAGCGGCGCCGACGTAACGCACGGTTGCGCAGCCGCGCCCGGGGCCGGGGCGCGGCCGGGATAATCCCGTCATGCCGTCCGCGTCGCGCCCCGTCCCACGCAACGCCCTGCGTTCGCGCCGGCTGGCCCTGGCGCGGCGGGCCTGGGGCCTGCTGCATGTCGACTCGACCCAGGCGCGCGTGCTGGCGCAGCAGGCGGCCCAGCAGGCACACAAGCACGGCGACGCGCCGGCGGCTGCCTGGGCGGCGCTCACGCTGGGCTACCACCTGCTGTACTTCGCCACGCCCGAGGTCTCGATCCCGGCCCTGCAGGCGGTGCAGGGGCAGTTCGACGCGCTGGACGACCGCGCCGGCCACATCCTGGCCGCGGCCGGCGTGGCCCGCGGCCTGTGGCGCAGCGGGCGCTTCCGCGAGGCGCTGGCCCAGGTGCTGACGCTGCGCGACGAAGGCCTGAAGGTGCTTCGCCACGACCAGCGCGGCGTGCTGCTCAACACCATCGCCGGCTGCTACTCGGCCGCCGGCGACTCCGAGCGCGCCTTCGCCTACATGTACGAGGCGCTGCGCGAAGTGCGGCCGATCAGCGGGCGCGGCTTCGACACCGTCATTCACTGCAACCTGGCGCATGAACTGCAACAGCTGGGTGACCACGACGAGGCGCTGCGCCACATCGACCAGGGGCTGGAGCGCTGCGGCGCGCTGGCCAACCCACGGATGCACAGTGCGCTGCTCATCAACCGCGTCATCAGCCTGACCGAGCTCGGCCGGGCGCCCGAGGCGCTGATCGACATCGAACGCATTCTCGCCGTGCCCACCGACGACGACGGCCGCGGCATGCTGACGCCGCACTTCGAGACACTGGCCCTTTCGGCCTACCGTGCCGACGCGCGCGCGTTGGGAGACGACTTGTTGTCACGCGCCCTGGGCGCCACGCGCCAGGACATCCCCGACGAGCATGTCGAGCTGGCGCTGGCGCAGGCGCTTCAGGCCAGCCTGCGCGGCCAGGAGACGGATGCGCTGCACCACCTGCGCCGTGTCGAAGCCCTGGTCGACCGCGACGCCGTCGAGGGTCTGAGCCCGCGCGTGCGCAGCAGCGTCTACGCGATGCTGGCCGACCTGCACGAGCGCCGCGGCCAGCCGGCAGAAGCGCTGGCGGCGATGCGCCGCTGGCAGCGCGTGCAGGCCGAGCGCGGCAGCCTGGCCTCGCGCGCCCGCTACCAGGCCGCCACGCTGCAGACCGAACTGCTGCGCATGAAGCACCAGGTCGAGAACCACGACGCGCGCCAGCGCGCCACCGAGCGTGCGCGCGCCGAACTGCAGGCCGCCAATGAAGCGCTGTCGCGCAAGATCGACGAGGTGCAGGCGCTGCAGGGCCGGCTGTCGGACCTGGCGGTGCGCGACGCGCTGACGGGCCTGTTCAACCGCCGCCACCTCAATGACACGCTGCCGGCACTGCTGGCGCAGGCCCGCCGCGAGCGCCAGCCGCTGGCGGTGGCTCTGATCGATCTCGACCACTTCAAGGCCGTCAACGACAGCCACGGCCATGCGATGGGCGATGCGCTGCTGGCCGCCTTCGGCCGTCTGCTGCAAGGCGGCTGCCGAGCCGCCGACGTGCCTTGCCGCTATGGTGGCGAGGAGTTCTGCCTGTTGTTGCCAGGCGCCGATGCGGCCACCGCGCAGCGCCGCGTGCAGGCGCTGCTGGAGCAGTGGCGGCAGCAGAGCTTCGCCGCAGAACCTGCGGCGCCGCGCGACGAGAGCGGCCTGCACGGCCTGAGCTTCTCGGCCGGCGTGGCCGACTCGCTGCGCGTGCCCGGCTCGGCAGAACGACTGCTGCAGGCGGCCGACCAGGAACTGCTGGGGGCCAAGCGACTGGGGCGTGCGCGCGTGCTGGTACACGCGCCCGAGGTGTTGCGCGCCTTCTGAACCCGGATCAGCGCGTCACCACCTGGAAGGCCGCATCCACCGGCACCTGCAGCGCGGTGGCGATGCGGTTGGTCTCGGCGGCCATGCCGACCACCGCCACCAGCTCCATCAGCTCGGCCTCGGTCATGCCCTTGGCGCGTGCAGCGGCGGTGTGCGAATGCACGCAGTACTCGCAGCCGTGCGCGATGGACACGGCCACGTAGATCAGCTCCTTGGTCTTGGCGTCCAGGTGACCGGGCGCCATCACGTCGCGCGCGCCTTCCCAGGTGCGCTTGAGCAGCACCGGATCGTGCGCCAGCGCACGCCAGAAATTGTTGACGAAAGGGGTCTTGCGCGTGGCGCGGATGTCGGCGAACACCTCCGCCGCGGCGGGCGAGAGTTCGGCATCGGACAGCAGCCTGACGGTGGCCATGGCGGGGCTCCTTCTACAGGGATGGTGTGGCGGGGGGACCGTTGGAGGGCGGTGGCGGCGAAGGGGGCAGCGGCAGCCTGACGCGCAGCAGCGCCCGCAGGAAGCCATGGTCGCTGCGCGTGCCGTCGCGGCCCTCGTGCAGATGGTCGTTGAAGATCTCCACGCGCTTGACGTCGCCGAGCGCGAAGCGCGAGCCGGCGACGAACTCCTCGCTCACCCACAGCTGGTCGAGCAGTTCGGGCCAGCCCTGGAAGACGTGGGAGTAGGCCAGGTCCCGGCGCAGTGCGGGCTCGGTCTGCACGTCCAGGGCGTGGAACAGCGCCACGTCGCGCGCCTGGCGGTCGTAGGCCACGGCCTGCGTGGCGGCGATCATCTGGCTGGTCACGGCATGCGGGCCGTCGTTCATGTCGCCCATCAGCAGCAGCGGCTCGCGCGTGCGCTGCGTGATGCCGACCACGATGCTGCGCAGGGCCGCGGCCTCGGCGGCGCGCATCATCAGCGAGCGCAGCGTGGCGCGCGCGGTGACCTCGGGGTCGTCGGTGTCCTCCAGCGTGCGGCCCTCGGCATCCTGCAGGTACTTGGGCCGCTTGCTCTTCAGGTGCACCACCAGCACGTGGATGCGCAGGCCCTGCTTCGTGCGCAGCACCGCGTGCAGCACCGGGCGTTCGAAGCGCTCGTAGCGGCCGATCTCGGGCAGGTCCACCGCCTGGGCGGGCGCGAAGCCCGGGATAGCCTCGATCGACTCCAGCGCCAGCCGCGTGGCCAGCCCGAGCCTGGGCGTGCCCGTGGCGCCCTGCTCGGCGCCAGGCGCCAGCACCTGGGCGTAGTTCAACCCGCTGCGGGCGACGGCGGCGCGCAGCGCTGCTTCGTCCCACACTTCCTGGAACATGGCCACGTCGGCGTTCAGACGGCCCAGCATCGCGCCCAGCCAGTTCAGCTTGCGCTCGTACTCGTCGGCGCCATAGGGGTCCTGGTTGTCGTAGTAGACGCGGCCGGGCAGCGCCAGGTTCAGCGTGTTGCAGCTGGCCACCACCAGCGTGGCCCAGGCCGGTGGCGGCGGCGGTGCGAAGGGCGCGGGCACGGGCACCGACGCCGTCCCGGTCGGGACGGACGAGGATTCCAGGGGTGCGGGAGCGGGGTCGGCAGGCTGCATCGACGCAGTGTAGGTCGCGCAACCCGGTGAAACTTCGCACCCGGCGCGTCATGCGGGCGTCGTGCCGTTCGTCATTGAAGGCGCGACGCACAATCCCGTGCGCCGCGAGCCAACGGAGAACTTCATGCAGCAATACCTCTTCCTCCTCCACGAAAAGCCCGCCGACGCCGTGGCCATGAGCCCGGCCGAGATGAAGGAACTCATCGGCCGCTACCAGGCCTGGGCCCAGGGCCTGGCCGAACGCGGCCAGCTCGACGGCGGCGAGAAGCTCACCGACGACGGCGGCCGCCAGCTGCGGCTGAAGAACGGTCAGCCGCTGGCCAGCGACGGGCCATACGCCGAAGCGCAGGACGTCATCGGCGGTCTCTACATCGTCAAGGCCGAGAACGATGCCCAAGCCGAGGCGCTGGCCGCCAGCTGCCCCCACCTGCAAGGCACGCAGTGGATCGAGATCCGCCGCATCGAGCAGCTGGATTGACCCGCGGCGCGCGATGCACGGCCCTCTCGAGACGCTGCTGAAGACTCAGCGGCGGCGCCTGGTGGCCCACCTGGCGCGCTCGCTGGGGCTGGCCCACCTGGCGCTGGCCGAAGACGCCGTGCAGGTGGCCGCCCTGCGCGCGCTGCAGAGCTGGCCGACCGAAGGCCTGCCGGCCAACCCGGCGGGCTGGATGTTTCGCGTGGCGCGCCACCATGCCATCGACGTGCTGCGCGCCGCCGACCGCCATGTCGATCTGCCCGACGGCGAGCAGGATGGCCAGACGCCCTTGCCGCTGACCGTGCCGGCCGCGCCGGGCCGGCTGGCCGGCGAGCTCGACGACGAGGAGCTGGCCTTGCTGTTCGCCGCCTGCCACCCGGCGCTGCCGATGGCCTCGCAGGTGGCGCTGGCGCTTCGCGCGATGACGCCCCTGGAGCTGCCGGCCATCGCCGAAGGCCTGTTCTGCAGCGAGGCCGCGCTGGCCCAGCGGCTGGCACGAGCGCGCGCGCTGTTGAAGGACCAGCAGCTGCACCTGCCGGCGGGCGCCGAGCTGCCGGCCCGCCGGGAGGCCGTGCTGACCACGCTGCAACTGATGTTCGCCGCCGGGCTGAAGGCCAGCGGGCGCGAGGGCAGCGCAGCTTCGCGCGCCGTCGATGCCGCCGCCTCGCCGATGGCCTTGTGCTGGGAAGCCATCCGGCTGGCACGCGCGGTGGCGGCGCACCCCGTCACCGCCCACGCCGAGGCCGATGCCCTGGCCGCGCTGCTGCTGTTCCACGGTGCGCGGCTCACAGGCCGGCTCGACGAGACCGGCGACATGGTGCCGCTGCCGGGCCAGCCGCGCGACCGCTGGGATGCCGGCCTGGTGCGCCTGGGCTGCGAGCACCTGCTGGCCTCACAGCGCGCCGAGCGGCTGTCGCGCCACCATCTGCAGGCCGGCATCGCGGCCGAACACGCGTTGGCCGCCGACTATGCGAGCACCGACTGGCCCGCCATCGTGGGCTACTACCGGCTGCTGGTGTCCATGGACCCTTCGGCTGCACCGCGCCTGGGCCACGCCATCGCGCTGGCCGAAGCGGGTTCTGCCGCCGACGCGCAGGCGCAGCTGGAACGCCTGTTGCCCCACACCCCGCAGGCACTGCAGGCGCACACGCTGGCAGCGCTGTCGCGTGCACACGAGCGGCAGGGCCGCAAGGCCGAGGCCGTCGATCATCTGCAACGCGCCATCGCGGCCGCGCTGCATGCGGCCGATGGCCGGATGTTGCAGCGGCGTCTGAGCACCTTGATCACCCCACTGGACGAATGACGTCAGACCTCTCAGGATCAGTGCACGACACCTCGACTGAACCGGTACCCCATGCCTTCACTCCTTCGACTGCCTCCCGCGCGCCCGCTGCTGGCCGCCCTCGGCCTGGCCACGGTCTCGGCGGCCATGGCGCAGGACATCGAGCTCTACGACCAGCCGCGCTTCGGCGGCGTTCGGCTCACCCTGAGCAGCGACACGCCCGACGTGGCCGACTACGGCCTGGGCGGGCGCGTTGCCTCGGTGGTCGTGCGCCAGGGCTCCTGGGAGTTCTGCACGCGGCCGCAGTACGCCGGGGCCTGCATCACCGTGGGTCCGGGCCGCTACGCGGAGCTGCCTCCAGCGCTGCGCGGCTCGCTGGCTTCGCTGCGCAACGCGGCCGGCACGAACGTGGGCACGGCACCGGTGGCGCCACCTGCACCCCCTGCAGCACCCCCTGCAGCACCGCCAGCGGCCACGCCCCAGGCGCCGGCCGCCCTCGTGCTCTACCGCAACGCCGGCTTCAGCGGCAGCACGCTCGAAGTGCGTGATGCGCAGCCCAGCCTGTCACGACTGAACTTCAACGACACCGCCTCGTCGCTGGAAGTCCGGCGCTGGCGCTGGCAGCTGTGCCAGCACGCCGAGTACGGCGGCGAGTGCCAGGTCTTCGGTCCGGGCCGTCATGCGCTGAGCGGCCGCCTGCACGACGGCGTGTCGTCGCTGCGGCCGGTGTTCGGCGCCAACGACCAGCCGCTGCCCGCGGCCGGCGGCGTGATGCTGTGGGAACACAGCGACTTCAGGGGTCGCGAGCTGCTCATCACCGAAATCACGATCAACCTCGGCGCCCTGTCCTTCAACGACCGAGCCTCCGGGCTGGAAGTGGTCGGCGGCCGCTGGGAGCTGTGCACCGACGCCGACTTCCGCGGCCGCTGCTTCCTGCTCGAGCCCGGCAACGGGCCGCAGGTCATCCCGCGCGAGCTGAACGACCAGCTGACCTCGCTGCGGCCGGTGCAGCCGCATCAGCGCTCGCCCTTGCGGTAGGGCTTCATCAGCGCCTGAGGGTAGGCCGCGCGCCGCGCCATCACCACCAGCGCCACGATGGCCATCGCGTAGGGCAGCATCAGGTACAGCTGGTAGGGCAGCTCGATGCCGGCCAGGCCGCCGTCGGCCTGCTGCAGGCGCAGTTGCAGCGCGTCGAAGAAGGCGAACAGCAGCGCACCCAGCAAGGCCTTGCCCGGCCGCCACGACGCGAACACCACCAGCGCCACGCAGACCCAGCCGCGGCCGTTGACCATGTTGAAGTAGAAGGCGTTGAAGGCCGACAGCGTGAGGAAAGCGCCGGCCACGCCCATCAGCGCCGAGCCGGCTGCGATGGCGCCGTAGCGCAACCCCGCCACGCTCAGGCCCTGGCCCTCGGCGGCAGCCGGGTTCTCGCCCACCATGCGCAGCGCCAGCCCCAGCGGCGTGCGGTACAGCACCCAGCCCACCGCAGGCACCAGGGCCAGCGCCAGCAGCGTGAGTGCGGTCTGCCCGCCCAGCGCCGGCAGCGGCAACCAGGCCATGGGCGCGAAGGGTTCGATGGTGGGCGGCGTGTCCACCTTCGGAAAACTCACGCGGTAGGCGAAGCTGGCCAGGCTGGTGGCCAGCAAGGTGATACCCAGGCCCGACACGTGCTGCGACAGCGACAGCGTCACCGTCAGCAGGGCGTGCAGCAGCCCGAACAGCGCGCCCACGGCGGCCGCCACCGCCACCCCGCCCCACAGCGGCAGGCCCTGGTAGACGGCCAGCCAGCCGGCAAAGGCGCCTGCCACCATGATGCCTTCGATGCCCAGGTTCAGCACCCCGGCCCGCTCGCACAGCAGCACGCCCAGCGTGCCCAGGATCAGCGGCGTGGCGATGCGCAGCACCGCCACCCAGAAGGGTTCGGCCAGCACCAGGGCGAGCACCTCCGACATCAGGCGCCCCTCCGCCCTGCGGGCTGCGAGGTGAGCGCTCGGGAGCGGCCCAGCGCGCTCATCAGGCGCCCCTCCGCCCTGCGGGCTGCGAGGTGAGCGCTCGGGGGCGGCCCAGCGCGCTCATCAGGCGCCCCTCCGCCCTGCGGGCTGCGAGGTGAGCGCTCGGGGGCGGCCCAGCCCGCTCATCAGGCGCCCCTCCGCCCTGCGGGCTGCGAGGTGAGCGCTCGGGAGCGGCCCAGCGCGCTCACTTCCTGATCCTGTACTGCGTCAGCAGCGTGGCCACCAGCATGGCGATCAGCGCGGTGGCCACGATCACGTCGGCGATGTAGGTGGGCACGGTGACCGCGCGGCTCATGCTGTCGGCGCCCACCAGCATGCCGGCGACGAAGACGGCCGCGGCCACCACGCCCAGCGGGTGCAGCACGGCCAGCATGGCGATGACGATGCCGCTGTAGCCGTAGCCCGGGCTCATGTCGAGCGTGACGTAGGCCGTGCGGCCGGCGACTTCCACGGCCCCGGCCAGGCCGGCCAGCGCACCCGACAGCAGCGCCACCTTCACCGCCACCCAGCCGACCGGCATGCCCGCGAAGCCGGCGGCCACCGGGTTGGCGCCCACCGCGCGGATCTCGAAGCCGGCGCTGGAAAAGCGCAACAGCGCCCACATCAGCACGGCCAGCCCCAGCGCGACCAGCAGTCCCGTGTGCACGCGGCTGCGTTCGATCAGCTTGTCGAACTGCAGCGCATCCTGCAGCGCCACGCTCTGCGGCCAGCCCATCGCCGTGGGGTCCTTCATGGGCCCGTCGAGCAGCGCCGACACGCCCAGCAGCACGATGAAGTTCAGGAGCAGCGTGGTGACGACCTCGTCGACACCGAAGCGGCTCTTCAGCAGCGCCGGCCCGAGCAGCAGCAGCGCACCGGCCACCATGGCCGCGGCAATCATCAGCGGGAACAACAGCAGCGGCGAGAGCTCGAAGCCGGTGCCGCCGTGCAGCCCGCCCACCGCCACCGCGGCCAGCGCGCCGGCATACAGCTGCCCTTCAGCCCCGATGTTGAACAGCCGCGCACGGAAGGCCACCGCCGCAGCCAGACCGGTGAGGATGAGCGGCGTGGCGCGCGTCAGCGTCTCGGTGAGGGCGAAGCGCGAGCCGAAGCCGCCTTCCAGCAGCAGCGCGTAGGCGCGGCCCACCGGCGCGCCGGCCCAGGCCACCAGCAGCGAGGTGATCAGCAAGGTGAAGGCGATGGCGCCCACCGGCGCCAGCAGCAGCGCGCTGCGCGAGGTCTGCGCGCGGCGTTCAAGTCGCATGGGCGGCGCCTTCCTGCGGCCGGGCTTCGCTGCCGGCCATCGCCAGGCCGATGTGTGCCAGCGTCCACGCCGCGGCGGGCCGCGCCGCGCTGAGCCGGCCGTGGTGCATCACGGCGATGCGGTCGGCCAGCGCGAAGACCTCGTCGAGGTCTTCGCTGATGAGCAGCAGCGCGCTGCCGGCAGCGCAGGCGTCCAGCAGTTGCTGGTGCACGTAGGCCACGGCGCCGACGTCCAGGCCCCAGGTCGGCTGGTTGGCAACGATGAGGCGTGGAGCGTGGTCCTGGTCCCCGGGCGGCGCCAGCAGGACGCGGCCGAGGATCAGCTTCTGCATGTTGCCGCCCGACAACCCGCGCGTGGCGGTCTCCACGCCGCGGCCCTCGGTGCCGCGCACGTCGAAGCGCTCGACCAGCCGCTGCGCATGCGCCATCGCCACGCCGCGCTTCATCAGCCCGAAGCGCGCGAAGGCGGGCGAGCGGTAGCGTTCGAGCACCGCGTTTTCCCACAGCGGCAGGTCGCCGACCACGCCCACGGCGTGGCGGTCTTCGGGAATGCGCGCGGCGCCGGCCTCGACCCAGCGGCGCGGCTCGGCAGGCAGCGGCTGGCCGTCGAGCATGACGCTGCCGGCGTCGAGCGCGCGCTGTCCGCACATCACCTCGGCCAGCGCCTGCTGCCCGTTGCCCGAGACCCCGGCGATGGCCAGCACCTCGCCGGCGCGCAGTTCCAGGCTCACGCCGTCGAGCAAGGGCCGCGGCCCGCTGCCCATCACCCGCGCATCCTGCAGCGTGGCACGCACCTTGCCCGGCGCGGCCGGGCGCTTCACCGCCCCTTCGACCCGGCGGCCCACCATGGCCTCGGCCAGCATGGCGCGGTCGGCCCCGGCCTTGGGCAGCACGCCCACCAGACGCCCGCCGCGCAGCACGGCGATGCGGTCGCTCACGCGCAGCACCTCGCCCAGCTTGTGGCTGATGAAGATGATGGCCAGGCCCGCCGCCACCATCTGGGCCAGCGTGGCGAAGAGCGATTCGCTCTCCTGCGGCGTGAGCACGGCGGTGGGTTCGTCCAGGATCAGGATGCGCGCACCGCGCACCAGCGCCTTGAGGATCTCCACGCGCTGGCGCTCGCCCACCGACAGGTCGGCGATCAGCGCATCGGGGTCGACCTGCAGGCCGAAGCGCTGCGCCGCGTCCAGCAGCCGCTGGCGCGCCGGGGCGCGGCGAGAGAACGGCCACCACAGCGGTTCGGTGCCCAGCATCACGTTGTCGAGCACGCTGAGGTTGTCGGCCAGCGTGAAGTGCTGGTGCACCATGCCGATGCCCGCGGCCAGCGCCGCCTTGGGCTGGCCCGGCGGCAGCGGCTGGCCGAAGACCTCGATGGTGCCTTCGTCGGCCACGTAGTGCCCGAAGAGGATGCTCACCAGCGTGCTCTTGCCAGCGCCGTTTTCGCCCAGCAGCGCCAGCACTTCGCCCTCGGCCAGGTCGAGCGAGATGGCGTCGTTGGCCACCAGCGCGCCGAAGCGCTTGGTGATGCGCTGGAGCTTCAGGGCAGGGACGGGCGGCGGGGCGGCAGGCACGGCGTGATTCTGGTCGATCGGAGACACGGCGCCTGAAGCACGAAACGTGCGCACCACTCGATCCGGCCCGCTTGCGATGAAGCCAAAACGGCTCCAAAATGGAGTCATTTCGTTCTGCCACGAAAGCCGCGCCCATGAACCTGTCGATCAAGGACGTGCCCGAGGACGTGGCCGCCAGGCTGCGGGACCGCGCCGCGCGCAACCATCGTTCGCTGCAGGGCGAGCTGATGGCCATCGTGTGCGCCGCGGCTGAGGGTGAAGCTGCGGGCCCGTCGGGCAGGGCGGCATCTTCGAGCGCCGACGCCGGCAACGGCCTTGGCACAGGAAGCAGCCCGCAAGGCTGGAAGACGGTGGAGCAGCTGCTGGCCGACAGGCGCTCCCGCGGTTGGGCGCCCAGCGCCGCAGGCGCGGCGCTGCCGCTGGCGGTGGACATCGTGCGCGCCCAGCGCGACCGCCGTTGAGCCCCCGCGCTCCACGGCGCCCACCGACCGAGCGCTCGACAGGGCGGGCGACGGCCCAGCCCGCACCGCAGCCGCGTGTCCTGTACGTCGCCGAGCCCGTGGCCGCGCGGCACGCACGGCCGCCCCTGGTGGCCGACTGCAGCGTGCTGGCCGCCTTGCTGCACGGCGAGCCGAACAGCGACGACGCCGCCGCACAGTTGAGCGCGCGCGCCCTGCACGCGCCCACGCTGCTGCCCTACGAGATGGCCAACGTGGCGCGCAGCAAGCTGCGCGCTGGTGCGCTGCCGGCCGACATCGAAGGCGCGCTGGCCGACTTCGCCAGCCTGCGCCTCACTCTGCACGCCGTGCCCCCCGCCGCGCTGTTGCCGCTGTGCGCGCGCTACCAGCTCAGCGCCTACGACGCCGCCTACCTTTGGCTGGCCGCCGAACTCGAGGCGCCGCTGGCGACCTTCGACGAGCGCCTGGGCAAGGCCGCTGCACGGCACTTGGCCGCGCCCGGCTGAGCACCGCTCAGCGCATGAAGCCCAGGTCGATGGGGTAGTCGGGCCGGCCTGCCGCAGCGGCCAAGGTGGTGATCCTGGGCCGCATGGGCAAGGATCAACAAGCTCAGCCGCCCCCCGGCGGCATCGCCCACAGCGCCTCGCCCTGGCGCAGCAGGCGCACGGCATCGGTCATGCGCTTCTGTCCCATCGCCATCAACACCTTGCGCACGTGCGAGCGCACGGTCGACAGCTGCACGTTCAGCCGCTGGGCGATGGCCGCGGGCTCCAGGCCTTCGCCCAGCAGAGCGGCCACGCGCGACTCGGCCGGCGTCAGGTCGAACATCTGCGACAGCGCGAAGGGGTCCAGCGCCGAGACGTGGGCGGGCCGGAACAAGGTGGCCAGCACGCAGCGCTGGGCGCCGAAGGCCAGGCCCATCACCTGCGCCGGGTCGAGCACCGACAGGTGCAGCCAGGCGGGGCTGTCGTCAACGGAGCGTCCAAGACGCAGCGGCCGGCGCGTGGCGTGCGCGGACTGCAGCAGTTCGTGCATCTGCAGGCTCAACCGCCGGTCGTCGTTGACGTCGGCCAGCCGCAGCCGGCCCTGCTGGCGCAGCGCAGGCTGTCCGGTCTGCTCGACGGCCTCTGCCGCCGGATTGGCGAACTGCACGGCGCGGTCGGGGCCCAGCAGCCACATCGGGTAAGGAAAGGCCTGCAGCAGGTGGTGGCCCACCATGGTGCGCGCTGCGAGCTGGCGCACGCGGTCGCGGCCGAACAGGGCGCGCTCGACGTGCGTGCCCAGGCGCCGGGCCAGTTCGCGTTCGTCGGAGTCGAGCGGCCCGCGCGAGGCGTGCAGCTCGATGGCGAAGGCCGTCACCGTGCGCTCGTCCAGCGGGATCAGCCTCAGGCTGTTGTGGCGCGCCTCGGTGGCCGTCATGAAGTGCCGGTAGAACGCGTTGTGCTGCTTGAAGCTGTCGCCGTGGGCGTCGTGGCAGTGCAGCCACTGGCCGGCGGCGGCCATGCCCAGGCTCAGCACGCGCTGCTTGCGCGGGTCGTGCCGCTCCCAGGCCGACACGTAGTCGTAGACGGGCCGGTCGAGGTCGGGCCCGCCCCACTCCAGCGACAGCAGGCGGCCGTCGACGATGTCGGTGGTGTGCAGCAGCACGGCGCGGGCACCGAACAGCCGCTGGATCGGCTCCAGCGCGGCCGACCACTCGCGCCCGCCGGTGGCGGCGTCGTAGAGGCCCGAGACGATGTGGTCGAAGCCGTCGTCGGTGAGGGTGTGGGCAGTGGAGGCGAACACAGGTCCGGGCTTTCCAGGAACAGGACAGGAGACGTCCGGACACACTGTTACCGCCTGGCGACGTGGCCACCTCATCAATCTTGATGACCTACCCACAAACGGGGGGACGAGCGGCGGCGTCAGAGCGCCAGCACGCGCGCCACCAGCTGCGCCTGCCGCTGCAGGCCCAGCTTGCCCAGGGCGGCAGCGATGTGCGTGCGAACGGTGGCCATCGACTGGCCTGTCTGCTCGCAGATCTCGGCGGCCGACCTGCCGTCCACCAGCTGCAGCGCCGTGCGCGCTTCTGCCGGGGTGAAGCCGTGCACCGTGCGCAACACGGCGGCCACGTCGCGCGGGCCCGGCTGCAGGGTGGCCACGGCCACGGCCGCGTGCTGCGCGATGTGGTCGCTGATGGCGCCGTGGACGGACATCAGGTTCAGGCTGGCACTGCGGCGCTCGCTGTTCAGCAGGTCCACCGCCACCTGGCCCTGCGGGCTGGCGCGCAGTGCCGCCAGGGCCTCGTCCACGCCCGTCCACCCCTGCGGCATGGCCAGGCCCAGGCGGCCCGCCTGCTGGCGCAGCCAGGACGGGCGGGCCTTCAGCGCCGCGGCCGCGGCAGCGTTGTGCTCCACGATGCGGCCGTCGGCGGCCAGGAAGAGCACCGGCACGTCGATGCGGTGCACCACCTCCAGCAGGGTGGAGCCGACCGCCAGCGCCGGCGCCAGGCGCCGGTGCAGCCGCAGCACGTGGCGCAGGTGCGGCACCAGCTTCGTCAGGGTCAGCACGTCGCGCCGTGCGAACGGGCGCTGGCCTTCGTGGCGGTGAAAGGTGATGAAGGACGCCGGCCCCGACGTGCTGGATGCCTCGACGATGGCGGTGACGATGTCCATCACCCGGTGGCGCGAGACGAACGACTTCCAGAAATAGGTCTGGCGCAGGCGGGCGCGCGGCACCAGCTCGCTGCCGTGGCTGACCAGCCCTTCACCAAAGTCGCTGCGGCGCTGCGCGGCCAGCACCCACTCGTCGTGCACGTTGAAGTGACTGTGGTACTCCAGCAGCGATTGCTCGCTGACGCCCACGCTGCCGGTGTGCGAGGTCGTCGGGTGGCGCACGTCGGGGATGGTCAGGAAGGTCACCCCGCGAGCGTCGAAGAAGGGCATGAAGTCGCCCAGCGCACTGGCCAGCGTGTGCTCGCGGCCGACAGCGTCGTAGAGGCGGTCGATGCAATCGTTCCAGCTGCGGTCCAGCGTCGGTGTGTCTGGCAGGGTCATCGCGCCCGTTCGAGCAGTTCTTGTGCGCCAGATGTTAGCCAGACGGCTCTGAAAGCGTCACGCGGCCATCCCCCCGCGGACGGACGTCGGGCCCTTGGCCGAGGGCCCTCGATCCGGGGGCTGCTCATCAGGCTTGATGAGGCTCGGGGGAGGTGGAGGCCCGGGACTCTGAACCACGTGCTGGGCCGGCTGGCCTGCCTGCCGTCGCTGGCGCCCTGCAGCCTGTGGGTACTGGGGCACAACCAGGGCCACCACGGCTTCACCCAGCTGCGCGGGCGCGACGGCATGTGGCTGCCGCGGGCGCCCGACGAGTCGCTGACGCTGCCGCGCCACCGGCATGGGCTGGAGCGACCGTGTCGCAGCAGCAGGGGGCCCGGGCGAGCGCTGCCGACGGGCCCGGCGGGGCCGTGGGCGCAGCCTGCACAGGCCATGCGGAGTGTCCTGCATGCAGTACCGTTGCGCCCCATGTCCCCCGGCCGCTCACCTTCCGCAGACGCCGCGCTGCCGCCCGACTGTCTCAACTGCGGTGCCGCCCTGGGCATGCCCCGCCCGCGCTTCTGCCCCGACTGCGGGCAGGAGACCCAGCTGCGCCCGCCGACGCTGGGCGAGTTCATCCAGCAGTTCGGCGGCGCGTACTTCAGCACCGAAGGCGCGCTGTGGCGCACGCTGAAGCTGCTGCTGCTGCGCCCCGGTGAGCTGACGCTGCAGTACCTGGCCGGCCGCCGCAAGCACTACGTGCTGCCGCTGCGCCTTTACCTCACCATCAGCCTGGTGGTGCTGCTGCTGATGCGGCTGGCGGCGTCGCCGGCACTGGGGGGCAGCGACGTCGTCAAGATCGACACGCAGGACCTGCGCAACGGCAGCCTGGAACTCGGCATGGGCCGCGCCGGCATGAAGGACGGCAAGTTCTTCTGCGAGAACCTGCCGGCCTGGGTGTGCAGCCGACTGCAGCGCCGCATCGACGTCGACCCCAAGACGCTGGCGCGCGAGATGGCCCAGGTGGGCGAGCGCCTGGTGGCCAACCTCGGCGCGGCGATGTTCGTGCTGCTGCCCAGCTTCGCGCTGTGGCTCAAGCTCCTCTACTGGAACCGCCGGCTCCACTACACCGAGCACCTGGTGTTCGCGCTGCACCTGCACTCGTTCTGGTTCCTCGCGCTGGCCTTCGCGATCTTCGACAATTCGCCGCTGACCCTGGTGGCCGTGGTCGCCGTGCCCTTCTACGCGATGCGCGCGATGAAGCGCGTCTACTGCGGCCGCTTCTGGCCGCGGCTGCTGCGCGCCGCGGTGATCAGCGGCCTGTACGGCCTGACGCTGTCGCTGGCGGTGGCGGTGCTCGGGCTGTGGGCCGTATTGACATGACCCGATAGTTGCGCTTCGGGCCACGCTGCACGGGGGATACGCAGTACCACTTCGCCGACCAGGGGGCGCGAACCGCCCTGCGCCACCGTTCGATGGCTCCCGCTACACGCGCATCAGCGGCAACGTCTTCTGCGCGAAGTTGGGCAGCTCGGGAAGCACCACATCGAGGCCGCTCGCCGGCACGCCGAGCCACCCCAGCATCGTGGCGGCCACCTGCGCGGTGGCGGTGGTCGGAACGAAGCGGCCACCACGCCCGCGGTCCATGTCGTCCGGCCCGCCCAGCACCGGCGACGGAAACTTGCCCACCACCTGGCCGCCATGCACCGGCCCGCCCATCAGCCACCAGTGATTGCCCCAGGCGTGATCGGACCCCCCGCCCGAGGCGGGCCGGACGGTGCGGCCGAACTCCGACATCACCAGGGTCGCCACGTCGACATCGACGCCCGAGGCGATGTTCGAGGCATCGAACCCGGCCAGCGCCTTGCCGACCCGTGCGAGCTGGTAGTCCTGCGTGCGCTCCGCGCTCCCGCGCTGCACGCCGTGGGTGTCGAAGTTGCCCCAGTCGACGAGGAAGATCTGCCGCCGCAAGCCCATGCGCTTGAAGACCGGCAGCAGCTGCGCGATGGTTCGCAGGTAGGTGGCCAGGCTGCTGTCGCCGAAGTCGGCGGTGGGAACCGGACCGGCCGCAAAGGCGGCCGTGAGGGCGGTGGTGTCGGCGAGCGCTCGCTCCAGCGTCCGCGCGTACTCCTGGGTGTAGGCGTTCGCGAACTGGCCGCGGGCCAGCCGCAGCGCCGACTGCGTCCCCAGACTGGACGCTTGGGCGAAGTCGGCGTTGCCCCAGTAGCGTTGCATGCCTTCGTCCTGACCGATCCAGGTCACCGCGGACTGGCGACCCACCACCAAGGTACGCGAGGAGTTCATCGACACCGCCGCCATGGAATGGCGCAGGGCCGCCGGCAGGACTTCCAGCCCGCGCCCTCCCCAGCCGCTCAGGTCCTCGCTCGCGGCCCAGCCCTGGGTGATCGCCACCTGCTCGAAGTGCGACAGCAGGAAGGGCGGTACGGGAACGGCGCGGTCAAGCACCTGGCCTGCCGTGGCGGGCACGATCAAGGGCCCGGCATTGGCGATGAAGGCAAGCCGCCCCTGGTCGTACAACGGCGCCAGCGGCGCGAGCGCGGGGTGGATGCCGAAGCGATGACCCGCGCTCTCGCCGGCCAGCGGCACCAGGCTGGCACGAGGCAGCGCGAGGTTGGTGCGGGCGCGTTCGTAGTCGGCATAGGCCGCGTCGGTGGGCACCAGGCAGTTGCTGCCGTCGTTGCCGCCGTTGAGGAAGACGACCACCAAGGCACGGTAGTCGGACGCCAGCGCGTCACGACCGGACGCCAGCAGCCCGCCTGCTGCGGCCCCGACGAAGGGCAAGCAGCTCGACAGCGCGCGCAGCGCGGATCGACGTTGCATCAAGGCATGGCTCCGAAGTGAGGGCTCGACAGCATGTACTGCAGCGTGAAAGCGACACGCCGGCGCGGAGCGGACCCTTCGGTGAGCGCCCAATGCGCCTCACCGTCGCGCGCCAATCCGGGGGGCAGGGCGCCGCGGAACCAAGTCAGGCTGAGCAGCGCATGGAAGTCGCGCGTCGAGCGCGTGGCGGCATTCACGAAGGTGTCGAGACGGCAGCCGGCGGTGTCCAGCGCGGGCGCCCAGACGGTTTCGACATGCGCGAGGCTGGTCATCCGATCGCGGAGTTCGATCCCGAGCAGCAGGCGCTGCTCCGGCGCCAACAGGTTGCTCGAGGGTGCGGCGTCGGTCGGCGCATAGAAGCCGAAGACCGACGGCGCGAGGTACGGCAGCTGCTGGGGAACGAACGGCTGCCCGGTCTCCGGGCGCCGCGGCATCTTGCGGCAGCCCAGCCCCCGCAGCAAGGCGGTGTGGAACAGCACCGGCTCGCGGACCTTGCCGAAGGTCGGCAGGTCTGCACCAGGCGTGTCGCCGCGTCGGGCGTCCGGGTCGAGCAGGATCGCCTTGACCACGGCGGCCGTGTCGCCCGAAACACCGCGACCGTTGTCGCGGAACACCCTTGCGACACGGGCCACAAAGGCGGGGCTAGGGTTGCTCGTCACCAGGTGCTGGATCAATCGCAGGCTGACGAAGGGTGCGGTGTTCGGATGCCGGGCCAGCAGGTCCATCGCGCGGTTCATGTCCTGCCGTGCCGTCTGTCCGGAGGGAAAGGTCTCCCCGAGTACCGTCTTGGCATCGCTGTCGTGCAACTGGGGGTCGCGCGTGACCATCGGCCGCCCGAGGTGCACGTAGCCCTCGCCCGTCGGGCCGTGATCCCACTCCCATCCGGTGAGCGCACGCGCCAGGTCGACCACGTCTTCCTGCGTATAGCTCTCGATCGGGCGCCCGCCACTTCCGCGTTTGGGTCGGCCGTCGATCTCGAGCTCGACCAGCCCGATGCTGAACAGCTGCATCAGCTCGCGCGCGTAGTTCTCGTTCACCGCGCAGCCGCTGCAGGCCTTGGGCGAGCGGTTGCCGACGTTGTCGAGAAAGCCCCCCATCGCGCCATTCGTCGACACCGCGTGCAGCAGGTCGCGGTAGCGGCCCAGCCCCTGCCGCTGCAGGAGATTGTGGTACTCGAGAACGCCGAAGGGCTGGCTGTTGACGAGCGACACGACGATGAACTGTGACAGCGACCAGCTTACGCGTTGCCGCAGTTGATCGGGCGCCGTCAGCGCGCCGGCGAACCATTGGTCGAGGAAGCGCCAGTAGGCGAACTGGCGCTCCCGGGGCTGCGCGAGTTCGTCGTAGTCGCGCATCGAGCTGCCGTCCAGCAGCGTTGGGGGCAGGCGCAACTGTTCGTCGATCCAGGCCTCGAAGCCCATCGTGCGCACGCGCTCGATCTCGGCAGCGGTCGGACCGAAACTCGCCTGGTCCAGGAAACGGGCGGCAGCGTAGTAGCTGACCTTGGCGACGGGGGCAACAGCGACCTGCCCTGCGGACGGCGACGCAGGCGCCGACGCGCTGTCGGGCTCGTGTTGGCCGCAGCCCACCATCAGCAGCCCGGCGATCAGTGGCCCGAAGAACCGCCGCATGTGTACACGCACGCCCACCGCCCCGTTCATGGATTGCGCCGAGTCTGCATGGCGCTTTGGGGCTTGTCGTCATCCAAACGCATGATGCCAGCGCAGCCGTACCGCGCCGCGCCGCGCCGGTCAGCCCGGAGACGAGTCACGCCGCAGACCTTCTCAGGCGCCCAGCTTCTCCGCCAGCGCCACGAAGTCCTCGGCCACGAGATCGAACTCGCCCTCTTCCCAGGGCTCCATCGGCCCGCCGGGGCCGTGCTCCAGCGGGCGCGGCACGTAGGCCGTGCGCAGGCCGCAGGCGGCGGCGGCGCGCAGGTCGCTGGGGTGGGCCGCCACCATCATCACCTGCTCGGGCGCCAGGTCGAGCAGGCGCGCAGCCCCCAGGTAGACCTGGGGGTCGGGCTTGTAGTGGTGGAAGAGCTCGGCCGACAGCACGCAGTCCCAGGGCAGGCCGGCGTGCCTGGCCATGTCGACCAGCAGCGAGAGGTTGCCGTTGGACAGCGTGGTGATGGTGAAGGCCTTCTTCAGCCGCTGCAGACCGGCCACGCTGTCGGGCCAGGGCAGCAGGCGGTGCCAGACGCGGTTGAACTCGGCGATGTCGGGCTCGGGCCAGACCAGCCGGCGCTCGTCGAGCAGCTGGTCGAGGATGCGTCGGTGCAGGCCGTCGATGTTGGTCCAGGGCAGCTCGCGGCGGCGCACGCGCGCCATCGCGGGCTGGTAGCCGGCGCGCCAGGCCTCGGCGAAGGCCGCCCAGTCGAGCGACACGCCCAGCCGGGCACCCAGCGCCTGGCCCTCGCCGACGATGGACGATCGCCAGTCGACCACCGTGCCGAAGACGTCGAAGGTGAGGGCGCGGACGTCCTCCAGCGCGGCGTGTGCCATGGCCTTACTTGCCGCTGCCCTTGGGCTGGTTGTCGTCGACCTTGACGTTGAACTTGCCGTCGTAGATGGCCTTCTCGCGCGCCTTCACCCGGGCCAGCAGGTCGGCCGGGATCTTCTTCTCGAAGGTGCCCAGCGGCGACAGTTGCGAGCCCTTGTACTTCATCATCGAGTACTTGCCGTAATCCTCGGCCTTGAACTTGCCTTCCTTGACGGTCTTCAAGGCCAGGTCGATGGTGGGCTCCATGTGCCAGATGGCGCTGGCCACCACGGTGTCGGGGTACTGGGCCTGGGTGTCGATGACGTTGCCGATGGCCAGCACCTTGCGCTCCTTGGCGGCATCGCTGACGCCGAAGCGCTCGGCATACATCACGTCGGCGCCCTTGTCGATCATCGCGAAGGCGGCTTCCTTGGCCTTGGGCGGGTCGAACCAGCTGTTGATGAAGGTGACGGTGAACTCGGCCTTGGGGTTGACTTCCCTGGCGCCGGCCATGAAGGCGTTCATCAGGCGGTTCACCTCGGGGATGGGGTAGCCGCCCACCAGGCCGATCTTGTTGCTCTTGGTCATGCCGCCGGCGAGCATGCCGGTGAGGTAGGCCGGCTCCTGGATGTAGTTGTCAAAGACGCTGAAGTTGGGCGCCTGCGGCTTGCCGCTGCTGCCCATCAGGAAGCTGACCTTGGGATAGTCCTTGGCCACCTTGCGGGCGGCGGCTTCCACCGCGAAGCTCTCGCCGACGATCAGCGTGTGGCCCTTCTCGGCGTACTGGCGCATCACGCGCTCGTAGTCGGCGTTGGCCACGTTCTCGCTGAACACGTATTCGATCTCGCCGCGCGCCACGGCGGCCTTCAGGGCCTTGTCGATGCGGCTGACCCACTGCTGCTCCACCGGCACGGTGTAGATGGCGGCGACCTTCATC
The DNA here is from genome assembly GCA_022843905.1 of Rubrivivax sp. Classification (GTDB taxonomy): domain Bacteria; phylum Pseudomonadota; class Gammaproteobacteria; order Burkholderiales; family Burkholderiaceae_C; genus Rubrivivax. The sequence continues at coordinate 20,341 of JALHMT010000049.1, forward strand.
TTGGCCTGGGCCCAGACGGGTGCAGAGACGGCGGCGCAGGCCAGTGCGGCGGCGGCGATGACGTGGCGACGGGACGGCGACATGGGGGCTCTCCTGGTGTTGGTTTGCGGTGAAGTGCAGCGGGAGTTTAAGCAAGAGACGTTCCATCGCCACGCCCGCCGCCGGGTTTCGGCGCGAGGGCGCGGTGCTTGTCTGGCGGCATTGCCGAGTCGAGCATGATGTCCTGGCAGGCGGCCGTGGCGACGGTGCCGGTACGGCGCACGCCCAGCGCGCGCAACTGCAGGCGGGCATGCGTCTGGTCGCCCGCGACCGCTGCCAGCGACAGCCGCGCCAGCAGGTCCGTCCAGAGGGCACGGACCTGTTCAGGCGCGGCTTCGCGTTGCGAAGCCGCGAGCGGGATCACCGCAGGTCGACCCGGCCCAGGTTCATCACTTTGGTCCAGGCGGCGACGAAGTCGCGCACGAACTTGCCGCCGTTGTCACTCTGGGCGTAGACCTCGGCGATGGCGCGCAGCTGCGAGTTGGAACCGAAGGCCAGGTCGACGCGGGTGGCGGTCCACCTGGGCGCGCTGGTCTTGCGGTCGCTGCCTTGATAGGCGTTGTCACCGATCGGCTTCCAGGCGATGGACATGTCCACCAGGTTGGAGAAGAAGTCGGTCGTCAGCTGGCCCTGGCGCGTCGTGAACACACCGTGCTTCGAGCCGCCATGGTTGGCGCCGAGCACCCGCAGGCCGCCGACGAGCACCGTCATCTCCGGCGCCGACAGGGTGAGCAACTGGGCCTTGTCGAGCAGAATTTCTTCCGGCGAGACGCTGAAGGCTTTCTGGCGGTAGTTGCGAAATCCGTCGGCCACCGGTTCGAGCACGGCAAATGACTCGACGTCGGTCTGATTCTGCGTTGCGTCGGTGCGCCCCGGCTTGAAGGGCACCTCCACGGCATGGCCCGCAGACTTGGCAGCGGACTCCACACCGGCGTTGCCGGCCAGCACGATCAGGTCAGCCAGCGACACCTTCTTGCCGCCGCCCTGCGCAGCATTGAAGCTGCCCTGGATGCCTTCCAGCACCGCCAGCACCTTGGCAATCTGCGCCGGCTGGTTGGCCTCCCAGTCCTTCTGCGGGGCCAGGCGGACCCGGGCACCGTTGGTGCCGCCGCGCAAGTCAGAGCCACGGTAGGTCGAGGCCGAGGCCCAGGCGGTGGATACCAGCTCGCTGACCGACAGGCCGCTGGCGAGCACGCGGGCCTTGAGATCCCTGGAATCGACCGCGTCGATCAGCGGGTGGTTCACCGGGGGCACCGGGTCTTGCCAGATCAGGTCTTCGGCCGGCACTTCGGGACCGAGGTAGCGGGCCTTGGGGCCCATGTCGCGGTGGGTCAGCTTGAACCAGGCGCGGGCGTAAGCATCGGCGAACTCGTCGGGGTTGGCGGCGAAATGGCGCGATACCTTCTCGTACGCCGGGTCGAAGCGCAACGACAGGTCTGCCGTGGTCATGTGGGGCGGGTGCTTCTTCGCGGGGTCGTGGGCGTCGGGGATCATGTCCTCGGGATCGACGTTCTGGGCTTCCCACTGGATGGCGCCGGCGGCGGTCGTCATCTTCTTCCACTCGTACTTGAACAGCACCTTGAAATAGCCCATGTCCCACTTCGTGGGGTTAGGCTTCCAGGCGCCTTCGAAGCCGCTGGTGGTGGTGTCGCCACCCTTGCCGCTGCCGTGCTTGTTGATCCAGCCGAAGCCCATTTCTTCGATGGGCGCTCCTTCAGGCTCGACGCCAACCAGGGCCGCATCACCGGCGCCGTGCATCTTGCCGAAGGTGTGGCCGCCGGCCACCAGAGCCACGGTTTCGTAGTCGTTCATGGCCATGCGGGCGAAGGTCTCGCGCACGTCGTGGCCGGACAGCACCGGGTCGGGGTTGCCGTCCGGACCCTGCGGGTTCACGTAGATCAGGCCCATCTGCACAGCGGCCAAGGGGCTCTCCAGTTGGCGTTTACCGCTGTAGCGGCTGTTGGGCTTGTCGCTGGTGGCCAGCCATTCCCTTTCTGCGCCCCAATAGATGTCTTCCTCGGGCGCCCAGATGTCGGGGCGGCCGCCGCCGAAACCGAAGGTCTTGAAGCCCATGGTTTCCATGGCCACGTTGCCGCACAGGATGAACAGGTCTGCCCAGGAGATGGCGTTGCCGTACTTCTGCTTGATCGGCCAGAGCAGGCGGCGACCTTTGTCGAGGTTGCCGTTGTCGGGCCAGCTGTTGAGCGGTGCAAAGCGCTGGTTGCCGTTGTTGGCACCGCCGCGGCCGTCGGCCGTGCGGTAGGTGCCGGCGGCGTGCCAGGCCAGGCGGATGAACAGGCCACCGTAGTGGCCGTAGTCGGCCGGCCACCAGTCCTGGCTTTGGGTCATGAGGTCCGCCAGGTCCTTCTTCATCGCCTTGTAGTCGAGCTTCTTGAAGGCTTCGGCGTAGTCGAAGTCCGGGTCCATCGGATTCGACACCGGCTGGTGCTGGTGAAGGATGGACAGGTTCAGCTGGTTGGGCCACCAGTCGGCGTTGGATGGGGCGCCGTGGGTGGCGCGCACGCCTCCGGCGGCGTGGAAGGGGCACTTTGCTTCGCTGGTCATCGCGATCTCCTTGGTGGTGTAGGAAGAGAAAACATAGTCTTTTGCAAACAAATAACTTACACCAATTGAAGATGACAATGGCGTGCATCGGTGCCATGTATCGCGCCGACGTGGTGCGACGCGACAGCTACCGGGCACAGCAGCCGGTGATGTCCCGTGGGCGCACGCTCGTGCTGCCAGCCGAAGGCTTGAACGCGAGACGCCCGAAGTGGTGGCCCGCACGGTCTGAAGTCGCGAGCTGCGCCTCGATCGCTCAGCGTGCTGCCTACTTGTGTTCGCCCTCTGCTGTGGGACCTTCTTCGGTGCCCGGCACGGACCCGACCGGACGCTTCGGGGCGGCGGATTCAGGGGCGCGGTGTTTCCTGAAGGTCGAGTCCAGCTGGCCGACTCGGCGAACAGACCGCCGCAGATCGGACGTTCCCCATCTGCCCTACACCCACCGCGACTCGATTACGGTCAGCCAGCTTCACCGACACGCGGGTGCCGCCCTCCTTGCGGCAGCAGCGGACTTCGCCCTGCTGGTCGCGCAGCGCCTGCGGGCGCAGAACCGCCGGCTTCAATCGATCTCGCCGCGAGCGATCGCCAGCAGTTCCTTCTCGTCCGCCTTGGTGCGACGCCGGCCGGGCCCGGAGGCCAGCCCTTCTTCGATGAGGTCGCGAAGCCGCCTTCTCGCCTGCTCCTCCTGGTCGCGCCGGACCAGGTCGCGGATGTACTCGCTGGTGTTGCCGTAGTTGCCGGCAGCGACCCGCTTGTCGATGCACTCGCGCATCGACTCGGGCAAAGCAAAGCTCATCGCCGGCATGACGTCCTGTTGGGCAGGAGCCTCGCCCTACGACCTTTCTGGCGTGCGGTGATCAGGTCAGTTGCAACGACTTGCACCCTGCAGTCGCGGAACCGTGGCGCCAGTCGCGGTGGGTCTGGTGCGGTACGCGGCGCGAGCGGGCCTGAGATGGGGCTTGAGATACTTGCGCCGCATGCAAGCCATCCTCGCGGTCACGGTCCCCTTCTTCGCCCTGGTGCTCTGCGGGTATCTCGCCGGGCGCCAGCACGTGCTGCCCGAAAGCGCCATCCCGGGCCTGAACACCTACGTGCTGTACTTCGCCCTGCCCTGCATGCTGTTCCGCTTCGGGGCCGGCACGCCGGTGCTGGACCTGCTGAGCCCCTGGCTGCTGGGCCTGTGGCTGGTCTGCGCGCTGATCGTCGTGTTCTTCACCATCGCCATCAGCCTGAACCCGCGCGTGCATCTGAAGGACGCGTCCTTCGGCGCTCTGGTGGCCGCCTTCCCCAACACCGGCTTCATGGGCGTGCCGCTGCTGGTGGCGCTGCTGGGGCCGGCCGCCGCGGGGCCGGCCATCGCCACCATCCTGGCCGACATCTTCGTCACCAGTTCGCTGTGCATCGCGCTGGCGCAGATGCACGGCGCCCAGGGGGCGATGGCGGGCTTCAAGCGCGCGCTGCGCGGCACGCTGCTGAACCCGCTGCCGTGGTCGATCGCGCTGGGCGCGGCCTTCTCGGCGCTGGACCTGAAGCTCTTCGGCGCGCTGGACACCGTCGTGCGGCTGCTGGGCGATTCGGCCACGCCAGTGGCGCTGTTCACCATTGGCGCCGTGCTGTGGCGGGCCGGCCAGCACACGCACCGCCGCACGCCGGTGATGGACTACGTGCCGGTGGCCATCATCAAGCTCTGCGTGCACCCGCTGCTGGTGATGCTGCTGGGCAGCGTGGCGCGGCTGATGGGCGCACCCATCACCGGCTTCCAGCTGATGGTGATCACGCTGGTGGCCGCCCTGCCCAGCGCCAGCAACGTCTCGCTGCTGGCCGAGCGCTTCGGCGCCGACAACGGGCGCATCGCGCGCATCATCATGACCAGCACGGTGCTGGCCTTCGTGACCTTCACCGCACTGGCCGTCGTGTTCGACATCAAGCCGGCCGCCTGAGGCATCGGCTCAGCGGGAACTCCCTGTGAGGGCGTCCGGGCGCGCGAGGTATCGTGACTCGCCAACGGACCCTTCACACACGGACCTGCTCGATGATCACCCTGCACTACTTTCCCGGCAATGCCAGCCTCACGCCGCACGTGCTGTTGCGCGAGATCGGGGTACCCTTCGCGCTGCAGCTGGTCGACCGCGCTGCCGGTGCGCACAAGTCGTCTGCCTATCTGAAGCTCAACCCGAACGGGCTCATCCCCGTGCTGGTGGACGGCGAGCTGGTGCTCTACGAGACCGCGGCCATCGGACTGCACCTGGTCGACAGCTACCCGCAGGCCGGCCTGGCACCCGCCGTCGGCAGTGCCGAGCGCGCCCACTTCTACAAGTGGCTGGTGTGGATGACCAACACGTTGCAGGCCACCTTGATCCACTACTTCTACCCGGAGCGCCTGGTCGACGACGGCGACGCTGCAGCCGCCGCGCAGGTCAAGAAGGCGGCGCATGCGAAGGTCGTGGCGATGCTGCAGCAGCTCGACGACCAGCTCGCCTCGCACGGCCAGCCCTGGCTGCTGGGCGCGACCTACAGCCTGGTCGACATCTACGCCTTCATGCTGTGCCGCTGGACGCGCGGTTTCGCCAGCCAACCGGCGCGCGACTTTCCGCACCTGGGGCCGTTCCTGCAGCGCATGCTGGCGCGGCCAGCGGTGCGCAAGGCGATCGAAGTGGAAGGCTGGACGCCGCCACTGGTCTAGCGTTCACAAGCTCCCGGTGCTGCGCAGCTTTTCCAGCCGCAACGCCAGATGCTGGCGCAGCTCGGCCACGCGCTGCTGCAGCGCCCGCTGCGCGGCGGGGTCGGTGGTAGACGACAGCTGTTCCTGCAGGGCGGCGATCTGGCGCATGGTCTCCACTTCCGGCGGCACCACGCCGGCGTCCTTCAGCACCTTGAAGGGCATCTTAAGTTCGTCGGGCGTCTGCGCGTAACCGTCGCCGAAGTCCAGCGGCCTGCCGTAGCTGGGCGCCGACTTCAGCTCGCCGCTGCTTTCGGCGTCCTGCAGCGAACGGCCGATGTGGTCTTCCAGCAGCTTCAGGCGCTGCTCGCGCTTTTCCTCGGCGGACATCATCGGCTCCTTTCAGCGCGCGGCCGTGGGCAGCGCAAGCGCATCCATCCAGTGTCGCGTGTGCGGCGTCAGCGGCTTGGCCATCCGGCGCTCGTTGAGCACGGCGCGCCCGAGGGCCGGATGGCCGCCCTGCGCGGCCGCAGCCATCAACGACAGGTCGATGACGTCGCGCTGCGCGTGGCTGCCGCCGAAGCGCTGCGCCAGGCCACGCACGCCGTAGATCGTGTCGGCTGCCAGTTCGGCCTCACCGCGCGAGAGCGCCAGCAGCCCGCGCATCAGCGGCAGGCCGACCTCGCGCGCCATGGCATGGTTGGCGCGCCGGGCATCGTCGGGCTGCATGGCGCGCGCGGCGCAGCGCGACACCCAGGCTTCGGCCTGGGACAGGCGACCGGCCGCCAGCAGCGTCATCACCAGGTGCACGTCGTTGAAGGCGTAGTAGCCGACGCTGGCCTCGTCCACCGCCCAGCCGTCCAGCAGCGACGTGGCCAGCGCCGAGACGTCCTGTCCCAGCAGGTGCAGACGCCACAGCATGGCCGCGGCGTCCACGCGCTGAAGCGTGATCTGCAGGGCGTCGCCGCTGAGGTGGCTGTCGATCAGGCGCAGCACGCCGGGCAGGTCCAGGCCCTCCAGCCGGAACAGCGCCTTGTGCCACCACAGGTGACCGGCGAAGCCGTTGCCTTCGGCCCATTGCGGCTGGTGCAAGCGCAGCCAGGCCGCACCCTCGTCGAAGCGGCCCTGCATCTCCATGACATGCGCCACCGCGTGCACGGCCCAGGGTCCGCGCGGGTCGGCGGCCAGTGCCGCGCGGCCCGCGTCCTCGGCCTGCGGATAAAGGTTGCACTCCTCCAGGCCGAAGGCGTACAGGCCCATCACGTAGGGGTGCAGAGGGTCGTTGCCGTCCCATTCGGGCAGCGCGCGCGCAGGGCGCTGGCGCAGCTGCACGGCGTCGCCGCGGTAGAAGTCCCACAGGTGAGCCCATTGAAGCGCCAGCGCATCGCGCGGATGCTCGGTGATGATCTGATCCCAGGCGCGACAGGCGGCGTGCCAGCGGCCGTCCAGCACGGCCTGCACGGCTTCGAGGTGGCCGCGCTCGCGCGACGGTGCGCCGTCGACCAGCGTGCGCGCGGTGGCCAGGTGAGCGGCGGCTTCCGTGACCAGGCCAGGCTCGGTCAGGCTCAGCAGAAAGCCGGCCTTCATGGTGTGCGGCAGGGCCCAGGCCGGATCGGCAGCGATGGCGGTGTCGAGATCGGCCAGCGGCACGTCGTAGAACGACATCATGCGCCACGTCGCACGCTCGACCGCATCGCGTGCGGCGGGCTCGTGGCTGCCGGAGGGGCAAGCGCGGCAGTCGGCGGCTTGAGCGGCTGGCATGGCGCGACTGTAGCGCGCTGCGCGGCGGCCCTTCCCGCCGGCGACCGCCTGCGCTCAGCGCGGCGGCTGCGGCCAGGGCCGCGGCGCGGGCCGCATCTGTTCCCAGGCGCGGGCCATGCGCATCACGCCCAGGTCGTCGTGGCGGCGCCCGGTGATCTGCAGGCCGATGGGCAGGCCGCCCGCGGTGTGGCCGCAGTCGACGCTGGCCGAGGGCTGCTCGCTCATGTTGTAGGGCAGCGTGAAGGCGATGTGCTCGAAGGGCTTGAGCGGGTCGTTGATGGGGCTGGCCCACTCCGCCGGGTAGCTGGGCACCGGGCTCACGGGCGACAGCACGAAGTCGAAGGGCTGATGCGCCGCGACGGCGGCCTCGCGCATCACGCCCATCTGGCTGAAGCCGTGGAAAACTTCGGGCCCGCTGAGCGTGGCGCCGCTGGCCACCCACTGGCGGATGTAGGGCAGCACCTTGTCCTGTTTCGCGGGCGGCAGCGCCGACAGGTCGAGCCAGGAGCGCATGCGCCAGAAGCGATCCATGCCGTCGGCCATGGCACGCGTCATGAAGGGCTTCATGGGCTCGACGACGGCGCCGGCGGCCTCGAAGGCGCGTGCCGCCGCCTGCACCGCGGCAGCCGTCTCGGGCGCCACGGCCAGGCCCCAGCCGGCGTCCATCATCAGGCCGATCTTCAGGCCACGCACATCGAGGTGCAGGTCGGTCCAGGCGATGTCCTGCGGCGGCAGCGCCATGCTGTCGCGCCAGTCGGGCCTGGCCAGATGCACCATCATCAGGGCCGAGTCCATCACCGTGCGCGTCATCGGCCCGGCCACGCGGCCGTAGTAGGGTGGCTTGATGGGAATGCGACCCAGGCTGGGCTTGAGGCCGAACACGCCGCACCAGCCGGCCGGCAGCCGCACCGAGCCGCCGATGTCGGTGCCGATGTGCAGCGGCCCGTAGCCTGCCGCCGCTGCGGCACCCGCGCCGGCGCTGCTGCCGCCGGGGTTCATGCGCAGGTCCCAGGGATTGCGCGCCAGCTTGTGGAAGCTCGACAGGCCCGAGGACAGCATGCCGTAGTCGGGCATCGTCGTCTTGCCCAGGAAGACGCAGCCGGCCTCGCGCAGGCGTGCGGCCGGCGGGGCGTCGTCCGCCAGCGGCACCAGATCGGTGGCCGCCGTGCCCGCAGGCATGGGCACGCCGCGCGTGGCGATGTTCTCCTTGATCGTGACGGGCACGCCGTCGATGTCGGACAGCGGCGCGCCGCGCTGCCAGCGCGCTTCCGACTCGCGCGCCATCGCCAGCGCGCCTTCGGGATCGTAGGCATAGGTGGCGCACAGCGCGGGCTCCCAGCGCGCGATGTGCGCGATGACGCCCTGCGCCACGTCCACCGGCGACAGCTCGCGCTTCCGGTAGGCCGCGCCCAGTTCGGCGGCCGACAGCTCGTGCACCGCCGCCATCAGGCGCCCCAGCTCACGGCGGCCATGTCGTTGGCGAAGATGGGGGAGCTGGCCCACAGGCCCTTCAGCCCGCGCCTGGACACCGCCACCTGGGCCGGGTTCCAGATGAAGACGTTGACGGCGTCTTCGGCCAGCGTGCGCTGCAGGGACTGGAACAGCGTGCTGCGCGCGCGCGCATCGCTGGTGCTGGCCAGCGATGCCACGAGGTTGCGGAACTTGGCGCTGTCGTAGCCGAAGTAGTACTTCGGGTCGGCATAGGCCGTGGCGAAGTCCAGCGGCTCGACGTGGTTGATGATGGTGAGGTCGAAGTTGCCCTTGAAGGGGCCCGCCAGCCACTGCGCCCACTCGACGTTCTCGATCTTCGCGTTGACGCCCACCTTGGCCAGCATGGCGGCGATGATCTCGCCGCCCTTGCGCGCGTACTGCGGCGGCGGCAGCGTGAGCGTGACGTTCAGCGGCGTGGCGACGCCGGCTTCCTTCAGCAGCGCCTTGGCCTTCTCGGGGTCGTACGGGTACATCGACGTGAGGTCGATGTAGCCGGCGTCGGTCGGCGCGAAGTGGCTGCCGATGGGCTGGCCCAGGCCTTCCTGCGCGCCCTGGATGAAGGCCTTGCGGTCGATGGCATGCGTGAGCGCGCGCCGCACGCGCACGTCGTCGAAGGGCTTCTTGCGGTTGTTGATGGACATGATGCCCTTGCCCGCCGTGCTGCCCACCTCGACCGTGAAACGCTTGTCGCGGCGAAACTGTTCCAGCGCCTGCAGCGCGCCGAAGCGCGGCATGCCGTCGATGTCGCCGGCCAGCAGCGCGGCCACCTGGGCTGCGGGGTCGTTGATGAAGCGGAACACCACGCGCTTGAGCTTCACCGACGCGGCGTTGCGGTGGCCGTCCCACTTGGCCAGCGTGACCGAGGAGCCGCGCGCCCAGTTCTCCACCGTGAAGGGGCCCGTGCCGACCGGCTTGCTGGCCGCCGTGGCCACGCTGTTGGGATGCAGGATGACGGCGGTGTTCTCGCCCAGCCGGAAGGGCAGCGTGGCGTCGGCGTTGTTGAGCACCAGGATCACCGTGTGCGGATCGACCACGGCCACGCGCGAGACGTTCTCGAACACCGCCTTCTTGGCCTTGTTGGTGCTGCCCTCGGCGCGCGCGCGCTCGAAGCTGAACTTCACGGCGTTGGCGTCGAAGTCGGCGCCGTCGGAGAACTTCACGCCGCGCCTGAGCTTGAAGGTGTAGGTCTTGCCGTCGGGCGCCAGCGCCCAGCTCTCGGCCAGCAGCGGCGAGACCTGGCCGTCGACGCCGATCTTCGTGAGGCCCTCGAGCACGTTGTAGTGCACGATCTCGCCGATGGAGGCGGCCGCGCCCGAGGTCGGGTCCAGGCCCGGCGGCTCGAGCACCATGCCGAGGATGGCGCTGTCCTTGCGCGTCTGCGCCAGGGCGGTGCCGGCAGGCAGGGCGGCCGATGCGGCCAGCAGGGTGTTGAAGGTGCGGCGTTGAAGGGTCATGGGGCTTCTCCTGGTGAACTGGGCGTCACGGATCTCAAAGGGCGACCGGCGCGGGGCGCAGGCCAGGCACGGCGGCCAGCAGCCGCTGCGTGTACGGGTGTTCCGGGGCCTGGAACAGGCGCTCGGGCGTGCCCTGTTCGACGATCCTGCCCCGGTGCAGCACGATGACTTCGTCGCACACCATGTCCACCACCGCGAGGTCGTGGCTGATGAAGAGGTAGGTCACGCCGTAGCGGTCCTGCAGGTCCTGCATCAGGTTCAGCACCTGGGCCTGCACCGAGACGTCGAGCGCGCTGACGGGTTCGTCGGCGACGATCAGCTTGGGCCGCGTGATGAGCGCGCGCGCGATGGCGATGCGCTGGCGCTGGCCGCCGCTGAATTCGTGCGGGTACTTGTCGAGGTCGCTGGCGCGCAGGCCCACGGCGTCCAGCGCCTCGGCGGCGCGCTCGCGCTGCTCGGCGCGCGGCGCACCGTGCAGCACGGCCAGCGGCTCGGCCACCGTCTGCAGCACCTTGCGCCGCGGGTCGAGCGAACCGTAGGGGTCCTGGAAGACCATCTGCAGCCCGGCGCGCGCGCGGCGCAGCGCCTCGGGCGACAGCGCATGCAGGTCCTGGCCGTCGAACATCACGCGGCCGCTGGTGGGCGGTTCGAGCGCCATCACCAGACGCGCCAGCGTGCTCTTGCCCGAGCCCGACTCGCCCACCACGCCCAGGCTGCGGCCGGCCTGCAGGCTGAAGCTGATGCCGTCGACCGCGCGCACCAGCGGCGGCGCGGCCAGCAGGTGTTCGCGCGGCAGGCGGTACTGCCGGGTGAGGTCGGTGACCTGGAGCAGGGGGGCGGTCATGGCGAGGCCTCAACGGCCGCCGTGCCGGCGGCGATGACAGCCGAGAACACACCGGCCTGCGCATCGGCCGTCGTCACGTCGACGCGGATGCAGCGCGCATGGTGGTCGGGGCCGACCTCGACGGCGGTCGGCAGCGCATCGCGGCAGGCCTCGATGACCAGCGGGCAGCGATCGGCAAAAGGACAGCCGGCGGGCATGTCGGCCAGTTCCGGCACGCGGCCGGGGATGGTGGCCAGACGCGCGCCGCGCCGTCCGCCGCCCGGCGCAGCCTCACGCCGCAGGCCCAGCCGCGGCCGCGCCGCATAGAGCCCGCGCGTGTAAGGGTGCGCCAGCCGCGCGAAGACGTCCGCGGTGGGGCCGCTCTCGACCACGGTGCCGCCGTACATCACCAGCAGACGCTGCACGGTGTCGGCCATCACGCCCAGGTCGTGGCTGATGAGCAGCAGGCCCATGCCGTCCTCGCGCACCAGTTCCTGGATGAGGTCGAGCACCTCGCGCTGGATGGTGACGTCCAGCGCCGTGGTGGGCTCGTCGGCGATCAGCAGGTCGGGCCCGCAGGCCAGCGCGATGGCGATGACCACGCGCTGGCGCTGGCCGCCGGAGAGCTGGTGAGGGTAGGCGTCGAGCCGCTTCTGCGGCTCGGGCAGCTGCACGCGCTGCAGCAGCCGCAGCGCCTCGGCGCGCGCCGAGGTACCGGTCAGACCCTTGTGCAGGCGCAGCGATTCACCGATCTGCCGGCCCACCGTGTGCAGCGGGTTCAGCGCCGTCATCGGCTCCTGGAAGACCATGCCGATGCGGTCGCCACGCAGCCGGCAGTAGTCGTCTTCGGGCAGGGTGGCGAGTTCGGTGCCTTCGAACCGCATCGAGCCGGCGATGCGGGCGCCTTCGGGCAACAGGCCCATCAGCGCCAGCGCGGTGATCGACTTGCCGCAGCCCGACTCGCCGATCAGGCCCAGCGTCTGCCCGCGCTCGAGCGAAAAGCTGACACCGCGCAACGCATCGGCCGGGCCGCGAGCGGTGTTCAGGGTGACGCGCAGGTCCTTGACTTCGAGCAGGCTCAAGTGGGGCGGGGGTTGGGAGGCGTCTCGTGACGATATCGCCTTTCCGCGCCCTTCCGCGCCATGCCCTTGCGGGGCCGCGCCGCCTGCCCTGCTCGGGGCGCGTCAAGGCCCCGTCAGGCGCGGCGGCGCCCCGCGCCCGGAAGCATCAACCAGGCGCCCAGGGCCATCATCCAGAAGCTGAGCACCGAGACGACCAGGGCCACCGACGGTTCGGGCGCCAGGCGCAAGGCGGGCAGCAGCATGGCCGCCAGCAGCGCGGCCGACACGCCGGCCCACGCACCCAGCCACAGCGGCAGCAGCCTGCCGCGCAAGGCACCGAAGGCCAGCACCGCCATCGCCGCACCCATGAAGAGGCCGACGCCCAGCAGCTCGCCGATGCCGCCGCCATAGGCGTTGACGGCGTCGAACAGTCGCTCGATGTGCACGCGGGTGGCGGGGTCGGCCCCGGCATGGGCCGCCGCCAGCGCAGGCATCACCGTCAGCCAGCGCAGGATGCCGATGCAGCGCGCCAGCGCCGACAGCGCGGCGAAGGCCGCCACGGTGGCGGCCAGCGGCTGGTGCAGACCGCCGAAGAGACGTGCCGCCAGCCACACCATCAAGGGCGCGATCAGCAGCGAGTACAGCAGGTAGACGCCGTAGCCCCAGGCCACCGCGTCGGGCTGGGCGTGGATGGCCGCGAGCTGCTGCGCCGCCGGGTTGTCCAGCGAGGCCGGCCAGCCGATGGCCGGGCCGAGGATGGCCATCGGCGCCAGCGAGAGCAGGCCTTCGGCGACCAGCAGCGCACCGAGCCAGCGGCCCGAGGATCGTGGGGCCGCGGCGGGCAGGGGCTGGAAGGCCGGCGCGTCGGCCGAGGTCAGGGTGGACATGGCGTTCTCCTTGGACGGACAGGGTGGGTGCGGCCGTTCAGGCCGCATGAGCCGGGGCGGCAGACGCCGCGGCCAGGCCGAGTTCGATCAGCGAACGGCGCAGCGCCTCGGGCAGCGACGTGCTGGGCAGCGGGCCGACGCGCCGCGCCAGGGCACGGCCGTCCAGCGCATGCGGCACGCGCCACAGGTAGGCCATCTCGGCCAGGCCGCGCCAGGCTGGCACGAAGAGGGCGCCCAGCCGGATCAGCGGCCAGGGCAGGCTGCCGTGGCGAAAGCCCCCGGCCCGCGCGATGCCGAGCGCTGCCGTGGCATCTTCCAGCGCGGCCAGCAACTCCCGGCCGGTGAGCGTCGTTCCCGCGAAGTGCAGACGTTCGACGCCCGGCGCGGCAGCAGGCTGTCGCGCCACGGCCACGAAGGCGCGCGCCAGGTCGGGCAGGTAGGCCCAGGCGTGCGGCAGATCGAGCGGGCCGGGATAGACCAGCCTGCCTCGAGCGAGGTCCTTCACGATCGCCTGGTCGAGCCAGCTGCCGGTACCCGCACCGAAGAAGTCGCCGGCGCGGATGACCACGCTCCTGAGACCCTGCGACGAACGTGCGGCCATCTCGGCTTCCAGGTCGCGGCGGATGCGCCCCTTGGAGCTGCTCGGGCGCTCGGGCGTGCTCTCGTCCAGCAGCGCAGGCATGCTCTGGCCGAAGTTGTAGACATTGCCGGGCAGCATGAACAGCGCCCCCAGCCGCAACGCGATGTCCATGCCCTGGCGCGCGGCGGGCAGCGCCTGCGCTTCCCAGTCGCCATAGGGCGGATTGACGGCGTGCACGACGACGCTGGCACCGGCCGCGTGCACGGCGACGTCGGCGGTGTCCTGCAGGCCGATGACCAGGGCGTGCGCGCCCGGCGGCAGCACCGCTGCAGGTGCCCGGCGCATCTGCGCCAGCACCCGCCAGCCGGCATCGGCGAAGGCCTGCACGGCGGCGGCGCCGAAGCGGCCGGTGGCGCCGAGGATCAGAACGGTGGGCTGGCTCATGCGGAGTTCCTGGAAGTCGAGGAAGCCAGTGTCGGCGCCGGACGACCATGCGGCAATTGCCGATGTCGTCATGCGAGCTATACATTTCCGTATGACGACATCGAACTTCGACTGGGCCCTGGTGCGCAGCTTCGTTGCCGTGCTCGACGCCGGCAGCCTGATGGGCGCAGCGCGCAAGCTGGGCGCCAGGCAGCCCACGCTGTCGCGCCATGTCGCCGAGCTGGAAGCACAGCTCGGTGCGCCGCTGTTCGAGCGCACCGGCCGTGGCGTGACGCCCACCGCCGCAGGGCTGGCCATCGCCGAAGCGGCACGCCGCATGGAGGCCGGCGCCGAGCAGCTGTCGCGCACGCTGGCGGGGCAGCGCGACGCCACCACCGGCACGGTGCGCATCACCAGCAGCCAGGTGGCGTCCACCTGGCTGCTGCCGCAGGTGCTGGCGCAGCTGCGCGAGGCCGAGCCGGGCATCCAGATCGAGCTCGTGGCATCCAACCAGCTCAGCAACCTGCTGCGCCGCGAGGCCGACATCGCCGTGCGCATGGTGCGGCCGGCGCAGAGCTCGCTGGTGGCGCGCAAGCTGGCCGATCTGCCCATCGTGGCCGCCGCGCATGCCAGCTACCTGGAGCGCGCCGGCACGCCGCGGCTGCCGCAGGACCTGCTGCAGCACACGCTGATCGGCTACGACCGCGACGACACCATCGAACGCGGCTTCGCCCGGCTGGGCCTGGCCTTGCCGCGCGAGCGTTTCGCGCTGCGCACCGACGACCAGGTGGCCTACGGCCGCCTGCTGGCCGCCGGTGCGGGCATCGGCTTCGTCGCCGCGTACAACCTGCACCACTGGCCCGGCGTGCAAGCGCTGCTGCCCATGCTGCAGATCCCGCCGCTGCCCTGCTGGCTGGCGGTGCACCGCGAGATCCGCTCCAGCAAGGTGGTGCGGCGGGTCTACGACTTCCTGGCGGTTGCCATACCGCAGGCGTTGCGGGAGATGGACTGAGCGTTCAGCGGTCGATCGTGCCGGGGCGGCTCACGCGCCCGTGCAGGCGCATCGCGCTGCGCGCCAGGTACAGCACGATGACCGTGCCGGCGATGTCGCCGGCCAGCATCGGCAGCAGGCCGCTGAGCGGGTCGCCGCGCTGGTCGCTGGCCCAATAGAACAGGTTGTGCAGCATCACGCTCGCCGCGGCGCTGGCCAGCGCCAGCAGGGCCAGATGGCGCGAGCCGAGGCCGCACAGGCTGGACGGCAACCGCAAGCGGCGCAGCATCAGCCCGACGGCCAGCAGCGGCGCCAGCGCCGAGCAGGCGGCGATGCCGAGAGCCTTGTGCAAGGGCGCCTCTTCGATCATCGACATCGTGAAGACGCCGCCCAGGAAGAGCCCCAGCGCGCCGGCCCAGCCGAACAGCAGCACCGCCAGCAGACGCACGGCGGCAGGCAGGAAGATCCAGCTGACGCCTTCGGCCCAGTCGAGGGCACTGAACCACCAGGTGTTGAGCTGGTACAGCACTATCCAGGCTGCCATCGTCAGCCCGGCTGCGAGGCTGAAGTCGGCGGCACGCGATCCGTACGGGCTCATGCGGACATCGTAACCGCGGCCGTGACAGGCCCCAAGGGCATCAGCCCTTGGCGGCAAGGTCGATGCAGCGGCTGAGTTCGGCGTAGTAGCGCTCGGCCAGCGGCGTAAGCTGGATGTACTTGGTGCGCTGGTCGCCCGGCTTCTCGGCGTACGCGATCAGGCCCTTGGAGTGCAGCGCCTTCAGGCGCCGATGCACGGTGGACGGCGAGGTGTCGGCCGAGCCGTTCATGGCCTGCAGCACCGTCACTTCCCGGCCCGCCCCGAGCAGGCTGGCCAGTCCGTTGAGCAGGCGCTCCTCCACCGGGTCCAGCACCGGGATGGCAGGCAGCCCGCGGATGGCACTGGCCAGGTTGAGGAATCGGAGGTAGGTCTGCGGCACGGCAAGGTCGGGGAGCGCCGGACACCAGGCCCGGGATGCGCGATTGTAGGGAGCCGACTGCCCCAGTGCTGTGCAGCATCACCGCTCTGCAGCATGCACCGACGCCGGCGCCCCTTGGTTTACCCCTATCGGTCCCGGTGGCGCTTGCCGCGCAAAATGGTTTGCGAAATGACAATCATCGGCAGCTTGAAAACCGATCCTTCCGGTTCCGCAAGCCCCACGAAACCCCCACTCCGAAACTCAAGGATGACGATGAAGCTTTCCCGCCTGACCCTGGCCGCCAGCGTCCTGTCCGTGGCCGTGCTCACCGGTTGCGCTGCCCCCGGCGGCAAGATCATTCATACGACGAACAAGATCTACCCGGCGATCGGCCCGTACTCGCAGATGGTGCAGTCCGGCAACACCTACTACCTGTCGGGCGTGATCCCGCTCAACGCCGCCGGCAACGCGGTGCAGGGCACCACGATCGAAGAGCAGACGAAACTGGTGCTGGACTACATCGGCGAGGTGCTGAAGGCGCAGGGCATGACGTACAGCAACGTCGTGATGTCCAACGTGTTCCTGAAGGACCTCAACGAGTTCGCCAAGATGAATGCCGTCTACGCCGAGTACTTCAAGACCGCACCGCCGGCGCGGGCGACGGTCGAGGTCGCGCGCCTGCCGCGCGACGTGAAGATCGAGATTGCGGTGATCGCCACCAAGTAGCAAACCGGCCCGGCAACACGCGGCTCGCCGCGCCTGCACCCTGATTCCCTGGCTTCGACCGCCGGACAGCGCTTGCGCCCCGGCAGGGCGGAGCCTTGCCGTCCCTCGGACCCTTCGGGCCCGAGCTCACCCCCGAAGGAGCCCTCATGCAGAACGCACCTCTTCCACAGACCTCACCCGACACCGTGCTGTTCACCGAAGAACAGATCCGCGCCTGGTCGCCCAAGCGCCGCGACTTCATGCGCATGCTGGGCCTGGGCGCGGGCGCCATCACCGTCGGTGGCCTGGCAGGCTGCGGCGGCGCCAACGCCAACGGCGCCGCCGACGTGCTGCGCGCGCAGCTGCTCGCCGACGAGGCCTTCTGGACCTCGGTGCAGGGCCGCTTCACGCTGAACCCCGGCAAGCTGTTCATGAACATCGGCACCGCCGGCTCGATGCCGCGCTCGGTGGTCGAGCGCTACAACGCCGAGAACATCGTGTACGCCGCCGAGTCGCAGAACGGCTACACCAACTTCGCCACGCAGCGTGCGGCCATGGCGCCCGGCTTCGGCGTCGGCACCGACGAACTCGTGATCAGCGGCAACACCTCGGACGGCATGAGCAAGGTGCTGCTGGGCATTCCCTGGCAGGCCGGCGACGTGGTGATCACCACCAACCACGAGCACCCGGGCGGTACGGTGCCGCTGGGCATCGCGGTGGAGCGCTACGGCATCATCGTGCGGCAGGTGCGCCTGCCCACCGGCGAAGGCTCGGTGATGCTCAACGACGGCACCATGGCCGAGCACAACGCCGCCCTCTACGGCAAGCTGTTCCGCGACGAGGTGGTGGCCGCGCGTGCCGCGGGCCAGCGCGTGCGCGCCATCATGTGGTCGTCGCCGACCTTCCTGACGGGCATCATGCTGCCCATCCCAGAGATCATGAAGGTGTGCAAGGAGTTCAACCTGATCTCCATCTGCGACGGTGCCCACCTGCCGGGCATGATGGCCTACAACTACGGCGACCTGGGCGTGGACTTCATGGCCGGCGCGGCGCACAAGTGGCAGTGCGCGCCGGGCGGCACCGGCATCCTGGTCGTGCGCAACCGTGCGCGCGCCAACGCCGCGGCAACCCTGCCGGCCTATTACCCGGTGGTTACCAGCAGCGGCAGCTCGGTGGCCGGCACCTTCGGCACACGCCCGCCGCGCGTCGGCGGCGGCGGCACGGTGCCCTGGACCCAGCGCGGCGACTACGACATCGCCGCGGCGATGCAGTCGATCGGCTCGATGAACGTGCCCGCCTTCAACGGCGTGGCGCAGGCCTGCGCCGACTGGGATTCGATGGGCCGCAAGCGCATCGAGACCTATGTGCTGGGCCTGTCCTCGTACTTCAAGGAACGCATCATGGAGATCTGGGGCCCGGGCGCCCTGTACTCCCCGCGCGACGCCGGACTGCTGTCGGCGCTGACCTCGTTCAACCCCTTCTTCGGGCTGGACGGCACGCGCAACCTGATCGCGCGCAGCACGGCGACCAACGCCACCATCACCGCGTCGCCGTCGAACGCGCTGGTGGCCCGACTGAACGAGCAGAACATCATCGTGCGCAACACCACCACGCCGCGCATCAGCGGCGCGGGGACGACGCAGAACGTGTTCCCGATCCGCGTCTCCACGCACCTGTGGCACGACCCCAACGACGTCGACCGGCTGCTGAATGCCGTTCGCGTCGCAGCCGTCGACATCGTCAACGCCGCGAACTGAGCCCGCGCGTGGCACGCCGGGAGGCGTGTCGCGGCTGGCGAAGGGCGGCCGCGGCCGCCCTTCAGTCGGGTTGGGCCAGCAAGTCCAGATAGGCCCCGGCCACACGCGGCGCGGCGGCCAGGCCGAGCTCGCGCATCAAGGCTTCGGCGATGGTCACGCCATCGGCATCGCTTTGGCCCTCGCCCAGCACCACTTCCAGCTCCATGTGGTCGGGCAGCCCCTCGACGCGGTCGAGGTGGATGCGCGTGGCGCCCACCCTCAGCAGCCAGCGACGCTTGCGCACGCGGCCCAGCAGGCCGTTGGCGCGCACCAGGGCCTCGCGCAGCGCATCGGGGTCGGACACCGGCACGCGCACGTAGTCGCTGGCCTTGGCCTCGCCGGCGTCGGGCCGGTGGTAGTGGATGAGTTCTCCGCTGCCGTCGGCGAACACCCGCAGCTTGAGCCGACCGCTTTGCACCCGGAAGAAGCTGTCGTCCTGATCGATCACCTGCGGCTCGCAGCCTGCCAGCGCGCGGGCGCGAGGCAGCCGCGCCTCGACGCTGTCGATGCGCGCCTTGATCTCGATGTTTCGCGGCACGGCAGGTCAGGCCGACGGTGCAGCGGCCTCTGCAGCGATCTGGCGCAGCGCCTTTTCGAAGACCTCGGGCGGCTGGCCGCCCTGGATGAGGTGGCGCTGGTCGATGATGATGGCCGGCACCGAGTTGATGCCGGCCTTCTGGAAGAACTGCTCGGCCTCGCGCACCTCGGCGGCGAAGGCGTCGCCGGTGACGATCTCGCGCGCGCGCTCAGCGTCCAGGCCCACGTCGCCGGCCAGTTCCACGAGCACGTCGGCGGCACCCGGATTGCGTCCCTCCCCGTGGTAAGCCTGCAACAGGGCGTGCTTGAGCTCGCGCTGCTTGCCTTCCAGTCCGGCCCAGAACAGCACGCGGTGCGCGTCGAAGGTGTTCCACACGCGGGTGCGCTCGCCGAAGCTGAAGCCCACGGCGGCGCCGCGGGCCCGGATGTTGGCCTGGTTCTGCTTGATCTGCTCGGCGCTGATGCCGTACTTGTCGGACAGGTACTTCAGCGTGTCCGCGCCTTCCGCGGCCATCGTGGGGTTCAGTTCGAAAGGCTGGAAGTGCAGCTCGACGGCGATGTCGTCGCCGATGTTTTCCAGGGCGCGTTCGAGGGCGTTGAGGCCCACGGCGCACCACGGGCAGGCCACGTCGGAAACGAAGTCGATGCGCATGGCAATCTCGCTAGGGTGTCGGGAGTCGAAAGTGTAAGGAGCTGGACGTCAAGATCCCGCGGCCAGGATGCCGTCTCGCCCGACAGGGCGGCGGCACCATCCAGCGAACGCCGCGGAGGGGCTTTGCCCGGCCGCTGGCGTTGCCCCCTTGAGGTGGGCTGAGCCCGGACGCAAGGGGCCGGAAGGCCTCTTGCGCCTGGCGAAGGCCAGCCCGCGATTCCACGCGGGCTGGCGCGCGAAGCGCGTAGGGGGTGGTCAACGTCTCCTGGCGAGTTTAGGGTCCATCAGGTCGCGCAGACCGTCGCCGATGAGGTTCAGCCCCAGCACCGACAGCACGATGGCCACCCCGGGATAGACCGCCAGCATCGGCGCCTGGAACATCTGCGTCTGCGCTTCGTTGAGCATGCGCCCCCAGCT
>JALHMT010000050.1 GCA_022843905.1 Rubrivivax sp.
CCCACCGGCACGCCGACGCCCAGCGCGGGGCACAGCTCCAGGCCCACCGCCTTCACGGTGTCGTACAACGCGGCGTCTTCGCCGGGCTCGCCGCAGGCCGCCATCCAGTTGCAGCTGAGCTTCACGCGGGACAACTCGATCGGCGCGGCCAGCAGGTTGGTGATCGCCTCGCCGACGGCCATGCGGCCCGAAGCCGGTGCGTCCAGCGACGCCAGCGGCGTACGCTCGCCCATGCTCATGGCCTCGCCGCGAAAACCGGCGTAGTCGGCCAGCGTCACGGCGCAGTCGGCCACCGGCACCTGCCAGGGACCGACCATGGGGTCGCGGTGGCTCATGCCGCCCACGGTGCGGTCGCCGATGGTGACAAGGAAGCGCTTGCTGGCCACCGTCGGGTGGCGCAGAACGTCGAAGGCCACCTGGCTCAGCTTCACGCCGGTGAGGTCCAGCGGCGTCTCGGTTCGGGCGACGCGCACCACGTCCCGGTGCGTGCGTGGCGGTTTGCCCAGCAGCACGTCCATCGGCATGTCGATCACGCGCTCGCCGCCGGGGCCGTCTTCCAGCACCAGCTGCGCCTCGTCGCTTGTCACGCCGACAACGGCGAACGGACAGCGTTCGCGCCTGCACATCTGTTCGAACAGCGGCATCAGATCGGGATGCACGGCCAGGACGTAGCGCTCCTGACTCTCGTTGCACCAGATCTCCTTGGGTGCCAGTCCGCTCTCTTCCAGCGGCACTTTGCGCAAGTCGAACGTGGCGCCCTTGCCGGCGCCGTCCACCAGTTCGGGGAAGGCGTTGCTGATGCCGCCGGCACCGACGTCGTGAATGGCCAGCACCGGGTTCAGTTCGCCGAGCGCCCAGCAGTGGTTGATGACCTCCTGGGCGCGGCGCTGGATCTCGGGGTTGCCGCGCTGCACCGAGTCGAAGTCCAGCGCCGCTGCATTGGTTCCGGCGGCCATCGAACTGGCCGCCCCGCCCCCCATGCCGATGCGCATGCCCGGGCCGCCCAGCTGCACGAGCAGCGTGCCCGCGCCGAAGGGCAGCTTGTGCGTCTGCCCGTCGCTGATGGTGCCCAGACCGCCGGCGATCATGATCGGCTTGTGGTAGCCACGACGCACGCCGGCCACCGTCTGCTCGAAGACGCGGAAGTAGCCGCCCAGGTTGGGCCGGCCGAACTCGTTGTTGAAGGCCGCGCCGCCGAGCGGGCCTTCGATCATGATCTGCAGCGCGCTGGCGATGTGCTCCGGCTTGCCGACGCTGTCCCGCTCCCAGGCCTCGTCGGTGCCCGGCAGGTGCAGGTGGCTCACCGAGAAGCCCGTGACGCCGGCCTTCGGTCGCGCGCCGCGGCCGGTGGCGCCTTCGTCGCGGATCTCACCGCCGGCTCCCGTCGCCGCCCCGGGAAAGGGCGAGATGGCCGTCGGATGGTTGTGCGTCTCGACCTTCATCAGCACGTGCGCCGTCTCGGCTCGCGCCGAGTACACCGGTGCGTTGGTGAAACCCTGCGGCAGCCAGCGCTCGACGGGGCCGCCCTCCATCACCGCGGCGTTGTCGCTGTAGGCCACCACGCTGTGCTGCGGGCTGACCTTCTCGGTGTGGCGGATCAGGCCGAACATCGAATGCGGCTGCTTCTGGCCGTCGATGGTGAAGTCGGCATTGAAGATCTTGTGGCGGCAGTGTTCGCTGTTGGCCTGCGCGAACATCATCAGCTCGACATCGCTGGGGTTGCGCCCCAGGCGGCGAAAGGCGTCCACCAGATAGTCGATCTCGTCGCCACTGAGCGCCAGGCCGAAGGCCTGGTCGGCCTCCAGCAGGGCTTGCCGGCCCTGCCCGATGACGTCGACGTGTTCGAGCGGTGGCGCAGGCCGGGCGTCGAAGAGCTGTCTCGCGGCGGCGCGGTCGAAGGCCAGATCCTCGGTCATGCGATCGTGCAGCAGCGGTGCCAGGGCCTGCAGTTCTTCCGTGGCCAGCGGCTTGCCGGCGCCGAACAGGCTGGACTTCACTGCCAGGCGGTACTCGGTGACCCGTTCGATCCGGCGCACTTCGATGCCGCAGTTGTGCGCGATGTCGGTGGCCTTGCTGGCCCAGGGCGAAACCGTGCCCCGCCGCGGCATCACCAGCACCAGCGAACCCGCGCCCTCCGCAGCCTGCGGACCGACATCGAGCAAGGCCTGAAGGCGGTCGCGTGCAGCTGGCGGCAGGCTGGCCTCGCTTGCGGCCCAGTGCACGTGGCGCGCACTGACGCCGGCCAGGCGCGGGCAGACCTGCTGCAGCCTCGACAGCAGGGCTTGCAGGCGGAACTCGGACAGCGCCGCGCCGCCTTCGAAATGAGTCAGGGACAGGGAATGGGGAAGCATGGGGTGCCGTCGGTTGCGGGTGGTGCCCTGGCAAGGAGAGCGGTCGGAGGGCGGCCAGGTCGCAAAGGGGGGCGGGAGCCGGCTGCCCCGGACGCCTTCGCCTCTTCGACTCATTTTATGGGGCCAGTGGGATAATCCGCGGGATGACGATCCCCATCAAGACTGCCAGCGACATTGCCGGCATGCGCCTGGCCGGCCGCCTGGCCTCCGAGGTCCTCGACATGCTGGCGCCCCACGTGCAGCCCGGCGTGACGACCCGGGAGCTCGACCGTCTGGCGCACGAGCACATGGTGAACGTGCAGGGCGGCATACCCGCCACGCTGGGCTACCAACCCCCGGGCTACCCGGCCTACCCGGCGTCGCTGTGCACTTCGCTCAACGACGTGGTCTGCCATGGCGTGCCCGATGACCGCCCCCTGAAGAGCGGCGACGTGCTGAACATCGACGTCACGGTCATCAAGGATGGCTGGCACGGCGACAACAGCCGCATGTACGTGGTGGGCGAAGGCACGATTGCCGCAAGGCGCCTGTGCGCGGTCACCTTCGATGCCATGTGGAAGGGCATCGTCAAGGTCAAGCCCGGCGCACGCCTGGGCGACATCGGACACGCCATCCAGACCTTCGCCGAACACCATGGATTCAGCGTGGTGCGCGAGTTCTGCGGGCACGGCGTGGGCGCGAAGTTCCACGAAGAACCGCAGGTGCTTCACTACGGTCGTCCCGGCACCCTGGAAGAGCTGGTGCCGGGCATGATCTTCACGATCGAACCGATGATCAACGCCGGACGGCGAGACATCAAGGAGGACCGCAAGGCCAATCGCCCCTACGACGGTTGGACCATCGTCACGCGAGACCGCTCCCTTTCGGCCCAGTGGGAGCACACCGTGCTGGTCACGGAGAACGGCTACGAGGTGCTGACCGTGTCGGCCGGCAGCCCGCCGCCGCCTGCCTTCGCTCCCGAAGGCTATGGTGTCGGAGCCTCCTGGGCAGCGCCCGCCAGCGCGGCGGCGATGACGTCCTAGCTCGATGTCCGCCACGATGGACGCGCCGCGCATCACGCCGGCCCGTCTGACCGAACTGCGTACGGCCTTCCGCGAAGGCAAGGCCCGGCGTATCGAGGGCTTTCGCAGTTCGCGCCCGACCAGCGCTTCGGCGGCCCTGCTCATCCGCGGCCTGTCGCGCCACGTCGATGCCACGCTGTGCAGCCTGTGGGAAGCCTCGGGCATGCCGGCTTCGGCGACGCTGGTGGCGGTGGGTGGATACGGCCGCGGCGAGCTGTTTCCGCACTCCGACGTCGATGTGCTGCTGGTCCTTGCCCAAGCGGCCGGCGAAGAGGTGCGCGGCCGGATCGAAGGCTTCATCACCGCATGCTGGGACATCGGCCTGGAGATCGGCAGTTCGGTTCGCACGGTCGACGAGTGCGTCGACGAGGCGCGACGGGACGTCACCGTGCAGACCTCGCTGCTCGAGGCGCGGTTCATCTGCGGCGCCCGGCGCGGCTTCACGCGATTGCACGAGCAGTGCATGGCCGCGCTGGACGCCAAGGCCTTCCTGCGCGCGAAGATGCTCGAGATGCAGCAGCGCCACGTGAAGTACGAAGGCACCCCGTACGCACTGGAACCCAACTGCAAGGAAAGCCCGGGCGGCCTGCGCGACCTGCAGGTGGTGATCTGGGTCGCCCGTGCCGCCGGACTCGGGCGCACCTGGGCGGAACTGGCGACGATGGGTCTCGCAACGCCCTTCGAGGTGAGCCAGCTGCGCAAGCACGAGGGCACGCTGCGGCTGATCCGGTCCCTGCTGCACAGCGTGGCCGGCCGCCGGGAAGACCGCCTGGTGTTCGACCTGCAGACCGCACTGGCCGAGAGCCTGGGCTACAAGGCCACGCAGCACCAGCGCTCGTCCGAAGTGCTGATGCACCGCTTCTACTGGGCAGCCAAGGCGGTCACTCAGCTCAACCAGATCCTGATGATGAACATCGAGGAGCGCGTCAACCACAGCGAGCTGGCACCGATGCGCCCCATCAACGCGCGCTTCTTCGACCGCGCCGGCATGCTGGAGGTGGCGCGGGACGACCTCTACATCGACAACCCGCATGCCATCCTCGAGACCTTCCTGGTCTTCCAGCAGACGCGCGGCCTGAAGGGATTTTCGTCGCGAACCTTGCGCGCGCTCTACAACTCGCGCAACCAGATGGACGCCGCCTTCCGCCGCGACCCCATCAACCGCGAGCTGTTCATGGACATCCTGCGCCAGCCGCACGGCACCACGCACGCTTTCCGGCTGATGAACCAGACTTCGGTGCTGGGCCGCTACCTGTGGGTGTTCCGCCGCATCGTCGGGCGCATGCAGCATGACCTCTTCCATGTCTACACCGTCGACCAGCACATCCTGATGGTGCTGCGCAACGTGCGCCGATTCTTCATCCCGGAGCACGCTCACGAATACCCGTTCTGCTCGCAGCTCGCGGGCACCTGGGACGCGCCCTGGCTGCTGTATGTGGCCGCCCTCTTCCATGACGTGGCCAAGGGCCGCGGAGGCGACCACTCCGAGCTGGGCGCCATGGAAGCCAGGCGCTTCTGCCGCGACCACGGTCTGACCCGGGACGAATCGCGCCTCGTCGAGTTCCTGGTCAAGGAGCACCTGACCATGAGCCGCATCGCGCAGAAGGAAGATCTCAGCGACGCCGATGTCATCGGCGGCTTCGCCCGCCTGGTCGGCAGTGAACGACGCCTGACAGCGCTGTACCTGCTGACGGTGGCCGACATCCGCGGCACCAGCCCCAAGGTCTGGAATGCCTGGAAGGGCAAGCTGCTGGAAGACCTCTACCGCCTGACACTGCGCGCGCTGGGCGGCGCCAAGCCGAACCTGGACGCCGAGATCGAGTCGCGCAAGCAGGAGGCGCGGCAGAAGCTGGCGTTGCTGTCGGCCCTGCCCGGCACCGAAGAGCCGCTGTGGAAGACCCTGGAGGTGAGCTATTTCGCCCGCCACGACGCCACCGAGATCGCCTGGCACGCGCGTTCCTTGTGGCGCCACATCGAGTCCGAAGGACCCATCGTGGTGGCCCGGCCTTCGTCGGTGGGCGACGGCCTGCAGGTGCTGGTGTACTCGCCCGACCGGCCCGACCTCTTCGCCCGCATCTGCGGCTACTTCGACAGCGCCGGCTTCAGCATCCAGGACGCCAAGATCCACACCACCCGCACCGGTTACGCGCTCGACACCTTCCAGGTGGTGAGCAATTTCGGCGTGGATGCCCCCGGCGGCTACCGTGACCTGATCTCCCTGGTGGAGACACAGGCCGCCATCGCGCTGGCCAGCGACGGCCCCCTGCCCGAGCCCAGCCGCGGCCGCGTTTCGCGCCGCGTGCGCTCGTTCCCGGTCACGCCGCGTGTCTCGCTGGCGCCCGACGAACGAGCACAGAGATGGCTGCTCACCGTGTCCGCCAGCGACCGCTCGGGCCTGCTCTACGCCATCGCACGCGTGATGGCTCGCAACCAGGTCAACCTGCAGCTCGCCAAGATCACCACGCTGGGCGAGCGCGTGGAGGACACTTTCCTGGTCGACGGCCCCGAACTGCAGCGGCCGAAAGCGCAGTTGCGCATCGAGACCGAACTGCTCGACGCCGTGGCACCACCCACCTGAAGCCATGGCACTGCGCCGCATCACCGCCGCCGACGCCATCGCGCGGCTGTCGGAGTTCGATGCCGTGATCGACGCGCGCGCGCCGGGCGAGTTCGCCGAGGACCGCCTGCCGGGCGCCGTCAACTGGCCTTCGCTGAACGACGAAGAGCGCCACCTCGTCGGTACCGAATACAAGCAGGTTTCACCGTTCGAAGCCCGCAAGCGGGGCGCGGTGCTGGTCTCGCGCAACATCGCGCGACACATCGAGGTGCACGCCATGGGGCTGCCGCGCGACTGGAAACCGCTGGTCTACTGCTGGCGCGGCGGTCAACGCTCGGGATCGCTGTCGCTGGTGCTCGACCAGATCGGATTCACGGTGCACGTGCTCGAAGGCGGCTACCGGGAGTTCAGGCGACGTGTCATCGCCGAAACCGAGGATCTGCCGGCCACGCTGCAACTGCGTGTGCTGTGCGGCCGCACCGGCTCGGCAAAGAGCCGGCTGCTGCAGGCGTTGCAAGGCGTCGGCGCCCAGGTGCTCGATCTCGAGGCGCTGGCCAGCCATCGCGGGTCGGTGCTGGGCCCGCTGCCGGGCCAGCCGCAGCCTTCGCAGAAGGCTTTCGAGACGGCGCTCTGGAGCGCGATGCGCGCGTTCGACACCCGACGGCCGGTGTTCGTCGAGGGCGAGAGCCGCACCATCGGCAGGCTGCGCATCCCCGAAAGGCTGCTCGAGCGCATCCGCGCCGCCGATTGCGTGCAGGTGCAGATGCCGATGCCGGCCCGCGTCGCCTTCCTGCTCGAAGACTATGCGCACTTCGTCAGCGACACGCCGGCCTTCTGCGAGAAGCTCGCTGCCTTGCGCGAACTTCGCGGCGCCGCGGTGATCGAGCGCTGGCAGGTCGAGGCGCGTGCCGGCCGCACGGCGGCCGTGGTCGAGGAACTGCTCACGCAGCACTACGACCCGATCTACATGCGTTCGATGGTGCGCAACTTCGTCCACTTCGATCAGGCGTGCCTGCTCGATCTGCCCGACGCGACGCCGGGCACCTTGCGGGCCGCGGCCGAGCAGCTCGCCGCCACCTGACCCGGTACCGAGGCCGGTCTCGGCCGAGATCGAGCCATCGCCTAGGGCATGGCTACCGGGAACTTGCCCAAGATCAAGGCAAGGCGTCGCAGGGCAAGGCATCATCATCTTCGATGCGCACCCAGAAGGCCCTCCAGGAATCCCGCAGCTTCCGCGTCCGCTCCATCCCCTTGCTGCGGCCGCTGGGCTGGCTGGGCCGAGGCTGGGCCGACCTGTTGCGACGTCCCCTGCCCGGTCTGCTGCACGGTCTGGCCGTGTGGGCCGGCGGACTCTTCATCGCCTGGTTCGGACGCGACCAGTTCTGGCTGCTGGCCGGCGCCTTCAGCGGCTTCCTGCTGGTGGCGCCCATCGTCGCCACGGGCCTATACGCCGTGAGCCGGGCGCTGCACCGCGGTCAGACCGCCTCGCTGGGCACGGCACTGCGCGCCTGGAAGCCCGACGATTCACGGCTCGTTGTCTTCGGCCTGTTGCTTGCCCTGGCCGGCACCGGCTGGGTGCTGACCTCGGCTTCGCTGATCACCAGTTTCGCAGCACAGCCGGTCACCAGGCCCATCGACTTCCTGCGTGTCGTCGTGGTCAACGACAGCTCATGGCTGTTCGAGGCCTGGCTGGCGCTCGGCGCCGTGATGGCCGCACCGGTGTTCGCGTCCAGCGTGGTGGCGCTGCCCATGCTGCTGGACCGCAAGGTCAGCGTGCTGGCCGCCGTCTACACCAGCTGGCGCGTGGTGATGGAACACCCCGGCGCGATGGCCTTGTGGGCCGCACTCATCATGGGCTTGACTCTCGTGGGCATGGTGCCGGGACTTCTGGGTCTGGTGGTCGTCGTGCCCTGGCTGGCCCATGCGAGCTGGCACGCCTATCGCGATCTGGTGGACACCTCCGGCCTGCCCGAGATGCCCTGAGTCCCATGGGCGGCTTCACAGAGGAACAGATCGCGCAGTTCGGGCTGACCTTCGGGGTCAGCGCGTTCATGCTCTACATGGTGTTCATCATCTTCCAGCTCGCGCGCGAATCGAAAGCGGGGCGCTTCGGCACCTTCGTGCTGTTCCTCGCACTGGGATTCGGGCTGCTGGGCTTCGCGGCCAAGGGCGTGGTCAAGTACTTCATCGGGGGCGGGGAGTGAACGGCACGGCGTCCACCGATGACGCGCTGCATCACCGCTGGTACGACGACGTCCAGGCACTGGTGACTGGCACCCTGTTCGTTGCTCTGGGCCTTGTGTTGTTCCGCCACGCCGGCCTGCTGACCGGCGGCACCGCCGGCATCGCCTTCGTGCTGCACTACGCCGCCGGCCTGCCCTTCGGCGCCGCCTTCTTCGCCCTCAACCTGCCGTTCTACTGGCTGGCCTGGCGCCGCATGGGCCGCCGCTTCACCGTCAAGACCTTCGCAGCCGTGGCGCTGCTCTCGGTGCTGACCGAAGTGCTGCCGGGCTGGATCGTGCTGCAGAGCGTCGACGCCTTGTTCGCGGCCGTTGCCGGCGGCCTGCTGCTGGGCGCGGGATTCGTCATCCTGTTCCGTCACCAGGCCAGCCTGGGCGGCCTGAACGTGCTGGTGTTGTGGCTGCAGGTGCGTCGCGGCTGGCGCGCCGGCAAGCTGCAGATGGGCATCGACGCCCTCATCCTGCTGGCCGCTTCGCCCTGGGTCGGGCCTCGGCAGTTGATGCTGTCGGTGCTGGGAGCCGCCGCGTTGAACTTCGCGCTGACGGTGAACCACCGCCCGGGCCGCTACGCGGCGGTGTGAGGCCGTCGCGCGCGGAACCTTGGTCAGGCGAGCAACGCCTTCCGGCGTCGCTCGTCCGGCCTCAGCCCGCTTGCGTGAAATCGCTCGCGGGCCTTCGGCAGGCGAGCAACGCCTTCCGGCGTCGCTCGTCCGGCCTCAGCCCGCTTGCGTGAAATCGCTCGCGGGCCTTCGGCAGGCGAGCAACGCCTTCCGGCGTTGCTCGTCCGGCCTCAGCCCATGTGAAGGCCGCCGTTGCAGGAGAAATCGGCGCCGGTGGTGAATCCGGAATCGGGGCCCGCCAGCCAAGCCACCACCGAAGCGATTTCGTCGGGCGTGCCCAGGCGCTTGACCGGGATCGTCGCGACGATCTTCTCCAGCACTTCGGGCTTGATGGCGCGGACCATGTCGGTGCCGATGTAGCCCGGGCTGACGGTGTTGACCGTCACGCCCTTGGCCGCCAGTTCCTGCGCCAGGGCCATGGTGAAGCCGTGCATGCCGGCCTTGGCAGCCGAGTAGTTGGTCTGACCGGCCTGGCCCTTCTCGCCGTTCACCGAACTGATCTGGATGATGCGGCCCCAGCCACGCTCGACCATGTCGGGCACGACCTGCTTGGTGACGTTGAACATGCTGTTCAGGTTGGTGTCGATCACCGCATGCCAGTCTTCCGGCGTCATCTTCAGGAACATGCGGTCCTTGGTGATGCCTGCGTTGTTGACCAGGATGTCGATCGGGCCGTGCTCATGCTTGGCCTTGGTGAAGGCCTGCACGGTCGACTCCCAGTCGGCGACATTGCCCACCGAGGCATGGAACGTGAAGCCCAGGGCCTTCTGTTCGTCGATCCACTTCACGTGGTCGCGGCTCGGGCCGCAGCCGGCGATGACCTTGTAGCCGTCCTTGGCCAGGCGCTGGCAGATGCCGGTGCCGATGCCGCCCATGCCACCGGTCACGTAAGCCACTTTCTGTGCCATCTGTCTCTCCTTGGTTGTGTATGAAGTGAAGTCGAAGGTCGATCAGCGCTCGACGGTCAGGGCCACGCCCATGCCGCCGCCGATGCACAGCGAAGCGATGCCCTTCCTGGCATCACGGCGGATCATCTCGTGCAGCAAGGTCACCAGGATCCGGCATCCCGATGCACCGATCGGATGGCCGATGGCGATGGCGCCGCCGTTGACGTTGACCTTGCTGGTGTCCCAGCCCATTTCCTGGTGCACGGCACAGGCCTGTGCGGCGAATGCTTCGTTGATCTCCAGCAGGTCGAGGTCGGCAGGTTTCCAGCCGGCGCGCTCCAGCGCCTTGCGCGCGGCGGGCACCGGGCCCATGCCCATGAGCGCCGGGTCGAGGCCTGCGCTGGCATAGCTGGCGATGCGCGCCAGCGGCGTCAGGCCCAGGGCCTGGGCCTTCTTGGCGGACATCACCACCACGCCTGCAGCACCGTCGTTCAAGCCCGACGCGTTGCCTGCGGTGACACTGCCGGCCTTGTCGAAGGCGGGTCGCAGGCCGGCCAGCGCCTCGGCGCTGGTCTTCTTGTTGATGTACTCGTCGTTGGCGAAGACGATCGGATCGCCCTTCTTCTGCGGCAGCGTGATGGGGACGATCTCATCCTTGAAGCGCCCGGCTTCCTGCGCGGCAGCAGCCTTCTGCTGGCTGGAGAGCGCCAGCGTGTCCTGCGCCTCACGCGTGATGCCGTGCTTCTTGGCCACGTTCTCGGCCGTGATGCCCATGTGGTACTGGTTGTAGACGTCCCACAGGCCGTCGACGATCATCGAGTCGACCATCTTCCAGTCACCCATGCGCTGGCCGTCGCGCGAGTTGTGCAGCACGTGGGGCGAAGCGCTCATGTTCTCCTGGCCGCCGGCGATGACGATCTCGCTGTCACCGTCGCGGATGGCCTGCGCCGCCAGCATCACGGCCTTCAGGCCCGAGCCGCAGACCTTGTTGATGGTCATCGCCGGCACCGCCGTGGGCATGCCCGCCTTGATGACCGACTGGCGTGCGGGGTTCTGCCCCGAACCCGCTTGCAGGACCTGGCCGAGGATGACCTCGCCGATCTGGCCCCCTTCCAGCCGGGCACGCTGCAACAGGGCCTGGATGACGGCGGCACCCAGTTCAGGTGCCGGCGTCTTGGCCAGCGAGCCGCCGAACTTGCCCACGGCGGTGCGGGCGGCTGCGACGATGACGATGTCGGTCATGGATGGGTCTCCTGGAAAGGGTTGGAACGCGGATTCTTCAGGCCTTGGCCTTGACGTAACGGCCAGGTGCCGGCTCGATGGGCTTGAATTGTCGGCTGCCCGGGGACTTGGGCGCCGCGATCATCCTGCCGCCGTGGGGGGCCAGCCACGACGCCCAGTCGGGCCACCAGCTTCCCGGCTTCTCGGTCGCGCCGGCAAACCACTCGTCGGCACTGGCCGGCAGCTTCTCATTGACCCAGTGGCTGCGCTTTCCCTTGGCGGGCGGGTTGATGACGCCGGCGATGTGGCCCGAGGCACCCAGCATGAAGCGCTTCTTGCCCTTCATGACACGGGTTGAGGCATAGGCCGCCTGCCAGGGAACGATGTGGTCTTCGCGGGAACCGTAGATGTACACGGGCGCCTGCACCTTGCCGATGTCGAGCTTCTGGCCGCACACGGTGAGCGCCCCCGGCTCCTTGAGCAGGTTCTCGAGGTAGGTGTGACGCAGGTACCAGCAGTACATGGGGCCGGGCAGGTTGGTGGAGTCGCCGTTCCAGTACAGCAGGTCGAAGGGCGGCGGCGCTTCGCCTTTGAGGTAGTTGCCCACCACGTAGTTCCAGACCAGGTCGTTGGGACGCAGGAAACTGAACGTGGTGGCGAGTTCCTTGCCCTTGAGCAGGCCCGGGCCGCCGGGCGCCTTCTCACCGAGCGTCATCTCGCGCAACTGCACCGACGCTTCGTCGATGAAGATGTCCAGTACACCGGTGCTGGCGAAGTCGAGCAGCGTGGTCAGCAGCGTCAGCGATTCCGCCGGCTGTTCGCCGCGCGCCGCCAGCACGCCCAGCGCCGTGCTGAGGATGGTGCCGCCAACGCAGAAGCCCAGCATGTTGAACGTCTTCTCGCCGCTGATGGCCTGCACGGTCCGGATGGCCTGGATGGCACCCTCTTCGATGTAGTCGTCCCAGGTCTTGGCCTTCAGCGAGTCGTCGGGATTGCGCCAGCTCACGACGAAGGTGCGGTGGCCCTGCTCGACGGTGTAGCGGATGACGGAGTTGTCGGGCTGCAGGTCGAGGATGTAGAACTTGTTGATGCAAGGCGGCACGAAGAGCATCGGCTTCTGGTGCACCTTGGCCGTCAGCGGCTTGTATTCGATGAGCTGGAACAGGTCGTTCTCGAAGACCACCGTGCCCTCGGTGGTGGCCACGTTGCGGCCGACCTCGAAGGCGCTCTCGTCGGTCTGCGAGACATGTCCCTTCTGCAGGTCTTCCCACAGGTGCTTCAGCCCGGCTGCCACGCTCTGGCCCTTGGTTTCCAGCGCCTTCTTCTGCGCTTCGGGGTTGAAGGCCAGGAAGTTGCTGGGCGACGAGGCGTCGATCCACTGCTGCACGGCAAAGCGGATTCGCGCGCGCGTCTTCTCGTCGCCCTGCACCGAGTCGGCCATCTGCATCAGCGTGCGGGCGTTCAGCAGGTACATCTCGGCCGCATAGCCGGCGGCCGGGTTCTCCAGCCACTCGCTGCCGGAGAAGCGGCGGTCGCCGATCTTGTGGTCCGACGCACCCTTGGCAAGACCCTGCAGTGACTGGTTCCAGATGTCGGTGGCAGTCTTCAGGTAGTCGCCCTGCATCTGCATCAGCGACTGCGGCTGCAGGCTCAGCCCGGAGATCGACTTGAAGAAGCCGCCCATGGCCTGCCCGAAGGCCTCGGCCTCGGGCGGCAGACCCGGAAGGACCGGTGCAGAAGGGGGGGCGGAGGTGGGTTTGGTCTTCAAGCGGGTCTCCTGTGCGCGGTGACGGACATCCGTCAGGCTGTCGGGTTCATGTTGTGATCAACGGCACGGTTTTAGGCCAGATCGCTTACCCTGTCATGACGACAATTTTCATTGGGCAAAATTCTAATCCGTATTCCGATATGTATCTCGTCGCGATCGCCTGGATCTACGTGGTGCTGATGATGGCCGTGGCCGAAGCCTTGTCGGCGCAAGGTTCGGTACTCGGTGCTCTCGTGACCTTCACGCTCTACGGTTTGCTCCCCCTGTCCATCGTGCTGTACCTGATGGGCACACCGCAGCGCCGCAGGCGACGTCTGAAGGAGGAGGCCGAGGCCGCAGCGGCGTGGCCAGCCGCTGCTGGAGCAGCGGCTTCAGCGCCGCCAGACGGCAGCGACCATGCGGCCGCAGATGCGGTCTCGCCGGTACGAAAAGAACCTTGATGCGCCGCTCGCGGTGCATGGGGCCTCGCCGCTCAGGCGAGTGATGCCCGCGGCGCGCAGACGGTCGCGCGCCAGGTTGGGCAGATCAGCCAGCCAGCGTGGGTCGCCGTCGGGCCGGGGCCGGGCCACGAATCGGTCGGCGGCATGCCCGTGAGCGGCAAAGGCCTCGACCACATCGAGGCCCACCTCGAAGGCCTCGGCACCGATGCAGGGTCCGAGCCAGGCCAGAACGTCGCCCGGCGCGCAGCCCGTGCCCGTGACCAACGCCTCCACGGTGTTTTCGAGCACCCCGGCGGCGAGCCCGCGCCAGCCGGCGTGGGCCACCGCCACGGCACGACCATCGGTGGTGCTGAATAGCACCGGCAGACAATCCGCGGCCGTGACGGCACAGGCCACGCCGGGTTCGTCGGTCCAGGCGGCATCGGCCACCGGCCTGGGCCGCGAAAGGTCTGCATGCCCGATCTTCACGACCTGGGCGCCATGCTCCAGGTTCATCCAGACGATGGGCGCGCCCAGCGCGTCGACCACCCGGCGGCGGTTCTCGGCCACTGCCTGCGGGTCGTCGCCGACGGCCATGCTGATGTTCAGACTGGCCCAGGCGCCCTGGCTCACGCCACCCTCGCGCGTGCTGACCAGGCCGCTCACGCCGGCAGGCGCGGGCCAGTCGGGCCGCAGCACCGGCAAGGGAACGAGGGCTGCCGACATCAAGCCGCGTCGGGGCAGTTCTCGGGGCGGGTGTTCTCGAAGGCCGGCAGCTTCATGCACGCGTCGAAGACGCGCATCACCTGCGGCACGTGGTCCAGGCGGCAATCGAAACGCCGGGCATTGAAGATCTGGGGCACCAAGGTGCAGTCGGCGAGCGTGGGTGAATCGCCATGGCAATAGGTACCCGGCTGCGCGAGAAGCTGGCGCTCGACCACCTCGAGTCCGGTCTCGACCCAGTGCCGGTACCAGCGGTTCTTGTCGTCTTCGCTGACTTGCAGGGACTTCACCAGATAACGCAACACCCGCAGGTTGTTCAACGGGTGGATTTCGCAGGCGATGTCCATCGCCAGCGCCCGGACGCGTGCCCGCTCCAGGGGGGTGGGCGGCAGCAGCGGCGGCTGCGGATGGGTCTCGTCGAGGTACTCGATGATGGCCAGCGACTGCGTCAGCAGGTGGTCGCCGTCACGCAGCAGCGGCACCAGACGCGAAGCCGAGACCGACGTGTAGGACTCGCCGAGCTGCTCGTTCTGGGCCAGGTGCACCGCCTTGTAGTCGTAGTCCAGGCCCTTCAGGGCCAGGGCGATGCGGACCCGGTAAGAAGCCGAAGAACGAAAGTAGTTGAAGAGCTCCATCGCCCGCCCTTCCCGTTCAGCGCACGGCCACGCGAAGCAGGGGCAAACCGGCCACCGAGCCTTCCATCACGTCACCCCTGACCACGGCAGCCACGCCGGCCGGCGTGCCGCTGAAGATCAGGTCGCCGGGCTTCAGTTCCCAGGCGGCGCTCAGCTGTTCGATGGTCTCGTTGACGCTCCAGATGAGCTCCTTCAGGTCGCCCTTCTGCTTGACGCTGCCGTTGACCGACAACGTGATGGCCCCGGCAAGCAGCTCGCCGGTCTTCGCGTACGGCACGATCGGTCCGATGGGCGCCGACTGGTCGAACGCCTTGCCGATGCACCAGGGCCGACCCTGCTTCTTCATCTCGCCCTGCAGGTCGCGGCGGGTCATGTCCAGTCCGACGGCGTAGCCCCAGATGTGCCTGGCGGCGTCGGCCGCCTTGATGTTGCGGCCACCGATGCCGATGGCCACCACGAGTTCGATCTCATGGTGCAGGTTGGCCGTCAGCGACGGGTAGTCGATCGCACCCGTCTGGCCGTCGGCCACCGGCACCACGGCGTCGGCCGGCTTCATGAAGAAGAAGGGCGGCTCGCGTCCGGTGAAGCCCATCTCCTGGGCGTGCTCGGCATAGTTGCGGCCCACGCAGTAGATGCGGTGCACGGGAAAGAGGCCGCCACCGGCCACGGGCACGGCGGCCACTTCGGGTGCGGGCAGGACGTAGTTCATCGAGGGTCTCTCCTGGTCGATCCGGCACCGCGCCGGATGGTCTGCGGGCAAGGCGGCGAAGGACGTGGATGTCACGGCCCGGGCCCTGCGGCAAGGCCCCGCGATGATGCCACGCGGGGCACGCCGGCTACACTGAACGCATGTTCGAAGCGCGTCGCATCAAGCACTGCCGGGTCTGCGGCGCCAGCGTCACCTACCGTGTTCCCGCTGACGACAATCGCGATCGGGCCATCTGCAACGAGTGCGGCGAGATCCACTACGAAAACCCCATCAACGTCGTCGGCACGGTGCCGGTGTGGAACGGTCAGGTGCTGCTGTGCCGCCGCAACATCGAGCCGCGCAAGGGCTTCTGGACACTGCCAGCCGGCTTTCTGGAGATGGGCGAGAGCAGCGCAGACGGTGCATTGCGCGAGACCGACGAGGAGGCCGGCGCCCGCATCGAGCTCGAAGGGCTCTTCACGGTGCTGAACGTCGTGCGCGCCGGGCAGATCCACCTCTTCTACCGGGCACGCATGCTCGGCCCCGAACTGAACCCTGGCCCCGAGACCATCGAGGCGCAACTCTTCCACGAGCACGACGTGCCCTGGGACCAGATCGCCTTCCGCACCGTGAAGCACACGCTGGAGCTGTACTTCGCCGACCGTCGGCGCGGCAGCTACGCAGTGCATGCCGGCGACATCGCCTGACGGTGCGACCCGCCCCATGACAAAGGGCCCCGCAGGGCCCTTTGTCGTTCTCGCGGGGGGCTGATCAACGTCGAGCCGGTGGCACGTCGGTGCAGCTGCCGTGCGCCACTTCGGCGGCCATGCCGATGCTCTCGCCCAGCGTCGGGTGCGGGTGGATGGTCTTGCCGATGTCGACCTCGTCGGCACCCATCTCGATGGCCAGCGCGACCTCACCGATCATGTCGCCGGCGTGCGTGCCGACGATGCCGCCTCCCAGGATGCGGTGCCCGCCGTCGGGCCGCGCGTCGAAGAGCAGCTTGGTGAAGCCCTCGTCGCGGCCGTTGGCGATGGCTCGACCCGATGCGGACCACGGGAACAGGCCCTTCTTCACGGCGATGCCCTGGGCCTTGGCTTCGTCCTCGGTCAGCCCCACCCAGGCGACCTCGGGGTCGGTGTAGGCCACGCTGGGGATCACGCGTGCGTCGAAGCGCGCCTTGCCGTCGCCCGAGGCGACCTCGGCCGCCACGTGCGCCTCGTGCACTGCCTTGTGCGCCAGCATCGGCTGGCCGACGATGTCGCCGATGGCGAAGATGTGCGGCACGTTGGTGCGCATCTGCACGTCGACCGGGATGAAGCCGCGGTCTCCGACGATCACGCCGGCCTTGTCGGCACCGATCTTCTTGCCATTGGGCGTGCGGCCCACCGCCTGCAGCACGAGGTCATACACACCTTCGCTCTTCGTGCCGTCCAGGCCTTCGAACATCACGCGGATGCCATCTGCAGTGGCTTCGGCACCCGTGGTCTTGGTCTTCAGCATCAGCTTGTCGAAGCGCTTGGCGTTCATCTTCTGCCACACCTTCACGAGGTCGCGGTCGGCGCCCTGCATCAGGCCGTCCAGCATCTCGACCACGTCCAGGCGCGCTCCGAGGGTGGAATACACCGTCCCCATCTCCAGGCCGATGATGCCGCCGCCGATGACCAGCATGCGCTCGGGCTTCTGCCGAAGCTCCAGCGCACCGGTGGACGTGACCACGCGAGGGTCGTCCTTGGGAAGGAACGGCAGCTTCACGGCTTCGGAGCCGGCGGCGATGATGGCCTGCTTGAAGCGCAGCACCTGCGCCTTGCCATCGGCCATCGCCACGCGCAGGTGGAAGGGGTCCGCGAATTCGCCCTGCCCCTGCAGCACCGTCACCTTGCGCATCTTCGCCATGGCGGCCAGGCCGCCGGTCAGCTTGCCCACCACCTTGTTCTTGTGCGCCAGCAGCTTGCCGAGATCGACCTCGGGCTTCTGGAACGTGACGCCGAGATCGGCGAAGTGCGACACCTCGTCCATCACGGCGGCGACGTGCAGCAGTGCCTTGCTGGGGATGCAGCCGACATTGAGGCAGACCCCACCCAGCGTCGGGTAGCGCTCCACCAGCACCACCTTCATGCCGAGGTCGGCGGCGCGGAAGGCCGCCGAGTAGCCGCCGGGGCCTGCGCCGAGCACGACGAGGTCGCACTCGAGGTCGGCGCCCCCAGCGTGGCTGGCAGCCGTCGGCGCGATGGCCGGTGCGGCGGGCGCAGCCGCGGAGGCCGAAGCCGCGGCATCCGTTGCGGGCGTGCTCGCGGTCGTGGCAGCCGCATCGCCACCGGCTTCCAGCATCAGCAGCAGGGTGCCCTGGTTGACCGTGTCGCCCACCTTGACCTTCACGTCCTTGACGACGCCGGCCGCAGACGACGGGATCTCCATCGACGCCTTGTCGCTCTCGACCGTGACGAGGCTCTGTTCCAGCTTGACGGTGTCGCCGGCCTTGACCAGCACCTCGATCACCGCGACGTCCTTGAAGTCGCCGATGTCCGGCACCTTGATTTCCATGAGAGCCATGTTCAGCCTTTCAGCCTGTGGGAAGTCAGCCGCACCGGGGCGGCCGAGTTGGTATCGAATTCGCAGCCGGCCAGCACACCGGCTTCGGCGATCTCGCGAGAAGACCTGGCGCGGTCGTAGACCGCATGCATCGCACCCAGCGCGAAGCGCCGCCCGGAGCCGATGGCCCAGAAGCGGTCGAACTCGAAGACCTCGCGGTAGGACTCGATGCCGAAGATGCCCCAGCGGTTGGCGATGAGCAGCGAGAACTGGCTGCTCTCGTAGGGGTCTGAGTCGCCTTCCTTGCTGTTCATGTAGAACTGCTCCTTCAGCTTCGGGTGAAGCTGGCGGAAGGTCTCGAACAGGGCGTCGCGGCTGTACAGCTGCAGCTCCGCAGGCGTCAACTGGCCCAGCGCCTGGCGCAGCACGGGGATGTGCGCCGTCGAGCCGACCGCGCCGAAGGTCGAGCCACCCACTTCGAACATCTTCGCATTGGCCTCGTAGCCGTGCGGCAGCCGCATCTCGCCGAAGGTGACCAGCGAGTCGGAAGCAATGGCCACGGTGCCGCCCTTGCGGGCCACCACCACGGTACTCACGCGGTGGCCTCGTCCGCCACGACCGGCCGCGCCCTCACAACAACACGCGGCGGAAGTCGCCCAGGATCTGCCCCAGATAGGCATTGAAGCGCGCAGCCGCGGCTCCGTCGATGACCCGGTGGTCCCAGCTCAGGCTCAGCGGCAGCATCAGGCGCGGCTGGAAGGCCTTGCCGTCCCACACCGGTTCGGTGTTGCTGCGGCACACACCCAGGATCGCGACCTCGGGCGCGTTGATGATGGGCGTGAAGTAGCGCCCGCCGATGCCGCCCAGCGAACTGATGCTGAAGCAGCCGCCGGTCATGTCGGCCGGACCCAGCTTGCCGTCGCGCGCCTTCTTGGCCAGGTCGCTCATTTCCTGGCTGATCTGGAAGATGCCCTTCTTGTCGGCGTCCTTGATCACCGGGACCACCAGACCGTTGGGCGTGTCGGCAGCGAAGCCGATGTGGAAGTAGTTCTTCAGCACGATCTGCTCGCCG
This sequence comes from Rubrivivax sp., assembly GCA_022843905.1. Classification (GTDB taxonomy): domain Bacteria; phylum Pseudomonadota; class Gammaproteobacteria; order Burkholderiales; family Burkholderiaceae_C; genus Rubrivivax. Next base: position 18,775 of record JALHMT010000050.1, read on the forward strand.
TCCAGGCTGGCATTGAACTCGGGGAACTTCTTCAGCGCGGCGACCGTTGCCTTGATCAGGAAGGCCAGCATCGTCACCTTTACGCCCGACTTCTCGTTCTCCCTGTTCAGCTGCACGCGGAAGGCTTCGAGATCGGTGATGTCGGCGTCGTCGTGGTTCGTGACGTGCGGGATCACCACCCAGTTGCGGTGCAGGTTGGCACCGCTGATCTTCCTGATGCGGCTGAGGTCCTTGCGCTCGATGGGTCCGAACTTCGCGAAGTCGACCTGCGGCCAGGGCAGCAGGCCGGGCATGGACCCGCCGGAGGCGGCAGCAGCCGGCGCCTTGGCCTTCTGCGCCGCCGTCTGCGTGGCACCCGCCATCACGCCCTTCACGAAGCCCTGCAGGTCTTCCTGCGTGATGCGGCCCTTGGGGCCGTTGCCCTTGATCTCTGCCAGTGGCACGCCCAGCTCGCGCGCCATGCGACGGATCGAGGGCGACGCATGCGGCAGGCCGGCGGTCGGCGCAGTGGGCTCGTGGGCCGGCACGGCGGCAGAGGGCGCAGCCGCCGGAACCGCCGCCGGTGCCGCAGCGGGCGCTGCCGCTGGCGCAGGCACCGCAGCCTCGGGCGCCGCCGCAGCGACACCCGTGGCCTGCAGGCTGACGATGGCCGTGCCCTTCCTGACCTTGTCACCCAGGTTCACCTGCACCGACTTCACGATGCCAGCGTGCGACGACGGGATTTCCATCGACGCCTTGTCCGACTCGACGGTGATCAGGCTCTGCTCGACCTTCACCGCATCGCCGGGCTTGACGAACACCTCGATGACCGAGACCTCGTCGAAGTCACCGATGTCGGGCACCAGGACCTCGACGAGGCCGCCGCCAGCCGGCGCAGGTGCCGCAGAGGCAGATGCAGATGCAGGCGCGGACGGCACCGGTGCCGCAGCAGGTGCGGCTGCTGCCACTGGCGCAGCGGCGGCTGCCTCGGCTGACTCGAGCACCAGCACCAGCGTGCCTTCGGCCACCTTGTCGCCGAGCTTGACCTTCAGCTCCTTGACCACGCCCGCGGCCGACGACGGGATTTCCATCGACGCCTTGTCCGACTCGACGGTCAGCAGCGACTGGTCGACAGCCACCGGGTCGCCGACCTTGACCAGCAGCTCGATGACTTCCACTTCCTTGAAGTCACCGATGTCCGGGACCTTGACTTCCACCAACGCCATGTTGTTTGTCTCCGAAGCTGCCGCTCAAGCGAACAGCGGGTTGATCTTCTTCGTGTCGATGCCGTACTTCGCGATGGCCTCGGCCACCTTCGCGGCAGGCAGCGTGCCCTCGTCGGCCAGCGCCTTCAGCGCCGCCACCACGATGTAGTGGCGGTTGACCTCGAAATGCTCGCGCAGCTTGCTGCGGAAGTCGCTGCGGCCGAAGCCGTCGGTGCCCAGCACCCTGTAGGCCCGGCCCTTGGGAATGAAGGCGCGGATCTGGTCGGCGTAGTTCTTCATGTAGTCGGTGGACGCCACGACGGGCCCGGCGTAGGGGCCGAGCTGCTGCGCCACGTAAGGCACGCGAGCCGGGTCGGTGGGGTGCAGCATGTTCCAGCGCTCGCAATCCTGGCCGTCGCGCGCCAGCTCGTTGAAGCTCGGGCAGCTCCACACGTTGGCCGCCACACCCCATTCGGCCTCCAGCAGCTTGCGGGCTTCCTGGCTCTCGCGCAGGATGGTGCCGCTGCCCAGCAGGTTGACGCGCGGCGTCCGCTTGGCACCTTCCTCCAGCAGGTACATGCCCTTGATGATCTGCTCTTCGGTGCCGGGCTTGAGGCCCGGCATGGGGTAGTTCTCGTTGAGCAGGGTGATGTAGTAGTACACGTTGTCCTGCTTCTCGACCATGCGCTTCAGGCCATGGTGCAGGATCACGCCCACCTCGTGAGCGAAGCTCGGGTCGTAGCTGATGCAGTTGGGGATGGTGCCGGCCAGGATGTGGCTGTGGCCGTCCTCGTGCTGGAGTCCTTCGCCGTTGAGCGTGGTGCGCCCGGAAGTGCCGCCCAGCAGGAAGCCGCGCGCCTGCATGTCGCCTGCCGCCCAGGCCATGTCGCCGATGCGCTGGAAGCCGAACATCGAGTAGTACACGTAGAACGGCACCATGATGCGGTTGTTCGTGGAATACGACGTCGCCGCGGCGATCCAGCTGCCCATGCCGCCGGCCTCGTTGATGCCTTCCTGGAGGATCTGGCCGGCCTTGTCCTCGCGGTAGTACATGACCTGGTCCTTGTCGACCGGCGTGTACTTCTGCCCTTCGGGGTTGTAGATGCCGATCTGGCGGAAGAGCCCTTCCATGCCGAAGGTGCGTGCCTCGTCGACGAGGATGGGCACGACGCGCGGGCCCAGGGCCTGGTCGCGCAGCAACTGGGTCAGGAAGCGCACGTAGGCCTGCGTGGTGCTGATCTCGCGGCCCGGGGCGGTCGGTTCCAGCACGGCCTTGAAGGTTTCCAGCGACGGCACCGTGAAGTGTTCGTCGGCCTTGGGGCGACGCTGCGGCAGGTAGCCGCCCAGGGCGGCACGGCGCTCGTGCAGGTACTTCATCTCCGGCGTGTCGTCGGCCGGCTTGTAGAAGGGGATCTTCTCGAGCTCGCTGTCGGGAATGGGGATGTTGAAGCGGTCGCGGAAGAATCGGATGTCCTCGTCGGACAGCTTCTTGGCCTGGTGCGCCGTGTTCTTGCCCTCGCCGGCACTGCCCATGCCCCAGCCCTTGACCGTCTTCACCAGCAGCACCGTCGGCTGGCCCTTGTGGCTGTTGGCGGCGTGGAAGGCGGCATGCACCTTCTGGGCATCGTGGCCGCCGCGGCGCAGGTTCCAGATCTCCTTGTCGCTCATCTTGGCCACCATCTCCAGCGTGCGCGGGTCGCGGCCGAAGAAGTTCTTGCGCACGAAGGCACCGTCGTTGGCCTTGAAGGCCTGGTAGTCGCCGTCCAGCGTGTCCATCATGATCTTGCGCAGGGCGCCATCCTTGTCGCGCGCCAGCAGGCCGTCCCACTCCTTGCCCCAGATCAGCTTGATGACGTTCCAGCCGGCACCGCGGAACTCGCCCTCCAGCTCCTGGATGATCTTTCCGTTGCCGCGCACCGGTCCGTCCAGGCGCTGCAGGTTGCAGTTGACGACGAACACGAGGTTGTCGAGCTTCTCGCGAGCGGCCAGGCCGATGGCACCCAGGCTCTCGGGTTCGTCCATCTCGCCATCACCGCAGAACACCCAGACCTTGCGCTTGCTGGTATCGGCGATGCCGCGCGCGTGCAGGTATTTCAGGAAACGCGCCTGATAGATCGCCATCAAGGGCCCCAGGCCCATCGACACCGTGGGGAACTGCCAGAACTCGGGCATCAGCTTGGGATGCGGGTAGCTCGACAGGCCGCGGCCGTCGCCTTCCTGGCGGAAGTTCAGCAACTGTTCTTCGGTCAGGCGGCCTTCCAGGAAGGCACGGGCATAGATGCCCGGTGCACTGTGGCCCTGGATGTACAACAGGTCGCCGCCGTGGTCCGGCGTGTCCGCATGCCAGAAGTGGTTGAAGCCGGTGGCGAACATGTGGGCCAGCGACGCGAACGAACTGATGTGGCCACCCAGATCGCCACCGTCGGCCGGGTGCAGGCGGTTGGCCTTGACGACCATGGCCATCGCGTTCCAGCGCATGTAGGCGCGCAGGCGGCCTTCGAGTTCCAGGTTGCCGGGACTGTGTTCCTCGTTCTCGGGCTCGATGGTGTTGAGGTAAGCGGTGGTGGCCGAGAACGGCATGTCGATGCCGTTCTGGCGCGCTTCCTCGATGAGGTGATCCAGCAGGTAGTGGGCCCGCGCGGGACCCTCCTGGGCGATCACGGCCTGCAGCGATTCGATCCACTCTCGCGTCTCCTGCGCGTCGGCGTCGTTGGCGGCGGCGCCGCTGGGGAACTCCGGCAGTGCGGACATTGGCTTGTCTCCTGATGTCTTGGGTTGAAGCGGGTTCGAGCGTGAGTGTGACACAAGTCCATGTCTTTTCAAATAGTGCGCTTACGTTTCACATTATGAATTCCATTGCAATCTGAGGCTGCACCACCCTGAGCGCCGCCCCCGGATAATCGTTCCCTCATGAGCCCTGTGCGCCCGATGCTGCCTCCCTCCGCCGCGCCGTTGCCGAACGCCCGGCGCTTGTTCGGCATCTGGTGGCGCCGCCAATCCCCCGCCCGGCAGGACCGCTTCGCGACGCTGGCGCCCCTGTTCTCGGTGTTGCTGTTCCTGGCAGCCATCATTTCGGCCTTCTGGTACTTGCGCAACGAGGAATTCGAGCGCGAGACGGAATCGGTCAAGCGTGATACGGAGATCACGCAGCAGCAGATCGGGCTGCGACTGCTGGAGAACCAGGAAGCCTCGATCCGCCTGGCGCGTGAACTGATCGCCCGAGACCCCAATCGGGCGGACTTCACCACGCTGGCCGCCACCTTCGGCCGGGAAAGGCCCGAGATCACCCAGGTCAGCTGGATCAATCTGCGCAAGTCGGCCAGGACGGAACAGGTCACCTCGTGGACCTACTCCGAGACCGACGCGACCGCCAACCTGCCGCAGGCCAGGCGCGAGCCCCCGACGGCCTCGGACCTGGCGTTCCGCGCCGCCCGCGAGAACAAGGCCCCTGTCTACTCGCGCGCCTTCAAGGACGTCTACGGGCTGCCTGTGTTCCAGATGCACGTACCGCTGCTGGAGCGCAATGGGTTCATCGGCGCGCTGATCGTCGAGTATTCGGTCGACGCACTGGTCCGCTTCTACGTGCCCACCGACGTTTCGCGGCGACACATGGTCGCCGTCGTCGATGCCCAGGGGCAGGTGCTGTCGAGCACCGTCACCACCACACCCGGCCCCGAAACCCGCCGGGCGCCCATCGTCAGCGAATCGCCGCTCACGCCGGCGCTCAACGGGCTGACTCTTCGCGCACAGGGCTATCGCACGTCGATCGGTCTGATCAGCAACACGCTGTTCTGGATGGTGGTGGCTCTGTCGGTGCTGACCGTCTGGATGCTGCTGGGCACGCTGCGCCACGTGCGCCGACGGGCCCAGATCCAGGCCGCACTGGTGCAGGAAACCAACTTTCGTCGGGCGATGGAGAACTCCATGCCCACCGGCATGCGCGCCATGGACCTGGAAGGCCGCATGACCTACGTGAACGCCGCCTTCTGTCAGATGACGGGCTTCAACGACACCGAACTCGTCGGCCGCCTGCCGCCGTTCCCCTATTGGCCCGGCGACCGCATCGAAGAGAACTCACGCCTGCTGCAGCAGGAACTGCTGGGACGCAGCCCCTCGGGCGGCATCGAGGTCAAGGTCATGCGCAAGGACGGCTCGGTGTTCGATGCACGCATGTACGTGTCGCCGCTGATCGACCCCAAAGGTCAGCAGACCGGCTGGATGACCAGTATGACCAACATCACCGAGGCCAAGCGCATCCGCGACCAGCTCTCGGCATCGCACGAGCGCTTCACCACCGTGCTCGAAGGCCTGGAAGCCGCCGTGTCGGTGCTGTCGGTGCACCAGGGCGAACTGCTGTTCGCCAACCGCTCCTACCGCTTGTGGTTCGGCGGCGACGCGCGCGGGCACAGCCAGCTGGCCGAAGGAGCGCTGCCGGGCCAGTTCGTGCCGGAAGATGCCGACGAGGAAGTCGACAACCTCTCGGGGCTGCCGACGCAGGAACTCACCGAAGGGGGCACCAGCCCGCGCGAGGTGTTCGTCGATTCCCTGCAGAAGTGGTTCGATGTGCGCGCGCGCTACCTGCAGTGGACCGACGGCCGGCTGGCGCAGATGATCATCGCCACCGACATCACGGCCCGGCTGCGCGCCGAGGAACAGGCCGCGGCGCAGGCCGAGAAGGCGCAGGTCACGGCACGACTGGTGACCATGGGCGAGATGGCGTCTTCGGTGGCGCACGAGCTGAACCAGCCGCTGACGGCCATCACCAACTACTGCAACGGCATGGTCTCGCGGGTGAAGGCCGCGACCATCGAGCAGGACGACCTCGTGGCGGCGTTGCAGAAGACGGCGCGCCAGGCGGAGCGGGCCGGGCAGATCATCCACCGCATCCGCAACTTCGTGAAGCGCAGCGAGCCGCAGCGCCAGCCGGCACAGGCCCGCCAGATCGTCGAGGACGCCGTGGAACTGGCAGGCATCGAACTGCGCCGCCGCAATGTCGCCATCCACACCTACGTCGCACAGCGGCTGCCGACGCTGATGGTCGATCCCATCCTCATCGAACAGGTGGTGCTCAACCTGCTGAAGAACGCCGCAGAAGCGATCGACAACGCTCAGCTTCCGGCCGCGCGTCGCCATATCGAGCTTCGCGTGGTGCCGCGCCATACGCCGGAGGAAGGCGGCGTCATCGAGTTCAGCGTCACCGACATGGGGCCGGGCCTGAAGGAGGAGGTCATCGCTCGCCTCTATGAGGCCTTCTTCTCGACCAAGGTCGAAGGCCTGGGCATCGGCCTCAGCCTGTGCCGGTCCATCGTCGAGTCGCATCGGGGCCGGATGAGGGGACAGAACATCTACAATGGCGCCTCCGTCGTCGGATGCCGGTTCTCGTTCACACTGCCGGTCGACTCGTCCGTCAAGGGCGACCCGCCAGCGTCACCGGCCGATGCCGTTCCCGAAGTCCCACCGCACCCCACCGTCACCTCCTCATGAGTCTGATTCCCAAGAAGGGCACGGTCTATGTCGTCGATGACGATGAAGCCGTCCGTGATTCGCTCCAGTGGCTGCTCGAAGGCAAGGACTACCGGGTCAAGTGCTTCGACTCCGCCGAGTCGTTCCTGTCACGCTTCGACCCGCGGGAGGTGGCCTGCCTGATTGCCGACATCCGCATGGACGGGATGAGCGGCCTCGAACTTCAGGACCGGCTGCTCGAACGCCGCAGCCCGCTGCCGGTGGTCTTCATCACCGGTCATGGCGACGTGCCGATGGCCGTCACGACGATGAAGAAGGGCGCGATGGACTTCATCGAGAAGCCCTTCAAGGAAGAAGAGCTGCTGGGCCTGGTCGAGCGCATGCTCGAACAGGCGCGCGCCGCCTTCAGCCAGCACCAGGAACAGGCCAGCCGCGATGCCCTGCTGTCGCGCCTGACCACGCGGGAGGCGCAGGTGCTCGAACGCATCGTCGCCGGTCGCCTGAACAAGCAGATCGCGGACGATCTGGGCATCAGCATCAAGACGGTCGAGGCGCACCGCGCCAACATCATGGAGAAGCTCAACGCCAACACGGTGGCCGACCTTCTGAAGATCGCGCTGGGAGCGCAGAGCAAGGCCTGACGGCCTGGACAGTTGCCAAGGCCGCTGCGAAGCGGCCTTCGTCTATTGGGGAGGCCCATGACGGCCAAGATCATCGATGGCACTGCCCTGTCGAGGCAGATCAGAAGCACGGTCGCACAGCGCGCGCAGCGCCTGGCCGACAAGGGGCGACGCCCCGGCCTGGCCGTGGTGCTGGTGGGCGACGACCCGGCCAGCGCCGTGTACGTGCGCAACAAGGTGAAGGCCTGTGAGGAGCACGGGCTGCACTCGGTGCTGGAGCGCTACGCTGCCGACCTGCCCGAAGCGGCACTGCTCGAGCGCATCGCCGCGTTGAACGCGGACCCGGCGATCCATGGCATCCTGGTGCAGATGCCGCTGCCGCGGCACATCGACTCGCAGAAGGTCATCGCGGCCATCCACACCAGCAAGGACGTCGACGGCTACTCGGTGCTGTCCGCCGGGGAGCTGCTGGCGGGCCTGCCCGGTCTGCGCCCTTGCACACCCTTCGGCTGCATGAAGCTGATCGAGAGCACCGGCGAGGCGATCCGAGGCAAGCATGCCGTGGTCATCGGCCGCAGCAACACCGTCGGCAAGCCCATGGCGCTGATGCTGCTGCAGTCCCATGCCACCGTCACGGTGTGCCACAGCGCGACGCCCGATCTCGGCCTGCACACCCGCATGGCAGACATCCTGGTGGCGGCCGCCGGGCGACGCAACACGGTGACGGCCGACATGGTCAAGCCGGGCGCCATCGTCATCGACGTCGGCATCAACCGCGACGAGGCCGGCAAGCTCTGCGGCGACGTCGACTTCGAAGCCGTGCGTGAGGTCGCAGGCTGGATCAGCCCCGTACCCGGCGGGGTTGGCCCCATGACCATCACCATGCTGCTCGTGAACACGCTGGACGCCGCCGAGTCCATCATTCCAGGAACCACCGCATGAGCGACAACCCGCTGCTCGACCCGGGCGCCCTTCCCGCGTTCTCCGACGTGCGGCCGGAGCACGTCAGTCCGGCCATCGAATCTCTGCTGGCCGATGCCGATGCGGCGCTCGAGCGGGCCGTGACCGACGTCGTTCCCGCTGACTACGCCGCGCTGTCCACGGCGCTGGACGTGCCGGTGGAGCGCCTGCGTCGCGCCTGGTCGGTGGTCAACCACCTGCAGAGCGTGGCCGACACACCGCCGCTGCGCGCTGCCTACGCCGAGAACCTGCCGCGCGTCACCGACTTCATGACTCGCCTGGGGGCCGACGACAGGCTCTATGCCAAGTACAAGGCCGTGGCGCAAGGCCCCGGTGTGGCGTCGCTGTCGACGGACAGGCGGCAGGCGCTGGCGCATGCGCTGCGCGACTTCGTGCTGGGTGGTGCCGAACTGCAGGGGGCGGCGCGCGAACGTTTTGCCTGGATCCAGGAGCGCTGTGCCGAGCTCTCGCAGAAGTTCGGCGAACATGTGCTCGATGCCACCGACGGCTACGCCCTGTACGTCGAAGAAGCCGAACTGCGCGGCGTACCGCCCGACGTGGTCCAGGCCGCACGCGACCGAGCAGCCGCGGAAGGGCGCGCTGGATGCAAGCTGACCCTGCACGACCCCTGCTTCAGGCCCGTGCTTCAGTATGCCGATGACCGCGCACTGCGCGAACGCCTGTACGCGGCTCACGCCCGCCGCGCCAGCGAGTTCGGTCTGCCCGAGCTCGACAACACGCCCTTGATGCGTGAACTGGTGGCCCTGCGCCAGGAAGAAGCGGCCTTGCTGGGACATTCCAGCTACGCCCATTTGTCGCTGGTGCCCAAGATGGCGAAGGACCCCGAGCAGGTGCTGGGCTTCGTGCGCGATCTGGCCCGCCGTGCAAGACCGTTCGCCGAACGCGATCTGGCCGATCTGAAGGCCTTTGCCGCCCGTGAACTGGGCCTGAACGAACTGCAGGCCTGGGATCGCCCCTACGCCAGCGAAAAGCTCATGCAGTCGCGTTACGCCTTCAGCAGCAGCGAGGTCAAGCAGTACTTCACCGAGCCGCGGGTCCTGGAGGGCTTGTTCCGCCTGATCGAGACGCTGTTCGACGTGGCCATCCGGCCCGACCAGGCACCGACCTGGCACGACGACGTTCGCTTCTTCCGTGTCGAGCGCGCCGGGCAGCCGGTGGGGGCCTTCTACCTCGACCTGCACGCACGGCTGGGCAAGCATGCCGGCGCCTGGATGGACGACGCGCAATCGCGCTGGCTGCGTCCGGACACCCGGCAGCTGCAGCTGCCGATGGCGCACCTGGTCTGCAACTTCGCCCCGCCGGTGGGCGACCGCCCCGCCCTGCTGACCCACGACGACGTGATCACCTTGTTCCACGAGTTCGGTCACGGGCTGCACCATATGCTGACGCAGGTCGATGAAGCCGCGGTGGCAGGCATCGCCGGGGTCGAATGGGACGCAGCCGAATTGCCCAGCCAGTTCATGGAGAACTTCTGCTGGGAGTGGGACGTCGTCAGGCGCTTGACGGCCCACGTCGACACCGGCGAAGCGCTGCCGCGCGAGTTGTTCGATCGCATGACCGCGGCGCGCAACTTCCAGAGCGGCCTGCAGATGCTTCGCCACTGCGAGTTCGCGTTGTTCGACATGCGGCTGCACGTGGAGCCCGGCGCCGGCGCCGACATCGCCGCCCTGGCCGATGCCGTGCGCCGCGAAGTGTCCATCGTGCAGATGCCGCCCTTCCTGCGCTATCCGAACTCGTTCTCGCACATCTTCGACGGCGGCTATGCGGCGGGGTACTACGGCTACGCCTGGGCCGAGGTGCTGTCGGCCGACGCCTATTCGGCCTTCGAGGAAGCCGGCGTGTTCGATCCCGCCACCGGCCGCCGCTATAGGGAAAGCATCCTGGAGACCGGGGGCAGCCGCACGGCGATGGAGAACTTCGTGGCCTTCCGCGGGCGTGAACCACGACTCGACGCCCTGCTGCGGCACCAAGGCATGTCTTGAGCGACGCCCCAAGCTGGGCTAGATTCGGGCATCGCCAGCCGGCGCCTGAACGCCCTGCCATGAAACAGATGCGCCCTACCCGCCTGCTCTGTCCGGCCCTGCTGCTGCTGGCCGCCCTGGCGTCGATGCCCGCCCTGGGGCAGTACAAGGTGACCGCCCCCGACGGCAGCGTGACCTACACCGACCGCCCTTCCGTGCCGCCCACCCACAAGGTGCAACCCCTGGGCCGCGGCGGAACCCTCGTGCCGGAGGCCAGCAATCCTGCGCTGCCACCCGAGCTGCGAAGCGCGGTCTCGCGCTTTCCGGTCACGATCTACACCGCGCGCGACTGCCCGCCCTGCGACAGCGGCCGCCTGCTGCTGTCGCAGCGTGGCGTGCCCTACACCGAGCGCCTGGTGATCACGGAAGAAGACGTTCTGGCTCTGGAAAGGGCGGTCGGCTGGCGCACCGTGCCGACCATGGTGATCGGTTCGCAGACACTGCGCGGACTGGCCGCCGACGAGTGGTCGAGCTACATCGACCTGGCCGGGTACCCGAAGGAATCCAGATTGCCGCGCGGCTGGCAGCAGGCCGCCGCGACGCCCCTGACCACGCCGCCGGCCAACCCGGTGCCCACGCCAACGCAGCCGGCGGCCACGGCCGATCCCTTCGCGCAGCCGCGAGCGCCGGGGTCGATCAGGTTCTGACCGGGCTCATCCGCGCCGCCACCCAAGAGCCGGCGCCTACGGCTCCTCCGACCATCCAGAAAAGCAGCGAAGCGCCGATCAGCGATCCCGCCAGGCCGAAGATCAGCGGCATCAGCGTGCTGCTGGCATTGATGGCCATGGAGCGGAAGGCCAGCGCCTCGCCGTGACGGTTGTCCGGCGTCAGATGATGCAGCGTGGACATGATCATCGGCTGCACCGACCCCAGCGTCAGCCCCAGCAGCACGGCACACAGGGCCAGCAGCCAGGGGGCGGTGGCCAGCGGGTACATCGCGAACACGAGCCCGGTACCCAGCATCGCGCCGCGCACGACGCGGACTTCGTCGAGCCGGTGAGCGATCAGCGGAATGAACAGCCGCACGACGGTGACGGACAGGGTGAAGGTGCCGAGGATCAACCCGATGGTGGTGGCGCTGTAGCCGCGTTCGTGGCCCAGGATGGGCACCGCAAAGCTGTGCACGTCCCAGCACATCGACAACAGCCAGTTGACGATCAGCAGGCGCTTCATGCCCGGCACCTCGAGCAGGTCCCAGGCGGTGCGCCCCGCCACGACGGGGCGTGGCGCAGGCGGCGGCGCCTGCGGCACGAAACGCGCCGACCAGATCGTCGCCAGCGGCAGCAGCAACAGGGCAGCGAAGGCGACGTCGAAGCCGGCGGCATCGATCAGAAAGCCCGCCATCACCGGACCGACCACGTTGGCGAAGGAAGGGGCCACGCCCAGCCAGCTGAAGATGCGCATGCGCTCGGTGTTGTCGCGTGCGGTGAGGCCGGCCGTGCGCTGGATCGTCAGCATGCCCAGGTTGGCGCCGCTGCCGGTCAGCGTGGCAGCGGCGCACAGCAGGGCAAACTGTTGCCAGCCACCCACGAAGGTCGCCCCCACCGCCAGCATCATGCCCAGGGCCGTGACCACCGCGGCCAGGCGCACCGGCTTGTGGTAGCCCAGCCGATCGGCCAGGCGCCCCGAGTACAGGGCCAGCAGCACCGGTGCAGCAGCGTAGAGTGCCAGCAGCACTCCGACCGACCACGCGCTGTAGCCTTCTCGCAGCGCCAGCAGCGGCGATGCCATGCGCAGGCCGGCCATGGCCGAATGCAGACCGAGCTGGCCGACGATGAGCGCGGTCAGCACCCGGCCCAGCGGGGGTGGAGGCGGCATCGGAAGACCAGCCTGCGGCGTGTCAGTCGACAGGGTCGCTCTCCTCGCTGGCCAGACCAGGCAGCAGCCGAGCAGCACGCGACTCGGGCAGGGCCTCGACCGACTTCAGCCGTCGCGTCATGACGTGGGTTCGTGTCTGCGCCTGATCGATGGTGTTCGTGGCCTCCTCGAGCTTCTTGCGCGTCCTGGCCAGCACCTCGCCGAACTTGCCGAACTCGGTCTTCACCGCACCCAGCACTTCCCACACTTCGGCCGATCGCTTCTCCAGCGCCAGTGTGCGAAAACCCATCTGCAGGCTGGTCAGCGTGGCCAGCAACGTGGTGGGGCCGGCCAGCATCACCTTGTGCTCGCGCTGCAGGGTCTCCAGCAGGCCGGGTCGCCTCAGCGCTTCTGCATACAGGCCCTCGGTGGGCACGAAGAGGATGGCGAAATCGGTGGTATGCGGCGGCGCGATGTATTTCTCGCGGATGGCCCGTGCCTCCAGGCGCAGCCGCGCTTCCATGGCCTTGGCCGCCGTCTCCATGCCGGGCGCGTCGGCACGCTCGTGCGCGTCGAGCAGGCGTTCGTAGTCCTCGCGCGGGAACTTGGCGTCGATGGGCAGCCAAAGCGGCAGGCCATCATCGCGCTGGCCGGGCAGGCGCACGGCGAACTCTACGCGCTCCGTGCTGCCGGGCACGGTGGCCACGTTGGTGGCGTACTGCTCGGGCGTGAACACCTGCTCGAGCAGGCCGGCGAGCTGCACCTCGCCGAAGATGCCGCGGGTCTTCACGTTGCTCAGCACCCGGTTCAGCGAGCCGACGTCGCGCGCCAGCACCTGCATCTCTCCCAGGCCCTTGTGAACCTGGTCCAAGCGCTCGGCCACCTGTCGGAAGCTCTCGCCCAGGCGCAGCTCCAGCGTGGCGTGCAGCTTCTCGTCGACCGTGGCGCGCATCTGCTCGAGCTTCTTCTCGTTGCCCTCCTGCAGCGCTGCCAGCCGCGCCTCGACGGCCTGGCGCACTTCGGCCAGACGCTGGTCGTTGCCGGCGGACAGCGCGCGCAGCTGCTCGGCGATGCCTTCGCCGAAATGCCGCAGTGCCAGGTCCTGAGCCTCGCGTGAAGCCTGCGACTGCGCCGCCGCTGCCTGCGTGGCCTGGGCCAGGGCCCCGCTCAGCATCTGCTGCGTGGCGGACAGCTGACCACGGAAGGAGTCGATCTGCTCGTTCTGCGTGCGCGCGACATCACCGCTCTGCGTCAGCAGCATCTGCTGGAAGGTGGCGAGATCGCCACGCGCGGCCTGCGCCTGCCGACCCAACTCGTCACGCAGTTCGCGTCCGAGACGATCGACGTGCGGGGCGGCGGTGTCGGCCGACCGGCGCAGCGCCAGCCACAAAAGCAACAGCAGATTCAGCGCGAGCAGCGAGAGAGAAGTCCACCCAAACCATTCCGGCATGACAGGATTGTGTCAGCCCGGGCCCCCCGAAGCGGCGCGCACCTGAGGATTGATGGGTGTCGGCGGCGTTCCGCCGTTCAGGGCGGCGATGAGATTGTCGGCCGCCAGGTCGGCCATTCTGCGGCGCGTGGCCACCGTGGCGCTGGCGATGTGCGGCGTGAGCACCACGTTGGGCACTTCGAGCAAGCCCGGGTGCACGGCCGGTTCACCCTCGAACACGTCCAGGCCCGCCGCGGCGATACGGCGCTCTCGCAATGCGACGGCCAGCGCGGCGTCGTCGACGATGCCACCGCGGGCGACGTTGGTCAGCGTCGCGGTCGGCTTCATCAGGGCCAGTTCCGCCGCCCCGATGGCATGGTGGCTCTGCGGCGAGTACGGCAGCACCAGAACGAGATGGTCGGCCTCGCGCAGCAGCGTGGCCTTGTCGACGTAGCGGGCTGCGAGAGGCTGCTCCTGCTCGGCGGTGAGCCGGCTGCGGTTGTGATAGATCACCTTCATGCCGAAGCCCAGTGCCCCGCGCCGCGCGATGGCCTGCCCGATGCGGCCCATGCCCAGGATGCCCAGCGTGGCGCCGTGCACGTCGCTGCCGGTGAACATGTCGTAGGCCCAGCGGGTCCACTCGCCGCGGCGCAGATAGTGTTCGCTTTCGGCCATCCGCCGCGCCGTGGCCATCATCAGCGCGAACCCGAAGTCGGCCGTGGTTTCCGTGAGCACGTCGGGCGTGTTGGTCGCCAGCACGCCCCGCGCCGTGCAGGCCGCGATGTCGAAATTGTTGTATCCCACCGCCATGTTGGCCACCACCTTCAGTTGCGGACAGGCGGCCAGCACTTCGTCGTCGATGCGCTCGCTGCCGGTGGTGAAGGCGCCCTGCTTGCCGGCCAGCCGGGCCATCAGTTCGGACTTGGTGAAGATCGTGTCCGATGGGTTGTCGTCGACTTCGAAGTGCTCGCGCAGGCGCTGCACCACCTCGGGGAAGACCGCTCGGGCCACGAGGACGCTGGGACGGGTCATGTAAGGCAACTCGTTGCGAAGGAGCGCGTAGGCTACCGCAAGCGACGGCGCGCGCGCCCTTCGTCGTGGTGCGCGCGGACGGCAGGCGGCATCGGACGGCAGACCGCCCGCGCACGAAAAAAATGCCTCCCGCCATCAAGGCGGGAGGCACAACTCCTGTCCGCGACCCATCACCCCGCGGTGCTGTGGCGTCGAGCGGACTTTGACCTTACCTGCGGCAGAGCCGCCGGACAACCGGGGGGAAGCCGCTAGGAACTTTTCGCTCAGGATTGTGTCGATGGCGCGGCTTCGACGAAGCGCGCGAAGCCCGACACCGGCTCCCGCTCCGTCACCAGGGTGTTTTCGACGGCCGTGGCGTCGGCTTCGCCCAGCGACATGCCGCACACCACCATCTGGCTCTCCGGCAGGCTCAGATGCTCTGCGATCAGGCGATGGAACGGCGTGAAGGCGGCCTGCGGGCAGGTGTCCAGACCGCGAGCCCGGGCCGCCACCATCACGTTCTGCAGGAACATGCCGTAGTCGAGCCAGCTGCCTTGCCGCAACACGCGGTCGATGGTGAAGATCAGTCCCACCGGGGCGTCGAAGAAGGCGTAGTTGCGCGCATGCTGCTCGTGCATGCGCTGCTTGTCGGTCTTGCCGATGCCCAGCAGCGAGTACAGGTCCCAGCCCACCTTGCGCCGTCGGTCGATGTAGGGCGAATGCCACTGGTCCGGGTAGTAGGCGTACTCCTCGGTGTGGCTGGCGCGCTGGACCGGGTCGTCGAAGGCGGCGCGGATCCTGCGGGACAGCGACTGCAGCGCGTCTCCGGTCAGCACCGTCACCTTCCAGGGCTGCGTGTTGGTGCCCGAAGGGGCGCGCGCCGCCACGGTCAGGATGGCCTCTATGGTGTCGCGCGGCACCGGCGTCGACCTGAAGGCGCGGATGGAGCGCCGCGACGTGATGGCGGCGTCGACAGCAGCCGTGGTCTCGGGGGTGATCTTGTCGGTCATGGCGGATTCATCAGGGGTTTCAGTGCTGCCGACAGGGCCGGCGGCAGCTTGGCGGGGCGCCGCGTCTGGCGGTCGACGTAGACATGGACAAAGTGGCCGGCGGCCGCCGTGAGCGGCTCGCCGGCAGCGAACAGCCCGACCTCGTAACGCACGCTCGATCCGCCGATACGTGCCACACGCAGTCCGGCGTCGACCGCCTGCGGGAAGGCCAGCGGCGCGAAGTAGTTGCACTGCGTCTCGACCACCAGGCCGATGACCTCGCCTCGCTCGATGTCGAGCGCGCCGGCCTCGATGAGGTAGCGGTTCACCGCCGTGTCGAAGAAGCTGTAGTAAACGACGTTGTTGACATGCCCGTAGGCATCGTTGTCCATCCAGCGCGTGCCGATGGCGCTGAAGTGGGCATAGTGCCGGCGATCTCGGGGCTGCGGACGGACGGTGGTCATCGTGGCTGGAGGGGATCAGGCCGGCGATTGTTCCACCTCTGCACGCCGCGGCCAGCGCTGCCAGGCCGAAAAGGCTTCGGCCAGCGTCGCGCGATGCACCGCCACCGTGGTCGCCAGTTCCCTGCCGTAGCCGCCGGCCATCGACAAGGCCACGGGAATGCCGCGCGCGCGCAGCGTCGTCAGCACACGCCTGTCACGCTCGAGCAGGCCGGCGCTGCTGAGCTTGAGCCGACCAAGCCGGTCGCCCTCGTGCGGATCCGCACCTGCCAGATAGAAGGCCAGGCCCGGTGGATGGGCCGCCTGCAGCGACCAGGCGCGTTCCAGCGCCTCGTCCAGGGCCAGCAGGTAGGGCACGTCGGTGCAACCGTCGGGCAGGTCGACGTCGATGTCGCTGGCCTCCTTGCGGAAGGGAAAGTTCCTGGCGCCATGCAGCGACAAGGTGAAGACGGTCGGGTCTTCGCTGAAGATCGACGCCGTCCCGTTGCCTTGATGCACGTCCAGGTCGATGACGAAGACGCGCAGTCCGCGCCGGTCGACGCGATGCATCTCCGCCTGCATCAGCCGCGCTGCCACGGCCACGTCGTTGAAGACACAGTAGCCCGAGCCCTTGTGAGCGTAGGCATGGTGGGTGCCGCCGGCCAGGTTGGCTGCCACGCCCTCACCGCCGAACAGCGCCGTGCGCGCTGCCGCCACGGTCGCGCCCACCGAGCGCCGAGCGCGTTCGACCATGCGCTCCGACCAAGGGAAGCCGATCTCGCGCTGCTGCGCCGCCGATGTCGTGCCTTCTGCCACTGCGGTGATCCAGGACGGATCGTGCGCCAGGGCCAGCTCGCCGTCGCTGGCAGGTGGCGCTTCGGTGACACGCAGCCCGGGCAAGGTGGCCTCTGCTGCCTCGCGCAGCAGCCGGTACTTGGTCATCGGGAAGCTGTGGCCGGCCGGCAGCGGCAGCACGAAGTGATCGGAATGGAAAGCACGCACCGATCGATTCTAGAAAGAGCACCCTACTTTGCTGCATCGCAACAAAAAACGCTTGCAATGGGCCGGGGGAACCCTATACTTCAGTTCATGTTGCAGCGCAGCAAAGAAGTTGGGCAAGCAACGCCGGGTTCCTTACCGTCAACCACCTACGGAGATTTCACATGAGCTTCACCCCCGAACAACTCGTTGCCGCCCACAAGTCCAACGTCGAGACCCTCTTCGGTCTGACCCAGAAGGCCTTCGAAGGCATGGAAAAGCTGGTCGAGCTGAACATGCAGGTCGCCAGGACCTCGCTGAACGAGATGGCCGAGACCACCGTGGCCGCCCTGTCCGTCAAGGACGCGCAGGAACTCGTGTCCCTGCAGGCCAGCCTGCTGCAGCCGACCGCCGAGAAGGCCGCCGCCTACAGCCGTCACGTGTATGACATCGTCGCCGGCACCGGTGCCGAAGTCACCAAGGCCACCGAAGCGCAGATGGCCGACAGCCAGAAGAAGGTGCTGGCCCTGGTCGACAACGCGGTCAAGAACGCCCCCGCCGGCACCGAGAACGCCGTGGCGCTGGTCAAGTCGGCCATCACCGCCGCCAACAACGCCTACGAAAGCGCGCACAAGGCCGCCAAGCAGGCCGCCGAAGTTGCCGAAGCCAACTTCCAGGCCGTGACCACGACGGCCGTGAAGGCCACGCAATCGGCCGCCAAGGGCAAGCGCGCTGCCTGAAGTCGGTTCTCGACGCCGGCCCGGGCGCGATCCGGCCGACGCCGACTGAACTTTCGGGAGGCCCGCCTGTCTGACCAGGGCCCTGGCGTCTTCGTCAGGGCCTCTCTGGACGGAAGGTAGTCTCCTCGGTACCTGGCGACATCAGCGTTGCAGGTACCTTTGGGCCCGGTGGCAACACCGGGCTCTTTGTTTTTGGGCGTCGGACCGGCCGGCGGCCCGTCCCTGGGCCCACCAGCGGCGGGTCCCGGGGCCTATTTCGTCAGCGTCGCAATGCGCGCCTGCAGCGCGGGCAACAAGCGCAGTGCTGCTTCCCGCCCAGCCAGGATGACCTGGCGGCGGACCGTGAAGTCGGTGCCCCCCAGGCCCGCCAGGAGCGGCCGCACCACCACGTCGGCGTCCAGCAGTTCGAACTGGTTGATGCTGCGGCCCATGATGGCGAAGGTCTGCAGCAACATCCTCATGGCGTCGCTGGTCGGGTTGCCGTCGGGCGCTGCAGAGATGTCGACCGCAATCACGAGTTCGGCCCCCATCTGGCGCGCAAAGCGCACCGGCACGGGAGACACCAGGCCGCCATCGACATACTCCCGCGCACCGATGCGCACCGGCTGGAACACCGCAGGCACGGCGCTCGATGCCCGCACCGCGGTGCCCGTGTCACCGCGCTGGAAGAGGATCGGCGCGCCCGTGTCGAGGTCGGTCGCCACGATGCCCAGTGGCCGCGGCAGCTGCTCGATGCTGCGGCCGCCGGTGTGCTCGCGAACGTAGCGTGCCAGCGCTTCGCCTCGGATCAGGCCGCGTCCGGGGAAAGACCAGTCGGTGAGGGCCGATTCGTCCATCGTCAGCGCCAGGGCCCCGAGTTCGGTGCCGTTGCGGCCAGCGGCCCACAGGGCCGCCACGAGACTGCCGGCCGACGTGCCGGCCACGAGATCGACGCGGATGCCGTGCTCTTCCAGCACCTGGATGACCCCGATGTGGGCGAACCCACGCGCAGCACCGCCGCCCAGGGCCATGCCGATGCGCGGGGGCCTGGGCGGTGGTCTGGGCAACGGCGGTGGATCCGGCGGAGCCGTCGGCGGCAGCAGGGGCGGCTTCGCAGGAGGGGCTGTCTGACAGCCTGCCAGGGCCAGCAACAGGCTTCCCGCGGCGCCGAGCAGGTGGCGACGTTGCATGAAGACATTCTAGGAATTCGCCAGGCGCCTGGCTCTTAATTCCATAACGGAATAAGCAATCCACAGAAATGTAGTTCTCAAGCATATGAGGACTCCCTAGAGTCCGGCTTCCGCCGAAGTCTGGGGGCGGCTGGCATGCCGGCCGTCGACCCGATCTCCGCATCTCACCCGCCAGGACGCCCTCCAGAAGCATGTACCGCTACACCGACTTCGACCGCCGCTTCGTGCACCAGCGCGCTGCGCAGTTCCGTGACCAGCTGCAGCGCCACCTGGCGGGCCAGTTGCCCGACGAAGACTTCCGCCCGCTTCGTCTGCAGAACGGCTGGTACGTGCAGCGGCATGCGCCCATGCTGCGCGTGGCCGTCCCCTATGGAGAACTGCATGCGCGCCAGCTGCGCGCGCTGGCGCGCATCGCCCGCGAGCACGACCACATCGATGTCGGCCTGCCCACCGAGCGCGGCGGCTTCGGCCACTTCACGACACGGCAGAACCTGCAGTTCAACTGGATCCCCCTGGCCGAAGCGGCCGACGTGATGGACATCCTGGCCGATGTCGACATGCACGGCATACAGACCAGCGGCAACTGCATCCGCAACATCACCACCGACGCCCTGGCCGGCATCGCGCCCGACGAGGTCGTCGACCCCCGCCCCTACTGCGAGATCCTGCGCCAGTGGAGCACGCTGCACCCGGAGTTCGCCTTCCTGCCGCGCAAGTTCAAGATCGCCGTCAGCGGCGCGCTGGAAGACCGTGCCGCCATCGCCTGGCACGACATCGGCTTGCAGCTGCGCAGGAACGCCCTGGGCGAGGTGGGTTTCCGCGTGCTCGTGGGCGGCGGCATGGGGCGCACGCCGGTGATTGCCACCCCCATCAACGACTTCGTGCCCTGGCAGCAGATCCTCGTTTTCATCGAGGCCGTCGTACGCGTCTACAACCTCTACGGCCGCCGCGACAACCTGTACAAGGCGCGCATCAAGATCCTGGTCAAGGCCGAAGGGCGCAGGTTCGTCGACCAGGTCAACGCGGAGTTCCTGGCACTGCTGGCCGACGACACGCTGGGCGGTGCACACCTCATTCCGCAGGCCGAGCTCGATCGCGTGGCCGCCAGCTTCGTCCAACCCGTGACCGCCACACGAGAACTCGGCCACCCAGGCGAGGCCGATGCACCACCGGCCTACACCCGCTGGCTCGACCGCAACGTGCATGCCCACAAGCTGCCTGGTTACCGCGCCGTGACGCTGTCGCTCAAGCGCGCCGGCCTGCCGCCCGGCGACGTCACGGCCGACCAGATGGAGAGGTCCGCCGCGCTGGCCGAGCAGTTCAGCCAGAGCGAGTTGCGGGTCACGCACGACCAGAACCTGCTGCTGCCCTGGGTGGCCGAAGGCGACCTGCGCGCGTTGTGGCAAGCCGCCCGCGCGGCCGGCCTGGCCACCCCCAACGTCGGCCTGCTGACCGACATGATCGCCTGCCCCGGCGGTGACCTCTGCGCTCTGGCCAATGCACGTTCGATCCCCATCGCCGCGGCACTCACCGAGCGTTTCGAGGACCTGGACGAGCTGCACGACATCGGCGACATCGACCTGCACATCAGCGGCTGCATCAACAGCTGCGGCCACCACCACAGCGGCCACATCGGCATCCTGGGCGTCGACAAGGACGGCAGCGAGTGGTACCAGGTG
>JALHMT010000051.1 GCA_022843905.1 Rubrivivax sp.
ACCTTGCCTGAGTACACGGCGCGCTGCAGCTGATGCACCGACTCACCCCGGTTCAGCAAGGTATGGATCTCGCGCCGGAAGTCCTCGATGCCGATGTAGTCGCACAGGAACACGGTTCGCAGCAGTCGGCCCAGGTGCTCCGCAGCCCGGTGCAGTGGATCCCCCTGAGCGGCCGACCCGAAGCGCTGCAACGCCAGCGTGGCGGAGACACGTCCCGAACGAATCGACGCCGCCAGGCGCAGCAACTCATCCCAGCCGCGTTCGATGGCGGCCAAAGACACGCGCCGGACGGTGACCACCTCCAATCCATCGGGGACGGTGAATCCACGAGGCAGGTACAGCTTGCGTTCGGCCAGATCCCGCAGGCGGGGGCACAGATCAAAGCCCAGCAGCTTGGCGATGGCCATCGCCGGATTCGTGTAGCCGTGGGTGTCGACCGCCAGCAGCGAGATCCGAATCCTGTCTGCGGCGCTGTTGTGCTGCTCAATGCCCTCGATGGCGACGCCGGCCTGGCGTTCGTTCAGCACGATGGGCTGGTCGTAGACGATGCCCCAGCGGTCGCGCACGTGGGTGTACAGGCCCGCGGCATAGGTACGCCTGCGCGGGTCGACACGTGCATTCCACAGGTGGCGGGACACGTCCAGCGACATCATGTCGGCCGACGCCTTGTCGCCGTCACCCCACAGCGCCGCGATGGGAATCCGGCTCTGGAACTCGGCCACGCGCTCATTGGCTCGGCGCAGGCGGCCGCTGCCTTCCAGGGCACGCATGGCCACCGTGACTTGAGTGGGTTCGAGGCCAGGGACCATCGACGCCACGCCCTTGGCATCTGCATCGGTACCGTGCGCCAGCAACGCGCCGTACAGGGCCACGAGCTCGTTGGTGGACTGTGCGCGGTGGCCGAGCAGCGCTTCGCTGTACCCGGTGGCAGCGTCCACCTCCAGCAGCAGGTCCGGGAACTGCACGCTGCCGATGAGGCTATAGATGGTTTCGCGCGTGCGCACCGGCTCGGCTTGATCCGGCAGTGCCGTGATCGCAGGCAGATGGAGCATGCCGTCGGCGCCGATCTCGATCTTGCCGCGCCGCTGGGCCTCTGCCACCGCCGACATGCCCGCCATCAGGTTCGCCAGCAATGGCTCCAGGAAGTCGGCCGCGGACTTGGGCATGCCCAGCAACTCGGCCTGTTCGTCCCGCTGCACGGCCCAATCCGCCGGCGGGATGAGCATCTGGTCTCGCTCCCGAAAACTCAGCGAATGGTCAAGCCAGACGCTGCCTCGGCGCAGGCTCTTTCGCAGCGACATCATCGTGCAGGCCTCGTACGCCCGAAACCCTGAGCGAGGGTCCAGATCGCGGACCAGGCCGTGCCAGGCTGCGCCTACATCCGGTAGCGGCACGCCCTCCTTCAGCTCAGTTACACCCTGGCGCTGCAGGTCCGACCAGGACTGCCACTGTTCGAAGCCCGGATCGCCGGGGCGGCCACCGAAGTCCAGATCCTTCAGCGCCGCCAGGCAGGCGTGAACGCGCTGGCTGTCTTCCGCCAGAGCTTTGCGAACCAGGGACACAAAGCTGCCGTTGGCAGCCTGGCCGAGCTCGGCGAGCAAGACTCTGGCCTCCAGGACTCGCGCCTGCCAAGTCTTCGATTCGTCGTGCAGGACGGATCGTGCCTTGGCCGCCTGCTGGATCAGGCCTGTTGTGCCCCGGACACGGTTTGACTGGGCCTTATCCGCCGCCTCGCGGAACAGTTGCTGGCTGCGCCGGCTGGATTGCAAGAGGGCGACGTCGGTGAGTTCGAGCAGCGTCACTCGCAGGAAGCAGACCAACTCAATCAGTTGGCGCGTTGGCTTGATCTCCCGCGTCTTCACGGGGCGCCTGGCCTGGACCTGACGGGCATAGGCCTGCTGCTTGGCCAGCGACACGGCGCTGAGGTTCCAGTCGTGTGCACCGAGCTCCTTGAGGTAGCGCACCTTGTCGATGGTTTCAGTAAGAGTGCTAGGGCCGTGACGCTTCGACGGGGTCTTCAGCCACTCCAGGTGCGTCGTGTCGGTGCCTGCCCGAGCGCTGTATGCGGCGTCGACAACTTTCTGGGCCGCTGCCGGCGGCACGGCGGCATTGACCGCGCCCAGGATCTGCGCCTCCACCGCTGCAAATGCGTCACGAGCCCAATCCTGCAGGCGGCGCGCTCCTGGGATCAGGATGCGCCGCGTGAACAGCCAGTGGCTGGCCGACTGGACCAGGTCATCGGCGTGGGACACCTCGGCTGCTTGGGCCAGCAGGGCCGCGGTCAGTGCGGCTTCGTCGTCGACTTCAAGTTCGCGCAGGCCCAGGTGGGTCTTGGCCCAGAGCTGGTGCTTGGAAAGGGTCTGCCGGCGCTTATAGATCGACCGCAGGCTGGCGATGGACGGCGGTGAGACGGCCAGGACCTGGGCGGTGTGCCGCAGGAGATTTCGCGGCAGCACATTGAAACCGTCGAGCGGTCGACCGGCAACGCGCATGAACATGAGCATCAGCCCGGCGGGCAGGCGGTGGTCGCTGCGGAACTGCTCCCGGATGGCCGCCACGTCCGCTGACGTGAGCGTAAAGAACTGCTCCCGGTCGAACTCACTCAGGCGAGGCGGCAAGGCCTCCTGGCCGACGAAGCGCAGGGCGAAGGCGGGCATGGCAGTGGGCAGCGGCAGGTGGGCGGTCAATGTACCGCCACGGCCGCCGCCAAGGCAGTCGGGCGCTCATCTTGCGGGGGTGGCGACCGCCGGGAACCCGCATGGATGCTGGGCTTCAAGCCAAAGCGCACCAATCTGCACGAAAAGTACGACTACCCCTATTCCGGCGCTGCGGCGTTTACGCGCGCATTCGTCCGCAGCGCAGGCGTGCCGCCCACTGAATGGCTGGCACACCGATCGACACCGCGCTGATCGGGTGGAACGCTCGCCCGGCTTCGTGGGTGACTCACCAAGCCTGGCCTCGGGCGGTACATGACATCACATTTCGACCGAAGCCTGCGCGGCGTATGGCGGCCGTGCCTGATCGCGCTTGACGGGCTGCGTGGGGCACCAGCCTGCGAGCGCCGATGGAATCGCCGCCATGGACTCGCGGAACCGCATCGATGCGGTTCCATGGTTCCATGCACGCCAGCGATGCCAAGTCGAAACTTGCACGTCGGCGCGGTGCGTGCACCGCGTGCACGCCTCCAAACGATTAACGATAGCCCCCGTCGACCAAGAGCACCTGAGCCATGTAGTACGGCAGCGTCAGCACATGCAGCGCCGCGGTGGCCACCTCGCCCGGTTCGGCCCAGCGCTGCATCCAGATCTTGGCCGATTCGCGTGCGCGCACCTCGGGCGGCAGGGTGGCGTTCAGCGCGGTGTTGATCCAGCCTGGGGCCAGCCCGTTGACCACGATGCCCAGCGGCGCCAGCGCCTCGGCTGCGTTGCGCACCAGCATGTTGTTGCCGGCCTTGGACGAATCGTAGTGGGCCGACACCGGGTCGTTGGAGTTGATGCCGTTCGTGGAGGTGATCAGCACGATGCGCCCGCGCCAGCCCTCGACCGGCTCGTTGTGGCGCATCAGGCCCGCCGCGTGTTTGGTGACGAGAAAGGATCCGGTGGCGTTGATGTTGTGCACCTGGTCCCATTCCGCCTGAGTTTGGGCGAGGAAGTCGGTGTTGGGCGAGACGCCGGCCGAGTGGATGAGGTGGTCCACCCGCGCACCGCCTGCGGCAATGGCGCCGAAGAAGCCGGCCACGCTGGCCTCGTCGCCCACCTCGCAGGGATGCGCCGACATGGGCACGCCGGGTGCCAGCGCGCGCAGGCGCTGCAGCGCAGCATCGGTCTTGGCCGGGTTTCGGCTGCTGGAGATGATCACGCCGCCACCGGCACGCGCGATGGCTTCGGCACAGCTCAGGCCGATGCCCGAAGCGCCGCCGGTGATGACGGTGGTGGTGCCGGAAAAATCGAAGCTTGCGCGCGCGACGGTGGTGGTCATATCGGCCTTGATGGGTGGCGCCGGGTTCAGACCTCGGGCAGGCCCAGGGCCAGGCGCACGCCCTCGCCGTAGGCCGGGTCGGCGCGCCGGCAGTTCGCGATGTGGCGGCGCTTGACCACCTCATCAGCCCCCGCCATGGCGCGCGCAGTGTTCTCGAACAAGCGCTTCTGCTCGGCCGGGCTCATCAGCCGGAACAGCGCACCGGGTTGCGACCAGAAGTCGTTGTCCTCGCGCTGGTTCCAGTGATCCACCGCGCCGGATAACTGCAGCGGCGGCTCGCGGTAGTCGGGTTGATCGCCCCACTCGTTGGGTGTGTTGGGGTTGTAGTGCAGCGTGGAGCCGTAGTTGCCGTCCACCCGCATCTGGCCGTCGCGGTGGTAGCTGTGCACGGGGCAGCGCGGCCGGTTCACCGGAATCTGGTGATGATTGACACCCAGCCGGTAACGCTGCGCATCGCCGTAGGAGAACAGCCTGCCCTGCAGCACCTTGTCGGGGGAGAAGCTGATGCCCGGCACGACCTGGGCCGGGTTGAAGGCGGCCTGTTCCACGTCGGCAAAGAAGTTGTCCGGGTTGCGGTTCAGCTCCATCGTGCCCACTTCGATCAGCGGGTACTGCCCATGCGGCCACACCTTGGAAAGGTCGAAGGGATTGAACGGCGAGGCCTGGGCCTGCTCGTCGGTCATGATCTGCACGAACATCGTCCAGCGCGGGAAGTCGCCGCGTTCGATGGCCTCGTACAGGTCGCGCTGGTGGCTTTCGCGGTCGCTGCCGATGATCTGGCGTGCCTCGTCGTCGGTGAGGTTCTTGATGCCCTGCTCGGTGCGGAAGATGAACTTGCACCAGTAGCGCTTGAAGTCGGCGCTGATGAAGCTGAAGGTATGGCTGCCAAAGCCGTGCATGTGGCGGTAGCTGACCGGAATGCCGCGGTCGCTCATGGTGATGGTCACCTGGTGCAGCGCTTCGGGCAGGTGAGTCCAGAAGTCCCAGTTGTTCTGCGCGCTGCGCATGTTGGTGCGCGGATCCCGCTTGACGGCGTGGTTCAGGTCGGGAAACTTCAGCGGGTCGGCGATAAAGAACACGGGCGTGTTGTTGCCCACCAGATCCCAGTTGCCCTCTTCGGTATAGAACTTCACCGCGAAGCCGCGGATGTCACGCTCGGCGTCGGCGGCGCCGCGCTCACCGGCCACGGTGGTGAAGCGCGCGAACAACTCGGTCTTCTTGCCCACCTCGGAGAAGATCTTGGCCCGCGTGTAGCGCGTGATGTCGTGCGTGACCGTGAAGGTGCCGAAGGCGCCCGAGCCCTTGGCATGCATGCGGCGTTCGGGGATGACCTCGCGATCGAAATGCGCGAGCTTCTCGAGGAACCACACGTCCTGCAGCAGTTGCGGCCCGCGCGGGCCAGCGGTGAGCACGTTCTGGTTGTCGACGACGGGGCAACCTGAGGCCGATGTGAGCTTCTTGACCATGCGCTGGGCTCCTGTGAAGCGGGCCATCCTAGGCCGACGCGGCCGGGGTTGCGATTTCGACAGGCCGGCGAATCGTCCGGACATGCAGGCAGATCGTCGCGTGCTGCTGGCATGTCCGCGGCAGGCCGATGACATGCCCGATAGCATGGCCGGTGGCCTGCCGCGGCTTCAGCGCTTGCGGCCGGCCGGGCACATTGGCTCTGACACCGACCGAGACCCACCATGAACCACGCCTCGTCCAACGCCTCGTCCGACTGGTCCCTGTCGCACGGCGCCGAACTTCGCGCGCTGCTGTTGTCGCGCCCCATCACCTACGACGACGGCGCGCGCCAGGACTTTGCCGCCGACGGCAGCACGAACTACACCGACCGCGGCGGGCCCACGGTGGGCCTGTGGCGTCTGGAGGGCGAGCAGTTCCTGTCGAACTGGCCGCCTTCGACGCATTGGGATGCTTACCGGGTGTTCGTGAGCCCCGGCCGGGACCGGATTCGTTTCGTGGCCCCCGGCGGCGCGGTGTTCGCCGGCCGCTTCGACTGACCGGGTGGGGCGCGCGCGCGGCCCGGTTGGCCCTCAGGCCCCAGACGCCGCGGCCGTGCGAGCCTGCAGGTGGTCCCACTCGGCGCGCATGTCGCCGCGATAGGCCTGAGCCCGGCCAATGCGTTCGAGGTCCTCGCGTTGCGCCCAGCGCAACTGGCTCGGGCTGAGCACGTGGTGGACATCACCCCGGTACGGCAGCGCCAGGTTGATGCGCGTGCGCTGCGCCGGGCTCAGCGGCAGGAAGCGCCACTTGCTGCGCGACAGGTAGTACTGCGGCGCTTCGTCGACGCCAAAGCCTTTCGCGCGCGACACGGCAAAGCCTTGGTCTCGGGCATAGGCGTCCAGCGCGGCGCGTTCGACCTCTTCGGGGTCGAACTGCACGCGCACCACCTCTTCGCCGTCCACCCAGCCGGCCTCGGTGGTGAGCACCGCCGGGTGCTGGGCCAGGCTGATTTCGCCAGACCAGAAGCAGGGCGTCTCGTAGGTGGCCGTGGCTGACAGCCCGGCCTGCACGCGCAGGTCGGCGCGCAGCGCCTGGGCATAGCCCGGCACCTCGTGGCCGAGCGCCTGCAGCGCCGCCACGATCTTGTCGTGCAGCGCCAGCGCGTCGTAGCGGTTGGCCAGCCGCTGCAGCAGCGCGCTGCCGTCGGGCCGCAGGAAGTGCACGACCGGGTTGTTCCACGAGGCCTCGCCATAGCGCCGCAGGATTTCCGCGTCGTGCCCGGGATGGTTGTTGAAGATGGCCAGCGGCACGAAGTGCTCTTCGATCAGCTCCACCGTCAGCGGGTGGCTGAGCGCGTCGTGGCCGAAGTTCACGCAGGTCGAGCAGCCCGGAACCTCCTGGAACAGCAGCAGCACGGGTCGGCCCAGATCGCGCGCGCGGGCCAGGGCCTGGTCATGGTTGCGCAGCCAGTGGACCTGGCCAAGTTCCGGGCGGGCGCGCGTGGTGCTCGGGTGTTTGGGGTTCATCGTCTGAATGTCTAGGCGCGCGGCGCATTCACAAGAGGCAGCGGATGCTGCCGGCCTTCGGCACCGCGATGTGCCCGACAATTCGGTCCGCCTTGACGGCGCAACCTTTGGGGGCGATTGCATGCAGTTCGGTGAGTTGCACAAGCGGGCCAAGCCCTTGCGCGTGGGCGCCTGGATCGACGCCCAGGGGGCGCCCCGCGCCGCGCCACTGCGGCTGGAGGATCTGGGCGATGGCTACAAGATCCTGTTCTGCTTCCAGCATGGCTGCCCGGGCTGCCATGCACGAGGCTTTCCCACCCTGCGGCGCCTGCGCCGCCTGCTGACAGGCCGTGCCGTGGGCTACGCCGCCATTCAGACCGCGTTTGAAGATGCCAGTACCAACAGCATCGACAAGCTGCGCATCAACCAGCTGTACTACGACCTGGAGATCCCTTTCGGCCACGATGTGCCCGCAGCAGACGAGACCTACCCGACCTTCATGCAGGACTACCGCTCGGCCGGCACGCCCTGGTTCACCGTGATCGACCCGCGGGGCACCGTCGTGTTCGCCGACTTCCGTCTCGATGCCGACCGGTTTGTCGCGGCGCTGGATGCCGACGACGCAGACCTGCAGCAACGCGACGGCTAAGACCGCCGCCAGCCACGCGCCATGCCGGCTCGCGGCCCGCACGCGGTGCGACGTTGCGGGTGTCTTATCAGGGCGAAAGCAGCGAACCGACGCGCGTTCGCAGCGCCGGGAGCACCTCGGCCTCGAACCACGGGTTGCGCTTGAGCCAGAGGTTGTTGCGCGGGCTGGGGTGCGGAAGCGCCAGCAGGTCGGGCCAGGAACTCTGCCATTGCAGCACCGCGTCCGTAACGGTGGGCGGCGCATCGGCAAGGTGGTAGGCCAGCGCGTACTGCCCCAGCACCAGCGTGAGCTGCAGGTGTCGAAGTCCGGCCAGCATGGGTGCCCGCCAGGCCGGCGCGCATTCGCTGCGAGGCGGCAGGTCGCCCGACGGCCCGGTGCCGGGGTAGCAAAAACCCATCGGCAGGATGGCCACACGCCTGGGGTCGTAGAAGTCATCGCGCGAGATGCCCATCCACTCGCGCAGGCGCTGGCCGCTGGCGTCGTCGAAAGGAATGCCGCTTTCGTGCACGCGCCGGCCCGGGGCCTGACCGGCGATCAGGATGCGGGCATCACGATGCAGCTGGAACACCGGCCGCGGCCCCAGCGGCAGGTGTTCGGCACAGATCGTGCACGCACGCGCCGCGGCCTGCAGCTGCGGCAGTGTGCGGCGCGGCGCGGTCATCGGCGCGATCTCAGTTGCCGTGGGCGTCAGTCGCCAGGCTCTTCTTCGTGAACAGGTAGTCCTTCAGTTCCGAAGAAAAGCGCTTGTCTTTGCGCCGGATCCATTCCAGCACCATCGCCGCGTGCTCCTTTTCCTCGTCGCGGTTGTGCTCGAGAATTTTCTTGAGTACCGGGTCCTTGCAGGCATGGGCGCGCTGGTTGTACCAATCCACTGCCTCCAGCTCCTCCATCAGCGACACGATCGCACGGTGCATGTCGCGCACGTCGTCGCTGAGTTCCTCGATGGGTTCGTGATAGCCCTCGTTTGACATGATCTTCAGACTCCTCGGGTGGGTTGGATGTGTTGGTGCGGGGTGATGCGTTTGCGTCATCCCGGCAGGGATGATCGCAGCGCGGTGCTGCGGTTGAACACCGGCGTGCCGGCTCGGTGGCGGTGCAAGTCCGCGACGAAGTAGCCCAGGCGCTCGAGCTGGACATGATGCCCTGGGCCCGCGGTGGCCAGCGTGGGCTCGACGAAGCCGCGCGCGATGCGCCGGCTGTCGGGGTTGACGAGGCTGCGAAAGTCCGCCTCGCCTTCGTCCGGACGCTCCACGCCGAACAGCGGCTCCAGCAGATGCAGCTCGGCGGCCACCGCGTCGTGCTGCGCCAGCCAGGTGATGGTGGCGCTGACCTTGTGCGCATCGGCCCCGGGCGTGCCGCTGCGGCTGCCCGGTACGATGCGCGCCTGCACCGACTCGACCTCGCCGCCGGCCGCACGCTGAAATCCGGTGCACTCGACGATCAGGCCGTACTTCAGCCGCACCCGCCGGCCGGGCGCAAGGCGCCGGAAGCCCTTGGACGGCTCGGCCTCGAAGTCTGCGCGGTCGATCCACAGCCGCGGGCCCAGTCCGAAGTGGCGCAAGCCGCGCTGGGGGTGCATAGGGTGCACCGGGGCAGTACACGGCACGCTGGTCAGCGTGCCGAACTCCTCGGCCCAGTTCTGCAGGTCCAGCGGCAGCGGGTTGATCACGGCCATCGCGCGCGGTGCACGCTCGTCGAGGTCGTCGCGAAGGGCCTGCTCCAAAGCCTCGTAGGGCACCCAGGCCGCATGGCGGCTGGCGCCGGTGGCCTCGACGAAGTTGCGCACCGCCGCGGCCGTGAAGCCGCGCCGGCGCAGGCCCGCCAGCGTGGGCAAACGCGGGTCGTCCCAGCCGTCCACGAAGCCTTCGTCCACCAGCGCCTTGAGCTTGCGCTTGCTGGTGACGGTGCGCGTGAGGTTCAGCCGCCCGAACTCGTACTGCCGCGGCGGCGGCGCTTGCACCAGGCCGAGACGCACGAGGTGCGCAAGCAGCCAGTCGTAGAACGCGCCATGCTCGACAAACTCCAGCGTCGCGATGCTGTGCGTGATGCACTCCAGCGCGTCCTCGATCGGGTGAGCGTAGATGTAGGCCGGATAGATGCACCAGGCGCTGCCGGTGCGATGGTGGGGCACGTGGCGGATGCGGTAGAGCACCGGATCGCGCAGCTGCAGATTGGGCGAGGCGAGGTCTATGCGCGCGCGCAGCACCATTGAGCCGTCGGGATGCCGACCCTTGCGCATCTCGCGCAGGCGCGCGAGACTCTCCTCGCGCGGACGATCGCGCCAGGGGCTGGCCACACCCGCGCTGGCGTAGTCGCCGCGCGAGGCGCGAAGTTCGTCTCCGCTTTGCTCGTCCACATACGCCAGTCCATCGCTCACCAGTGCCTCGGCAGCGCGGTACATGAATTCAAAGTAGTCGCTGGCGTGGTACAGATGCTGGGTGTCGCCGGCACCCCAGTTCCAACCCAGCCAGCGCACCATCTCGACGATGCCTTCGACGTAGGCCTGCTCCTCCTTCTCGGGATTCGTGTCGTCCATGCGCAGGTGGCACACACCACCGAACTCGCGCGCGAGGCCGAAGTTCAGGCCGATGCTCTTCGCGTGCCCGATGTGCAGATGGCCGTTGGGCTCTGGCGGGAAGCGCGTTCGCACGGGCATCGGATCGCGATCACCGCTGGCGTGGTGCACGGCATCGCCGGGCGATCCGGCCCAGCGGCGAGCAGCATAGGTGCCGTCCGCGAGGTCGCGTTCAATGGCGGCACGCAAGAAGTGCGGCGGATGCTCCGGATCGGGGGACATGTCCAGTTGGGGTGACAGCGGAGAAGATGGCCCTTGGCGGGGCTTCGCCGTTCGGGGTTGCCCGTGATCGGCGCGACAATCAGCGAAGCGATTCTCGGACATCGCATCGATGCGGGCCACCGGAGCCCCCGAGTTGAGTCTAGCCGCACATCGTCGACCCATCGTCCTGCGCCCCATGCCGAACGTCTCTGCCGTGGAACCCCCTACCCTCTCCGACAAAGCCGATACCTTGGAGCCGAGCAACGCGCTGCTGAAGTACCTATTGCAGGCCGCTCCCATGGCCTCGATGTTCTATTCGGGAACACTGTGCGGCGTTTCGCCACGCGTGGACGGAACGCAGCAGGGATGTCTGCATTTCCTGATCAGCGGCGAGCTGGGCCTGACGCGCGAAGACTCGCCTCCGCAGATGGTGCAGGGCCCCTGCGTGCTGATCTTCCCGCGTCCGTTGGCGCACCGGGTCGAGGGGCTCGGCGCGGCCGGCGCCGACCTGATGTGCGCGACGCTCAGCGACCTGGGCCAACCGCTGTCCACGCTGATTCCCGAACCGACGATCATCGGCCTGAACGACGCGCCGCGGCTGCGTCAATCGGTGGAGATGATGTTCGGCGAAGCGGCGGACCGTGCCTACGGCCGTGAGGCAGCAATCGACCGGCTGCTGCAGTACGTGTTGGTCTTGGTCGTTCGAAAGCTGGTGGAGCACGACTTGTTGCGCGGCGGCGTGATCGATGCCATGGCCGACGACAAGCTGGCCGCGGTGATCGAAGCATTGCATCGGGACCCCGGCCGGACGTGGACCCTCGAGGCGATGGCGCACCATGCGTTGTTGTCCCGATCGGCCTTCGCGCAGCGCTTTTCGGCGGTGGTCGGGATGCCGCCGCTCTCGTACCTGACTGCCTGGCGAATGAGTGTCGCCTGCGGGCTGCTCGCCCAGGGCAAGGCAGTCAAGCAGGTGGCGTCCGCGGTCGGCTACCGCGATACGTCATCGTTCTCGCGAGTGTTCCAGCGCGCGCTCGGCGTGTCGCCGGCGGCGTGGCAGCAAGCCCGCCTCGAGACATGAGCACCGGGGGTTGACCGACGTTCAGGGTTGGTCATCGGAAACCGGAGGGGCTGCATTCACAGCCGGCTGCGCCCCCCTTTGGCGCGCAGCCAGTTGCGGCGCCGCATCCATAGCAGGGCGGCTGCGGCGAAGGCCGCGCATCCGGCGGTCACGGCGGCAAATGCCCAAGGCCGCTCGGCCATCGGAATGCCCGCCACGTTCATGCCCAGCAGCCCTGTCACGAAGGTCAAGGGCAGGAACGCGGCGGCAGCCATGCTGAGCACCAGACCGACGTTGGCCGTGCGCCGATCCTGGATCCGCTGGGCCTGACCGGCGACGATGACCAGCCGCTCCTGTTGCGCCTGCAGAGATTCCAGCAGGCGCAGCAGCTGATCCTGAGCTTCGTGCCAGCGTGCTCGGTCGTGATCGGTGACGAACGCGCATGTCAGGCGGCCCAGGCCCTCGAAGACCGCGCGCTGCGGTGCCAGATGCCGCTGCAGCCCGGCAATCGTGAGCGACAGGACAGCAAGGCGGCCGCAGGTCGCGTCGCAGCCATCGTCGCCTGCCAGCTCGTGGGCATCGATGGTGGCGGCGGCATCCTCCAGCCGTTCCACCTCCTCGGCGGTCTCGGCCAGATGCGAGTCGATCAAGTCAGCCAGGAACTCGGTGGTCGAGCGAGGCCCGTGGCCCGCGCGCAGCCGCTCGCGCAGTTCCCGCACGGCGTCGATGTCGGCCTCGCGAGTGGTGATGACGCGCATCTCGTCGATCCAGATGCGCAGGCTGATCATGTCCTCCGGGCGGTGTCCGTCGCGCTGGTGCATGGCCTTGAGCAGCACCATCACACCGGCGGGCCGGGGTAGGATGCGCGAGCGGGTGTCCTCGCGCAGCATCGCCTCCACCGCGAGGGGGTCCAGCCCTTCGTCGCCCACGAGGTATTGCCCGGTTTCGGGGTGGCGGATGCACATGTGCAGCCACACGGCACGCGGGCCCGTGGCATCTGCGCCGCCATTCAACTCGATATGGTGCAAGTAACCAGGGTTCTGGCTTGCGTCGTGGCTTGGGTACATTGTCTGCTCCTGCTACGTCAGGTCGCTGGCCGCGACACGGTTTCCTCGACGGCAGGCGCGTCCATGACCGTGACGGCGTCACCCTTGCGCAACCAGCCGCCGCGCACGATGCGCGCCGTAATGCCCCCATGACCGCGCAATGCGTTGTAGCCGCCGGACCCCAGCGCGACCTCCATGCGTGAACAAGGCGCGCACGGTCCTGTCGCCTCGATCACCACCTCTTCGCCGAGCCGCCACAGCAACCTCTGGTCCGGGAAGGGCGACGCGAGCGCCGCCAGATTGACGCCACTGATCACCAAGTTGCGACGCAACAGCCGGGCATCGACTCGGTCGCGACCCGCCAGGGCAGCAATCACCGACAAGTGCTCGGCTTGCAACAGGGTCAGCTCGCGGCGCCGAGCTTCATCGCCCGTGCGGCTCTTGACAGAGCGATGGTCACCGCGCAGACCAAATCCTGGCTCAGCCCATGCTTGGTCGGCCCATACCGCCGGCGCCAGCCGGCGCGGGCGCAGCACGATGGCATCGATGCGTCCAGGCATACCAAACCGGGCGACCAGCTCGCGCAGGCCGCTACTCATGCGCATCGTCCGCATCGAGCGAGCGTCCACGTGTCAACGAGGACTTCAAAAGGTGGCATTGTCAAGCGCGTCGATCCGCAGCTGGAAACGTGAGACATGAGGGCGAAGTCCGCGGTCGGAAGCGTACCCCAGCAGCGTCTTGCGGCGCGAGCGCGCAGCGCCATGCACCTTCGGACGATTGGTCAACAGATCAGGATGCACAGCGCGTATTCGACGATTTCGGCGTATACGCCCTCGATATTCTGACGGCACGCCCCGCTTCCCACCCGAGCAGTAGCGCGGCAGGAATCGCAAGATCGGCGAACACCATCCTGAAGGTGCGCGCCGATGTTCCCATCAACCCAATCGGACGACCTGGACAGACCATGAAGATACGATCGAAGAGAACGAATCCCAGCGCCCTGCGCGCGGCCGCCCTGGCCGCCGTCGTGGTCGGCCTTGGCATGGGTGCCGCGGCGCTGGCAGCGCAACCAGGCAAGGCCAAGTACGGCGTGGAGTTTCCACCGCAGTGGACGGCACAGGGCGAACTGGTGCAGCCGAAGGACTTCAGGCAGTGGATCTTCATCGGCTCGCCGATGACGCCTCACGGTCTCAACGACGGCAAGGCCAACTTCCCGGAGTTCCACAACGTTTACGTGCAACCCTCGGCGTTCAAGCACTACCGCAAGACCGGCACCTGGCCCGAGGGCACGATGATGGTGAAGGAATTGCAACTGGTGCAGCCGGCGCAGTTCCCCGATGGCTCGCGCACCGAGGTCTCCGGGCGCGGCTATTTCCCCGCGGGCGTTGCCGGGCTGGACATCGCGGTCAAGGACTCGTCGCGTTTCAAGGAGTCCAAGAACTGGGGTTATTTCAACTACGGCCACCACGCCCCGCCCTACCTGCGGGCGGCAGCTGCCGCCCCGGTGGCGGCTTGCGCCGGTTGCCACATGGCCAACGCGCATGAAGACATGGTCTACATCAAGTTCTACAAGTCGATCCTCGATCCCCTGCCCGTGAAGAAGTAGCGCCATCGCCTTCGATGGCATCGGTCGAATGGGGGCGTGCCCCCCATTTTCGTTCCTCAAGCAGGGCTGACAAAGGTCCGCGCCGACATGATATCCATGCCCCACACCCAACCACTCCTGCGCACCGCGCTGCGGTCGGTGATCCTCCTGACGCTGAGCATGGGCAGCGCGATGGGACAGCGCGCACCGGCGGATGCTTCGACGCTCGACGCGGCTGCCATCGCAGCCCGCACCTACGCCCGTTGGGTGGACTCGCGGGGCAACATCCTGCTGCCCAAGGAGTTCGCGACCGACTGGACGCACCTCGGATCATGGGCCGTACTGGAGAAGGACCAGGTGAAGGATCTCCACGGCGTGTATGCCCCGAAAGAAGAACTCCAGTACTTCCGAAGCAACGGCCGGTTTCCCGATGGCGCTGTGCTGGTCAAGGAAGTGCGGCACGCGCGGGGCAGCACGCACACGACGGGACAAGCCTTCTGGGCCGAAGACGTCGCCGTATGGTTCGTCATGATCAAGGACGAGAAAGGACGCTTCCCCGGCAATCCGATCTGGGGGGATGGTTGGGGTTGGGGGCTCTTCAAGGGTGCCGATCCGGCGCGGCAGGCGGCGACCGACTACAAGAAGGACTGCATGGGCTGCCACACCCCGGTCAAGGACAAGGACTGGTTGTACGCCTATGCGTATCCGGTGCTCGGCCCTGCCGCGATTGCCCAGGCGCCGGCCAAGCCCGCCGTCTCAGCCGCGAAGCCCGGAGCACCGACCTCGGGCGCTGCGGTCTTCGAGCGCTGCGTGTCATGCCACAGCCTGACGCCAGACAAGCATGGGATCGGCCCCTCGCTGGCGGGGGTGGCGGGGCGCAAAGCAGGCTCCAGCTCGGGCTTTGCGTACTCGGCCGCGATGAAGAACTCCGCCGTGGTATGGGGCCGGGAGACGCTGGACCGACATCTTCGCGATGTCAAGGGCTTCATCCCAGGCAACAACATGGCATACATGTTTGCGGCCGGAGTTCAACAAGAACAGGAGCGGGCCGCGCTGATCGAGTACCTGTTGTCCAAGTGATCTGATCTGGCGACGGCGACGCGCGCAGCGCCTCGTGCGCAGAGGCGCGCGTTCAGCGTACGTCTTCGATCTTGATGGTGCGGCCGTTGAACTCGGCGGTGTCGCCGCTTCCCAGCCCGGCGAGCGCGGCGTAGATAGGCGCCTGCGGCGAGATGCCCATGTAGGTCTTGCCGTCGCACTGGAACGCCGAGGTGGCTACACCCACCACGAACCAGCGGCCGTCGATCTTGACCGCCGCGCCCTCGCCAACTTCGTCCTTGGACTCGAAATCGATGCGGCGCAGCGCCGCCAGCGCCTCCTCGTAGGTGTGGATCGGGCACTCGAACGACGCGGCCAACAGGCCGCTGTTGAACGCCTGGGATGACGCATCGGCATCGCCGGGCTCGTCGCCGCGCCCGGCCGCGCCGGCCAAGTACTGTGCGTAAGCGCCTTCGGCAAAGCGCAATTGTTCGGCGGTCAGGGAAAGCATGGTCTGCTTGAGGTGATTCTTGTCGCTCATGGCATCGGGTTTTCAAGAAAGGATTGGAAGGCCGATAGAACCGACCAGCGTGTGTCGGCTCACACGATAGCCCATTGTGACGTGACTGCGCGTGCAACGCGCGAGCGGGCGTCCGGGGTCGTTGCCATCAACCCCGGCCGGTCGGCGCAGGCGCAAGGATCACGCGATTTCGGCCCGCGACCTTGCCCTCGTACAGCGAACGGTCGGCGCGGGCGATGGCTGCCTCGAGAGACTCATGGGGGCCCAGTGCCGTGGCGCCAATCGTGACGGTGATGTTGATGTGCTGCCCTTTCACCGGTATAGACACGCCTGCCAGCTTGCGCCTCATGCGTTCGGCCGTCAGCATCGCGTGGTCGCTTTCGATACCCGGCAGCAGAATCAGAAACTCCTCACCGCCCCAGCGGGCGGCAATGTCGGTCTGTCGAACGACGAGGCGGATCGTTTCGGCCACGCGCTCGAGCGTCTTGTCACCGACATCGTGTCCGAACCGGTCATTGATCGACTTGAAATGGTCGATGTCGCACAGCATGACGAGCAGTGATTGGCCCATGCCGCGGGTTCGCTGTGCGAGACGACCGCCCTCGGACTCGACGTGGCGCCGGTTGGCCAACTTGGTCAGCGGATCGGTCATCGCCTGAAGCTGCAGCGCCGACTGCTGGACCGTGACCAGCGCAAAGTAGTGATAGGTCAGGCCGGTCACGACCAGTGTGACGACGCCCCAATTCATAGCCCGCAGGAATTCAGCTGGGACCGGCGGCAGCGAGCCACGCATGTCGCGACTCAGGAGATCCAACGTCACGATGCCCGCCCCGATGGCAACGGCGATCACCCATTTCTCCCGCACGTCGATACGCCCGCTGACCGCGACCAAGGGCAGCAGGCAGAGCAAGGGCAGCGTGGCTCCGACCGATCGGCCAAAGCTCAGGGCGATCAGCGACTGGTGGGCCAGGATGACAAGGATGCAGCCCAGCAAGGCGGCCAGGAAGACCGCGAACCTGCGGCTGTTGCCCATGAAGCCGCTGAGCGCGATCAGCACGAACCCAGCGGCCGCACTCCAGCGCCACACGGGCTGGTCCACCGACCCCAGCAGGATGGCGTGGACGGGCATGGTGACCACGGCGACCCGGGTTCCAACACGGGAAATGCGCCTGAAGTTCTCGCGGACCTTCTGGGTGTCAAGTACTGACGACATGCATTCCACGTACGCTGTTTCCGCGCGCAGCTTATCAATGAGGAATCCGGTGTCGCAACCAGCGCTTGGCCTTGCACTGCGCGAGCGCCGCGAAAGCGGCTGTTACATCAGTTTCCAGCATGCCGTAGCCCTCGCCCCGCAGCAGGCGGGAATGCAAGGATATCGGCTGCCGGCGTTGCGCCTGTGGCCCAGCAGCATGCCGCGCGCCGCGCCGTTCGGTCGAACTTCACGCGATGGCTTAGGCCCCGCCGGTGCAGGCGGGATCGTGCCGTCACCCGCCCAGGGGTTTAGCCGCCGCTAGCCGCCCAAGGCCGAGATCAACAGCAGGGCCCCGAAGCCGGCAGCAGCCACGAGTCCGGAGAAGCGTGGCCCCTCGTGCGCCGCCTCGGGCAACAGGGTTTCGGCCACCATGGCCAGCAATGCGCCAGCACCAAAGGCTTGCAGCAACAGTGCATCGCCAGCGGTCAGTGCGCCAGCGAAGGCGAACCCCGCACCGGTGAGCACGGTGGTGGCCGCAGCTATCAGCGCCCACAGACCGAGGATCCACGCCACGCTGCGCCGGGCCGTGCGCATGCCGGCCGACGCGGACATGGCTTCGGGCAGGTTGCCCAGGGTGATGGCAGCGATCAGCGCGGCGTTCGGTCCATGGGCGTGCAGGGTCAGGCCCAAGACGATGGCCTCGGGCACCGCGTCCATGGCTGTTCCCATCGCGATGGCCAGGCCACTGTTCGGAACTTCGGCTTCAGTAGGTTGGGCGACGCACTCGCCACAGCGCTTGCGGTCCTTCGCGCCCCGGCGCGACAGCCAGGCATTGGCAGCGCTGAACGCAGCCGCACCACACAGCAAGGCCGCGACGCCTGACCACGGGCTGTGGCGGGTGACCTCGGCCGCGAGTTCGACGGCCGCCGCGGCGAGCAAAAGTCCGGCGCCCAGCGACATGGCGCGCGCGATCGAACGATGCGACAAGCGCGCATACACGCCCAGCAACGCGCCGACCATGATGCCGCTGGCGGTGACAGCCCCCCAGAAGAGCGCCATCGGCAAGGAAACAGCGGATGTCATGCGTGTGTCGAGCCGGGTGTCATGCCGGGCTCAACGTGGTCGGCGCCCCGCCGTCATGGGTGAGCGCCAACGCGTTGATGCACATGCGCAGACCCGACGGCGGCGGGCCGTCGGGAAAGACATGTCCAAGGTGGGCGTCGCAAACGTTGCAGGCCGATTCGATGCGGCGCGCGCCGTGGCGATCGTCGATGCGGTACGCCACCACGGCGTCGGAGGCGGGTCGGGTGAACGACGGCCATCCGCTGCCCGATCGGAATTTGTGCTCGGCTTCAAACAGGGTCGTGCCGCAACAGGCGCAAGCGTATTGACCCGGCTCGAACCGGCTGCACATCGCGGAACTGTGCGCGGGCTCGGTGTGCCCACGGCGGGTGATGTTGAATACCTCGGGGTGAAGCCGCGCGCGCCATTGATCCTCGGTGAGCTCGAGGCGCCGCGGCGGATCGGGGTTGCGCGAGTTGGCACGTGAAATCACATCGGCCCAGGTATGGAACGCTTGCATCGGCGCCTGCAGCCTCATGCCACCCAGTGCAGCACCGCCAGCGCATACCAGCGCCGGTCGTCGGTGATCAGCGAGTTCAGCGCAAACCCACTCGCGGCCGCCAACTCGCGGATCATCTCCGGCGTGTACTTCTGCGACTGCTCGGTGTAGATCGCTTCGCCGGCATTGAAGGTGAACGTGCGCTCGAGCACGCGCGAGCTCACCGCCTGCTCGGTCTCGCTGACCAGGAAGCTGCGCGCCACATGCTCCAACGGACAGTAGCTGGCGTAGTGGCTGAAGCGGGCGAGGTCGAAGTCCATGCCCAACTCGCGGTTCAAGCGTCGCAGCAAGTTGAGGTTGAACGCCGCCGTGACTCCCTGCTTGTCGTTGTAGGCGGCCAGCACAGTGCGCGGGTCTTTGGCCAGATCCAGCCCCAACAGCAACATGTCGCCTTCGCGCAGGCGCGCGTGCAACGAGCGAAGCAGCGCCACCGCGCGTGGTTCGTCCAGGTTCCCAAGGTTGCTGCCCAGCAGCATGGCCACCTGCCGACGTTCCGACCTGACCAGCGGCCAGTGCTCGAAGTAGTCACCCAGCAGCGGCTCGAGCGCCAGGCGTGGCAGGTGCTGCTCGAAGCGCTGGCTCAAGGCCGCCAGCGCGTGCTGCGACACGTCCATGGGTCGGTAGACGCAATCCACGTCCCTGTCGTGCAGCGAGCGGCACAGGCTCAGCGTCTTCTCGCCGTCGCCGCTACCCAGGTCGATGAGGTCCAGCGGCTTGCGTTGCGGGTCGATCCAGCGCGCCAACTCGTCCGCTCGGTCGCGCAGCAGTTGGTGCTCAACGCGCGTGAGGTAATACTCCGGCAAGGCCATGATTCTCTGGAACAGGCGTGAGCCTTCGTCGTCGTAGAACCAGGCCGACGACAGCGCCTTCTGCGCCGCAGAAAGACCGAGCAGCACATGTTTGGCCAGGGCCGGATCGTGCTGCATCGTCAGCTCGACGCCGCCACGTCGCGAGCCGGACGAATGCCCGTGTACTGCCAACGCTCGGGGGCATGGAAGAAGTTGCGATAGCTCATCCGCGCATGGCCCGGCGGCGTGGCGAAGGAGGCGCCGCGAAGTACCTGCTGATTGACCATGAACTTGCCGTTGTACTCACCGCTGGCGTCCGTACTGCGGCGAAAACCGGGGTAGGGTGCGTAGCCGCTTTGTGTCCATTCCCAGCGCCGGCCCCAGCCGAAGCGCGGCGCCAGGGCCTCCCATTCGGCCTCGGTGGGCAGGCGCCACCCGGCCCACTGACAGAAGGCAAACGCTTCGTAGTAGTTGACATGCGTCACCGGCGCCGTGCCTTCCAGGGTCTGCGGGCCCTGCAGCGTGTAATGCAGCCAGCCGCCGGGCTGGGCCGGGTCGGGCTGCCAGTGCAGCGGTGCCCTTTGCGTCTGGGCGGCCAACCAGTCCCAGCCTTCGGCGTGCCACAGCTCATGGCGCGTGTAGCCGCCGTCGGCCATGAAGGCAAGGTACTCGGCGTTGGTCACCAGCGCCTGGCGCAGTTGAACCGCGCCCACGTAGGTTGTATGGCGCGGTGACTCGTTGTCGAACGCAAACCCGGGGCCGGCGTGGCCGATCTCGACCGTGCCGGCCTGCGCCTGCACCCACTCGTCCAGCGGCGGGCAGGTGCCGTCGTGCTCGGCGCTCAGGTCGACCCCGCTGCGGCCGTCGGGGTCGTACGCGGGCAGCAGCGGATTCGTGCCGAGGATCGCCTTGATGTCGGTCAACAGCAGTTCCTGGTGTTGCTGCTCGTGCTGTAGGCCCAGCTCCACCAGTTCACGCTGGCGCGGCTCGAGCACGCCCTGCAGCAACTGCTCCATCGCGGCATCGACATGGGCACGGTAGGCCAGCACCTCGGCCACGGTCGGCCGGCTCATGTGACCACGCTGCGTGCGCGCCACCCTTGGGCCGAAAGTCTCGTAGTAGCTGTTGAAGACGAAGGCGTAGCGGGGGTGATGGACCCGGTAGCCGGGCACGCTGGGTTCCAGCAACAGGGTTTCAAAGTACCAGCTGGTATGGCCGAGATGCCACTTCGGCGGGCTGACCTCGGGCAGCGGCTGGGGAACGTGGTCTTCGGCGGTCAGCGGCGCGCACAGCTTGAGCGAGCGCGAGCGCACGGCGCGATATCGCTGCAGCAGGATGGCTTCGGGTGTCAGGATGGCCATGGGGTGTTTCGGACTCGGGCGGGATCTGGATGGGAACGGGTGGCCTGTCGGGATCTAACCTCCGAAACGCTCAGTGCGGATCGCGCCATCGGGCAACTGGAGATCACGCAACATCGCGGTAACGGATTCGACAAAGCCGTTGCTGCCGCACAGATAGGCGGTGCACGACTGCGCAGCGTGGCCACCCAACCACTGCAGCGCCGTCGCCAGATCGCCGGTTTGCAAGCG
Source organism: Rubrivivax sp. (assembly GCA_022843905.1). Taxonomy (GTDB): domain Bacteria; phylum Pseudomonadota; class Gammaproteobacteria; order Burkholderiales; family Burkholderiaceae_C; genus Rubrivivax. The sequence continues at coordinate 20,791 of JALHMT010000051.1, forward strand.
CCCGGCGCGGTCTTGCGGTCGCGGAGCTTGCGCTTGCCTGGAGAGCGCCAGCACGCAGCGCATGCGCTCATCGGCGCGCTCCCATTCCTGCAACTCGGTCCACATCGGTACATGCGCGAGCGTGCGCGCGGCCACGCACAGCGCGACCGGCGCGCCGCTGCGGTGGCCTGCCCGATGCGACATCATCGCCAGCAGCGGCACGACACCCGAGCCGCCGCCGACCAACAGGGCCGGTGTCCCGGACTGCGCGCGCCAGACGAAGTGCCCACCGGCCGGGCCAAGGAGCTCGACCTCGTCGCCGACGGCTGCGGCCTCGTGGAACCAGGGCGACACCTCGCCTTCGGGCAGGTACTCGATGCCCAGCTCATACACGCCGCTGCGCTCGGGTGGCGACAGCAACGAGTAGCTGCGTTGAGCCTGATAGCCGTCTTCGGCCGTCAGGCGCACGTCCACATGCTGGCCGGCGAACGGCGCATGCCACACGCGCGGGCGCAGCACGACGCGCTTGATGCCTTCGGCCAGCGGCTCGATGCCCTCGATGCGCGCACCCTGCCAAGCCAGACGCGACGCGGCAGTGCCGCCCGCCTCAGCCATAGCGCTCTTCCTTGAACGGGTCGCCACGCATGTGGTAGCCACGCAGTTCCCAGAAACCGGCCTCGTCCTTGGGCGTGAACTGCAGCGCGTTCACCCACTTGGCCGACTTCCAGAAGTACAGGTGCGGCACTAGCAGCCGCGCCGGGCCGCCGTGCTCGTGCGCCAGCGGTCGGTCGTCGTAGTGCGTGGCCACCATGGCACGGCCACCGGCCAGATCAGCCAGCGGCACGTTTGTCGAGTACCCGTCCAGCGAGTGCGCCAGCACCCAGGGCGTGGGCGCCGCCAGCCCCGCGTCGGCCAGCAGGTCGTCGATGGTCACGCCGCGCCAGCGCGTGTCGAACTTCGACCAGGTGGTCACGCAGTGGATGTCCACCACCTGCTCGGTCTGCGGCAGGGCATTGAACTGCGCCCAGGTCCAGGTGCGCACTGGACGAGGCCCGACTTTCAGGGTGAGGCCCCAATCGACCGGGCTGGGCGCGCGCGGCGCGGGGCCAGCGGTGAGCACCGGGAATCCGTCGGTGAGCGACTGGCCCGGAGGCAGCCGACCGCCATGGTTGTTGGCACCGCGGTTGCGGCCGCTGAAGGAGCGATTGATCGGCATGGTCGTCGTGGGTTCTCGAGAAGGCCTTCGGCCGCCGTCAGGCGGCCGCCAGCGGGCGGCGCCGCTCGATGATGGTGGGCAGGAATTCGGTCACCGTGGGGTGAACGGGCAGCGCGTCGCGCACCTGCTTCCAGGTGCCGCCGCAGGCCATCACCAGGCTGATGGCCTGGATGATCTCGTCGGCCTCGATGCCGAAGATCGTCGCGCCGAGGAAGTGGCCGCTGTCCTCGTCGATCAGCAGCTTGATCACTCCCGTCGTCTCGCCCTCTTCCTTGGCCCGGCTGACATCCTTCATCGCATGTACGGCCATGCTGATGCGCCGGCCCTGCGCCGCCAGCTTGCGCGCATCGGCCTCGTACAGGCCCACGTGCGCCAGGGGGGGATCCGTGAACATGGAGTAGATGACCGGGCGGTCTTCCACGCTGCGCTGCGCCCCGGCCAGGTTGTCGGCCAGGATTTGGTGGTCGTGGTAGCTGGTGTGGGTGAACGCGCCGCGCTGGTTGATGTCGCCCAACGCCCAGATGCCCGGCACGTTGGTCTGCAGCCGCTCGTTCACGCCGACGTAGCCGCGCATGTTGATGGCCACGCCCACGCTGGCCAGGCCCAGGTCGTCGGTGTTGGGCACCCTGCCAGTGGCCACCAGCAGGTGGCTGCCGCCGACAATGCGCCCGTCGGCCAGTTGAGCGCACACGCCCCCAGGCGTGTCCCCGGGCGCCACGCGCTCCACCGCCTGGCCCAGGTGCAGGTCGATGGCCTCTGCGCGCAGCGCATCGGCCAGCATCTCCGAGACATCGGCATCCTCGCGCGGCACGAGGCGCGGCCCGGGCTCGATCACCGCGACCTTGGAGCCAAGGCGCCGGAAGATCTGCCCCAGCTCCAGGCTGATGTAGCCGCCGCCGATGATAACCAGCTTGCGCGGACGCTCGCGCAGCGCCAGGATGCTCTCGTTGTCCAGGTGGGCTTGTTCGGCCAGACCCGGGATCGGCGGGATGAACGGCCGCGTGCCGGTGTTCAGCACGACCTGCGGTGCCGCGAGTCGCCGCTCACCAGCCCGGATCTGAAACCCCCCCCTCTGGAGCCCGCCCCTCCAGGCGGGCGTGGGCCTTGATGACGGTCAGGCCGGCCAACCCACCGAGCCAGCGTTCGAGCCCGGCTCGGGACTCGTCCACACGCTGCTGCATGCGCTGCATGGCTGCAGCGAAGTCCACGCTCAGGCCGTCCGCCCGGATGCCGAAGTCGCCTGCGCGCGACGCGAGATGCGCCACGCGCGCCGACTTGCGCAAGGTCTTGGTCGGCGTGCAGCCGCGATTGACGCAGGTCCCGCCAAGATCGCGCGCTTCGACCAGCGCGACCTTCTTGCCCTGCCCAACGAGGTGAGCGGCCAGAAACGGCCCAGCCTGCCCGGCGCCGATGACCACCAGATCAAACAGCTCAACCTGGCTCATGCCTGCACCCGGACGCCGCGCCAGAACGCCACACGGTCGGCCACCGCTTCGGCACCGTGACTGGGGTTCGGGTAGTACCAGGCGGCGTCGATGTTGGTCCTGCCATTGACCACCAGACTGTAGTAGCTGGCCCGACCTTTCCAGGGGCACACGGTGTGGGTGCTGCTGTCCTGCACGTGTTCGCGCTTGAGCGCAGAGAGCGGGAAATAGGCATTCCCTTCAACTTCGACGATGTCGTCGCTTTCAGCGACGACCACATCGTTCCAGATGGCTTTCATTTCGGCGGTTTCCTTGTTTCTGCATTCGCGGAGCCTGATATCCATGTGCTCAGGATTCAGTCGTAGCCGAGCCGGCTCGTAATGACCGGCCTGCCTTCCAATGTGCGATGCACAGGACAGCGGTCGGCAATGCGCAGCAGGTCCTCGCGCTGCGCCTGGCTCAAGGGGCCGTCCAGGACGACTTCACGGCTGATCAGTTCCACGCGTCCATCGCGCCCGTCGCATGCGGCGCAGTCGGTGGCATGGACACGCTCGTGCTTGAGCCTGATCTGCACATCGCGCAACGGGTAGCCCTTGCGTTGCGCGTATTGCCGCAGGGTCATCGAGGTGCATGAACCCAGGGACATCAGCAGCAGGTCATAGGGAGTAGGGCCGCGGTCGCCACCCCCAAGCTCTGCCGGTTCGTCCGCATCGATGTGATGGCGGCCGGCACGCATCGCGCGCCAGAATACCCTATCGTGCTCGCCCACCCACACCTCGCCGGCCCGCAGGCCATCTGATTCCACGTCGGCGCCTTCTGCTGCCAGTTCGGCAGGCAGATAGCGCGAGACCCATGCACCGACGACATCGGCGACGTAGTCCGCGTCCGATTGGCGGCTCAGCAGATGGTCGGCGTCATCGAGACTGACAAAGCTCTTGGGATGAGCGGCTGCCTTGTAGATGGAATGCGCCTGCTCCACGCCGACCACGTCGTCGGCCGGCGCGTGCATCACCAGCAGCGCACCCGGCAGCTTGGGCAGCGCCTGCGAGCCATCCCACCGATTCAGCGTATTGAGAAACTCCGCATGCACGTGGAACCCGCGCCCGCCGATCTTCACCAGGACTTGCGTGTTCCTGACATCACCCGTTGGTTGAATGTGCCGCAGCACATGTTGCGCCGTGGCCGGTGCACCGATGGTCACCACGGCGGCCACCCCCGGCAGTTCGCCCGCCGCCATGAGGGCCGCCGTTCCGCCCAGACTATGCCCCAGCAACAGCGACGGCTGCCCATGCGTGGCGGCCAGCCAGTGTGCCGCAGCGACGAGGTCGGCCACGTCCGCAGCGAAGCCCGCGTCTCCGAACTCCCCCCCGCTTTCACCCAGCCCGGTGAAATCAAAGCGCAGCGTGGCAATGCCGCGTTCCGCAAGCGCGCGGCTGATGCGCGTGGCCGCAAGCGAGTTCTTCCCGCATGTGAAGCAATGGGCGAAGATCGCCCACGCCCGCGGCTTGCCGTGAGGCGGCCATTCGATCACGCCGGCGAGCATCGCATCTCGCGAACCCGCGAAACTGACATGCTCACTACGAAGCGCTGCACCCCGCCCCGCATGGGCATGCCCGCGAACGCTCAACTCAGCTTCTCCAGTGACAGCGCGTTGATGCAATAGCGCAGCCCGCTGGGCGCGGGACCATCAGGGAAGACGTGGCCCAGGTGTGAGTCGCACACGTTGCAGGTGGTCTCCACCCGCTTCATGCCGTGGCTGCTGTCACCGTGATAAGCCACCACCCCCGGCGTGACCGCTTGCGTGAAGCTGGGCCAGCCGCTCTTGCTGTCGAACTTGGTGGTGGCATCGAACAACTCGGTGCCGCAACCCGCGCAGGCGTAGCGCCCAGACTCGAACAGCGTGCACATCGACGAGCTGTGCGCGCGCTCGGTGCCCTTTTGGCGCAGGATGCGGTAGCGCTCGGGGCTCAGGCGTTGCTTCCACTGCGCGTCGCTCAGATCGAGCCGGCGCGGCGGCGCGGGGTTGCCGTCGCGCGTCAGCTGCAGCACGCCGCGCCAGGTCAGCGTGCCAGCCGGCACCTCGGGCGCTGGCGGTCGTGCCTCGATTCGCTTCAGGTTGGCAATCAAGGCTTCGGCATCCAGACGGAAGCCGTTGAAGACCACGACGCCTGACGGATCGATCACGATGAACCAGGGTGTTCCGCCGCTTTGGAACCGCTTCATCAGCACCGAGCTGGCGCCGACACGGCCTTCGCCTTCGTCATGGCCGAAGGGGATGGGCAACGCGTACTTCCGCTGGTCGGCCAACATCTGCTCGTAGGTGTTGTGTTCGAAGTCCTCGAACACGGTCTGAACCACTGCGAAGCTGATGAGCTTGGAGCCGCGGAAGGCTTCCACCAGGCGCGTCAGGGTGGGGAAACCCGTGAGGTGGCAGCCCGGGCAGGCGTGTTGGAAGCAGAAAATGAGCTTGTAGGCGCCCGGCATGCGATCCAGGCCATAGCTGCCCATGGGCTGCCCCGACGCATCAACCCAGCGGGCGACACCCAACTCGGGTGCCAGATCGTCAACGATGCGTTCGTGCATCAGCGTACTCCTTGGTTCTGCATTGAATGGCGGTGGTCTTGTGCGGGCATGAAGTTCGGCTCACGTGCCACAGAACGTACGGTAGCAGGCTGTCTGTTCACGCGACGCAGGGTCGATGTAGGGATTGTCCGCAGCACGCGGTACGTAGGGGCGGCGCACCTCGTCCAGCAGCCGCTCGAACGGGCGCAGATCATCGTGCTCACTGGCCGCCTCCAACGCGCGTTCGACCTGGTGGTTGCGGGGAATGACCATCGGATTGACCGCCGCCATGGCGAGGGCCCTGTGCGCGCCGGGCGTCGTTCCGAACAATGCGCGCCAACGCAGAAGCCACCCATCCAGCGCGGCTGCATGCGCGCCGAACAGGGTGCGCAGGGGCACCTCGTCGCCCGCCGCAGCGTCGGCCAGACGGCGCCAGGCCAGCGTGTAGTCCATTTGGTGCTGGCGCAGCAACGTCAGGAAGTCGGCTACCAGCTGGTCTGCCACCTTGCCCTGATCGGGAAGCCCGATCTTGGCTCGCAGGATGGTCGACCACTGCTCGAGAAAGTGCTGTTCGAACGTCTGCACGGTGGCCGTGGACAGCTCGGTCGCACGCTCGGGCTCGGGATCGATCAGCGGCAGCAGCGTCTCGGCCAGGCGAGACAGATTCCATTGCCCGATCCCGGGTTGATTGGCCCAGGCGTAGCGACCCGCCTCGTCAATGGAGCTGAAAACCGCGGCCGGGTCGAAATGCTCCATGAACGCGCACGGGCCGTAGTCGATGGTCTGGCCCGAGATGGTCATGTTGTCGGTGTTCATCACGCCGTGGATGAAGCCCAGCCCCATCCACTGCGCGATGAGCTTCGCCTGGCGCTGCACGACATGCTCGAGCAGGCCGATGTAGCGACCGGGTTGCCCCATCAGCAGCGGCGTGTGGCGGGCGATGGCGTGCTCGGCCAGCCGTGTCAGCAGGCCGTCGTCTCCGGCGCGCGCCGCAAATTGGAAGCTGCCCACACGCAGGTGACTGTCGGCAACCCGGGTGAGCATGGCCCCCGGAAGGGTTCTTTCACGCCGCACGGGCTCGCCCGTAGCGACCGCGGCCAGCGCGCGCGTTGTGGGAACACCCATCGCATGCATCGCCTCGGCCACGAGGTATTCGCGCAGCACCGGTCCCACCGCCGCCTTGCCATCGCCGCCGCGGGCGTAGGGCGTGCGCCCGGAACCCTTCAGCGCTAGATCATGGCGACGGCCCTGCGGATCGACCCATTCACCCAGCAGCAGCGCACGGCCGTCTCCCAGCCGCGGCGAGTAATGGCCGAATTGATGGCCGGCATAGGCCTGCGCCACGGGCACGGCGCCCTCGGGAATCCGGCGTCCGGAGAAGATCTCCAGGCCAGCATCTCCGCGCAACACTTCGGCATCAAGCCCCAACTCGACGGCAAGTTCATGATTGAACCGCAGCCAGCGCGGCGCTGGCGCCGGCGTCGGCCGCCAGCGAGTGGACATCCCCGGCACGTCGCAGGCGAACTGATGATCGAGCCGCAGGCCGCCGCCTGCCTCGGCGTCGGTCGCAGCGACATGTGCGGGAGCGGCAGGTGCAGGGGCGGCACGTGCAGGCGAAACCATCAGGCCGCGCTCCGCAGCATGGACTCAACACCAAAGGCCTGCATGAACGCGTCGGCGTCGAGTTCGAAGTCGCTGTGCACCACCTCGCCCAGCGGATCGAGGACGATGAACCACGGCGTGCCGCGCGTGCCGTAGTCCGCCATCACGGTCGACCGGCGCCCGTCGCCCGGTGCGTCGTGTCCGAAGGGAATGGCCAGGCCGTAGCGCTGTTGCATCTCACGCAGCCGTTCGGCCGTGTTGGTGTGCGCCCCCTCGAACACCGTCTGGATGGCCGCGAAGCCGAAGCCATGTGGCGTCATCGCGTCCACCAGCCGCTTGAGCGTGGGGAACCCATGGCTGTGACAGCCTGGGCACCAAGCCTGGAACAGGTAAAGCACCTTGAAGCCGTTGCCCAACTCGGCCAGCTTCAACGGGTTGCGCGCGTTGCCCTTCGCGTCGATCCAGTGGGGGACTCGCAATTCGGTTGCCATCATCCTTCGCCCTAATTTCTGCCGTGTCACCTCGAGAAGCGCCTGCCGCCTCGGGCGGCCAGCGTGCTCAGCGCGCGCTGACCGCGCGCTTGGGCAACCGCCATTTCGCGCGCGGGTAGTGGCAGGTGTAGCCGTTGGGATGCCGCTCCAGGTAGTCCTGATGCTCGGGTTCGGCCTGCCAGAACGGCCCTGCGGGCGCCAGTTCGGTCACGACGCGGCCGGGCCACAGGCCCGAAGCATTGACGTCGGCAATGGTGTCTTGGGCGACTCGCAACTGTTCTGGCGATGTATAGAAGATCGCCGAGCGGTACGACGAGCCGCGGTCGTTGCCCTGCCGGTTGGAAGTGCTCGGATCGTGGATCTGGAAGAAGAACTCCAGCAGCTCTCGAAAACTCAGCTTGGCCGGATCGAAGACTACTTCCAGCGCCTCGGCGTGGGTGCCGTGGTTGCGATAGGTCGCATTGGGCACGTCGCCCCCGCTGTAGCCCACGCGCGTGGACTGCACGCCCGGGAGTTTGCGCACCAGGTCCTGCATACCCCAGAAGCAGCCGCCGGCAAGGATGGCAGTTTCGGTCGTCGTCATGAGGTCGTCTCCAAGGTTTGACGCGGTCGAAGAGCAGCCCAGCGTCATGGCACCGGTTTCCCGAACTCGCGCCATTGCACGCTCAGTGCAAGAACGGTGGGCAACTCGATATTGGAGCTGAATTGAAGTCGATGCGCTGAAGCGCAAGGCCGTCGATCGTCTTGTGGAGCATGCCATTCGTCTACGCAACAAGGGCACCCCGAGTGACGTTCTGCCCGCGTGCGGCGGTGCCCCACGCCGCCGCACGCGCGCCGCGAGACGCTGCTGGCCGTCAAGGGCCATGGCGCCCCACATGCCGCTGTGCGCTGCGGAGTTCGTCCGCTTCCAGGCCAGAGCCATGCTCGCAGCGCCCAAGAACGACCAAGCCTGGGCCGCGCAGGCGATCAAACGGCGCGCAAAGCACTGACGACCAGGGCGGTGCTTGTGGCGGCCATGACCACGACGCCCAGGCTCTTGAACTGGCGCTCCGAGATGTAGCGCGTAAGCCAGGCACCGACGGGCACCCCGAGCAAGACCGCCGGCAGCAAGGCGGCGCTGAGCTTGAGCGCTTCACCAGAAGGTTGGGCCAACAGGGCCTGCGCCGCATACTCGATCGGGTAGGACCACAGGAAGAGCGCCACGGTCGCGGAGCGAATGGCGTTCTTGTCCCGGTCCGTCGCGTCCAAGTGTGCGGCCACGGCCGGCCCGGGCATCGCCAGGGCGCTGCTCAGGGCGCCGGGGATCGCGCCGACCAAGCGCTGCTGCGCAGCGGGCGACCGGCTGGATCGCCATCGGGTCCATCGCGGTATCGTCGCGATGTTGAACGCTGTGATTGCCGCAGCGGCCCACTCCAATGCCGGGAGCGAGAGCGCCGCAAAGGCGGCGTTGCCCAGCTGCACGCCGATCAGCGCGCCCAAGACCAGCTGCTTGAGCAGCGGCATGTCCACGCGTCGCAACATCGCCGGCGCCAGCGCCAGGGCGATGACAAAGCTCAGCACGATCGACACCTGAGCGGCCGCGCTGCTGCGCATGCTGATCATGATTAGCGGGCCGACCACGCCCCCGAAACCGATGCCCGAAGCCGACTGCAGCGTCGAGGCGAGGAAGACGCCGCCGGCCAGCAGCCAGGGCACGGATTCCGGCGCCATCACGGGGTCCAATTGATTTCAGTGCAAAATGGTGACGGTTCGATTTCTCAGCAACGGAGCGGGTGCTCAGCGGTAAGTCGTTGATTTCACGGCATTTGCTGTTCGGTCGGGCGGGGCTTATTTTTGGCTGCCTTTCGACTCACTTGGATCGGCGGCGATGCAGGGCTGGCACACACCGTACTTGGGCCTGCGTGAGCTGCCGCGTGAGTTCAGCCAGTTCGAGCAGCAGGCCTTCTTCACCTTCAGCCTCGCCGAACGGGAGCTGATCGAACGGCGCCGGGGTGGCCACCACAAGCTGGGCCTGGCGCAGCACATCGGCTTCGTGCGCATGAGCGGGCGCCCGTTGAACAGCGTTCGCGCCGTGCCGGTGGCTTTGTTGCGCCACCTGGGCCAGACGTTGGACATCGCCGCGCCCGAACTGGCGTCGCTGCGGGCGGCGTATGCGGGGGGGGCCGTAGCCTGTTCGATCACCATCAGCAGGCCTGCGAGGTCCTGGGCTTTGCCTGGATGAGCGAACACCAGCGCCGGGCACTGGTACGTGTGCTGCGCGACGAGGCGGCCCACACCGCCGACCGCGAGCGGCTGCTGCTGCGGGCCCGGCACTTGCTGTGCGAGCATCGGCTGATCATCGCGCACGAGCGCGCTATCCGAGCGATGGTGGCGGCTGCGCTGACCGACCTCGAGGCCGCCATCGCCGAGTCCATTCGAACTACGGTGCCGATGTCGACCTTGAAGCAATGGGTAGCGGCCGTGGCTGCGAGCCGGCCGGACGGCCAACACTGCCACAGCCGGTTGTGGAGTGCGCCGGCCAAGCACTCCACGCGTCCGATCGCCGAAGTACTCGAGCGCATCACCTTCCTCAACAGCTTGGGCCTGGATCGGTACCTGGGTGACCTCAACGACTCGCTCGTGCGCCGCTACGCCCGGCGCATGGCCACACGGCCACCGTCGATCAGCGAGCGGATCAAGGAGCCGGCACGGACCGTCGAGATGGCTTGCTTCCTGCGCTACTGCCTTCTGACGGCCACCGACCAGTTCATCCTCATGTTCCAGCGCCGCGCTACCGATCTCTGGCGCCAGTGCGCCGACGATGCGGTTGCGGCCGTCGACTGGTCGCGGCAGTACCAGCTGCTGCTGCGGGAATTGGCCGACCTGGCCCAGGACGAAGCCCGGGCGGCCGAACTGCGCACACGGCTGCTCGAACTCATCGCGGCCAAGCGTGCCCAACGCTCACCGAGCCGGGCCTCGGGCATCCGCCGGCAGTTGCCCGCTGCCATCGCGCCGGTGCGCGCGCTGTTGGTGGCCGTCAGCAGCCTGGCGTTGAAGGCCACAGGCGAGCATCCAGCGCTGGAGGCCCTGAACACCCTGCGCGCGCAGTACGCGACCGGCGACCGGACCTTGCCAGTCGATGTCACGGCCGCACGGCTGGGGGCGGCGTGGCGGCAGGAGATTGCCGACACCGTTCGCGAGCAGGCGTTCCGAGCGCTGGAGGTGGCCACCCTGTTCGCGCTGCGCCGGGGATTGCGCAACGGCTCGGTGTGGATCGAACACTGCTTTTGCTTCCGAGGCCGCGAGCGGCTGTTCATCCCTGATGAGCGCTGGAAGGCCGAGGTCCGGTGGCACTACGCACGGCTGCAGATGCCCGCCAAGGCATCGGCCTTCCTCGCGCCGCTGCTCGATCGCATGAGCATCGGCGTCGATGCCGTGGTCGCGGCCGTGCGTGCTGGCACGCTGCGTGTGGACGACCAGCTGCACCTAGCGCCGCTGTCGGCCGCCGACGAAGACCCTGAGGTAACCAAGCTGCGCAGCCGGCTCGACCAGCGCATCAGGGAGGTGCAACTGCCGGATGTGATCCTGGCCGTGGACGCCCAGGTGCGCTTCAGCTGGATCATGCTCAGCCGCGAGCCTCGATCAGGCCAGGAACTGCTGTCTGCTGATAGCCTACGCCGGCATCCTGGCCCACGGCACCAGCCTGACGGCTGCCGAGTGCGCGCGCATGATCGCGCAGCTGTCGGCCGCCAGCGTCCGCCAGGCCATGCGCTGGGCAGGCGACGAGCGGCTGCTGGCCTTGGCCTGCCAGGCGGTGTTGGGGTTCATGCACGGCCAAGCCATCGCCGCCACGTGGGGCCGAGCAGACCTGGCCTCCTCGGACATGATGAGCCTGGAGACCAGCCGCCGGGTCTGGCAGGCGCGCGAGGATCCAAGGCGGCAGACCGCCTCCATCGGCATCTACAGCCACGTCAAGGACCGCTGGGGGATCTTCCACGCCCAGCCGATCGTGCTCAACGAGCGCCAGGCCGGCGCGGCCATCGAGGGCGTTGTGCGTCATGAGCGGGTGGAGACGACGCAACTGGCGGTGGACACGCACGGGTATACCGACTTCGCGATGGCCTTGGCCCGGCTGTTGGGCTTCGACCTGTGTCCCAGGCTTAGGGAGCTCAAGCAGCAGCACCTGTTCGTGCCGCGCGGTACGAAGGTGCCCGAGGAACTCGCAGCCGTGTGCGAGGCCGGCATCGACACGGCGCTGATCGAGGGCCACTGGGACACCCTGGTGCACCTGGCGGCATCCGTGTCGAGCGGGCATTCCAGCGCGGTGACGGCACTGGCCCGGTTTGGCTCGGGTCGGCCGGAAGAGGTGACCCGATCTACGACGCCGGCGTGCAGCTGGGCAAGCTGCTGCGCACGGCGTTCCTGGCTGACTACGTCGTCAACGCCGGCTTCCGCAGGGAGCTGCGTCGCGTGCTCAACCGCGGCGAGGCGGTCAACGCGCTAAAGCGCGCCATCTACACCAGCCGTGTCGGGCCCGCGCAGGCGCGTCGCGCCGACGAGATGCTGGCAGTGGCCGACGCGCTGAGCTTGCTGGCCAATATCGTGACGGCGTGAAACACCCACCAAATGCACGCCGTGCTGGATTGTTGGGCCAACCGTCGCCAGCTCGTACCGCAGGAGCTCATCGGGCGGGTGGTACCGACGCGGCTGGTGGGCATCAACCTGCGCGGCGTCTCCCGCTTCCCGCTTGAGCGCTGCGCCCAGCAGATCCTGCCGTCACAAACGGCGGCGAAAACAAGCACGAAAGCAGGGCCTCGGCGACCGACCGGAGGACCAACAGAAACTCGTTGCCTGACAGGCACTTGGCGGCGGCCGGAAAGCGAACCCGCGTCAATGCTCGCTCTGCGGGCAGGCACGAACCGTCACTCTTTTGCGCCGAAATCAAGAGGACACCGGATCCCGGACCAGGAAGCCCCATCCGATGCACTCGATCCTCACGCCCTCGCCCCTCAAGTCGACCGGCTTTCCGACATCGTACGTGGTGGTGACGCCCAAGCCAGCAGTTCCACGCAACCGAGTGCGCGACCGGCACCAAACGCATGACCATAGCTTTGACGCCGCCCACCGGGTCACATCGCGGGTTGACCCCGCCATGGGCCGCTTGGAGGTCTTTACCCGCTCACGCAAGAGAAGTTGTAACTCACAGGTTGAACCATCCTCCTGGGCAGCGCTGACAGCGACGATGGGTTACTCAGGGCGCGTGCGACAAGAGAAGTTGTAACGCAGGGTGCGATTCAACTATTCTTGCGGAGCCGCCGACGGCGGCTTGAGCGGGAGGCACACATGCCCAGACACGCTCGCATTGGTACGGCGGCCTGGCCCGGCCAAGCCGCCGTGCCCGATCAGGTTCGGCCGGATCTCTGGACTCAGGTCGATGCAGACGCCTTGCCGGAAGGCCGGCGAGAGTTGTTCTTGCGTCGCAAGACGGGCATCCAGCTCTACTTCGACGGCGCGACCGAGGCCGCCATTCGGGAGGCTTGCGGCTTTGGCCGCGCACACATCTATCGCCTCATCACGGAGCGCTGCCTGGCGCAGAACCCGGACGGCAATTTGAACGGCTGGCGCGGTGCGCTCCCGCATCGCCGGGTGAAGGAATGGTCTCGAACGACACCGCTCGAGGTCAGCGATGCGGGGGCCGGGGCCGCTGGGGCTCTCCAGTGGCTGTTCGAGTCGCCAGGCGGCTCCGACTTCGAGGCCAAGTTCCGCAAACAAATCGTCGGCAAGGTGCCGAAGCTCGCCGCGGCGAAGCGCCCCAAGCAGGAGCTCTTCACCTGGTTCATCAAGGAGTTGCGCGCAGCCGGCCTCGAGGCGCGAGGCGAGTGGCCCTTCAACGTCGAGAGGTTGGGCTACGTCAGCATCTGCAAGTTCATCGACAAGGTGATGGACGAGAACCCACGGCGCCAGCGGCAACTGCTCGGCGGCCGGGAGGCCGAACGCAAGGCGCGCGCCGGCGACGGTGCCGACCGGCCGCGCCTGCGTGTATTCCAACGGGTCGAGTGCGACGCCCACAAGCTCGACTCGCGCATGGTCGTCGCCATCCCGTCGCCGTACGGCGGCTACGAGACCCGCAAGATTCGTCGTCTGTGGGTCGTCGCCATCATCGAGGTCGAGTCTCGTGCCGTGCTCGGCTACCACCTGAGTCTGCACCCGGAGTGCAACGCCGAGGACGTGCTTCGCACCGTGAAGCGAGCCTTGACGCGCTGGGCGCCACGCGAGCTGCTGTGGAGCGGCAATGCCTACGTCGAGGGCGCGGGCCTACCGTCGGCGCACCACGAGCGCTACCTGGGCGCCTGCTGGGACGAGTTCAGCGTCGATGGCGCAATGGCCAACATCTGCGCCCGGGTTGAGCGGCAGCTTCGGGAGGTGGTCGGCTCGATGATCCTCAAACCGCAGGATCCCACCAGCTACACCAGCCGGCGCAGCAAGGACGACCGCCCGTTCATCGAGTCCTTCTTCGGCCAGCTCGCCAGGGGAGGCTTTCATCGGCTGTCGACCACAACCGGCAGCAAGCCGGCCGACAAGCGCGGCGCGAAACCTGAGGAGACGGCGGCGGAGACTCAGTTCCAGCTCGAGTATGCCGAGGAATTGCTGGACACACTGATCGCCAACTACAACGCCAGGCCGCACTCCGGCCTGGGCTGGCGCAGCCCGCTGGCCCAGCTCGACTTCCTGACCGGCCGTGAACCAGAACGCATCCGCCAGGCCGATGCCGGTGAGGTCCAGCGCATGGTCAGCATCCGCAAGCTGTGCACGCTGAAGGGAGGCGTCAGCACAGGCCGCCGGCCGTACGTCCAGTTCGCAAACGCCCGCTACTCGGCAGAGTGGCTCACCCTGCGCACGGATCTCCTCGGCAAGCTGCTGTGGCTGCAACTGGAGGACGAGGACGACGCCCGCTTTGCAAGCGTGTCGAACGAGCGCGGCGAGTTCCTGGGCGTTGTCCGAGCCGCGCCGCCCTGGAACCGGTCGCCGCACACGCTGTACATGCGCCAAGCCATCCGCGCGCTCGAGAAGCGGCGCATGCTGCACCTCACCGGGCAGTGCGACGCCGTGGAAGAGCTCATCCGCTATGCCGAGGGCTCGAAGGACAAGAAGTTGCCGCCCCACCCTGCCTACCTGGAAGCCAGACGGGTGCTGCAGCAGCATGCCCAGGCGCTGGCAGGCCAACCTGTGCCTGCGCCGCCGGCGCCGCACGGCGAAGGATCGGACTATCCACCCGGCGTGACGACGGAGCCTCGACGTCCGCTGCCGCCCATGCAAATGGCCAAGACCTGGTGACCCAGTGATGGAGGCCGTTTCGTCCAGCCCGCTGGTCGCGGAGCACCTGCCCAGGGACCACCCGGTGGTCACGCGCGACTACTCGCTCTTCACCCCGGCCATCTCCGACATGGTGGACACAGTGGGGCGCTGGATCGACGACCAGGTCGACGGCGCGACCATCTTCGGTCCCTCGCGCTTCGGCAAGTCCAGCGCCGTGGACCACTGGCTGCAGTCGCTGTTGTCGCAACGCTGCGGCGGCCACGTCCCCATGGTCGTCTGGAGCCACACCGATTCTGGCGGCGCCGCCTCGGTCGGGCGCTTCCACTCCCACCTGCTGCACGCCAGCCGGCACCCCCTGGCCAAGGCAGCGCGCAACCCTCTCGACCGCCAGCACATGTTGATCGAACGCTGGGCAGAGCTTGCGTCGCAGGGCGGCGGTCGATTCCTGGTCCTCGTCATCGACGAGGCGCAGGGCATGACGCAGCGGGAATGGCTGTGGCTGGTCGAGCTGCACAGCCTGCTCGAGAAGGAGCGCATCCGCCTGTGCGTCTTCTCGGTCGCCTCACTTCAGGTTTTCGACGAACCGGTGAGCATGGCGATGTCCGGCGGCGCCCACGTCGCCGCCCGGTTCATGCTGGCCTCGGCGCCGTTCCACGGCATCCGGGATATCGACGAGCTGCGCTTTGTGCTGTCGGGCTACGACGTGGGCACCGAGTGGCCAAGGAACTCCGGCATCTCGTTCACGGCGGGCCTGGCGCCCGAAGCCTGGGCCGGTGGGTTCAGGATGGCCCACCATGCCGAAGGTCTGATGCAGGCGATGGTGCTCGAACTGCCGGCCAGGTACGAGGGCCCCATCGAGTTCCCGATGAAGACGGTGGCACAGGCCGCCCGGCACGCGCTGCTGCGCGTCGCCGGCGGTGCCGATCCACGGGACGTCATGACCAACGAATCATGGCGGCACATCGTCGCCGGCTGCGGCCATCAGGCACTGATGGCCATCGTGACGGCGTTGTCGCCACGCTTGAAGCGCAGTGGGTCGCGTGCATGACGACCGCCCCAGCCTGCCGGCTGACCTGGCACCGGGGCAGCGTCCTGCCCTACTCTTCCCTGTGGCACACCGTTCAGCGGGCCATGTGGCTGAACTCGCTGCGGCCCAGCGAGCTGTCGTTCTGCACCAGCGCGCTTGATCAAGGCGGCTTCCCGCGTCGGGTCAACCTGCTCTTCAACGAGACCAGTGGCGGCCGGCGCAGCGCCATCGACGCGCTGTCGATGCAGTCCTTGGCCCAGGCGTTGGGCGAGCCCGAGACCGCGTTCACCTGGGCACACCTGGGCCGCGTGCCGAGGTCGGTTCGCTCGCTGATCTCCCCGAGTGTTCGCGTTTGCAGGGCGTGCCTGGCTGCGGGCTACCACAGCGCGCTGCACTCGTTGTGGCTGTTGCAGACCTGCCCGATTCACGGCTGCGAGCTCGAAGACCGGTGCAACTGCGGAGAGCGCTTCAACGGCGAACTCGTCGCCCTGAACGGGATGAACCCCGGCTTCTGCCGATGCGGCCGGATGGCGTTCGTCACTCGACAGACATGCCGGCGTCCGGCGATGCGACACGAAGAGACCGCACCGATGTCGGTGATCGCGGCATGGCTGGAACGCCTGGCTGGTGTTGTTCGCCCGCTGCCGAACGACAGGCAGGCCAAACGTGCACACGACCTTGCGTTCATGGATTCGCTCGACGCTTGGTTTGCAGAGTTGGGCCTGGGCATGCCCGGCCCGCGGCAGGGTTCTGACACAACGCCGCTGTCCGCGAGCATCAGCACGGCACCGCTGTCCGCCATCGAGCGTGGCTGCGCTGCTCGTCCTGCTGTCGACACCCTACAGCGCGTGCAGACGGGCCGGCGCAAGCACAGTTCCTACTGGTCGGCGAACGACGCGACGACGATCTACCGAGCGCTGGCGCGACACATCAGGCGGCATGTGGCCCGGGGATGCGACGGCCTCGCGATCGACTTCATGTTGAACCCCGATCCGCTGCAGATGGGCGCCAAGATGCGCGAGCAGCCTCGCGCGATGGTGGCATTCGCCGATCTGCTGTTTACGGAGTGCATGGAAAGCTATGCCGGCCAGCGTCGATGGCCCTATCGCGACCCTCGAGCCGGCGCGAACAGCTGGGTCCAGGACGGCCTGTTGCCATTGCGCATCGACGTGGGTCGCGCCTGGCCTCCTGCTTCGCGCGAAGCCCTGTCGGCCTGGGTGGACAGGCAAGCGGCCTCGGCTGCCATCACGCACGCTTGGCGCCGAGCGCAAGGCATCGCCATTCAAGCAGCCGCCACGGGTATCGCTGACTGGAGCGCGGCCAACGAGCGGTACGTCCCGGCCGGAGCACCCTGCTCATCGTTTGTGCGCTGGCCCAAGCCAAGCCGGACGGCGTTCTGGTTCGACGCCCCTCCGCCATTCCAGGTGACATGGGCTGCAGCGATCAGCGGCGAGTACCTTCGGTTCGTCGCCTCACCGTCCACGCCGAGGATCGACTGGACGATGCCGCGTTCGAGCAAAGCCCAGCGACAGACCACCTGGTCCACGGCGCTGCAGGCAAGGACGTCGGCGCTGCGCGGAGCCTGTACCGGCCCGTGTCTCACTTGGTCGGCGCACGCCGGCTGGGAGGTTTGCCCGTCGGCCAGCCCGATCGAGCCGGCCAAACGCCACCGGCTGCTGGGCGTCGCCTGCGCACTGAAGTTCTGGGTGTTCCCTTGGGGAGGTGGCTTCGCGGCCAGGGTCTGCAGGGCCAGGATTCAGGCGTTCGGCGGCACTGCGCGTGAGGCCATCGACACATTGAGGTTGGCCGTTCGGCAGTACAGCCGGAAGTACCCGTCACCGAGCCCGTCACCGACCTCACCGACGAGCACCCCGGTGCCTCTGCGCCCTGAAATTCACGCTGACTACGAATTGCTGGTGGCTCGCGAGTTGCGCGAGCACGGCTTTTGGCGACGGGCCTGGATGTTCGGCAGCCTCGCCCGGGAACACCTGGCGGACGGCCAACGCCATTCACGCAGCTGAACCTAAGGCCGGTCTCGGCCAAGTCAGCGGGCCGGCCAGGAGCCAGCCGCACGGCGCCATCGACATTGCTGCGCCGGGCGACTCGGCGTACTGTGGCCAGTTGCTCGTCCCCTCACCGCATAGAACACAACTTCTCTTGCGGCTTGAGCACAACTTCTGTTGCACGAGCGCGCGACATTGTCACCGGGCATTTCATTGCACGAAACGACGTCCTGATAAGAACACTT
>JALHMT010000052.1 GCA_022843905.1 Rubrivivax sp.
CGATGCTGCGACAGAGGCTGACCTGGCCAGAGGCGGCAGGTGACGCGCAGCGGCCCGGCGATGAGCAGCGCGGTCTCGTAGTCCGCTGACTTCTGTTCGCCGAACAGGTCCACCAGGGTTTCGCCATGGTGCGTGGCGACAGTCTGAAGCTCCTCCAGCGACCACGGAGCGATCCCCGTCATGCGGCGGTGGGCCTGGTGGTACGACAGGCTGAGCAGGCCGCCGATGTGCGCCGAGTGCCTGTGCCTCGGGAGACCCGCCCGGTCGAGCAGCGCCCGGATGCAGGTGGCGGCAAGTGAACCCTGGGCTTCGGCCTTTGCTGGCTCCGGCGGGGGCGTTGGGGCGGAAGAACGAGTGTTCACCGCACACCTCGTGGCGATTCATTGCTTATCACGCAACTTTTTGTCTTCATGAGCTCGTCCATATCGTGTAACAGATAATCTTTGCGTGCCGCGCACGTTTTGCTCTGCTACATTGTCTTTTCCCGCCACTGTATGGCGTCAGGTCTTCACACCAGCGAAAGGTTGGCAATGAAAGCACATTTCAGCACCGCAATCCGGCCCCTAGTGAGACTTGCTGCCCCTTTCGGCCTCGTTCTCGGTCTCGGCCTGGGGCTCAGCGGTCCTGCGCACGCTGTCGACGGCTGCAAGCTTCTGCTGTGCATGGCGGGCAACTGGCAGAACATCAGTCAGTGCACGCCCACCGTGCGCCAGGCCCTGCGCGACGTGGCCCGAGGTCGCGGCTGGCCCACCTGCAGCATGGGCGGCAACAGCGCCAGCGGCAACCAGTACGTGGCGCCCGAGCAGTGCCCGGAGCAGTACATCACTAACGCCGGGACCGACGAGAGTGGCCGGCCCATCTACAGCTGCCCCTTCAGCGGCGTGATCCATGTGGCCGTCGAAGGGCGGCCGTGGTCGCGCACCTGGTGGTCCCCGTCGGGTGACTCGGTGGTCGAGTGGCTGCCGGCCGCGAAGGCGGCGTTCGCCAACTCGCCGGATGCCATGGACGAGCGGTTCGACCGCGACCACGCGGCTTGGGTCATCAGTGAACAGATCCGCCTTGCTGCCGAGGCTGCCGCTGCGGCAGCAGCCGCCCAAGGGGGCGGCGGATGATTGACTTGGCCGCCCTCGTGCTGACCTGCGCGCCGCTGGTGGCGCAGGACACGGCACGCGCCCTGATCCAGGTCGAAAGCGGCGGCAACCCATTCGCCATCGGTGTTGTCGGCGGCGCGCTCGTGCGCCAGCCCGCCAACCTCCCCGAGGCCCTGGCTACGGTCGCCGCGCTGGAGGCAGCCGGATGGAACTACAGCGTCGGGCTCGGCCAGATCAACAAGCGCAACTTCGAGCGCTACGGCTTGACTCCCTCGGCCGCGTTCGACCCCTGCGCGAATCTCACCGCGATGCAGGGCATCTTGGGCGAATGCTTCTCTCGCGCAAGTCGCCGCGCTCCCAAGCAGACCGCTCTTCGCGACGCCTTCAGTTGCTACTACTCCGGCAACTTTCTGACCGGTCACCAACACGGCTACGTGGGCAAGGTCCTCGCAGCGTGGTCGTCAAAGCCTCTCCCGTTCGCCCCCGTCACCGCATCCGTCAATCCAGGAGCCTCGCAATGAAACTCACCCGCCATCAACCCTCGGTCCGCCACCTCACTTCCATCGCCGGCCCCCGTGCGGTCATCGCGCTGCTGGTCTTCGGCGCAGCGCTCGCTGCCTCCAACCCCGCGATGGCCCAGGCCCTGGAGCCGGTCGTGCGTGGCGCCACGATCGCACGCGACACCGTTGTGGCTATCACGCTGCTGCTGATGACGGTCGGCGTCGGCATGGCCGGCTACAAGATCATGTTCGCCGGCGCCAGCTTCCGCGACGTGTCCAACCTGTTGTTCGGTGGCGCCATCGCCGGCGCGGCCGCGGCGATCGCTGCAGTCTTCATGGGCTGACGGGATCGACGACAACATGATCGAAACCGTGTTCAAAGGGGCCACACGCCCCCCGATGAAATTCGGGGTGCCGCTGGTTCCCTTGGTGGTCCTGCTGCTGCCGGGGTTCATCTCCGGCATGTGGCTGTCCACGATGGTGAACTGGCGCTTCGCGCCGGTCATCTTCGGCTCGCTCGCAGTGGCCTATATCTGGATGCGCATCGTCACGAGCCGCGACGATCAGCGCCTCACGCAGATGGTCCTCAAACTCAAGCTGGCGGTGCGCAACCCGAATCGGGTGCTGCGCAACGGGGCGCGTAGCTATGCGCCCATTGGCTACCGAGGGGGCCGCCATGTTTGGCGTCGTTAGCCCCGAGCGTGCCACCCCGCGCTACTGGGAGCGTGCGGGCAAGGAATCCAACGTCGGCGAGTTCGTCTCGATCGGCGCGCCGCTGTCGCAGCACGACACCGCAACCCGGTCCGGCGACTGCCTGCGGGTCTGGCGCCTCGACGGCGTGGCCTTCGAGAGTGCCGAGTTCAACCTCGTCAAGGATCGGCACGACGCCTGGTGCAACGTACTGCGCAACCTGCCCGCAGGCCGCACGGCCGTCTATCACCACCGCATCCACCGGCGCATCCATGACCGGCTGACCGATGCGACCGAACCGGAGTTCAGCGCAGCCTTCTCCAAGGCCTACCAGGACCGCATCAGCGTGGCGCCGATGATGTCCAACGAGCTGTACATCACCCTGCTGTACCGGCCGTTTCCTTCGGAGCTGGCCAAGCGCAGTGTCCGCGCCTCCAGGACGAAGGAGAACCTGACGGACTATCAGAACCAGACCCTGGCCACGATGGAACAACAGGGGGCGCTCATCGAGCGCAGCCTGCGCGAGTTCGGACCGACCCTGCTCGGTTGCTACGAACAAGACGGGAACCTGTTCTGGGAGTCCGGCGAGCTGTTCTCTTTCCTGATCAACGGTGTGTGGCGCAAGGTGCGCTTCCCCACCGGCCCCGCGTACCAGGCGCTGCCAGACGCTCGCCTGACCTTCGGCGGCGGCATGCTGGAGATCCGGCAGGGCGAGCGTCGGCGCTACGCCTCGATGCTGTCTATCAAGGAGTTCGCCGGCCAGGTCGAACCCGGCACGCTCGGCGCGCTGCTCTACGAAGACTCGGAGTTCATCGAGACGCAGAGCTTCTCCAGCCTGCCACGCCGGCAGGCGATGGCCGCTCTGACCACGCAGCGCGATCAGCTGCTCGCGTCCGACGACGCAGTGGTCACGCAGATCGAAGCGATGGACGTGGCGCTCGACCAGCTGGGCGATGGCCAGTTCGTCATGGGCGAATACAGCTACACCCTGGCGGTGTTTGGCGACACGCTCGAAGAGTGCGGCAAGCGTGCGGCAAGCGCAGTCGGAGCGCTGACCGAAACCACCGCGATGGAGCTGGTGCCCGTGGACCTGGTGGCCGATGCCGCGTGGTTCTCACAGCAGCCCGGCAACTTTCAGTGGCGTCCGCGCAAGGCCACGATCAGCAGCCGCGCCTTCGCGGCGTTGACCTGCGGCCATAACTTCCTGCGCGGCAAGCGCGACGGCAACCCCTGGGGTGAAGCCCTGGCGCTGATGCGCACGCCGGCCGGCAACCCGTTCTATCTGAACCTGCACGCCAGCCCCGAAGGCGAGGACAGCGAAGGCAAGAAGCTTCCCGGCAACACCATCGTGATCGGCTCGACCGGTTCGGGCAAGACGACGCTGCTGACTGGCCTGCTGGCCCTGACGCCCAAGTGGGCCGTTCGGCCTCGCGTGGTCAGCTTCAGCCTGGACCGCGACACCGAGATCGTGATCCGGGCGCTGGGCGGTGTGTTCTACACCTTCGACCGCAACCAACCCACGGGCTGCAACCCGTTCCAGCGCGACGTGACCCCCGAACGCATCGGGTTCTGGACCGAACTGGTCAAGCAGTGCATCGCGTCACCCGAGATGCCGCTGCTGCCCAACGACCACGAGGCCATCGCGCGTGCCGTTGCGACGGTCGCTGCGCTCAAGCCAGAGCTTCGGTGGTTCAGCACGGTCCGCCAGTCGCTGCCGCGCTCTGGCGCCAACAGCCTCTATGACCGCCTGGGCAAGTGGTGTCGGGGCGGCGAGCTGGGTTGGGTCTTCGACATGGCCGACGATCGTCTCGGCGATCTGCGCAGCCACATGGCCATCGGCTTCGACTACACGGGCGTGCTCAGCAGCCCGGACGTTCGCACGCCGATCATGATGTACCTGCTCAACGTGATGGACGAGCTGGTCAACGGCGAGCCGATGATCTACCACGTCGCGGAGTGCTGGAAGGCACTTGGCGACCCGGCGTTCGCGCCGTTCGTGAAGCACAAGCAGAAGACCATCCGCAAGATGAACGGCCTCGGCCTGTTCGACACGCAGGAGGTCGCCGACCTGCTCTCGAATGAGAACGGGCGCACGATGATCGAGCAGTCGGTCACCAAGCTCGTGCTGCCCAACGCGGACGCCGACCGCGACGAGTATGTGGGCGGCCTGGGGTTGACCGATGCCGAATTCGCCATCGTCAAGTCGCTTGGCGCCACGGGCTCGCGGCGCTTCCTGTGCAAGCAGGGCACGGACTCGGTCCAGTGCGAGTTCGACCTCGGCGGCATGAACGACTTCCTGGCCGTCCTCAGTTCCACCACGGACAACGTCGAACTTCTCGACCAGATTCGTGCTGAGTTCGGTGACGCACCGACAACCTGGCTCCCTTTGTTCTATCAGCGCGTGCGCGATCGGCGCAGCCATGCCCGGAGGGCAGCATGAAACTTCAACCCACCACAGCCGCAATCGGCGTGCTGTTCGCGCTCGTCTGCGTGACGACTCAAGCCGCGCCCACAGATCCCGGATTCCCTGGCAACGAGGCCGTTCGGATAGTCAACGGCAAGCGGGTAGCTGAGGTCCCGCCGCTTACGGCGGAGACCCAGCGCTATCTCAAGTCCGGCTTCAAGTTGGCGCCGCCTCGCCCTGGAGCGGAGGTCTACATGATCGAAGGGCCAGACCAGTTGATGGACTGCACGAGCATCTACTTCTCGAAGACAGGCTGCATTCCTTCCAGCCTCGGTGTGAGCAAGCGGTCTCGATTCTGGACGGTGAAGCTCAATGGCGTTTGGGTGCACTGCGAATCGCGTGCGGCATCCCGAAAGTGCGAGCCCGTTGCGGCAGGCGTACCTGGCGGCATGGGAACGGTGGAGTAGCACGCCATGTTCGCGAGACTCGAAGCCTGGTTCAACACCTTCTTCCTCGGCTACGCCGCGCGCGTATCTGCGGACCTGGCTGCGGGCCTTGTGCCGATTGCGTTAGCACTGGTCACCATCTACATCGCCATCTATGGCCTCGCCGTGATGCGAGGCGAGGCCTCCGAGCCCGTTGGAACGTTCGCTTGGAAGATGGTCAAGGTCGGTGCGATCCTGTCCTTCGCACTGCCTGGTCTGTACTACAGCGGCAACGTTGTCGCCTGGGCGACCGGCCTGCAGGACGGATTGGCCGTCCTGTTCGTCGCACCCAGAGCCGCCGCAGCTGCCACCGCGTTCGGGGCATTGGACTTGGCCAACACGGCGGCGAACGAGCAGCTTGCCCTGCTCTGGAAGGACGCCGGCATGTTCAGGCTCGACCTCGTGCTGGCCAGCATTCTGTTTTCTCTCGGCACAACGATCTTTCTGGTCCTTGGTGCATTCGTCGGCCTCCTGGGCAAGCTCATCTTGACCTTTGCACTCGCCATCGGTCCCCTGGCAATCCTGTGTCTCCTGTTCAAGTCAACCGCTCGCTTCTTCGATAGCTGGCTGTCTTTCGTTCTCAGCGCGATCGTCCTGTCCTGGTTTGTCTTCTTCGCTCTGGGCATGTCGCTCTACGTCTCCGACCGAGTCATCGCGGCGATACGTGACGGCACAGCGTTCGTCGCTGGTGTGCCGGGCTCAGTGGGCGCCCTCGAAGCAGCTGGGACCTACCTCGCTGTCATGTGCCTCCTCGGCATCGTGCTCTTCCAGGCGCCTTCCCTGGCGTCCAGCCTGACAGGCGGTGCTTCGATCCAAAGCGGCACCCAGATGGTGACTAACTCGATGGTTGCCATGCGTGCAATGGGCGGCGGTCGATCAGGCGGCAGCGGTGCTGCAGGCGGCGGCGGAAGCATGTCGCGCGGCGGCGGTGCCGCCTATGTCGCCGGCCGAGCGGCCGGCGCTGTGGGCTCGGCAGGCGGTGCAGTGGCCGGTGGCGCTCGCGCTGCGTATCAGCGGGTCGCCCAGCGAGGCGGAGTTTCGACGTGACGGGTCAGCGGTCTTTTCAAGCTCATTTGCAAACCACGGGAGTACAGGTCATGAAGCGTTCAAAGGTCCGTTCGGGGCTCGCAGCCTTCGCAGCAGGCGTGATGATGATGTGCACCAGCGCACCGGCACGTGCCGGCATCCCCGTGATCGACGTGGCCGCGATCATCCAGGCCGTTCTCGACGTGATGAACGGGATCTCGCAGATCGAGAACCAATACCAGCAGATCGTGGGCCTGGGGCAGCAGATCGAGTCGATCTCGAACGCCCGCTCGCTGGGCGACGTGCTGAACAACCCGGCGCTGCAGAACTACGTCCCGCGCGAAGCGAACACGATGGTTCGCAGCCTGGAGTCCGGCGGCTACGGCACGCTGGCTGGTGCGTCGAAGACGCTGCGCGACGCCCAGATGACCTACAACTGCATGGACGTCGATGACGCCGGCAAGCGCACCAACTGCCAGAGCACGCTGGCCAAGCCGTACCAGCAGAAGGCCTTCATGGAGGACGCGCTCGCCAAGGCCAAGGACCGCGTGGCCCAGATCAACAGCCTGATGCGCCGGGCCGGTGCGACGACCGACCAGAAGGAGATCCAGGAAGTCACCGCCCGCATCGGCGCGGAGAACGCCCTCCTGCAGCATGAGGTCAGCCAGATCGAGCTGATGCGTGGCCTGGCCGAGGCGGATCAGCGCGTGGCCGACTCCCGTGCCCGTGAGGGCCAGCTGGAGCAGGCCTCCCGCAATCGTCGGCTTGCCGACTTCATTCGAGACTGAGGACCGGCTGTGAACAACAGAGTTGAAGCCGCTGCATTGCCCGACGCAGCGCAGATTGACCGTCTGCCGCTCTCGAAGAAGGCCGTTGCAGCCATTGCAGCGGCCAACAGCTGGGAACAGGACCGCATCGCGCAGGCCATCGCCTCGGGGCGCCGTGGCTGGATCGCCGCTGGCATCGGTGGCGTCCTGGCGGTGCTGGGATTCAGCATGGCGACGTTCCAGAGCCTGCGGCCGCCACCGGCGCCGTATCCGGTCGTGGTGGACCGGACCACGGGCGAGACCAGTGTTGTCGCCACGCTGGACGCATCCAACGTCCCGGCGCTGGCCGCTCTGGACCAGCACAACGCCGCCGTGTTTGTGCGAGCCCGCGAGTCCTACAACTTCCAGCTGCTGCAGCGCGACTACGACCAGGTGGCACGCATGACGGTGCCCGACACCTGGGCGCCGTACGGCAGTCAGTTCGCCGGCGAGAAGGCCATGCAGGCGGTCATTGCAGCGAAGGAAGAACACCGGGTGACAGTGGTTTCCGTGCGGCTGACCCGGTCCCCCGTGGCTGGCAAGTCCGGCGAAGCGGTGGTGACCTTCGACCGGCAGATTCGCCCGACGCAGGGCCAGTCGCCGGTCACCACGCGGTTCGTGTCCACGGTGCGCTACGAGTACCGGCCGACCGCGATGAAGAAGCCCGCCGATCGCATCGAGAATCCGTTCGGGTTTGTCGTCACCGGCTATCGCGCCGACGCTGACCTGGTGGCGCCGGCCAAGCCCGCCGACACGGTCGTAGGCGGCGCATCATGAAGGCCACCTCGAAGTGGATCGCGCCGCTCGGCGCGGTCGCGGTACTTGGCGCTGCGCTCTTCGCACCGGCTCTTCTGATGTCTGCGACCGCGCAGCCGATCCAGCCTGGCCAGCGCACGACACCGGACCCGCGTCTTCGGACCGTGCTGTTCGCGGCCGACATGGTGGTGGACGTGCCGGTGCGGCGCGGCCAGATCACGCAGATCGTTCTCGGCGACGACGAGCAGATCGTCGGAATCCCGATCAGCGGCAAGGGGTCGAACTGCAGCGACGAGACCCACACCTGGTGCATCGCCAAACAAGGGCGCGACCTGTTCGTCAAGCCCAAGTCGGGCGCGACCTCGACGAACCTCATCGTCGTCACCGACCGCCGGCGGCATGCTTTCCTACTGCACCCCGTCGAGGGCGCAGGCCTGACCCTGATGCGCCTGACGGTTGCGGCGCCGATGGTGCCGCGACCGATCTTTGTCGCCGCGTCCCCGGCACTGCCGACAGCCAGGGAGCTGATCGACGCCCGCTGGCAGACCAAGCCCCTGGTCCGCAACTCCGCCTACTCGGTGGCCACCGGCAAAGATTCCGAGGACATCGTGCCAGTCATGGTGTTCGATGACGGCACGCAGACCTACTTCAGCTTCCCGAACAACAGGCCCATCCCCACGGTCTTCCAGATCGCGCCGGACGGCAGCGAGGAAATGGTCAACGCCCGCATGGACCCAGATGACCTGCTCGTCGCCGACCGCGTCGGCCGCCGCTTCGTCCTGCGCCTGGGTGAAAGCGTCGCGGCCATCATCAACGATGCCTTCGACCTCGACGGCGTGCCGCCCAAGGACGGCACCACCGTCCCGGGTGTGGCGCGCGTCGTCAAGGCAGCCACACCCAACCAGCCCGCCAACCGGCCCGCGCCATGAACGCGCCCGACACGCTCAAGCGGCTCGAAGGCGAGCCCGAGATTCCCTCGCTGACACCGCGAGGCGGTGCCTCCAGCCACAAGCCGATCATTGCGGCGAGTGTGCTGATCTTGTCGCTGGTGGGCGCGCTGGGCTTTGCGGCCACGCGCTACTTCGGCAAGAAGGAAGCGCCGCCAGAGGCGGCCGTGGACGTGGCCTCCGCCACGGTGACGAAGCTGAAATTCCAGGACCCGCCGGTCGTGGTGCCGGCACCCGTGCCGGTCGCCAAAGCCATCCCGGTCGTGGATCAGACCCGCGTGCCCAGCATCGAGGCGGACGCCACCGCGCCGGCCACAGCCATCCCGGTTCGGGGCACCGCGGGTGGTCGGCCGACGAAGCAGGCGGTGCCGGTCGGTGACGAATCGCCGTTCGGCCCGAGCGGCGCCGGCGGTGGATCACTTGCATCGCAGCAAGGCGCAGCAGCCGATCCGCCGCCAGCGCCCGGAATCGCTGGCGAAGCCCAGGCCAACATGCGGCGCTACCAAAGCCAGCTGGGCAGCATGCTCGGGCAGCTGCAGGGCCTGACCGACAAGGCCGCAGGCGGCGACAAGGCTTCGGCCGCAGCGCTGGCCTCTGCAATGGTCCTGCCGGGGACGAACATGAACGCAGCGGCCCAGGCCAACCCCGCACTGTTCGGCTCGATGGAGCGCTCGGCCACGCCGACCGTGGTGGCCAGCCAACTCGGCAACCGCAGTCTGACCATGCCCAAGGGCGTGCTGTTCACCTGCAGCCTCAAGACACGCGTGATTTCGGCCACCAGCGGCTTCGTTGCCTGCCAGGTCCAGCGCAACGTCTTCTCGGACGATGGCCAGGTGGTGCTGGCTGAGCGCGGCTCGCACCTGGACGGCGAATACCGGGTGGTGCAGGTCCGGCCTGGCGTGACCCGCATCCCTGTGCTGTGGACCCGGCTGCGCACGCCAAACGGCGTGACGGTGGACCTGGACTCCCCCGGCACCGGTGCCCTTGGCGAAAGCGGCATCGGCGGATACGTTGACAACCGCTGGCCGGAGCGCATCGGCGCGGCCATGCTGGTGTCGTTGATCGATGACGCTGTGAAGATGGTGGCCACCGACTCGAACCCGGCGACCGGCAGCACGACGGTCCTGCTCCCAAGCACGACGGCTGCCGGCTCGAAGCTCGCCGAGAAGGTGCTCGAAGCGACGATCAACATCCCGCCCCTGCTGTACCAGAACCAGGGCAGCGTCGTGGGCGTGTATGTCGCCCGCGATGTGGACTTCTCGAAGGTCTACGCACTGGAGCCGAGATGAGCGCTGCGCCCGCCCTGCGGGCCGTTCCCTCCGTCCTTCGGTCCGACGCTACCGTCACAGAGTTCCTGCAGCCGATCCGCGGCATGCTCGATGACAGCCGCGTCAACGAGCTGTGCGTGAACCAGCCCGGCGAGGTATTCGTCGAGCGCGCTGGCGTCTGGCAGCGCCACGAGATCCCCGAGTTCACATTTCGGCACTGCCAGAGCCTGGCCACCGCCATCGCGACGCTGACCGGCCAGCACACCAACGAACAGAACCCGCTGCTCAGCGCAGCCCTCTCGACGGGCGAGCGCGTGCAGATCGTCCAGCCCAGCGCGACGCCGGCCGACCAGATCGGCGTGTGCATCCGCAAGCCTTCGA
Organism: Rubrivivax sp.; assembly: GCA_022843905.1. Classification (GTDB taxonomy): domain Bacteria; phylum Pseudomonadota; class Gammaproteobacteria; order Burkholderiales; family Burkholderiaceae_C; genus Rubrivivax. Next base: position 10,355 of record JALHMT010000052.1, read on the forward strand.
TGCAGGTGCGCCGGCTGGAAGACTTCGCGGCACAGGGCCTGTTCGGACGTGTCCGGGAGACCAGCCGCGAACTGGAGCCCTTCGAGCGCGAACTGCTGGACCTGAAAGCGCACGGCAAGTTCGTCGAGTTCTTCCGCCTGGCCGTCCAGTCGCACCAGACGATGGTGGTGGCCGGCAAGACCGGCTCGGGCAAGACCACCTTCATGAAGGGCCTGGTCGAAGAGGTCCCAGTCACCGAGCGGCTCATCACCATCGAGGATGCAGCGGAGCTGACCTTGCCCAGCCATCCGAACAAGCTGCACCTGTTCTATTCCAAGGGCGGACAGGGGGCCAGCGCAGTGTCTGCGAAGCTGCTGCTGGAGGCCTGCCTCCGCTTGCGGCCGGACCGCATTTTTCTGGCGGAGATGCGCGGCGAAGAAGCCTTCTACTTCTTGCGCCTGGCCGCTTCGGGGCACCCGGGCAGCGTGACGAGCGTTCACGCCGGTAGCTGCGAACTGGCGTTCGAGCAGATCTCGCTGATGGTCCGTGAGTCGGCAGGCGGCGGCGGTATGACGATGCCGGAAATCAACCGCCTGGCGCGTTCGGTGATCGATGTCGTGGTGCACTTCGGCGTCGATGCCGGTGGGCGCTTCATCAGTGGCATCCACTACGACCCGCAGGCCCGTTGGCGGGAGGCAGCATGAGCGCCACCCGTGCGGTACCAGGAGCGCCGGCAGGCCGCGCCGGCAAGACGGCGGCGGTGTCGCCCACCGCGAAGCGCGTGCTGATCGCACTGGGCGTAGCCGCCTACCTCGGCGCCACCGCGGCGGCCACGGTCTACGGCAGCGCAGCGCTCTACATGCTGTTCCACAAGCAACGGCCGTCCGGCATCACGGCGGGCACCATGTCGGCCTTCTGGTCCGAATACTCGGCTGACCCGAAGGAGCGCAAGAAGCTCCAGCTGGCCCTGATGGTCCCGCCTTTCGTGCTGCTGTTGCTGGTGCCCATGGGCATCGCAGCCGCCACGCAGAAGCGCCGCGAGTTGCACGGCTCGGCGCGTTTCGCCAGCGCCATCGAGGTGCGCGACGCCGGGCTGCTGGGCGGACAGGGGATCATCGTCGGCAAGTACCGGGACAAGTTCCTCACGCTGCCGGGCAAGCAGTCGGTGATGCTCAGCGCGCCGACCCGCAGCGGCAAGGGTGTGGGCGTGGTGGTGCCGAACCTGCTGGCCTGGCAGGACAGCGCCGTGGTCGTCGACATCAAGTCGGAGAACTGGGCGATCACGGCGGGCTTCCGGGCGGCGCATGGCCAGGCGGTCTATGCCTGGGCACCGTTCGCCGAAGACGGCCGCTCGCACCGCTGGAACCCGCTGAGTGCGATCCGGCTGGCCGATCGGCACGTCGTCGGCGACACGCTGGCCATCGCACAGGTGCTGTACCCCACGGACGTCAAGGGCAGCGGCACCGAAGGATTCTTCAACGACACCGCGCGCAACCTGTTCCTCGGCTTGGCCCTGTATCTGGTCGAGACGCCCGAGCTGCCGCGAACGATCGGCGAGATCCTGCGGCAGTCGAGCGGTCAGGGGCAGCCCATCAAGCAGCATCTGCAGGGCCTGATGCAGCAGCGCATGGAGGGCTGCTCGCACCCGAGGGGGCCACTGTCGGACGCCTGCGTCGACGCCCTGATGCGCTTCCTCTCCACCAGTGACAACACGCTGTCGAGCATCCTGGCCACGCTCAATGCACCGCTGACTGTCTTCAGCGATCCGCTGGTGGACGCGGCCACGAGTGGCGATGACTTCTCTGTCGCCGACGTGCGCCGCCAGCGCATGACGGTCTATGTCTGCATCCCGCCGAACCGGCTGGCTGATGCGCGCGTGCTGCTGAACCTGTTCTTCGCGCAGCTCATCAACTTGAACACGGCCGAACTGCCCGAGCACAACCCGGCGCTCAAGCACCAGTGCCTGGTGTTGCTGGATGAGTTCACGGCGCTCGGCCGCATCAACATCCTGAACGCCGCCGTGGGCTACCTTGCAGGCTACAACCTGCGTTTGGTGACGGTGATTCAAGCGGTCAGTCAGCTCGAATCCGTCTACGGTCAGCACGACGCTCGCACCTTCGCAACCAACCACGCACTGCAGGTGCTGTACGCGCCGCGCGAGCAGCGCGACGCCAATGAGTACAGCGAGATGCTGGGCACGTTCACCCAGCAGGAAAAGAGTCGCGGCCGGTCGAGCAGCTCGGGCGCGAAAGGCGGCGGCAGCTCGCAGTCAACGAACGAGAGTTCGCAACGCCGCGCCCTCTTGCTACCCCAGGAGTTCAAGGAACTGGGCGTGGACCGCGAAGTGCTGATCCTGGAGAACTGCAAGCCGATCCTGGCCGACAAGATCCGCTACTACACCGACCCGGTTTTCATGGAGAGGCTCATGCCGCCGCCTGACCTGCCTGAGCTCGATCTCGCCACACATCGGGCGCGGGTCGAGCACCGCGTGCGCCTGGCCGGCGACGACGAGGAGTTTGGTCTCGACCAGATCGCGGTCGACTTCCACGGTCTGCCTCACCTGGATGCCGATGCATCGCCGGAGCAGGTGCAGTCCTTCGTCACCGGATTCTTCGAGGCGCTCGAAGTGGCCTCGACGCAGACGATCGCCCCTGTCGATCAGACGCTCAACACGCAATCCAACCTGGAGCCGGCTCGCGCCGCGTAACCGCTATGCCAATCTCAAGGACGATCTACAAGGCGATGACGACAGCGCACACAGCCTGCTGCGTCGGCATCGGCGCACTGCTGCTCACCTCGTGCTCGACGCCACCGAAGCCACCTTCGGTGGATGAGTCCACCAAGCGACCGGTCAACGCACGCGCCGCGGTGGACCTCAAGGCCTGTCAGGGCGATTTGAGCCGGGCCACGATCCTCGTGTCGGAGATGGCACGCGCTGGCGTCGTTGCAACGGCGCTGACCAAGGCGCAGCCGCTGCCTGGTGGCGCTTCGACAAGCGCTGCCGATCCGGGCGCCGCGGATGCAACCGGGAATCTGGTTGCGGTCGTGCCCTTCGGCATGGGCTCTTCTGCCTGGAGCGTCGAACAGGTGGACGCCGCAGCACTGGTGCGACGCGCCAAGGACGCAGCTGTGATCATGATCCGCGGTCGCACCGATGCGACCGGCGACTCCCTGCAGGAAACCGCGCTGGCTCGCCGGCGTGCCGAAGCGGCGGCTGAGTTCTTGCATCAAGCCGGCGTGCCCAAGGACAAGCTCCGCCTGACCTGGCAGGGTGCCGGCGATCCCATCGCCGGCCTTCGCCCCGCTGATCGCTCACAGAGCCGTCGCGTCGAGATCGAGTTCTATGCGGCCGCTCCCATGCTCGTGAGCCTGCGCAGCAGCGCGGCGAACGGCAAGGGCTCCACCTCAGCGAGCCTGTGATGAGCACGGCCTCCGACGGAAACAACGCGGGCCAGAGCAGCGGCCAGGCCGGCGAAGCCGACCCACTGGACCTCGATAGTCGCCAAGCCATCGAAGCCCGCGGACGACGACAGGCCAGCGTGCCGGCAGGACGGGTAGTTGAGACTCAACGTGCTGCAGCCGAAGGCCAGGCGGCGATTGATCCACTCGTGGCAGACCAGGCGCTGGCGACGGCAGAGCAGAAGCGCGACAACTACACCAGGCCGCCGAGTGAGTCTCGACCGACCCCAGAGTCGGCTCTGGCCGATGCACAGGCGCTGAAGACCATCGACAGTCGCCATGAAGGCCTTCAAGCCTTGGTGCCCGGCTCGCTCGGTGCGGTCGCGGCACGTGAGGCGGCGACCAGCGATTTGTCGGCGTTGGACGGCTTTGCGGACAAGGTGCTGCAGCGCCGTGCGGCTGCAGTGATGGGCGACACCGCTGAACAGGACCCAGCGTACAGGACCGCGCTCAAGGAGGTCTCGCCGCAGTACGCCGGCCTGGCTGAACGGGCCTACGCCGAAGAGCTGCAGCGGTCAGCTGCAAAGGAAGATCGAAAGGCCTTGGAGTACTCCAGCCGACGCGACGATGCCGCCGACAGCATTGCCGGGCGGTACGCGACGATGGCGAGCGCAGGCCTGACCATCAAGGACTTGCAGGGTCCGGCGCTTGATCGCTTGGCCGTCAAGGACAGCAGGGACCTGTTGCTGATCGAAGGGTTTCCGCCGCACCCGCGTGCGAGCGAAGCTAAGGCACTGATTGCCGACAGCTTGAAGAGCGATGCCTACCGCGTCACGTTTGATCGCGAGACAGCCGAGTGGGCGATGCCCGGAACGGGTCGGGCGACAAGCTCTTCAGCGCGGGCTGTGTCGGGCGAGCTACCCGAACAGGTGCGCGCATCAGTCGCGATGCCGGATGCGAAGCAGCGCGGCACGGCTCCGCAGTCAGCTGAACTAGTTGCCGCGGATATCAACTCAATGCGATCTGAAGGGGACACCGCCGAGAAGCGCCGCGCCATTCCGCCGCTTGAAGACCGCTTCAACGTCAAACGCATCGGCTTGATCGAGAAGGAATATCACTTCAGGGACCAGGCTGGAAAGGTTGCCTTCACCGACAAGCTCCTGAGCATCAGCACTGGCAGCGAGAGCCCGGCGGCAATCAAAGCCATGGTGGATCGCGCTGCTGAGCGTGGATGGGAAACGGTGAGGCTCAACGGTTCACCGGAGTTCGTCCGGCAAGGATGGATCGCGGCAACAGCACAGGGCCTGAAGGCTGTGGGACACACGGCCACGGTTGGCGACCGTGAAGCAGCATCGAAGGAGCGAACGCGACTGCAGGTTGGTCATGATGGACCGGCACTGCAGAGGCCAGGTGAAGCCGTCGGGCGAGTTCAATCGGACTACGCCGAGCGTGTCAGCGGCGACAGGAAAGCAGCTGGGCTTGGTGGGCAGCGCCAGCTGGCCGCCGCGATTGAGAAGGCACTCGTCGAGGGCAACGTGTCTCTCGAGCTCCGTGGCCAGGTTCGCGCCATGATGGCGGCTGAGGGTGCAAAGAGAGTCACGAGGGGCGAGAGATTCAAGGTCCCGGTCTATGACGCACGTGCCCCGCGAGCGCGAGCCAAGACCGTTCAGGCTGGCCCGCAACGACACGGCGACCGGGAACGGTCGCGCTGATTTTCGGGTGGCAGCTTCGTCGACATAGGTTGGCGCCCGCCACGGCGACAACATGTGTTTCACCCGGCCATCGAGAGACGCTCAAAGAAAGTATCCGTCTTCAGTTGCTCATCGACGAACCCGACCGACATGAGATCTTGCGCCGGTCCAGAGCGGACGTCTACGGCATGCTCGATGCCACTTAGTAAGTAGCCAGCGCCGAGCCAAAGCTAAACCCGAATCCCCCGCCAGTCCCGCGACCGCGTTGTCGGACAGCCAAGTTCTTTCTTGGTGTGAACATCTGGTGATGGCGAAGCGCTGAGTGGGTGGATGCTCTCGCGGCGCGGCCACAGGCACGTACTCGGCGGACACAAGCGCGTGGTAGGAAATCAGCCCGGGGGCCGCGCAGGCACGCAGTGGCCCACATCATCAAACCTCGGGATCGTTCCTCGCTTGATACCGTTGACGCGATTCCGCGCGGCGGCAATACTGCGTCGACGGCGGAGCCGCGTAACGTTCTGGTTCGAATGCACCTAGCGCGCGGTTTGTCGTTGTGGCTCGGTCGTGTGACATCGCCAGAGCGCGCGCCCGGGGAGACGTCGATGGGCCATCAAACGACAACTAGATGAGGCAACAGATCTTGATGGCAAAGGATCATGTGTTCGACTTGGCAGTTGTCGGCGCTGGCCCTGCAGGCTGCGCTGCTGCGATCTGGGCGGCAGAACGTGGTCTGTCCGTACTATTGGTCGATCGATCTAAGTCGCCGCGGGTCAGGCCTGGTGAGTGCCTCCATCCAGGCATCGAAGCACTGTTTCGCGACCTAGGCGTCCTAGATCAGGTGCTCGCTAAGTGCCAAGTCAGGCCGCTAGCGCGCACTGTTTTCGTCGGCGAAGAACGACGTGTTGAGTACTTTGGCAGCGATGCGGAGGGTCCATGGCGTGCCTTTCACTTGGCCCGCGCAGAGCTCGATGACATCCTTCGGGACCGAGCGGAGCATCTCGGCGTCACGCTGCGAATCCACCGGTCACGACTGGAGCCTGTTGTCAGCGGCGGCAGGATCAAGGGTATCGACCTTGGTGGACAGATGCTTCGCTGCGCGTTCGTCATTGACGCCACTGGTCAGAGCGCGTGGCTGACTCGCGCCTTGGGACGACGCCCAGTCGCAGCGTCGCCCCGAATGACCGCGTTTTTCGGCTATAGGTGCGGACGCATGTTCGATGAGCAAATGTTCCTCGCCGATGCCGCCGGTTGGCAATGGGTCGCCCAGGTTTCCCAGGATGTAGTGAACTGGACTTCGATGCACTTTGGCGTGCACAAGGCGCCGCATCCTCCGGACGTGATTTCCTCGCTATCGCCTTGCGGGATCAGCGGAGGTGCGGACGTGACTTGGCGCATGGCACCCCATGTAGCCGGACCTTCATATTTCATCGTCGGTGACGCGGCACTTGTCACTGACCCAGCCTCCGGCAACGGAGTACTGCGCGCGGTCATGTCTGGCATTAAGGCCGCGTCCAACGCCAGGGCAGCGATCGCCGGACAGGCGTTGGAGACTGCGGCGGCAAGGGATTACGAGGTCTGGCTCAGACGCTGGTTTGTGGCGGACGTCGATCGGCTTGTGTCCATGTACGACTCGTTGCGCGAAGACTGGCAGACGCCCTGTGTTGACTCGCGCGTGGGGCGGCAATCACTTCCGCTTCTGCCAAGCCGAAGCCCATTGACATCACTTGCCTACTGAAGCTGGAGGTCACTTTGTCGAAGACGCTCATACTCAATATTCGGGACAACGCATTCCCAATGGCGACCGTGCGGCCCGGGACCTATGTTGTCTGGCGCAACCTGGACCCGTATCCCCACTCTGTAGAGACAGAGACCAGCGCGGATCTGTTCTTCAACGCTGGGCCTTTGCTGCCCGGTGAAGCGTCCCCGCCGGTGCTTTTCACCACGCTAGGCGATTTCCCTTATCGGTGTCGCTACCACGCGGGAATGTCGTCAATGGTGCACGTCCGCGCTGACGCGCCGCCCGGTGGCATTTCTACGGCCCCCGGCCTCGGCGATGGTCACGGTGACCACGGCGGGCATGGGGGGCATGGGGGGCACGGCACATTCAACCATCTCCATGGCTTCGTAACTGGAGGGCGCACCGGCAAGCGCTTCTTCATGGCGCATACGCCGGTGCTTGCAGATCCGCGTCACACCTACCAAGTGATCCTGCAAGGCAGCCTGACCACTCCGGAACACATAAAGGCGTACGAAGACATTCGCAACAGCGCCTATGCTGACCGGCGGGTACAGATTTTCCATGGCCACACCTCACTGCCAGACATCCGTGATGGAAAGACGAAGGTGCTTCCAGAGTCCTCGTTCACCTACTACCCGGACCTGGCGCATCCCGATGACGGGGTCGATATCCCGGGCCTTGAGGAGAACATCCCGGTCAGCATCGACAAGGTGCTCCACTTCCACACGTTTGACGTAGATGACGACAGCGGCGATGGATCGCTCCGCTACCTAGTCTATGGTGACGCGGACGATGTCTTCATCGACCACTTCATGAATCGGGCGCCGAGTTTCCACTCGGTTGCGAAGCTCGCATCCGCGCCACCCTTCTGGAGTGCATCGCAGAGCGGTGGGGTCGTGGAGGTTTCGGTGCCTTCAAAGCGCATCGAGCACCTGCCAGCTAAATTGATTCAGCGCATTGCGTTCGTCGACAACAGTTTCCACGTCTTCTGGCTCCCGCCCAGCGGGCTGTACACGCCGGCCCCCCTTGACCCGCTGTTCCCGCGCAAAGCCTTCAATCGGGCGCAGCCTTCAGAGTTCAAGGGAGGCCCCTTCAGGCACGAGGTGCTACTGGCCGACGGAACGCGAAGCCATATCGAGGTTGCGCGGTCGCTGCACTTCGACACGCGCCTGCTGAACCACGGCGTCTTCCTACCCGACAACGCCTGAACGCAGTCGTTGAGTCGCACAAGAACTCCAGGAGGCGTCATGACGCTGGTCGAGCAACTGAAGGCTACCGTCCTCGATGCATTGGCGCCCCATGGTTGGCGCGAACTGTTCGCGTGTCACGGTCTGGATATCTGCGTGTCTGCGAGCCAGCTCGAGGAGGAGCTGAACAAACCTCTGCACGTAGACCGGAACGTCGCGGGCTTCGAGGAGTTTTCTCTGGCTGGTGTCCGTGGCGTTGAGCCTGGGCAGCTTGGCTTGAGCCTTCTCTATCACGCGCTCGCCAGCCCGGCATGCGTGGGTCCGAAGCTTCAGGTGTATCCGACGCTTGCACAACTAGATGTAGTCGAGAACTTCATCTATAGCAAGAAGATGGTCACGTTGGCGGAACTCCGCGATCCGGTCCTGGCGATCTTCGCCTACCAGTATCGGGACAGGCGGCACACCACGCATCGCCAGCACGCAGACATCGCTTTCTCACGAACTGGGATAGCGCGTGTGGGAACACATTCCCCTGAGTACGATAGCGCTTCGAGGGGGTATGTTGCCAACCCAGGGTCTGGTATCAACGGTTTTAGGGTCCTGCCTGCGAGATACGGTCTCTTCATTGCGGAACGCAAGGTCCGTGGTCGCGATGGCACTGTCCTTCGGCCATCGAAGGTTGATGACGAACTCGTATTTCTGTTCCCGGTGCACAAGGTTTTCCCTGGCGAGGAATGCCTCTACAAGCGCGACGTTGAGGGCAAACTCAAGTCCGTCGTAGTGGGGCCGATCGACTTCACGGAAGTGCATGTCAACGAGAAGCTCGCGCGGGTCCACGACGAGCAAGGTGGCGAGAACGACGCGTACGTTCCGCCACACCCGACCGTTGCATTCGACCTCAAGGCATATCCCTTCGTCCGAGACTCACGAACGGATCAGACGCTCGTGCGCCTGTTGCCCGTTGGCGCCTCGTGCCAGGTAGTGCCTGTAAATGGCAGGATCGTTGCCACGGCCACCCAGACGGTAGCGGGTAAGGAGGAGGTGGCTCGCTTCGTGGTACCCAAGCTGGGCACGACCCGGATGAGACCGAATCGATACTGGTCAACTTTGGAGATCGAGGCCAATGGAAACAGCCGGGCGGCGCCCGAGTACTTGAACATTCGGCACGAACCTCAGGCAGACAAGCTGTTGGACCTGAATCAGCTCGACTCGGCAACCTTCAAGTCGAAGGTTCTCGAAGCGGGGGGATACGAGGCTGTGCACTTCATTGACAATAGTTGCGACGGCGTCCTTGGAGTCAAATCGGTCGCAGGCATTAGGCTGCCCATCCACTGCGCCTACTCCCTCGTGACGGCCACCGACTACTTTCCCCTGGTAGATCAGGTCGATGTTGAGGAGTGGGTCGAGCAACAGCAATACGTGCCCACGGGCCTGGCCAACGTCGGACTGGTGTTCCCTCAGGGTGGTCCCCAGCCGATGAGCGACGGTCGCTTCGCCTGGTATGGCGAGGGCGTCCGGGACGTCTCTGTCTCGTATCAGCTTCCCAATTGCAACTTGCCACATCCTGTCACGCCGGGGCGCGCAGCGTTTGAACTGGACGACCCAAGCAATTACACAGTCACGGCCGTGATTGGCCACCCCGCGTTGGCTCCGAGCCTGGGGGCTGCGCGGTCGCCACGACGGGCGCTGAACTGGCTACCCGATGCTGCTGCCGATGTCTATGCGCCAGGCTGGGATGTGTCGCAGCATCAGCGAGACGGCCGCAACATGATGGTCTCCTATGGACTGGGAAGCCCGTTTCCTGAGGACGCCAAGCTGTGCGCCGCACTGAATTCTTTCTGGCCGGCCGTGGCGCCAGACTCCAGCCGTAGCTATGGCTTCCGGCCGCCGCAAGTGGGCCGACCCCGACGGCAGCTGTTCACTTCGGTCCCCCTTACTGATCGCGAACTGGGCTATCACCCACAGCACCCTCGCGTCTTGACAAAGGAGGTGGCGAGCGAGCCGGGTTGGGATGGTGACCACGGTCCGTACGTCCTCTCCGAGAGTGGGCAGCGATATGTCTATGCATCAAATCCGCTTCGGGCGGATCTGACGAAGTCGGCGCTTGAAGGGAAGGTGCACTTTGGTGGCTTGGACACAATAACGACCGAGGCGTACATCAGCCGGACCCACGCTCTCAACTGGTGTCGCGAGAATATCGACGAATGGTGCCGGCTCAACTTTGGCACCGTGTTCAACCACCGAGAAAGTGGTTGGTGGCTGGTGTCGTTCGAGGTCGTGCCGAAGTGGGAGGATTGGCAGAGCACTGTGCTGCCGCGGTTCAGCGATGACCTGACCGGGGAAGGCTACATCTTCGTATTCGCTACGGTGGGTGACCGGGAGGAATTCGAAAGCCCGCCTATCAGGCTGCGCTATCCGCTGCTTCACAGCATAGAGGTTCGTCTCTCCGCGCTGGATGGGTTTTTGCCTGGTAGCCCAAATGGACCTAACCCTGTGCTGGTCCTTCGAAAGGACGATCAGGCGAAAGATGCGAAGAAGGTGACCTTCGCGAAGGTGTTGAGTTCCGGTGGAATGGCGACGCCAACATCTGTTGCTCATCCGGTGGGCTCTCGCTCCGGGCGAGCGCTTCCCATCTGACCAGAACGGCAGACGAGAAACCGCTGCCTTGCTAAAACAGCGTCGCAGCAGTTGCCAATGACTCTGGAGACATGTGGCGGATCTCGCCCAGGCTGGAACTCCTTGGCGCGACCATGTGTGTTGCCGCATGGCCAGCTCCGCGCACAGTGGCCGCGGTGCCGGACCTCTGCGCTGGGCGTTTCCGCGATGCATTTGCGGAAGTCCGAAATTTGAGGCGACCGGCACTACTGCGTCGTAGTTCCTGCTGGTCGATCGCCTCCGGCCCAGGTCGAACAACAGGAGGGGGTCGATTGCCGAGGTTGCGAGGCCTACATCGACCGACCTGTCATCAACGAACAGTGATCGCTGGCGCGGCGCGCCATCGATTCGCTAGCGAGTTCGATCTCGCTTTGCAGCAGGGGCAATGCGCGGCCCCTTAGAACGAGCGTCCTCATACAGCTTCGCGGATTCGGCAGCTCGCCGTGCCGCCTCCTGACCTCCTGGCGCAACCTCAGCCAAGTATCGAACTGCCTCCACAGCGAGCCGAATGTCCTCAGGTTCCTTTGATCTGGCCAGAGCACCCGCAATATGCTCCCAGGCCTTGATCGCATCGGACCGAACGGCTAGCGCGCGCGCGCTGGTCCGCTTCGCGGGCCTTTCTCGAATGAGTTGCCCACGCCCTGCGGCTCGTTCCTCCCATAGCTTGCGATAGTTCCGATTCGCAGCACGAACTGGCTGCCTGCTGGCCACCGCGTTCACCCCGCGATCCTGCAAGCGTTGGGCGAACACCGCGCGCCAGTGATCGAGGTCGGCCTTGCGAGGCGAGAGCCGAACGCCGTCGTACCGGTCGGCACGCACCGAAAGGTGGACATGCGGCGCCCCCTGGTCCTCGTGCATTACGAACACGTACTTGTGCCCCTCGAACAACTCGCGCGCCGCCTCGGCCGTGGCCGCGCGCACCGCCTCCGGCGGCGTGCCGACCGGCATCGAGAAGACGATGTTGAAGGCCTCCCGCCTCGGGCTGTCGTCGTCGATGTACGCGCCGGCGACGCGCCACTCGTCGGCTAGCTGGACCAGGCCGTCGCGCCCTTGGATCTTCTCGCCGCGCTCGTCCTCGATCTCCAGCGTCTTGCCCTTGCCGCCGACCTCTTCCTTGCCCTGACGGCCGATGTACCGGAAGTGTGCCGCGATGGCCTTCATGCCGCGGCCACCGCCGGTGATCTTGACCATCACCTGCGTCGCGCCGGGCGAGACCGTGCTGCGCACGCGGCTGCGCACTTCGTTGGGGGACATCACGGCGGTCAACGCGGCCACGGTCGTCAGCAGCGGCAGCTTGCCGCCACCCTCGCCACCCTTGCCCTTGGGGATGGGATAGAACAGCCTGGCACCCCACTCGGACAGCATGCCGTCGGTGTCCAGCGTGTTGCGCGTCGGGCCCTGCGGCACGGCCGGGCCCGTACCGGTCTTCGATCGGTCGTTGCTCAAGACTTCTCCTTGTGCGGGGTCACCAACGCCCGGATCGTCGCCACGACCCGCGCCGCCTGCTCGACGTGTTCGCGCACCGCCTGCGCGAAGACCTGCAGGTTCTTGGTGTCGGTGTTGCGGAACCCGCCCTGCATCGCGTTCAGCGACTTGGCGATCTGGTTGATGTTCTTGCCGATCGGCAGCAGCTCGTGGTTCGAGCGCATGAGCGCGGCGACGCCATCTTTGAGCGGCGTGGCGTCGACCGACTCGGCCGCTGGCGTCGGCCCCTGGCCGATGAAGTGACGCAGGACCAGGCGCAGAGCCGCAGGGCGCGTGCGGAACTGCCCTTGGACCTGGACCTGCTGCAGCAGGCTGGCCAGCTCAGCGTCGAGCACCAGGCGGCCAGGTGCCGCCGCCGATGCGTCAGGCCCCGTCAGCTGCTGATGCCTGGTGTCTGCCGATGCCGCCTCCTGTGCCAGCTCCCGCTGGAGGAGTTCGCGAGTCCATTCAGAGGGGGTGCGACCACCAGCCGCCGCCGCGGCCCGGACACGAGCCGACAGCTCGGGGCCGACATCGACGTGAAGCGTCGCCCGTTGCGAGGCCTGCCTGCCCGTGTTCATCGGGCAGGCCTCGTGACACAAACAAGCCGGCGCAGCCTATCCTGCTCTCCACTCTTTCGCATCTGTGTTTGGTGTCGCATCCCCTCGTGCATCACGACCCTTGGATGAACCAGACGAGCTTGACCATCGCCATCACGACCCAGGTCGCGATGGCGAGCTTCGCCAGGCGAAGCGTCATCCAGCGGTAGGCCTCGAATTCGAACAGCGCGCGATAGGCGCGCCTGGCCCCGATCCAGAGGCAGAACACCCCCAGCACGGCCCCTACCAGCCCGCCAGAGGCGGGCAAGGTCTTGACCCAGTACAGCCCAAGGGCCGGCGCCAGGATGGCGTCCAGCGGTGCCAGGCACCGCAGCGCTGGGGTGCTCGCCCACAGCGCTCGCTCGAAAGTCGGGTTCATTGGTTGGTACTCACTCAGACACCACAAGGACAGCGCCAGATCGCCGGCTCATACGCACGTCGTACGTGCTTTGAGCCGTCACGCACTCGAATCGCCTCCAAAAGCTTGCTTCCAGAGCACCAAACGTACGCTCTGTTGCACTAGAAGGCCGGTTCGACTGGCTTGCATTTACTTTATATGCACTGTTCTTGCATTGCAATCACCTATAGTGTCTCGGTACGCACTTCTCTTGCACCGTTTGTATGTTCAAACGGCAGAAGGTACGCAACATGCACCCCAAGCACCCGCACCCTGCCCTCAGTCGTCCCTCATGGACGGCCGTCCAATGACTCCGGACGCCTTCTCGGCCAGCCTCGAACGAAGCGCAGCCAAGCACCCGCCGTCGAAGGCTCGCCGCATCGCGGCGCTGTTGCCTCAGATCGAGGCGGCCATGGCTCAGGGGAGCCCGCGCGCCCACATCGTCACGGCGCTCCTGGACGTGGGCATCGAGGTCACGCCGCACCAGCTCTCGAACGTCATCGCCCGTCTGCGCAGGCAGCGGGAAGACGCGCCAGGCTTGCCAGAGGCAAGGCCGGCGCTCGGCGCGGGCATCCCGGAAAGCGGGGCAACCGTCTTGCCGGTGCCCAGGATCGCCAGCGTTCCCACGCTCGCGCCTGCACTTTCAGTTGCGCCGGCCGCCAGTCCGGCATCGAAATTCGGTGCGCACGACCCTCGCCTGCTGGACGAGGTCATGCGCAGCACACCCGACATGAAAGCACTCGCCAAGTTGGCGCCGAAACACCCCAACCAAGGGAAACCATGAAAGTCTGCGTCCTGAACTTCAGCGGCAACGTCGGCAAGAGCACGATTGCCGCCCACCTGTTGCAGCCTCGCCTGAACGCCCAGGTCTTCAGCGTAGAGAGCCTGAACGTCGATGCCTCCAGCGATGGCGTCGAGGTCGCCAGGCTACGAGGCAAGCACTACAACGATCTGCTTCAGCGGCTGATGAAGCTGGACGATGCGATCGTGGACGTGGGTTCGTCCAACGTCGAAGACTTCCTCAAAATGATGCAGCACTACGCCGACAGCCAGGAAGAGTTCGACCTCTTTGTGGTGCCGGTGGTCAAGGACGGCAAGCAGCAGGCCGACACGGTGAACACCATCCGGGCGCTTCGGGCCATCGGGGTTCCAGCCGCGAAGATCCTGGTGCTCATCAACAAGGTCGAGACCGACGACGACCTGCGCACCGACTTCGCCGGCGTCTTCGGCTTCTGCGCCAGCGGCGAGGCGACGATCCCCGAAGGGGGCGTGATCTTCGCCAACGAGCTGTTCGCCATGCTCAAGACGCAGCAGCTGTCGATCGGCGCGCTGAACGACGACGCGACCGACTACCGGCAGCGGTTGCGCGCGGCGGCGAACGAGGACGAGCAGGACGCCGCGATCCAGATGATCGCCATGAAGCGCCTGGCCAAGACCTGCAACAAGAACCTCGATACCGCGTTCGCTGCGCTCTTCCCAGAGACGCTCCAGGCCTCGCTCGCACTATCCGCCGCAGCGTGAAACTGCGGATGAAGGCGGCCTGATGGGCAACGCACTGGACGCCAGATCGGCGCGAGAGGCGCTGATCGTCGAAGCACTGCGCGGCGTCGACACGGTGCTCGCCGCGGCTGACGCGGTCGGTGAGCGACTGTCGGCCAGCTCGCAACGGCTGGAGTCGGCCGCTGCGGGCCTGACCGCAGCCGGCACCGTGTACTCGGCCGAGGTCGCTCAGCTCACCGAAGCGACAAAGAAGGCCCTGGCCGAGTACATCGAGCGCCGCGCTTCGGCCGCAACAAGCCAGGCGCTGGCCGAACATCGCAAAGCGATGCAGGACGCAGCCACGCTCGCGTTTGCAGACCAGCTGGCACCAGCAGTCAGAGACATCGCCCGCCAGGTCGAAATCCACGGCCGCCTCGTTCGCACCAGGCTAGCGCCGGTGCTTGCTGCACTCACTCTCGGCGTCGCGCTAGGCATTGGGAGCGCCGTGCTTTGGATGCGATGAACAACACCACGAGCCCTGCATGCCACGACCGCGCGCTCTGGCATGAGTGCCCCGGGCTACGGAGTGCATCCCGCTTGGGCGGGTTGCAGCCCTACCGGGCCGGCTCCTACCGGGGCACGCGGCAGTCCCCCGGACTGCCGCGCAAGCTCTATATGCCATCGGGAACCGGTGGTGGCGTTCGACGGCCCTTTGCTTGTCATGAAGGGTTCTCGGCATGAGTACCGGTGCGAAGGTGGGAGCGACGTTGTTGGGCGCGAGCGAGTGCATCAATTCGCCGATCCATACGCAAGTGAGCACGGCCCCGAGGCTGGAGTTGAGCAGCGGCTCGCTGGAAGCGCTGAAGTGGCTCGCGTTGCTGCTGATGACGCTCGATCACGTCAACAAGCATCTGCTGCACGCATCGGTGCCCGAGATGTTCGCGGTGGGGCGACTGGCTTTGCCGCTGTTCGGTTTCGTATTGGGCTACAACCTGGCCCGGCCTGGTGCGCTGGCCAGCGGCGGCTACTCGCGCACAGCGCGCCGGTTGGCGATCTTCGGGAGCATCGCCACCATTCCATTCATCGCGCTCGGTGGACTGGGTTGGGGCTGGTGGCCCTTCAACATCATGGCGACGCTTCTGGTCGCCACACTTTGCGCCTGGCTGATCGAGGTCGGCGGACCGGCGCGGCTGGTGGCGGCCGCTGCGGTCTTCATCGTCGGCGGCGCGCTGATCGAGTTCTGGTGGCCAGGGCTCGCGGTCTGCCTGATGGCCTGGGCCTACTGTCGCCGGCCCAGCTGGTTGAGGCTGGCCCTGTGGATCGGCGCCCTCGCCTCGCTGTACGTCATCAATCGCAATCTGTGGGCGCTTGCCGCGTTGCCGCTTATCTTTGCAGCCAGCCAGGTCAAGATCAATGTGCCACGCGGCCGGCTCGGCTTCTACCTCTACTACCCTGCGCACCTCGCAGTGCTCTGGGGCCTGACACGGTTGCAATAGAGCAGCCGCCGACCCTGCGCGGCTAGTCCGACGGGTGCCAATTGCTTGAGCTCCCGGTGCCAGCGCCTCACGAGGGCGCCGAACGACCCGACACAGGCGCCGCAACCGCCAGCATCGCAACTTTCGGAGCCCACGGATTCGCAGTGCGATGGGCGTAGGGACGTAGCGGGGAAGGCCGCTTCTTGCCGACACGGTCACAGCCGGGCACACTGAGCCGAAGAATCGATCGAGCGGCATCAGCCCAGGCACTGTTGGCGCGCCTGGTCGATGTCACCGTCATGCATCGGGAGGAGTACTTCGATGATCACATTGCAGTTGGCAACGATACCGCTCGTTGGACTTCCGCCGCACTGGGTGCCGCCGGGCGCCGCAGTTTTGACGCTAGAGGAGATTGCAGCTGGCAATCCGCGCGCTCCTGGGAGGCCCTTCGGGAGTCTGCGCATGCCACCGCCCGGCATCAGCTTGATGGACGCGATTCGGAGCCCTGCCGGGACGTTCCATATGCGCGTCTCACTTCAGGTGGGTCAAGACCGGATCGCGATCGACGTCGGTCCGCTCGGGGATGGCGAGATCCTTATGCTGATGGGCGGCGTGCTAGTCGACCAGACCCGTCCTAACGCGCCACCCCGCAGCATCTATGCTGGGTCAATCGTTCACGACAAGAGTGCCGCTAACACGATGGGCGACTGCGAGATACGCTGTTCCCAAGGGGAGATGATCGCCGGCGAGTGCTGCGTTGAGTGCCGCAGCGGCGACATCACGGTCAAGTTCTGCTGCTGATCTCGCATTCGTCATGTCGAATACGCGGCTACGTCCGATCTACGTCGACGCGCGCAACGGCCGTGGAATCTCGCTTGCGGGCGTGCGCCTCGTTGTTAGCTACCAGGGAGAGGAGGTTGGCACGCAGACCAAGCGCACGCAGGGTTACACCCGCATCGAGGTGCCCAGCGATGGGGAGATCACGCTGTCGGCCGTGTGGCAAGGGAACGTCTCCGAGCCGGTCAAAGTAGCCCCTGATCGCAGTGAGCTAGTCTTCAAGTTCCTGTACGCTGGCGCACCGTCGGTGATGCTCGTGTGCGCGCTGCCGAAGGAGACGCATGCGGTACGTTCGATCCTTGACGAGTCGTCACCCGAGCCAATAGCAGGGCCGCCCGGCGACCCCAATCACTACTGGACGGGCGCCTTCAGGAGCAACGGCGTGACGCGTCGTGTTTTAGTCGCGACCTCGGGCATGGGGAACAACAACGCAGCGATTGTCGCGACACACGCACTGCGGAGCTTTCGCGACGACATCGATCACCTGATCATGGTCGGCATCGCAGGTGGCTGCCCAAATCCCGCGAAGCCGGATGAGCATGTCCGCCTCGGCGATATCGTCGTGCTAAACGAGCAGGGACTGCTGCAATACGACTTCACCAAACGCACCAACACGGGCGATGCAATCCGGCGTAGTGCGCAGCTGCCTTCAAAGGCGCTGCTGGAGGCGGCGAAGACACTGGCCATCCGTGAGCTCGCCGGCGAGACGCCGTGGGAAGCGACCATCGTGTCCGCGGCAACGGGCGAGTCGCGGAGGCCCGCGGCCAAGACAGACTTGTTGCACGACGCCCATGGTGCCCACGTCGCCCACCCGAAGCAGGCGCGGCGCAAGAACGGGAAACCCCTTGTGCATCACGGCGCCATCGGCAGCGCCAATATCTTGCTGAAGGACCCATCTTCCCGCGACATGCTCCGGGACTCCTACAACGTGCGCGCGGTGGAGATGGAAGGCAGTGGCCTTCAGGACGCCGGATGGCACGTCGAAAAGGACATCATGGTCGTGCGCGGCGTGTGCGACTACTGCGATCCCTTCAAGACCGACAAATGGCAAGCGTACGCTGCTCTGGTGGCCGCGGCCTACGCGCGCGCACTAGTGGAGGCAATCCCGGCAGCGCACTTTGTCTGACGGCGAGCGGCGCGGCTCTCGCCGATTTCCGCGCACGCGGGCGAGCGAGCGTCGCGCAGCGGCCTAGCTGGTTGCTTTGGCGGCAGCACTGCGATGACCGCTCCTCGAGGTCCCCAGCCGCCCACGTGCTTCGGCAAAGCCGAAGACTGATTCAAAACTGGAGGCGGTCACTCTTGCCGGCCGCCCCTCCAGTCCCAAGGCGCGATGGGATGGGGATCGGCCCACAGCCCCACGCCCGCAGACTTCGCCTGAGCCTCCAGCGCTATCAAGGCGGAATCGTTCGAGTAGCGTCGGAACACCCAGGCGAAACCTCGCTTGACCTGTTCGGCGTTCACGTCGAGGCCATCGACGGCAACCTGCGCGATGGGCCGGCCATACCGGTCGAGCGACTTCCAAGTCAGCTCGACCTGCCTCTTGCCCACCAGTTCGCGCAGCGACTGCTCTGATCGACGGCCGAATGCCTGTGCCTTCTCTGGGGCATCGATCTGGGCAAGCCGAATCCGGATCGAGTGACCGTCGACATTCGCATACAGCGTGTCGCCGTCCGCCACGCCAGTCACCATCGCTGGCCCTCGGTAGCTGTTGGGCGCCGGGGGTCCTCCGGCGCCTGGAGCGTCTTCTCGGGCGATGGCCTGGCCGACGCTGAGCAGCAGCATCAAGGACAGGCCGGCGCGCAGTGCGCTCCGACGATTCAAGGTTGCGCCCTTCAACGAATACGCCAGGGCTGCCGGGAGACTTTGAGAACCGTGCCGCGGCGGCCACCTGGTGCAGAAATGCGAAGCATGAAGCGCCCTGTTGTTGTCATTCTGGTTGGCCATCTACCGTCGGCGATTTCGCCGCGCTGTTGGCTGCTCGAAGCGAAGCCCTTCCTTCGGAAATTATCCGGCGCGGCTGACCCATCCACCATGGGCCCATGTCATGCAGTGCATCGCCGCGACACGGATTGACGTAAAGACCGGCCACGTCGACCAACTCAGCGATCAGCACCGGGTCGGCAACTTCGATAGCGCCCGCACCGGGCACGCTGGCCAGGTCGCAAAGGCTCATCGCCATCGGCTGGCCATCCTCGGCGCCCGGTCCATGCGCCCACTCGATCCACCGTCTTGAGACCTTCACGGCAGTTCCGTGGAAAGCAAGAGCGCCGCGAGGCGCCTGGCCACTTCGAGGTATCGAGGCCGATGGCCGAACAGTTCGGCGTCGCTGCGGGCGAGCGCGCGCTTCATCAGAAGCAGTCGATAGGCGTGATCACTCATCGTGGGTTCTCCTTCACTGAACACGAACCAAGGCCGCGGCGTCAGCGACCGATACACGCATGTCGCCGACGCGCACCGTGTAGCCGCGCGACATCCGGACATCGCGCGGCGCCGGGCGCCCGGTCTCCTGCAGCCACGCGCCGACCAGCCAGGCCATCCCGGCGGGGCTGCTGGTGTAGTGCGGGCAGGCCTCGTGCGCAGGCTTGCCGTCGAGCTGGGCGGCGAAGCCCTCCAGCGCTTCGGGGGTGAGGTCTTGGGATGCCATCGGGGGTTGCTCCTGGTGCGTCGTGGTCTGGTGGTAGTTCAGTGCTGCACCGGCTGTCCGGCTTTCATGATCCGGTCGGCGGCGCCGAAGATGCGCTTCGCGCTCTTCTCGGGCAGCGTTCCGCCCTGCAGCCAGCCCTGGATGTAGAAACGGCTCTCGGCCTGGCCGGGCAGGCCCAGCAGCGCACACAGCAGGTAGGCCACGCCCTCGGCTTCGGCCTCCTCGATCTGGCGCGTCAGGGCCTCGTCGTCGTGCATGTCGGCGACGGCGGTATGACCGAGCACCACATGCGCCATCTCATGAAACCGGGTCTTGTGCTTGAGCGGGTTCAACGGGTTGAGGCCGATGGATCGCGCACGGGCATAGCCCAGGTGATTGCCCTGCAAGTGCTCGAAAGGCTCTTCGACGATGTCGAGCGCAGCCATGGCGGTGACCGCATCCCAGGCAGGCGTGATGGTCTCGGCGGTGAACGCATCGCCTTCGGTCTGGTTCAGTGAAAACCAGTTCGGGCGCAGCATGAACATGCTGAAGGTGCCGCCCTCCCCCGCTTCGGCGGAGTCGGCCGGCGCGTCCTTGTCAGCGCGGCGCTTCACGCTGATCGGCATGAACAGGCTGATGGCCTTCTCGCCCTTCTTCACGAAGCGGCCCTTCTCGCGCCATGCGTTGAAACTGGCGATGGGCGCCAGCGGTAGGCCCTTGTCCAGCAGTTGCAGCGCGGCCAGCAGCTGGTTGCCGATGCTGTAGTTGTGAAACGCCCGGTAGGCCTGATTCATCACGCCCGGCTGGGTCAACGCGATGTGCAGGATCGTCCGCATGTCGCCCAGCTCGTGGGATTGAACGTCCCGTGCGTTCCCCTCTTCCTTTCCCCCTGCCTGTTGGCCAGCCTCGGGGCCGAGGAACAGCGGATCGGTGGTGTCGTTGCTGGGGTGGTTGGACTGTGCGTTCATGCTGGTGGCCTCGTGTGGTGGTTGGAAATCTGCCCGTCGGTTTCGCCTCGACGCATGAACAGCGGAAGCCAGGCAGGACACAAGGGCACGGCCGCAAGCCGCAGCTCGAAGCGAAGCAACGCGAAGTGCAGAGACCGGGTGAGGACCGTGGGCGCCAGCCTTCACCCTTGGGTCGTGACTGGATGCCGCTATGCGTCGGAAAGAGGCGAACCGACAGGCAGATCAGCCACCCCGAGCCACCGAACGCACAGGCCGGCTCACCACCCCATCAACGACACGCGCGAAGCTTCCCAGCTGAGCGATCTATCGCCGCACCGCGGCGCACTTCAATCAGCGCAGCGCAGACCTGAAGCCGAGCGCAACGCGCTGGGCTTGCCGTTCGGGGTTAAGGCCAGCGCCGAAGGGGTGTCTCGCGCCTGGGCAACCCGAGTGCAGCGAGAGGGCGACCAGGCGCGAGTCGTCCCTGCTTGAGCGACCCCCTCCAACACCGGCGCGCAGCGCCCTCGATGCCGCCCACCGGGGCTCTGGCCAGCGCCCTCGGGGCAGCGCCCCGAAGAGAGCGCCCCGCCTGGTTGGGTCAGGCCTGGGCCCTGTAGCCCTCCCATCGAACGATGGTGGCCTGCGCCGATTCGATGGCCGAGGTCGCGTGCGCCAGGTCGTCCGCAAACCGTGCGTGCACCAGCGGCAGCAGGCCGGAGACGATGACGATGTGACGCTCAAGCCGCGTCCGCACATCCATCGCCACGAACTCCTGGCGCGTCGCACCGGACAGGTCGCGGCGGTTCCAGTTCAGGGTGTCAACCGCCGCGCGAAATTCACCGATCTTCATGGTCGTCCTTCAGTTGTGTTCGGTAGGCCCGGCCGTCATCCGCTGGGGTGCGGACAACGGCCGGGGTTGATTCGTCAGGCCGTGGCCGGCCCTCGTGCGCGCAGCGGCGAGGGAAGCCAGCGGGTGCCCTGCAGCAGCGCCTCGGCAGCGGCAACTGCTTCGCCCTTCTTGAGCTTGGCCAGCGGCGCGGCCTTCTCGACGGAAACCGCCTCGGTGACGGCTTCGACAATCCGCGCCTTCGGCACCTGGGCCAGATAGCTGCCAGCGGTCGGCGTCCACCAGTCGGCCATGTCCAGCCCCACCGCAGCGGCCAGCGCGTCGCCGGTGGTGTCGGCCTCGCGCCCGCTCATGGCACTGACCGACAGGGCCGAGCAAAGCGCCAGCAGTTCGATCAGCGTGTCCAGCGGCTGGCCGATCAGCCAGGGCAGCAGCCGATCCGCATCGCCAGGCAGGCGTTCGCGCCAGTTGTCCAGCCGGCTCGCCAGTTCGCCCCAGGCGCGCGAGGCCTCGATGTCGTCGGCCACGCCCTTGAGTGCGCTGTCGCAGTCGTTGGCGCGCAGATTCAGCGCCGACACGGTGCGGTGCATGCCGCCCGCATAGCCGATCACCAGTTGCTGCACCAGCGTGTGCGCCAGCGCGGCAAGCGCAACATGGGTGTTGTCGGACATCAGCACCTGCAGCGCCTTCGTCTTGTGGGAGGTCAGCTTGCGGACGAGGCTCTCGGGGTTCGCGCTGGCTTGTTGCTCGGCGCCCTCGCCTGTGTCGCCGGTTGCCCCGTTCGCTCCGGGTGCGCCAGCCGCTGCCGCTGCGGCCTTCGCCGCCTGCTTGCGGGCTTCCGGCTTCACCATGCCGCGATGCACGATCACCTCGCCATTGCGGTCGAGTGCCACCACGACACCGGCGAAAGCCAGGATGTCGGCGCTCCACTCGCTCAGGTCATGGCGCAGCTTTTCCAGCTTGGCGTCGATGGCCTCGACTTCGGCTTCCAGCGCGCTCGCCTTCGCCGAGTCGAAGCCCGGATCATCGTCACTGTCTTCGGCGTCGTAGAGGTCTTCAAGGCCCTTGTTGGCTTCCTCCTTGGCGGTCAGCAGCGCATCGCGCGCGGCCTGCTGCTCCGGCGTCGGTGCGCGCTGCTTCATCGTCGCCACGCCGAAGCCCTGCCGCTCTGAGTGATCGAACGAGGTCCGCGCCTCGGTCCAGGCCCAGCCTTCGCCCTTGAATGCCTGTGCCCGCTCGGTCAGCCGCTCGACCGCCAAACGCTGCAGCAGTTCGGCGTCGGTGATGTAGCCGCTGCCAGCATCCTCGAACAGGTCGCGCACCACGACACCGCCCGCTGCCTCGTAGGCCGGGATGCCGACGAACTTGGCCAGGGGATCGGTGGCCGCGTCGATTTCGCGCCCGAGCAGCAGGCGACGCAGCCCGCTGGGGTTGCGGTTGTAGGCCGGCGTCGAGTTCCAAACGCGTTCCTGTGCGGCGTGGTCGTCGGTGATCGCCAGCGCCATCAGCTGGTCAAGGTTGATCTTGTCCTGCCGGAACAACTCGAACAGCACCGGCGACACCTTCGCCAGCTTCAGGCGGCGTTGCACCGTCAGCGGCGTGATGCCGAAGCACACCGCCACATCTTCCACGCCCGCCCCTGCGGCGATCATCTCGGCGAAGGCCGTGACGATATCGGCCACGCTCATCGCAGCCCGGCCACTGTTCTCGGCCATGCTCGCGGCGATGGCGGCATCGCGCGTGATCAGCCGGCAAAGAATGTCCTTGTCGAGCGGGATGTCACCGGCCTTGGCCAGCAAGCCCAGCGCACGCAGGCGACGGCCACCGGCTGCCACGCCATAGTCACCGGTGGACTTGCCGCGCTTGGTTTCGTCGGGGTGAACTACGAGGTTCTGCAGCAGGCCCTGGGCCTTGATGAGCGCCGCCAGTTCGCCGACATCCTCACCGCCGGACTTGCGCACGTTGAACGCGGACGGCACGAGGCGCGACAGCGGGATCAGCACCAGGTCGCCCGCCGCGAAGGCTTCGTCTTCTGCGCTCGATGACGCCTCGGTGGATCGGGCCTTGGTGGTCTTGGTCGGGCCCTTCGCAGGCATTGCGCCCTGCCCTTTTCCCTTGCTTGTCCTTTTGATTTCAGCATCTGCTCTTTGGTGAGTCCCGGGGGCGAGGAACCGCGCCTTGGTGGTGGTGTCGGTGCTGTGGATGGTCGATGCGCTCATGGCTGTGTCCTTTGCGGTGGTTGAAAAAATCTGCTCTTCGGAGCCGTCCCGACGCATGAACAGCGACAGCCAGGCAGGACACAAGGGCGCGCCCGCAAGCCGCAGCTCGAAGCGCAGCGCAGAGACCGGGTGAGGACGTGGGCGCAGCCTTCACCCTTGGGGCCTGAATGGATGGCGCTATGCGTCGATCAAGGGACGGACCGACAAGAGCAGATCGACCACCGCGCACTGCGGGCCATCGGGCGCAACGACCGGTTTTCCACAGCACTGGCAACACGCGCGAACCTGCAGGGTGAGCGAACCCCGCCGCGCAGCGGCGCACTTCAGGTCTGGGTTGGCCTGGTGGGTGCCAGACAACCGCCCGAGTCGCAGGCGAGAGAAAAGGGGCGACACCGCGGCCGCCCCGATGCGAACGTGTCAGAGCAGCCCACGTTCCGCGAAGCTAACCACGACGTTCGCCGTGACCACCAGGTGATCGAGCACACGCACGTCGACCAGCTGCAGCGCGGTCTTCAGCGTCTGCGTCAGGTACTCGTCCGCTCGGCTCGGCTCCGCCGCACCCGACGGATGGTTGTGCGCCAGGATGACGGCCGCCGCGTTGAGCGCCAGGCTCGCCTTGACGACTTCGCGGGGATAGACCGAGGTCTGCGTCACTGTGCCCCGGAACATCTGCTGCAGCTCGATGACGCGATGCTGCGCGTCCAGGAAGACAACGCAGAAGACTTCGTGCTCCAGCATGCCGATCGCCAGGCGCAGGTAGTCCTTCACGTCCTGCGGCGACGACAGCGTCACGCCGGGCTTCACGCGCTCCGCCAGCACGCCCCAGGCCTGCGACAGAACTTCGTCGGCACTGGCCACGCGGTACTGGCCATCGACGTCACGGACCAGCAGCGCATTGGTGAACCGGGCTTCCGTGGAAGAGACAGCGAAGGAGAAAGAAGACTGCGACATGAGGAACTCCGGTCTTGATCGGGCGGGATTGCCCGAGACCGAATCCCTCACGTCGCAGCACAGCGGTCAGGGTTCGAAGACGACCGAAGGGCGCAAGGGAGCGCCCCGCGCTCACGCAGACCTTGACGGCGAGAACGACGTGATACGGTGGGTCGACACAGCAACCCACACCCCCACCACACCACCGCACTGGGTCTTGCGACAAGCGAAGCGCGTAGGGCTAGGGTGGCCTGGAAGGTGACGGCGTGCCGGCAGTCCCGCAGGGACCAAGCGCGACGGCGCGCGCCTGGAATGGGCATCCCGGTTTTCGCTGCTGCGAAAAGGCCCCAAGAGAACATCGTTGCCGTGAACCAACTGAGTCCCCAGCTCGTTCACCGCCAACGAGCGCAGACGCCCTTGCGGCTGGTACTTCCGCGCGACCTCGGACTCGCGGTCGGCACCAAGTTCGCAGAGCCACAATGCTCCCAACAACAACGCGGGGAACAAGCGCCTTGGCTGCTGCTTTCACGATCTACTGGACGCCACAGGGCTGGAAGGGCGTCACCGAAAACCACCCTCTCTACGGCGCTGCCGGTACGGGCTTTGAAGGCAAGATTTCCCCTGGCGATCGAGTCTTCATCACCAACGTTTTGGCCGGCAAGTTGCGCCTGCTGGGAGCCTTCAATGTTGATCGCATACTGAACACGGCCCGGGACGGAAAACCGGCAGAGGCTTCGTGGGATGCCCCGGAATACCTGATCGCCCAAGCCGGCTCGGCCACCAATCTGCAGTTCATCGAGTTGACGGACGAAGCCGTGAAAGCGATGACCTTCAGCGAAGGCAAGCCGTCAGTCACCGTGTGCCCAACTGGTGCGGTCGATGGCCAAACCATGCGCGCCATTCGGAAGCTTGCGCCGACTTCTGCCGACATGCTTGATGCGTTGCTTGCAGCGCCAGACTCAAGCGCCGTGACAACACGGAGCGGCCGCCTCCCAGTGAGCGTGCTCGAGCAGGCCACACCGCAACACGTTTGGTGGGCAGTCCAGACATTGCTGGATGGTGGCGCGGCTCATGGCTTTGGCGAGTCGACGGACTATGACTTGATCACGGACAGCGGCGAACGGCTGCCACCAAAGGCAGTGTTCGGCGTTGCGCTCGCCCGTGCCACTGGCCGAGAGGTTGGCCCGGAGCACTTCACTGCGGGTATCGGTTCGCCTTGCTTTCGGCTGCTTAATGCAGCGGGCTACGACATCGTGCCCAAGGGCGAGGCGCCACCGGCGGACGCCGGGCCAGACAGTGGCGCTGCGTCCGATGCCGAGTGGACCGAGGGCGCAAAGACCTTGGTGAGTCACCTGAAGGGCGAACGCGGCCGCGGCTTGGCCCAGGCCAAGCGAGCGGACTTCCGCGCCAAGCATGATGGCCGCATCTTCTGCGAGCGATGCTCGCTGGATCCGGTGACGCACTTCAAGACAGAGCATGGCGAAGCCTGCATCGAAGTTCACCACGCGACCACCCAGGTTGCTGCCATGAAGCCTGGGACGAAGACACGCCTTGAGGACCTGCAATGCTTGTGTGCCAACTGCCACCGCGTTGTGCACAGGCTCTTGCGCTTGGGTCTTACGCCGTAGAAGTTCCGGCTCGCATTGCTGCGACAGCGGCATGACCATCATGTCTTCCACGCCGGTGCAAACCGGCGCCAGGGGTTGGGGCACGCGCCCTCGGGGCAGCGCCCCGAAGAGAGCGGTACGCCGTGGACCTCAGCGCACTTTCACCGAGACCCACACGCCAGCCTCAAGCCTGCATCGTGATGAGCGCCACCCGAACGCCGGTGCCTTCGTCCTTGAAGGTGTCTGCCGGCAGGTCCTCCCACTCACCACCGCGAGCCTCGACCATCGGGCGAAGGCTGGCGCTCTGCCGGGGACCGTTCGCACACAAGGCCACCAGGCGGCCGCCCGGCTTCAACATCGTCAGCGCATGGGTGATGTGCGCGATGTCTGCGCCCTGCGCGAAAGGCGGGTTCATCAGCACCACATCGAACAGGCCCAGATCACCGGCGTCGGCACTGCACTGCAGGAAGTCAGCGCATCGCACAGTACCTGCCAGGCCAGAACAAGCCAGGCGCGCCGCAAGTGCTGGGTTGACCTCTACGGCCATCACCTCCAGCGCGGTCTGGCGCACCTGGCCGAAGGGAACGATCCCGGGCAATGCCTCCAGCAGTCGGCCAGTACCGGCGCTCGGCTCCAGCACTCGCATGCCAATCGCCAAGCCGGCCAGGTCAACCATGCGCGCAGCCAGTCCGGGCGGCGTCGGGAAGAGCTGCGGCGCGCTGACCACCTGCACGCCGGCCTTGACCGTCGCCCGCATCGCCTCGATGTCGGTGCGCAGCTCGTCAGGCCCCGCCTCCGGCATCTTGGTTGCAGGTTGCGCGGGTGCCTCGTTGGCCTTTGCCTCATCTGTCGGCGCCGCCAGCAACGTGAAGCCGGTTTTGTTGGCCAGTTCCACCAGCAGGCCCGCAGCCCGCTGTTGCTCGACCTGGGCGGCTGTCATCACGCCGGCCAGCTTGTCGAACGGCACGGTACGCGTGAAGTTGGCCCCGCCGTTGCCCCAGTTGTCCAGCAAGGTGACGCTGATCTTGTTGACCTTCTGGATGTAGACCCACGTACCGCGCCCGACCCAGCACCGCACCGCCCCACCCTTTTCCGGCCCGGTCTTGTCGGCGATCGTGCCGCCGGCATCGGCCAGCATGGCACGCTCATACGCCAGACGGTTGTCGTAGTGTTCGATCCAGCGGCCAGAGAAGGCGACCACCCGGGTGTGCATCTCGCGGGCAAGGCCGCGGGCCTGTTCTGCGTTGACGATGCCGTCGGTGAGCGCAGACCACAGGCTCGTGTGGCCTTCGTACTGCGATGCCGGCGGGTCGCGGGGGTACTCAGCGAGCGAATAACAGCGCGAGCAGTAGTCCTGATTCGCGATGGATGTCGCCCGCTCCATCGTCATCGGTTCGGCGTCCCACTGGGAAAGGAAACCCAGCGACTCGGTACGGGTGCGCTCCTGCTTGCGCTTGTCAGCCTCGATTGTCTTGATGCGCCGGGCCCGTACATCAGGCCGCTCCTTGTACTTGGCATGCTGGATTGCAGCCACGGCGCGGCGCTTCCAGTAGTCGGCCGTATCGAAGGCCTGGACTGCCTTGCGCATGCCGTTCTGGATCCGCTCAGCGTCCTTGCGCGCGTGGCGCTCGGAATGGTGGCCCACCAGGATCGGCTGACCGAAGGGAATGCCATCGGCAACCCGGCGCGCCTGGGCAGTGGCACGCTCGGCCTCGTCGGTTCGCTTGTCGCGGTAGTCGTCGAAGCGGTCGGCACGCTCCTCGGCACGATCGATCAGGCTGGTGTCTTCATCGCCGATCTCGCCGGCCAGCTCGATGCACAGGTCGGCACGCGCGGGTGTCCACATCGACGCGATGAATTGATCCTGCTTCGGCGACCACGCGAAGCCGGCGGCCTTCACCCGGTCATAGACAACGCGGTCGAGCCGGGTGGCGCTGCTCAGGCGCAGCTTGTTGTCATCGGGCGAGTAAGTCGCCGTCAAGTCGTAGGTCTGTTCTTCACCCCCTGCCTGTTGGCCAGCCTCGGGGCCGAGGAACAGCGGATCGGTGGTGTCGTTGCTGGGGTGGTTGGACTGTGCGTTCATGCTGGTGGCCTCGTGTGGTGGTTGGAAATCTGCCCG
>JALHMT010000053.1 GCA_022843905.1 Rubrivivax sp.
GCGACTCCGGAAGCGCCGGCTGCCCCCGAGGCTCCTGCCTCACGCGGCGGCCAGGCAGCGTGACACCTCGTTGTCGATGAGCCACGCCAGGATCTCGTACTCACGGGACTCCTCGGCGTAGTAGGCCTTGCACTGCGCAACGTACAGCGCCAGGCCGTCGAGCGTTCGAACGCCATCCACCGGGAAACCGGTGATGCGTTCGAGCCGCTCGGCCTCCTTGCGCGTCAGCCTGATGGCATTGCCCAACCTCAGCATCTTCGTCCTCTCGCGAACCTGCCTCCGTGTCTAGCACGCGAAGTGCCGCCGTCAAGGGTCTCGCGAAGGCGCATCCCTAAGGAATGTCCAAGACGATGAACGTCGAAGCCCTTCAGATCATCGAACTCGACGCCGCTCGGGCGCCGGCACCGATGGTCGACCACTACATCCAGCTCGTGCGCAACAGCCTCGCGGAGTGCACGGCCAACACGGCCGAGTACGCGAACGCGCTGCTGCTCAAGCTCGAGCATCTGGCAAGCCACCAGCGTGTGCATGCCATCGATTCGAGCCAGACCCAGGTCTACCTGGCGCCCTGGCTCACCATCCCTTCGCCGTCCCTGCGGGACGCGGCCTGATCGTCCACCTGTGGGCCGTTCGATGCCTCGTGCATCGAACGCCCACCGGCGGTCTCAGCGTCGAGGCGGGGTGAGCGCCTCGATCCCGAACTCCGTGCGACCGGCACGGATGCGACCTCCCCAAGGCCGCGCATCGAGCAGGTGCCAACACGCCTGCGACTTCATCAACCCGAGCGGGGCACCCTACCCTCGGTCGGGGTGACGGCGCCTTCCTCGCACAACAAGAAGGGACCCGTCGTATGGCAACTCGCAAGACGAAACACCCGCCCAAGGGCGAGCGGCGTCGCCGCCTGACAATGTTCTTCAACAAGGACGCACGCAAGTCCGCGGCCGACGCGTTGAAGAAGGCGTCGTGGCTGCTCGCTGCAGCCAATGCGTACCTTGGCTTCGCCAAGGAATCGGTGGCCTACCTGGCCGTCGTCATCGTCGGCTGGTTGGTCGCGCAGACCCTGGCCGTCGTCCTCCTCAGCCTCGAGGAGGAACAGGGCTCGCAAGAGCCTGAGGAGCAGGGACATGCAAGACCTCCTGGCATCGTTGGCAAGCGCGCTCAACAATGACCCCGTCCTGGCCACCTACGCGCTCGCGTGGGTGGTCCTCGACCTGTGGGGAGCCGCTGCCCTGGCCCTCGCGTATCGCAGCCGCCTGCATGAGCGGGCCGGCCAACTCCACCCGAGGCCGCACAGTCTGTTCCCGCACCGGTAACGCCGCCGTTCGGCGCACCCCGACATGCCCTGCACGATCACCCGATCTGCAGGGCATCGTCGTCTCTGCAGGTCCCTCAGCGCCAGTGGCGGACGAAGGGCCGCACCCGCCAGCTGATGCCGTCCGGACTGCTCGCCTCGGCCAGCAACGTCCGGCAGGCGCCCAGCTTGACGAACCGGCCTTGGCTGTCGAGCTGAAAGCCCATGAGTTGGAGCGCCTGTCTTGAGTAGCGCTTGCGCAGCATGGCGTAGGCCGTCGGGGCACGTCGCCGCCTTGGCCAGTGATCCAGCTGCAGGCTCATCGTTCCTCGCTGTGCATCACTGCAGCGCTTCGCCGTCCCGCTTCATCCGGCGCCACTCCCAGGGCGGCAGCGGTGCGGCGTCAGCCCACAGTCCGAGGCGGGCTTCGCGCGCGTCGGCCTCGAGGCGGAGCAACTGCGGGTCCTTGCTGTACGCCCGATAGACCCAGGCCATGCCGCGCCGAACCTGTTCTTCGCTGACGTCCAGGCCGTCCACGGTCATCGTGACGATGGGCCGCCCGTTGCGGTCGACCTCGCGCCACTCGATGTGGACCTGCTTCTTCCAGACGAGCTGACGAAGCGACTGCTCGGCTCGCTGCCCCCAGGCCTGTCGATGTTCCGGTGCGTCGATCCTGGCCAGCCGCAACCGCAGCGGCCGGCCTTCGATGACCGCCGTCGCCGTGTCGCCGTCCGACACCGCCGTGATCACGACGTCGGCCGCGTGGCCGAGCTGGGCGGCCCTGGCTTCCACACCGGTCAAGGTCTCTCCGGGCCCTTGCGCCTGGGCTGCCACCTGCAGCGCGGCACAGGCGAGCACCGCGGCCACCGCCCTCGTCCCCGACCCCTTTGACAACACCTTCACCGCTGCTCCCCTACTTGCGCCGGCGGCCCTTGGCGCGTTCCACCCGCTGCAACTGGAGCCGCTGCCGCACCGCGGCCGTGTAGCACCATGCCACATCAAGCGTCTCGGTACTTCGCAGCCCCTTGGCCCGCAGTTCGATCACTCCGCCGACCACGGTCACGATCACCGCGCGCGGGCCCTTGTCTCGCACCACCGCGCTGGTCTCGCGCGTCACGGGCCGAAGCGACTTGGTCACCATGGTGCACCCGCAGTCGTCTTGAGGATTCCGGCGTTCAACGTCGTGTTCTCCTTGCCTGTGGTCAGGATCGCATCGCGTGCTGCGCCTTCAACCCCTGCCCGCCGGACGGCATCCTTCGCAGATCTGCCGCGAGGTACGCATCCGGCATGTCATCCGCATTGGCCTCCAGATGCCCGGGGCAACACCGGTCCCGGGCTGCGAGCTGCGCGAGCACGGGCAGCAGCATTCCCAGCGCGCTGGACAGTGGCTGTGCGTCTTGCTCGGCGAGCCAGCCGCATCCTTCGACCGCCGGCAGGATGGAGCCGCCTTGCCGCGACCAGCGCACGCACGTCTCGCACTGACCTTGCCGGCTCATCCCTCGACCCCCGCCCACTCGCCCTTGCCCACCGCCTCGGCCCGCTGAAGCATCGCGTGCCCCATCGCGCCGGTCGCCGCAATGAACGCTTCGCGACTGCGATGCCGAACACCGCGATCCGCGCCGCATAGCGGTCGATGCGACAGGCCGCATCCATCACCAAGACCGCACACGAGATCGAACGCCCCCGATCCGTCCAGCTCGACGATCTGCGTGTCAGCCAACGCGATGCCGAAGCCGCCGATCAGGTAGCGATGTGCGGCCGGCGCCAGCTGGTCGACGGCGTTGGTCACGCTGGCACCCGGGTTGCGGCCCCAGCGCTCCATGTCCACCAGCAGCAGCCTCGCCAGACCGGCCCGCTCGAGCACACCGGCCACCGCCAGCACACCGTCCTGCTGTCGAACGGGTGGCACATTGGGACTGGCGCAGAACAGGCGGAGGTGGCGGATCAGTGCTTGCGACATCGACGGTCCTTCGGGGTCTCGAAGACCATCATCCGAGCCACGCAAGACGCTTCAAGGGATCAACGCGGGCGCAGGCGCCGATAGCTCAGCCACTCGTCGAACGACTCGCACAGCCGAACAGACGCCTTCGCGCGGGTCAGGGCGACGTACAGCAGATTCACGTCCGCCTGATCCACCTCGTCGGCCGTCAGCTCCCTGCCGTCCTCGAAGAACCGCATGAAATCGTCGGCCAGCCAGACCTGGTCGAACTCCAGGCCCTTCGCCTTGTGCGCTGTCGAGAAGAACAAGCCGTCGAAGTCGCTCCAGGCGGCCTTGTCGAGCGCCACGTGCCGGGACCTGATCTGCTCCACCAGTGCCGGCACGCGCCCGCCGTAGTCCTCGACCACGCGCACCAGGTGCCTGAGCTCAGGGTCGGCGGCATCCTCTGCGAGTTGCTGCAGGTCCTCGAAGCTGCCGAAGCTGCGCAGGTAGGGGTCGCGGACAAGCCCGCCACTGCCCGCCCACAGGTGGTAGGCGTCGAGCAGCTTCTCCATCCGGTAGCCCTCGGGCCCGCCCACGAAGTGGTAGCGCCGATTGCTCGACAGGAACGAGATGGCTTCCTCGAACACGACCGCGTTCGTCCTGGCCAGCACCGCGAAGGAGCGCTTCGTGTCCACCGACAAGCGCGTGGCCGCCCGGCCGGCCCCGACGATGCGCAGCGTGTTGTCGAGCTTGAAGTGGCCCAGCAGGGCGTTCGCCACCTGCGCGAGACCCTCCCCGAAGCGGAAGCTGCGCGTGAGCTGCAGCCGCTGATCCGCCTCGTGAACCCCCAGGGCATTGGCCGACCCGCGGAAGGCGAAGATCTGCTGCGCCGAGTCGCCCACCAGCACCAGCCCGCCGCCCTGGCGCCGCACGATGTCGTAGGTGCACAGGTTGAGGTCCTGGGCCTCGTCCACGGCCACCAGATCCTGGCCTCGCAACGTCGGCTCGTCCATCTGGAAGAGCTTGAGGTACCCGTCATGGGGCAGGCGAAGCTCGCCACCATCGGTCCGGCACATCCGTCCCCAGGTCGCCCTGGCAACCTCGACAACGTTTCCCGGATCGGCCAGGCGCTCGGCGATGTCGGCCGGCACGTGCGAGGCATCGATCTGCGCGTCCAGCGAGCCGCACCAGTTCTGGATCGCCTGCAAGGCAGCGGTGGCCACCAATGGCCCGCATCGGAACGTCCGCGCCACCGAAGACGCGTAGGTCTTGCCCACCCGCTGCGGCGCCTCGCTGCCGAAGAACTCGACCGCCTTGCGCCAAGCGATGGAGTGGGTGGTGCGGCACGTGACGTTCGGCGGCATGCGCGCCGCGGCTTCCAACTGGATCGACTTGTTGAAGGCGAGATAGAGGATGCGGCTGCGCGGACGCGCGCCGGCGTACAGGCCGAGCGTCGTCGTCTTTGCCGTACCGGCCCCAGCCTCCACGACCAGCGACCGCGCATCGCTGGCGACGATGCGCTGCTGTTCCTCGGTCGGCTGCATCGGCGTTTCAGCCGCTCGCTACCAGGCGGTTCGCCTGTTCACGAACAGCGTCCGCATATGGCCCTGGTCCACCTGCGCCCAGGCACGGAACGACCACGCGCACACGGCGATATTGGTCGCATACATCCCAATGCTCCACCACAGGCCAACCCGCGCGCTCAACCCGATCAGCACGATGTTGGCGACGATCCAGATCACGAAGCCTGCCCGACGCTTGCGGGCCACCTGGACCTGCCCGAGCAGCGTGAGGATCCAGCCAAGCACCTGGAGTGCGCTGACCAACTGACCTTCCACCATGACGATCCCTTTCGTCGATTGCATGGGTTCATTCTTGGCCGGCGCTCGACGCCTTCAAGGGCTGGCCTGCGCAGCCCGATTGCCTGCAAACGATTGAGCCGACACGGCCTTGTCATGCTGCCGGGTTCGCGTCGTTCGCGCCACCCGAAAGGCGGCACGCAGCACCCCCGTTTTGCGGCCGCCGCAGCGCCCGGCGAGCTACTCCGCCTGACGGCCGCGGGGCTTGCGTCGTCGAATGCCGAAGCGCTTCCACACCGCCGGGTTCACGTCGATGGGGCCTGAGCGCTTGGACGACAGGTTGACCAGCACACCGTGCTGCCTGATCGGCCCCTGGAACAACTCGTAGAGCAACTGCGATGCCCACCGCACCGCCATGTCGTTGACGAACAGACCTTGGGACTGCAACGAGATTCGCATCGAACAGGACGGTGCGTCGTCCTCCTGCTGCTCCTCCAGCAGTTGCGGGAACAGTTCGGTGACACAAGGCAACCGTTCCCACTCCTGCAGTTCGGGCAGCGGATAGGGCTTGGGCTGACCCAGCACCACCTGTGCCCCGCTCTCGGTGTTGCCGAGGTCGAGCCAGTAGGTGGCACGCGATCCGCGTTGGAACAGGTTCCTGTGCAGGTCACGCCGAGAGCGCGCCGAGTCCACGCAGCTGATGACGATGCTCGGACCGCCTCCGTGGTCGGTGGCCGGCGATGCGTCGTAGTGCCGCGGCACGGCGTCCCAGTCGAGGCCGAAGTAGTGGTTCAGCCGGTGAATCGTCACCACTGCCTTGTGCAGCCCCACGTCGGCCGGGCTGTAGATCTGCCGTCCGACGTTGGACTCGCTCACCCGGTCGCCATCGAACGCCGTGACATGCAGGCCGTAGGGGTGGCCGAGCGCCCGCATCGCGATGTCCAGGCGAGCCAGACAGTTGGCCATCTGCGCACCGTTGCCCCCGACGCCCACCAGGTGGACCTTCACCCGCTGGCTCAGCAGGCTTCGGCCGATGCAGTGTTCCATGTCGATTCCGATCCTCTCCCGAAGATGATCGTGGACCAGGCGTCCGCTTCAACCCCGGCGCGCGCGCCATCGGCAAGCTCGTCGGCGGTGGCCGCTCTGCAACGGGCCGCCGTGCACAATGAGGGGCGCATTCGATCCGCCTTGCTTGTCCTCCCTGGGCAAGGCGGATGCGTCTTCGGCGCCTCGGCGTTCAGCGTCGAGGCGCCTCTCCTGTGCCGGCAGTGCGCCGTCCGGCTCGACGGCCCACGGATGAGGCAATTCCCGGAACAGGCCATTCAGCGCGAGCCGGAACCTCCCGGTGGGTCGCTCACGGTCCAGGTTGCCGAAGACACCGCAGACCCGCACGCCCTGGTCATCCCGATCGTCTTCGCCCGACCAGAACGCACCCAGCCTCCCGTGTGAGTGAAGGTCGATTGCGACAAGCTCGTCTGCGGCCAATTCTTCGATCCGGTATCTCACGTGACCGGGCCCGACCTCGATGGCCTCATGCGTGGCGAGGCGCAAAGCACCGCTGCGCGCGTCGTAGACCAGCGCGCCCGCCGCCTCGTTGGGCATCGTCCTGCGCGCGGCGGCAATGAACCGCTCCAGCAATCCCAAGGGAACGACGCCGAAGGCGAACGTGATGGCCTCGGCCGCCGCCCCGTATGGCAGGTGCATGCCGACCTCCGCGACTCGTGTCGTGCAATCGAGCCAGGGCGTCTTGATCTGCACGAACAGGCCGTTTCGGGCGAGCAGCATGCGCTGGCCGCTCGAGTGCGGCTCCAGCGCGCCGAATCGGGGCACGGCAACCACAGGGCAACTGACCCCGATGGCCGCGTCGCGCGGGTCAGCCGTCATGCTTGGCTCCGCGGGACTGCAAGGCCTCGCCCAGGGTGCGGTCGAGGTCGACCAGCGTCCGCTCCGGAAACACGACATGCTTGCCGTCGAGCATGTCGCGCCAGAACCGGTAGGCCCCGCCACGGTAGCGCACAAGGTTGCTGTGCACGTTGGGATGCGTGAACCAGCTGTCGAAGAACGCGCTGGTCCATTCGTCGAGCTTCTCGGCCGTCGCGCGCTCCGGCAGGTCCACGTTGCCGACGCAAATCTGGCCGCTCTCCCAGACGTTGAAATACGGCGCACGGAACAACCTCGTGCTGTCCTTCGGCCGCGCCGCCCCTTTGACCGCCCAGACAAACCACTTGCGCGCGGTCGTCACGCAGAACACCAGACCTGGATGGCTGACGACCTCGGAGCGTTCGCCGGCGATGAGTTGGTCTTCGGGGCACCGGAACCAGATTCGTCGCATGCCCGGAGGCACCCACCACGCGATCGCAGCCGAATCCTGGAAGATCAACCTGTCCGGGATGAAGCCGCCGTCCTGCCGCTTCATCAAGCTGCGGGCCAGGCGCAGCACTGCGAACGCCGTCATCGGGCGTCCGGGCAAGATCGTCGCCCCTCCGCCCTGGTTCGCGGAGACGTCGTGCACGGTTGCGAAACTTCCACCGCCCTTGCTCGCGTAGACCAGGATCGCCCGCCGCAGATGCATCTCAGCGGGGCCTTCCTCAGCCACGCTGAACTTCACCTCATGCTGATGCTCGCTCATTGGAATTCCTTCCCTTCGTCAAACCCCGCAACCCATTTGCCGGCGACCGGACCGTGCCGCTTTAGTCAGACCTCTCGCGACAGCGGCATCAGTGCCCGGCCACCGTCAGCATTCCCATATGTCACCTGCCTGCCGTCGAACAAGAGAACATCGCTGTCGCCTGCCACCCGGCACACCAGTTCGTAGGCGGCCTCGTCCAGGCGGTAGTAGGGCCGCTTGAGAAGTGCAACCGCCGCCTTGAAGTCGACGGGGAGCCGCTTGTTCGGGATCGCTGTGATCCGCGCAGCGAGTCTCCTTGGCTTGTTCAACAGCATCGTGGACCTCCAACAAGACATCCGAACTCGGCCGCCGCCGGGTTTCCGGCCTGTCATCACTTCGAAGACCAGTCTCCCTCGCACAGTTGCCAGATCAAGCCGTCCAGCGCCCGTGTCGCCCGGCACCACGGCCGCATGGCGTCGAACCACCGGGCGAATGTCTCGTGATCCTCAACAGCGATCGTGAGGTCGCAGCAGGTCTCGAAGTAGTCGCCGCTCTCACTGACCATCTGCTCGTAGTCATCCAGCACACGACCGGTCAGTTCGTCCTCGCGGCCCCAGGCCAGGACGCCCGAGAAGCCGACGAAGCGCCCCTCGCGGAAGGACCAGTCGTAGGTGGGCAACTCCACGCCAAGCACGCTCATCAGGCTCTCGATCACGTTGGCGACGCGGTGATCTGATTCGGACTCGGCAATGCGCTGCAAGGCTCGTCGGCCGACTGGCCTCGACCGACCCCCGAGCGCCCAGCCCGGGAACGTGCTGTCGAACATCGCCCGCGTCACCATGTTGTCGCGCATGGCCTTACGCGCGTCGGCGTCATCGCCGCAGGCCTCTTCCAGAGCCATGTCCTCGTCGGACTCGCCGTACCAGTAGACATCGCTGGCGCACTCCATGACGATGGCGGGCGTGTAGATCGGCAACGTGCGAAACGCCTGCCGCTCCAGCACATGCAGCACCGTGCGGCCGAGCCTGGGCCGATGGCGCTCCAGGAACTCCAGTGCCGGCCCCACGCAGCGCACGCCGAAGGACTCGCCGCCCCACTCGATCGTGCACGACGGCCCCACAGCGTGCCCGGCATCGCTGCCGGCCTCACGCAGGTTCATCGCGAAGTACGGCCGGAGCATGCGCAGCGCACCGAGTTCACGGCGGACCCAACCCTCCAGCACGGTCTGGCAATTCCGGAGGTGATCTGGCCCCTGCCGCGCCGGCATCAAGGCAGCATCGACGATGCCGGTGCGCAGCAGGGTCCGGGCCAGCAGCGCCCCACGACGGCGGGACGCCTGTGGCACCAGGGCGCAGGGGATGCAGGGGTCAACGACGGGCAGCTGAAACATGGCTAGAACAGTGGCGGAAGGAGCGCGCCGCGTACCACCATGCGGTCCTGTCGATCCCCGTGGGGCTGGCCGCGCACGTCTTCGGCGAACTGGTGGACGATGCTGCTCACGAAAGCCAGTTTCGTCTCGCCCATTGCGGCTTCAAGGGCTCCGGCCTCACCCTCTCCAGGCTGCGCGAGGAACCGGTCCAGCCGCGCGGCATAGTGCGCGACCGGATCGTCCTCAGCCCTTGGTGCCGACCGCGCGCTTGAAGGCGATTTCCTGGACGCCACGAACGACCTCACCGACCTGGGCCTCGGCCGTCAGCAGTTCGGGGTACTGCGCGGCGTAGACCTCCTTGACCTGTTCGACGCTCATGCCGGGAATGTCCGGCAGCGTCATCCCGTTGTACTTGAAGCAACGGGCGAGAGCGGCAACGACGATGGACATGGTTGCCTCCCTTCACGCACCGAAGAGGTCAGGCACGCCCGGTCCGGCAGAGGAAGCCGAGGCCGGCACGACCGCGGCTGGCGCTGCGGGCGCATCGTCGGCGCCGTCCCCACCATGCTCATCGTCTGCGTCGTCGTCGCCGGCCGCTGCCTTGGGCGCTGTGCCGCGCTGCGCTGGCTTGGTGCCGGCCTTCGTCACGGCATCGGCACCCTTCTTGACCGCCACGGCCTTCGCCGCTTCGATCACTTCGTTGGTCGCGGCCACCTGCTCGTCCAGGCTGGCGCGATGGGTCGCGTAGCTGAGCACGGCCTGCACGAAGCCGGCATCCAGTTCGTCGGGGACAGCCGTGAGCTTGAGCGGCATCGCCAGCGCGGGGACGTCCTTGCCGCCCTCCGAGTGCTTCGGCACCACCACCACGGTCATGAGGCCGCTGGCCTCGTCGGCCGACAGCAGCAGGCTGAACGCGCCCTGTGCTGCCAGCGGGAAGAGTTCCTTGAACATCGCTTGAATCTCCTTGTTCGAGAGGGATGACCCTCGGATCGATCCTATGGGTCACCCCTCGTTTGTCGAGGCTCACGCCGCGTGCGCGGGCTCTGCCTCTTCTCGGCGTTCCGCGGGCGCATCGGCAGCAGCGCTCGACTCGCGGGCCGGCTCCGCGCGCTCGGCGTGTTTGAACTTGCGCCGGGGGTAGCGCATCGCCTTGGGCACCGCGCCCTTGTAGGTGAAGCCCTCGACCGCCAGCAGCGCCTGGATGAACTCGCTTCGCTTGCTGGCCTTGGCCTTTGCGTAGCGCTCGCCCATCGCCTTCTTCAGGCCGACTTCCTCCGCGAGCGACTCCAGTTCGCTCACCGTCAGCAGTGCCAGGTAGGCCTCGTTGAGCGTGAAGTGCCGCGCCTCGTCGACTTCGAGGTAGTTCAGCAACGCCTCGAGGCCTTCAGTGTCGATGCCGTAGGCGGCTGACGCCGTGACCGCCTTGACGAGCGCCTCCAGCGCGCTCGCGTCCACCGCGTCGGCCTGCTCCAGCATCTTGCGCAGGGGAGCGTCACCCAGGTTCGGCTTCTTGATGCCGGCCAACTTCACCGCCACGTCTGCGTACCGATCCGCATGGATGGCTCGCGTCTCACGGGCCAACACCAGGGCCGTCAGTGCGCGGTGGTTGCGCTCCCCCTGCACCATCAGCTGGTTCGCCACCGTCTTGCGCCAGAACTCGACACGGTGCGCCACCACCTTGCCCGGCACAGTGTTGCGCGGCTTGGCACTCTCGGCTGGCGAGACCGCTGGCGTGGCGCCCTTGGCCTTGTCGTCGCCAGCCCCGGCCGCGTCCCTCGCCGGCGCGCTCGGCTTGCTCGCTGCCCGCTCGGCCTTGCGCCGCGCGGCCACCTTGGTGCTGTTGCACGCAGCATCGAAGCACAGCGACTCGGCGACCTCGCCGTAGTGGCCCGGAATCGCCGACACGCTGCACCCGAAGTTCGCGCAGCCCTTGCAGGCCTCCATCTGCTCTGCGCCCACGCCCAGGGGGCCATCCGCCGCTACCGCGAGGGGCACGAAGCCATCTTCCGGCTTGATGAACCGGATCACCTGGAAGCGTTCGCGCAGCGGCTCGGCTCGCGCCTCCAACGCTGCCATCGTGAGTTCGTCGTAGTGGGTCGGGTGCTGGCAGTAGCCCTCCCCGATGGAGGCGTCGAACAGGGCAGCCTGCTGCGCCGAGTTGTGCGGACAGCCCAGGCACTGCGCCGTGTCGAAGATGGCCTCGGACAGCCGCTTGGCGTACTGGCCGAGTTGCTTCTTCAACACCTCGACCGGCACCTTGTGCTGCAGGATGCCGGCCAGCACCTTCACCTGGCGGTCCTGCGGCAGGCCGGCCAGCAGTTCCGCGTGTCCGATGCTGATGTGCGGGTGACGCTCGATGACGGCCTTCTGGACCTCCGGCGCGCAGTTCAGCAGAAGCAGCCGGTTGTCCAGTTCGCGCGGCTTCCAGCCGAGCTGGTTGGCGGTCTTCTCCTTGTCGCCAGCGTTGAACCGCAGCAGATCGGCGGCGCCCTTGGCTTCCTCGATGGCACTCGGGTTGTCTCGCCCCTTGTTCTCGATGATGCCGAGCGCCCGCGCCTCGGCATCGCTCAGGTCCTCGATGGTGACCGGCATGTCGTAGGTGTCGCCGTATTGCTCGCCGGCGACCATCCAGCGGCGATGGCCGTAGACGATCTCCCACACTCCATCCCGGCTGGGATGCGGTCGCACCATGATCGGACTCTTGATGCCGCCGGCCGCCTTCACCTGCTCGCGCAGGTCGGCAAGGGCCTTCGCGTCGTAGTGCTCCCGGTAGTTCTGGCCCGGCACGATCTGCCGCACCTGGAGGGTGGGCTGCACCGGCCGGTCCAGCGTCGTTGCGTCGTTCATTGGGACTCCTTCTGTCTAAGTGCGCTTCCTTCGAAGCGTGAAGCCATGTTCCCGCGTCATCGGCGTCGCTCAAGGGTGCGCCCCCAGGCTCTGCGCTCGACCGGCTTGCGCCTGCGTCTCCGCACGCGGACGCCGGCCGCGACCTCGCCGCGCTGGATGCCGTATCGAGCCCGGCCGCATGAAGGCCGCTCGTTCGGTTCCCTTCGATCCGCCTTCGATGCCGTTCGCGGCGGGTCGACCCGGCCCGAATGCAGGCATGCTTTCGCGCGCGGCCCGCACTTCAAGGTCGAAAGCTGCCCAATGAACCTGCGCCGCTGAAATCGAACCGTTGCAGGCCGCTCGCACGATGGCCATACTGTTCGCACCTTGT
This sequence comes from Rubrivivax sp., assembly GCA_022843905.1. Taxonomy (GTDB): domain Bacteria; phylum Pseudomonadota; class Gammaproteobacteria; order Burkholderiales; family Burkholderiaceae_C; genus Rubrivivax. The sequence continues at coordinate 12,206 of JALHMT010000053.1, forward strand.
CCGGCCATCGGTCGGTCCTCATCGCGAGGAGGTGCCCATCGCGCAAGCGATGGCGTTTGCGGTCGTGACCCGCACAAGAATCCCTGCGCTGCCTTCGGGCAGTGCCATCCACCCCAACCGGGCAACAGCCCGGTGGCTGGTGCCCTCATCCAACGGAGCGCACCATGTCATCCACTCAGGCCCTCCCTGAGGAGGCTCCCTGGATCCCTCCCGGTGTGATTCGCCTCGTCCGGCTCAAGCGCGAAGGCGCCTTGGGTCGCGGTGACCTGGTGGCCACGCGCCGCCTCGGAACCTGCGAGGTCGTCTCGATCGCGTCCCCGCATTCGCTCACGGTGCGCGCGCTGGACAACCACACCCACTACCGCATTAGCGGCATCGACTTCGGCACGGGCGCCCGCCTGCGCGAAGTCTGACCACGCACGCGGCCCAGGCCGCATTCAACCCACGAGGGATCACTGTCCCTCGGGGGGCCGGTGTTCCCTCTTCCATCAAGAGGTCCACACCATGAATCTCACCCTCCTGGATCGCGATCAACTCGAAGCGATCCTGCTGAATCCGTCCAGCGAAGCGGCACAGCCGCTCGTCTGCTCCGACAACGCCGTCGTGGCCTACCTCCCGGCGCCCGCCACCGCGCGCGACGGGCGACTGCGGCACGTGCTCGCCGCGGCTCACGAACTGCTCACGCGCATCGCAGCCGAGGCGATCAGGGGTCGCTCGCTGATCGACTCACCCACGGTCATGAAGGACTTCCTGCGGATGTACTTCGCCGGCGCGGAGCGCGAGACCTTCGTCGTGGTCTTCCTCGACGCGAGCCATCGCGTCATCGAAGTCGAAGAACTGTTCGCCGGCACGCTGACGCAGACCTCGGTCTATCCGCGGGAAGTGGTCAAGCGCGCGCTGCACTTCAACGCCGCGGCCGTGTGCCTGAGCCACGTGCATCCTTCGTCGCAGACGGAGCCGAGCCGGGCGGACGAGGCGCTCACGAGCGCGCTGCGCCAGGCGCTGTTGCTGATCGACGTGCGGGTCATCGACCACATCATCGTCGCAGCCAACGGCAGTTCTCTGACCTCGATGGCGGAGCGTGGACTGCTGTGACCGAGCTCACCGACAGCGTGGGCGACCACTGGGTTCCTGCCTGCGGCGGCACCGAACGGCCGACGAGAACGCGCACCGGTCGGACGTTGCTCTACATGTGGAACACCACCCAGGGCGAGCACGCGTACTACGACTGCGAGCGCGACATCTTCCTCACCGATGACGAGGCCCGCGCGGCGCTCGCCCTCGACTGATGGTGCGGGCGTCCCGGCCCGCACCCCCATCCATTTCACACGGCGCGCCGCAATGGCGCGCCGTCTTCGGAGCATCTTCATGCAATACATCGAAATCGGCCCGGTCCCGGGCGAGGAGAACTGCGCCCAGGTGGGAAGTCCCGACTACACCGAGGCCTCGCTGCGCGAGTGCGAGGTCTTCCGGCGCATGCTGTATCGGCTGTTCCCGGTCCCGGAGGGCCTGCCGGTGGCCTACGTCGGCCGCACCCATCCGCACGACTTCGGCAACTACCGCGAGGTCTCGATCCGGTACGACGACGCCAACAACGAGGCGGTCGAGTTCGCCTTCGAGGTCGAGCGCTCGGCGCCGGCTTCGTGGGACTCGATCGCCCGGTACGAACTCGCCTGGTACGAGCGCAAGCGGGCATACGACGTGGCGGTGCGAGAGCAGCGCCTACAGCCCGAAGAGGTGCCGCCGCAGTTCGGCACCCTGACGCCGCCGAACCTGCCACCGAACGCCAGCTTCTCCGAGATGCTGGCGAGCCATCCGCTGTGAAGCGTCCCCCTGCTGGCCACTGAGTCGGCCAGTCAACCATCCCTGAGAGGGCGCTTGCCGCACGCGGCAGCGCCCTCTTCTCTTCTTCAAGGAGAACCAGATGAATCCCCACACCACTCCGGCCGTCGACGAAGTCGGCCGGCTGGTCATCCACTTGCCCGACGACGCCACCTTCTACGGTGCTCGGTCCTATCTGCCGATCGCACTGGATCTGGTGGAGGGCGTGAAGACGCCGTCACTGTTGCGTCCCGACCCGCAGGGCATCAACTACATGGCTCAGTACGAGGTGTTCTCTGCGCTTTGCAGCGACCGCGCCCAACGCACGGTCGATCAGACACTGCTGGTCGGAGGCCAACCGACGAAGCCCGAGCGCTACCTCGGGCTCTGGCGCGACGCCATCGCGGCCTCGGTCTCAGCGGAGTCCGCCGCGGAGGAGCATGGCATCCGGGTCGTCGCAGTTCTGCAGGCACCGCTGGCTGCCATGGCCAGCGCGAAGTCCTCGTGGACCTGTTGCCCGTTCGGGACCTTCGCCGCCTTTCAGGCCAGGTACGCCAAGCAGCTGGACCTGACGGGCGATGGTGCCTTTACCCTTGAGCTCGACATGGCCAGGCCAGGTGCGGCTCGTGACGCCTACTACGGCGCCTCAATGATCTGCACCGTGCTCAGGCGTGAGCCCGCGGATTGGCGCGCCTGCATCGAGCTGCGCAAGACCACCACCGGCCGGCCCGGGCAGGCCTCGTTGTTCGCATGCGCGGAGACCTGACATGTCGTACCGCATCGAATACCAATGGGTCAGTTGGAGGCTGACCGCTGGTCCAGACACAGGCGGCGTCGACCGCTTCGTCGTTGCGATCGAAGGGGGCGACAACAACCTCCGCGATGCCGTGACGGGCAAGCGCGCCCGGAGTTGGGAGGTCTGCATGCTCGGCAGCGCGGAGCAGGTGCTCAAGCAAGCCGTCTACTTTGCCGGCGCCTGCGAGGGTGGCTCCCTCAAGCCGGGCTCGCGGGACTGCTCACCGGAGGCGTACGTCCGGCGGATTCGCCGCCTCATCGAAGACGGCGCGCAGCCGGCGTGCGGCTCCTGGTACCCGTCCATTCGCGTAGCCGAGGCGCACCCGCTCGCGGTCCACGCGACGGAGTTAGATCTCCCGATCGAGCGCGAGCAGCGGTATAGCGAATGGTTCGCGCGAGTGGCACTGTCCAAAGAGCGGCGCAACCTGATCTTCGACTTCGCCGACAGGTTCCCCGACCTGCGCGGCTGGCAACTGGCAGCCGTCGGCGGTCTGCCGGTGCGCTGAGTCCGATTCCCTCGCCCCTGAGCTGTAGTTCAGGGGCCTCTCTTGAGCCCCTAGCCATGGAGGATCCAGAGAGGCCCTGCTGGCGCATTGCAGAAGCTGTGCACCTATGCACTCCGCGTCAGGCGCCGAGACCCGCTGTCCACCAACGACCAGACACCCGTGCCGCCGAGGTGGCCGGCCGTGCACGACCCATTGCTGAAGTGTGGTCGCTTGAAGAGCAGACATCCGCAGCAGGGAGACCGAGTCCCGCCATGTCTATGTCAACACTGTCGGGTGGCGCTCTTCGGGCTGCGTTCATGCTTAAACGGCCCCTCAGCAGACTAGGATCGCTCGAAAGTCGTTCACGTTCGTGAAGGTTGGACCGGTGCACACCAGGTCGTTCAGTTCGCTGAAGAACCCGTAGGCATCGTGACGATCCAGGCAGTCGAGCATGTCGAGGCCGGCGAGTCGGGCCCGTTCGAGGGTGTCAGGTGCGACGATCGCGCCGGCGTTGTCCTCGATGCCGTCGATGCCGTCTGTATCCGCGGCGAGCGCCCAGATCGAAGAATGTCCTTGAAGGGCATGGGCCAGACCCATGCAGAACTCGCCGGCGCGCCCGCCACGACCGGGGCGGATGGGTCGGTCGTCGTTCGAGAAGGTCACGGTGGTCTCGCCGCCCGACAGCAGGACGCATGGCGCTTCGAAGGGCTGGCCGCGGTGCGCCACGGCCAGCGCCATGGGCCCGAGGGCGCAGGCGAGATCGCGCGACTCGCCTTCCAGGGCGTCGCCCAGGATGTAGGCGCGGATACCCTGCGCCCTCGCTGCTTCTGCCGCGGCTTCGAGCGATGCCCACGGGGCAGCGATGACGTGCGCCTCGGCCCGTGCGAAGCAGTCCTCCCCCGGCTTCGCGGTCTCCAGCAGGCCGTCGGCCAACGCACGGCGCAGCGGCTCCGGTAGATCGATGCGGTGACGTTGCAGGATGTCCAGCGCCTCGCGGCAGGTGGTCGGATCAGGCACGCTGGGCCCACTGCCGATGACCGCGAGGTCATCCCCTGGCACGTCGCTGATAGCCAGTGTCACCAAGCGAGCCGGCCGGCAGGCCCGGGCGAGCTGGCCTCCCTTGATGGCCGACAGGTGCTTGCGCACGCAGTTCATCTCACCGATCGGCGCGCCGCTGGCCAGGAGTTGCCGGTTGATCTTCTGCTTGAGCGCGAGATCAAGTCCGGCGACGGGGAGCGTCAGCAAGGCTGAGGCTCCGCCCGACATCAGGCACAGCACCAGATCGTCCGGTGTCAGCGAGGACAGGGCCGCCAGCATGCGCTGCGCGGCACGCACCCCGGCTTGGTCCGGCACGGGGTGGGCAGCCTCGAGCACCTCAATCCGGTGCGGCAGTCCGATTGCGCGCGGGGGAATGTGCCCGTACCGTGTGACCACCACACCACCCAGCGACGCGTCGGAAGGCCATGCGGCCTCGACAGCCTGCGCCATCGCCGCCGCAGCCTTGCCTGCCCCGATCACCACGGTTCGGCCCTTGGGTGGCGTCGGGAGGAAGGCGGGCAGCACCCGCGAGGGCAGTGCCCGGTCGACGGCAGCTTCGAACAGCCCACGCAGGAAGCGTCGCGGATCGGCAAGCGCGTGGTTCACGACCACAGGCTCAGCCCGTCACCACGTTCCGGGGGCAGCCCTGCTCGAACGCCTCGACGTTGGCGATCAACTGGTCCGCCAGAGCCTGCACCGCTTCGTCGCTCGCCCAAGCCACGTGAGGCGTGAGGATGAAGTCCGGCCGGTGCTGCAGCGTCATAAACGGATGCCCCGGCGCTGGCGGTTCGCCGGCCACCACGTCGAATCCTGCACCGGAGATCTGTCCTGCCTCCAGCGCCGGCCCCACGGCAGACTCGTCGACCAGGCCGCCGCGCGCGGTGTTGATCAGCAGCGGCTTGCGGGCCATGGCCGCGAACTCCGCGGCGCCGATCATGTGCCGTGTCTCGGGCAGCAGCGGGCAGTGCAGCGTGATCACGTCGGACTCCGCCAGCATGCGAGCAAATGGCGTGTACAGCATCCCCATATCGTCGCGCCCCTTGAACGCCGACATCAGAACGCGCATGCCGAGGGCCCGGCCCAGGTTGGCCACGGCTTGTCCGAGCACCCCGTCACCGATCACGCCGAGTGTCGAGCCGGCCAGGTCACGGATCGGATGGTCGAAGAAGCAGAACTGGCCGGAGGCCTGCCAGCGCCCGGCGCGGACGGCATCCCGGTAGGCGCAGATGCTCCGCCGCAGCGCGAAGATCAGCGCGAAGGTGTGCTCCGGCACCGTGTTCACGGCGTAGTTGCGGATGTTGCTCACGGTGATGCCGCGCGACCGGCAGGCGGCCAGGTCGATGTTGTCGGTGCCGGTGGCCGCCACAGCGATCAACTTCAAGCGCCGGGCTGAGGCGATGGCCGGTGCGTCGAGGCGCACCTTGTTGACCAGCACGATGTCGGCATCGGCGATGCGTTCGGCAATCTGATGGGGTGCCGTGCCGCCGTGGCACACCAGGCTGTGCGCAAAACCCGGCGGGCGCAGCCGGGTCTGCGGCGACAGGGTGTCTCGGTCGAGAAAGACGATGTTCATCGGGCGTTCGCCTGCAGCGGCGCGGTCTGGCCGGCTCTGTGGAGGTAGTGGTCGCGGATCAGGTCCAGGCGCGGTTCGGCGCCGAGCTGGCCGGTGCGCAACGGGGTGCCGAGCTCCAGGTAGCTCTCGGCGTCGGTGGCATAGCGGGGCCACACCGGCAAGCCGCCGCCATTGGGGTCTCCGGTCTTCACGAAGCGGGCCCACGTGTCGGCCATCTGTCGAGCCAGATTCGCGTCAGTGGCATCGAAAGGCCGCGGGCGGCCGCGATGCGGCGCGCGCAGGTTGTCGAACGGGTACTGCAGCTCGGCGCCATGGATCGGCGCGGCGGCGTCGCCGTTGCGTCGCTGGCTGAAGACGTAGCGCCACAGCCGCGGCTCGCGCGGGGCGGCGACGCGCAGCATCTCGCGGGTGCCGTACTGGTACTGCGTGTCCGACACCAGGTCGGACAGCACGCGCATCACATCGGCGTCGCTGGCTGCCTCATAGGCCGCCTGAGCGCGCGCCTCGTTGCCGGGGAAGTTGCGTGCGACGTAGCCGCGCAGGTCAGCCGTCGTCTTCACGCCCAGCGTGCGCGCCACGCCACCGCCTTCGTTGGCCACGGTACCGACGATCATCGGCACCCTCAGGTAGCGGCCCTGGGCATAGGCCACGCGATCGTCGCGCGGCACCACGTCGCCATCGACGATGACACCGATACCGCGGGAACTGGTCACCTCGCGACCGGGTGGTGTCACCGCCTTGAGCCGCTGCACCAGATCGGCGGCAGGCGTGGCCCGCAGCCGGGCGATGTCTGGGCCGACAGTCGTGCCGAAGGCCTCGGACGAGGCCAGGTCACTCATCGGCCGCATCACCCCCACGCTTTGCAGAATGGCCTGCTGGAACAAGCCTTCAGCGCGACCGGAGATCAGCATCGCGCTGATCGACATCGCACCCGCCGACTGCCCGGCCACGGTGACGCGGGCGGCATCACCGCCGAAGGCACCGATGTTGCGTTGGACCCAGCGCAGCGCTGCCAGCTGGTCCATCAACGCATAGTTGCCCGAGCTTCGTGTCGACGACTCGGCCGACAGCTGCGGGTGCGCCAGGTAGCCGAACAGGCCCATGCGGTAGTTGAAGGTCACGACGACGATGCCACGCCGTGCCAGCGCTTCGCCGTCGTAGCTGGGATGCGAGCCCGAGCCATAGGTGAAGCCGCCACCGTATACCCACACCATCACCGGCAGGCGCTCGCGGTTCGTGCGTGCGGGCGTCCAGACGTTGATGGACAGGCAGTCTTCGCTCATGCCGCTGCCACGCAGTTCCGGGTACTCCGGCGGCTGCATGCAGTCGGGCCCGAACTTGCTTCCGTCGCGCACACCGGTCCAGGCCGGCGCCGGCTGCGGGGGGCGCCAGCGCAGCGGCCCGACTGGTGCCGCAGCGTAGGGGATGCCGCGGAAGGCGCGAACGTCCTGTCCATCGCCGGACACGAGGCCGCCAGCGGTGGCGACTGGCTCGCTCAAGGAGCGCTCGGCCGGTGCATTCGCGCACGCGACGAGCGCCGCGGTGACGGCCAGCATCGCCAGCCGCTCCAGCAAGGTCTTCATGGCTTGTCTCCTGTAGTCACGGCCTGTCAGACGGCGAACAACGCTTCCATCTCGCGGCGCACACGGTACGCGGGCAGCGCGGGGTCGATCTGCACGTCGTCCCATGTCAGCGACTGGTCCTTGAGGACCGGGCGCACCAGCTTGAGGTGGTGTGCCAGGCCGAGCGGCAGGCTGCCCAGGGCAAGCGAACGGCGGGCCGGGAACAGCTTGCCGAAGACGGTGTAGCCGCCTTCGCCGTCGAGCATCTCGCCGGGCTTCAGGTCGCGCTTGGCCGTGGCGATGACGTCCGCATTGAAGTGGCTGGGCACGCCTGTGGGTTCGCCGCGCAGGCCGATCGACGCCACCGACACGCCCAGCTCCAGGCCGATCAGGTGCCACTTCTTGTAGGCGACCATGTTGCGGCCGCCCGGGTCGGTCACGACCTGGTACTCCTGGAAGCAGCGCTTGATGTAGTCGGTGTCGGCCTCGATGCAGACCCACACGCCCTTGCGGATGTCGTAGCCCACCGACGAGCCATCGGGGTTGAGTGAGGAGATGACCTCGACCACGCCCTTCTTCGTGAGGTGGCCGCCTTCGTTCTTCAGACGCATCAGCGCGGGAATGTCGTTGACCGAACCTGGCGGGAACGCGAGGCCGTCGTCAGGTGCTTCCAGCCCCGTGGCGTTGGCGATGGCGGTGCTCTCGATCGCCGGCTTGGAGCCATCGAGGAACGCGTTGAACATCTTCGGGTTCATGCCACCCAGCTTGGCCTGCTCGGCCGTGACGCCCCAGTGGTCCCACACCGTGTCAGGCGTCGACTCGCGGAACTTGGGCAGCCACTTGTGGCCGCGCCCGGCCGCCACGATCGGGAAGCCGCAGGTGCGCGCCCAGTCGACCAGGTCGCAGGCCAGGGCCGGCTGGTCGCCGTAGGCCAGCGAGTAGATGACGCCGGCATCACGTGCCTTGCGCGCCAGCAGCGGGCCGCAGAAGGCGTCTGCCTCCACCGTCACGTTGACCACGTGCTTGCCCTGCGCGAAGGCCGCCAGGCAGTGATCGACAGCGGCGATCGGGTTGCCGGTGCACTCGACGACGATCTCCACCTGCGGGTGCGACACGAGCGCCTGCCAGTCGTCGCCCACGTGGGTGTTGCCGCGCCGCAGCGCATCGTCCAGCGACGCGGCATCGGTGCGCGCCGGGCTCCAGCCCACACGCTCGAGGTTGGCGCGGGCGTTAGCGGGCGAGAGGTCGGCGATGCCGACCAGGTGCACGCCGGGAATGCGCGGCACCTGGGCCAGGTACATCGAGCCGAACTTGCCGGCGCCGATCAGGCCGACGCGGATGGGGCGGCCTTCGGCAGCGCGCTGGGACAGCTTGGTGAAGAGGTTCATGGCGGGATCCGTTCGTTCAGGTGGAGGCGGGCGCCTTGGCGCGTCCGACCAGGAAGTCGAGGTCGCAGCCCTCTGGGGCCTGCAGCACGGTGTTGCGGTACAGCGCGGCATAGCCCCGCTCTGGCTTTGGCGGCGGCGACCATTGCGCCAGGCGGCGCTGGATCTCGGCCTCGTCGACCAGCAGGTCGATGCGCTTGTTCGCGACCGAGAGGCGGATGCGGTCGCCGCTGCGCACGGTTGCAAGCGGGCCACCCACGGCGGCTTCGGGCGCGACGTGCAGCACGATGGTGCCGTAGGCCGTGCCGCTCATGCGCGCGTCGGAGATCCGCACCATGTCTTTCACGCCGGCGCGGGCCAGCTTCGATGGGATCGGCAGGTAGCCCGCTTCGGGCATGCCGGCGCCATGGGGACCGGCGTTCTTCAGGACAAGGATGTCGTCGGCGTTGACGTCGAGGTCGGGCGAGTCGATGCGCGCGGCCATGTCCTCCAGGCCCTCGAAGACCACGGCGCGCCCCTCGACCTCAAACAGTGCCGGCGTGGCCGCGGCGCGCTTGAAGATCGCACCGTGTGGAGCCAGCGTGCCCGAGAGAGCGATCAGCCCGCCGACCGGAGAGATCGGCTGCTCGAAGCTGCGGATCACCTTGCGGTCCACCCAGCCAGCGGGGGTTTCCAGGCGCTGGCGCAGCGTGGTGCCGTCGATCGTCAGGCAGTCCAGGTGAAGCAACGGCTTCAACTCGCGCAGCACCGCACCCACGCCGCCGGCGGCATGGAAGTCTTCCATGTAGCCCTCGCCCACGGGCTTCAGGTCCACCAGCACGGGCGTCTCGTCGGAGATCTGGTTAAGGCGGTCGGGCGAAATGCGGATGCCCAGGCGACCGGCCACGGCCGTGAGATGCACGATGGCATTCGTCGAGCCGCCCAGCGACATGAGCAATCGGAAGGCGTTCTCGACGGACTGGCTGGTGATGACCTGGTCCGGCGTGATCGGGTGGCGGGCCAGGCGCACCGCAGCCTTGCCGGTCTCTTCCGCCGCGACGAGCCGCTGCGAGTCCACGGCGGGGATGGCTGCGGTGCCCGGCAGCGACATGCCCAGCGCCTCGGTGATGCAGGCCATGGTGCTTGCTGTTCCCATCACCGCGCAGGTGCCCGCGGTGGTGGCCAGGCGAGTCTCGACCTGCTTGATCTCCACGCGGTCGATCTCGCCCGCGCGGAACTTGCCCCAGAAGCGGCGGCAGTCGGTGCAGGCGCCCAGCCGCTCGCCCTTGTGGCGCCCCGTCATCATCGGGCCGGTGACGAGTTGGATCGCCGGGCGGCCGGCAGATGCCGCGCCCATCAGCTGGGCCGGCACGGTCTTGTCGCATCCGCCGATCAGCACCACCGCATCCATCGGCTGGCCGCGGATCATCTCCTCCACGTCCATCGACATCAGGTTGCGGAACACCATGCTGGTCGGGTTGAGGAAGACCTCGCCCAGAGAGATGGTCGGAAACTCCCGCGGCAGGCCACCGGCGGCCAGTACGCCGCGCGCGACGGCCTCGGCCAGCTCCGGCATGTAGCGGTGGCAGTTGTTGAACTGACTGGGCGAGGTCGCGATGCCGACGATCGGCTTGGAGAGCAGCTCATCGGAAACGCCCATCGAGTGGGCCATCGACCGCCGCAGATAGCGCGCGAAGTCGCGGTCGCCGTAGTTGGTGAGGCCGTTGTCCAGGCCAAGGGGTTCATGCGGTGCGGACATGCGTGTCTCCTGGGTCAGGCATCCGGGCTTCGAAACTTCACGCCCAGCAGTTCTTCGAACGGCAGGACCATGGCGCCCTTGTCGCGGTCGCCGTGGCCCTTGAGCAGGGCCGTCTGGTACGTGGCAGTCGCTGCTGCGAGCACGGGCATCGGCATGCACAGCCGCGCGCCCAGTTCGGCCGCGCTGACCAGGTCCTTGTAGGCATGCTTCATCGGGTAGCCCGACGAGAAGCTGTCCTTGAGCATGCGCGGCACGAAGAACTCGGAGGCATAGCTGCGACCCGTGCCGCTGTTGACCACCGTGGCCACCTGCGCGGGGTCCAGGCCCATCTTCACCGCCATCGGCAGGATCTCGGCAAGGCCGGCGCAGTTGATGTCGAACAGCAGCTGGTTGATCAGCTTCGTGAGCTGGCCGCTTCCCGCCGGGCCCATGAAGAGGATCTGGTTGCCCATGTGCCTGAGCAATGGTTCGATCCGTTCGAAGACTGCGCGCTCGCCGCCACACATCACCGTGAGCGTGCCGTCGACGGCGCGAGCTTCCATGCCCGAGACCGGTGCGTCCACGAAGTCGATGCCCGACTTTCGCAACGCTTCGGCCACCTCCACAGTGGTGCCGTAGGCAATGGTGCTGGTGTCAACGACGACCTGGCCGGGACGCAGCCGCGCTGCCAGCCCACCGGCGCCGAACAGCACATCGCGCACCACGTCGCCGTGAGGCAGACAGAGAAACACGACGTCGGCGTCTCCCAGGTCTGCCGCTTGGTCCACCGGCATCGCGCCGGCCTGCTGCATCGCCGCGTAGGTCGAGCGGTCGGCCGAGTGCACGTACACCGCAGCGCCGCTCTTCAGGAGGTTCAGGGCCATGGGCTTGCCCATCTGCCCTAGGCCGATGAATCCGATCTTCATGGTGGATCCCCGGCGCCGTCAGTCGGCCGTGATGTTCTTGGACTTGATGATTCCGGCCCACAGCGCGAGCTCGCTCTGGACGAACTGGCCCAGCGCGGTCGGGTCCATGTAGACGGCGAAGGCGCCCTGGTCGTTCATCTTCGTCTTGTAGTTCTCGCTCTCGACGATGGTCTTGATCTCTCTGGTCAGGCGCGTAACCACGGGGGCCGGGGTCCCCGCCGGCGCGAACACCGCAAACCACGACTCGACCTCATAGCCCGACAGACCCGCCTCGGCCGAAGTCGGCGCGTTGGGCATCGAGGGATGGCGCTGCTTGCCGGTGTAGGCGAAGGCCTTGAGCTTGCCGCTGGTCACGTGGCCGATCACCGAGGGGGGCGTGGTGACGAACATGTCGACCTGTCCGCCCAGGAGATCGTTCACGGCGGGCCCGGCGCCCTTGTAGGGCACGTGCGTCGTCTGTACCTTCGCCTGCTGCTCGAACAGCTCGCCGGCGATGTGCTGGATCGAGCCGTTGCCCGACGACGCATAGAAGACGCCGCGGCCGTTCTTCTTGCCCCAGGCGATGAACTCCTGCAGGTTGTGCGCGGGGTTCGATCCCGATACCGCAATGACGTGCGGCGCCCGCATCACCAACGCCACCGGCACGAAGTCCTTCGTCGGGTTCCACTTGATCTGCTTGAAGAGCGCCGGGTTGCCGACGTGGTAGCCGGAGTACTGCATCAGCAGCGTGTATCCGTCTGGCTTGGCGCGCGCCACCGCCTCGGTGCCCAGATTGCCCGCGGCGCCGGCCTTGTTGTCGACGACGATCGGCTGGCCGAGCGCCTTGCCCAGGGCTTCCCCGATCAGGCGCGCGGCGAAATCGGTGGAGCCGCCGGGTGCGCTGGGCACGACCATGGTGATCGGCTTCTCGGGCCAGGCCTGGGCCGAGGCGGCGTGGGCGACGAGCGCCAACGTGGCGCAAAGAACGAGCCGGTGAATTCGCATGATGTCTCCTTCGTTGGGCAATGCAGCGGCTTGGCCTGGGACCCGAAAGGTCCCTGGCGCAGGCCGTCGGGGTGGTGGTGCGAGGGTCGCCGGCCGGTCAGGCCAGCTCGGATATCTCGATCAGGTTGAAGTCAGGGTCACGCACGTAGACGGAGCGGATCTTCTGTGTGGCGCCGGTGCGCATCACCGGCCCTTCGACGATGGGCCAGCTGGCCGCCTGGAGCCTTGCGATCACCTGGTCAAGCGGAATGGACGCGATGAAGCACAGGTCCAGCGCGCCGGGCACCGGCAGATGCGCCTTGGGCTCGAATTCCGATCCCTGCACGTGCAGGTTGATCTTCTGATGGCCGAACTTGAAGGCAAAGCGCTCGACCGGCGGCGTGCCGCCGATGAAGCTTTCGAGCTGCATGCCCAGCACGCGGGTGTAGAAGTCCACGCAAGCCTCCCGGCGAGCGGTGGTCAGAACGAGGTGGTCGAGGTGGTCGATCATGAGGCTGAGACTCGCAGTTCGGCGACGTAGGACGGGGCGGGATGCAGGTCGGTGATGAACCCGGCCTTGGCGACCTGGCCAGGCACGTCGTGACCGACGATGGCGGGCAGGCTGCGTGCAACGGCCAGTAGGCGGGGCAGGTCGATGCCGGTGTCGTAGCCCATCGCCTGCAGCATGTGGATCGCGTCTTCGCTGCAGATGTTGCCGGTGGCGCCGGGCGCATACGGGCAGCCGCCGAGGCCACCGAGCGACCCGTCGAAGCGCGTGATGCCTTCGTTCACCGAAGCCAGCACGTTGGCCAGCCCCATGCCGCGTGTGTTGTGGAAGTGCAGCGTCAGCTGCAGGTTGCCGAATCGCTGCTGCAGCGCCCGGGTCAGGCGCGTCACCTGGGTCGGATGCGCCATGCCGGTGGTGTCGCAGATCGTCAGCCCGCGCACGCCGAGTTCGGCGAAGCGATCGGCCCAGCGCAGCACCTCGGCCTCGGGCACGTCACCTTCCATCGGGCAGCCGAAGCAGCACGACAGCGAAACGTTCACCGGCACCTTGCCGCGGGCCATGTCGATGACCTCGCGCAGCCCCCCGAAGCTCTTCTCGCGCGGCATGCGCAGGTTGGCCAGGTTGTGCGTCTCCGAGGTCGACATCACGAGGTTCAACTCGTCCGCCCGGCTCTCCAGCGCGCGCTCGGCGCCACGAACATTGGGCACCAGCACCGTGGTCTCGACGCCCGGTACTCGGCGGATGCGGCCCATCACCTCCTCGGCGTCGCGCAGCATCGGGATCGCCTTCGCCGACGTGAACGAGGTGACCTCGATCTTGGCGTAGCCGCAGGCCGACAACTCGTCGATCAGCGCCACCTTGGCGTCGGTGGGCACGAAGGCCGGTTCGTTCTGGAAGCCGTCACGGGTGACGACCTCGTTGAAGTGGATGCGTTCCATAGCGCTCCCTAGGCGACGATGCCGCGTTCGCGCAGCGCGGCGATCTGGGTGTCGGTGAGGCCGATCTCGCGCAGCACCGCGCCGGAGTCCTGGCCCAGTGCGGGCGCGTTGCGGCGGTGGCGGCCGGGCGTGGCCGACAGCTTCGGGCAGATGCCCGGCACCGACAGCGCGCTGCCGTCGTCCATCGTCACCTGGTCGATCATGCCGCGCGCCTGGTAGTGCGGATCGGCGGCGATGTCGGCCACGGTGTAGATGCGCCCGGCCGGGACCGATGCGCCGTCCAGCGCAGCCAGCACCTCGTCGACCGTGCGCACAGCCGTCCAGGTGCCGATGGCAGCATCGAGCTCCGCCACGCGGGCCACGCGGCCGGCGTTGTCGGCCAGCGCCGGGTCCTGGCCCAGGTCGTCGCGGCCGATCAGCGACATCAGCCGGCGGAAGATGCTGTCGCCGTTGCCGGCGATGAGCGCATAACCCCCGTCCCGGCAGCGGTAGGCGTTCGTCGGTGCGATGCCGGGCAAGGCACTGCCGGCGGCCTCGCGCACCGCACCGAAGGCGCTGTACTCGGGAAGCAGGCTCTCCATGCAGTTGAAGACGGCCTCGTAGAGGGCCACGTCGATGACCTGGCCGCGCCCGCTTGCATGGCGGTGCTGCAACGCGAGCAGGATGCCGATCACGCCGTGCAGCGCGGCCAGCGTGTCGCCGATGCTCACGCCGACACGCACCGGCACGCGGCCTGGCTCGGCGGTGAGGTGTCGCAGTCCGCCCATGGCCTCGGCCACCACGCCGAATCCCGGCCGGTTGCGATAGGGCCCGGTCTGGCCGTAACCGCTGATGCGCAGCACGATCAGGCGCGGGTTGGCCGCGAGCAGCTCATCGGGCGCGAGGTTCCAGCCTTCCATGGCGCCAGGGCGGAAATTCTCGATCAGCACGTCGGCTTCGGACGCGAGGCGGCGTACCACCTCCTGGCCCTCGGGCGTGCGCAGGTCCAGTGCCAGGGAACGCTTGTTACGCGACTGCACCTGCCACCACACCGACGTGCCGTCCTTTAGCAGGCGCCACTTGCGCAGCGGGTCGCCGGCTCCGGGCGGCTCGATCTTCACCACCTCGGCGCCGAAGTCCGCCAGCGTCTTCGCGGCAAAGGGGCCTGCGATGAGTTGCCCGAGTTCCAGGACCTTGAGTCCGGCAAGGGCTGCGGGGTGTGGCGTCGTCATGGCAGCCAGTGTCCGGCTCTGGCCGCCTGGGGTCCATTAGCTTCTGGATCGCCTGGACTTCGCATTCTGCGAAACCGACACCAGGAAATCCCTGACGGCCCGCACCGTCTCGTCGGCGTCGGGCCGCACCACCACCTGCAGCTGGCGGTGCACCCAGGCGTCTGCCAGCGGCCGCCAGTGCAGCTTCATGGCCTTCACGATCGGAAGCGCAGCTTCCTTCGGCAGCAGGGCCACGCCGAGTCCGGCAGCCACCATGTGGCCGACCGCATCGAAGCTGCGCACCTGCATGCGCAGCTTCAGCGTGCGGCCTGCGGCCATCGCTGCCCGCTGCTGGGACTCCAGCAATGCGGCGCCGGCGTTCAGGCTAATCCAGGGCTCGTCCAGCGCGTCGGCAAAGGGCAGCGGCGTTCTGCCGATGAGGCGGTGGCCCGGCGGCAGGATCAGCACGAGCTCGTCGCTGCGGAAGTCGCGCGCGTCCAGCCCGCGCAGGTCGGGTCCGCTCACGAACACGCCCAATTCGGCGCGGCCTTCGCGCACGGCCGCCACCACCTGCTGCGACACTTGCTCTTCAAGTTCCACCTGAACCTCGGGGTGGAGGTCGGCGTACTCGGCCAGCAGCGCCGGCAGGAACTGCGTGATCGCCGCGGTGCTCGCGAACACCTGGAGGTGGCGCACCACGCCCTTCGTGGTATCCGCAAGTTCCACCAGCAGGTTGTCCAACTCGTGCAGGATCGCCATGCCTCGCTTGGTGAACGCGCGGCCCAGCGCCGTGGGCTTAAGGCCGCGTGGGTGGCGCTCGAACAGTTGGGCGCCAAGGGCGCGCTCCAGGTCGCGCAACCGGCGACTGGCGGCGGGCAGCACCAGATTGCACTCGCGCGCCGCCTCGGTGAGGTTGCCCGCCCGCGCGCACACCACGGCGAGGCGGACGGACACGAAGTCGAAGCGTGCCAGGTTGAGGTGCGGTGTGCTCATGGTTCCTCCGGGTTCAAGTGGCGACCCATCGTGCGGGCCATGCCTTGCTGCGCACCATCTCGTGGATCACCTGCTCCGCGGCGCCCAGCACCGCCACTGCGGCCGGGCTGAGGGGCCGGGTCAGCGAGTGTGAAGCCACCACCCGCCGCTGCAGCGCCGGGTTCTGGATGGAGGCGACCGCCAAACGGCCGGCCTGGACCTCTTCCGACACCGCGCCGGGCGACAGGATGGTGGCGGCCATGCCGGCGGCCACCGCCTTCTTGATGTTGGGCAGCGAATCGATTTCGGCCACCAGCGTGAGTGTCAGACCAGAGCGCGTGCAGGCGTCGTCGACGATGCGCCGCAGGCCATGGTCCTTGGCCGGCAGGACCAGCGGCCGTTGGCAGAGCGAGCGCAGCCCGATCCGTTGCGACCGCGGCGCGGTATCGGGGTGGCTGACGAAGACCAGGCGCTCCTCGAGCAGGTGACGCTCGGTGAGCCCAGGCCGCTCGCCGCCGGCGAACAGGAAGGCGGCATCCAGCCGGCCGGCCTGCAGCCATTCGCCGAGGAAGCCGCTGTGGCTCTCGATGAGCTTCAACTGCACGTCCGGGTACTGCGCCCGCACCGCGGCGAGGATCGGCAGCGTGGCCACCAGCGCCACCGTCGTCGGCAGACCCAGCACCACCGGGCCGCAGATCTGACCGCCGGCCTCGCGGACCGAACTGCGGACCCGCTCCACGTCCTGCAGCACCACGCGGGCGTGTTCCACGAAAGCGCGACCCGCGTCGGTGAGGACCATGCCGCGATGCGAGCGCAGGAACAGTGCCGCGCCCAGCTCGCGTTCGAGCAGCGCGACCTGGTGGCTCAGCGCGGGCTGCACGACGTGCAGCGAACGTGACGCGGCCAGCAGGCTGCCGGCTTCGCTGATGCCGACGACATAGCGCAGCTGACGCAGTTCCATGAGTATCGTGAGCTCTGATAGTTGGTAGGCCGTAAATGTATTTCCGCGATAGCCGTGTGTACAACAGAATCCGTCATCTCTGGAGCCGCCCATGACCGAATCCGCATCGACGACACCCTTGCCGCTGGACGACGTGGTCGTCGTCGATCTGTCGCGACTGGTCTCCGGCAACATGCTCACGCACGTGCTGGCCGACCTTGGCGCCACGGTGATCAAGGTCGAGGCACCGCGCAAGGGCGATGAACTGCGCGCCTGGCAGCGCCAAGGCGTCAGCACCTACTGGCTGGCCTACAGCCGCAACAAGGACAGCGTCGAGCTGGACCTGCGCTCGGCCGCGGGAAAGTCGGCCCTGCACGACCTGCTGCGCCGGGCAGACATCCTGGTGGAGAACTTCCGCCCGGGCACGCTGGAGCGCATGGGACTGGGGCGCGATGTGCTGCAGGAGCTCAATCCGCGGCTCGTGGCGGTGCGCATCTCCGGCTGGGGGCAGACGGGGCCGTTCGCCGGCAAGGGCGGCTTCGGTTCGCTGATCGAGGCGATGAGCGGCTTCGCGTCGATGAACGGCTTTGCCGACCGGCCGCCGGTGCTGCCGCCCTTCGCGATGGCTGACAACGTGGCCGGCCTCTATGGCGCCGCGCTGGCGCTGGCGGTGCTTCACCAGCAGCGCAGCATGGCCGAGCCGCGCGTGCGCGAGGTGGACCTGTCGCTTTTCGAGCCGCTGTTCTCGGTGCTGGGTCCGCAGGCGGCCGAGTACACGCTGACCGGCGAGGTGGTGCCGCGCTCGGGCAGCCGCTCGCCGACGCACGCCCCACGCAACGTGTACCGCACGCAAGACGGGCGCTGGGTGGCACTGTCGGCGGGCATGGAGGGCACGCTCGCCCGCCTGTTCGAGGGCATCGGCCAGGCCGATGCGCTGACCGACCCGCGCTTTGCGACGCACGAGGCGCGGCTGCGCCACATCGATGCGCTGGACGAGATGATCCAGGCCCATGTCGGCCGCCTGACGCTGGACGAAGCGCTGCGCTTCTTTGCCGAACGCGACATCACCGCCGGGCCGGTGTGCGACGTGGCCGACCTCATGCAGCACCCCTACCTCGGCGAGCGCGAACTGCTGGTGCCGCAGCCCACGCCCGATGGCCGCAGCGTGCCGGTGCATGCCGCGCCCTACAAGATCGACGGCGTGCGCCCGCCCATCCGCCGCCCCGCGCCAGCGCTGGGCCAGGACAACGCGCGCTGGCTGGCGACCGGCGGGGAGTCTTGAGCATGCGCACGCTGCTTCGATCCTTCCTGTTCGTGCCAGCGGCCGACGACCGGCTGTTCGACAGCGCCTGCGCCAAGGGCAGCGACGCCGTCATCCTGGACCTGGAAGACGGCACCCACCCGTCGCGCAAGGCCGCCGCGCGACAAGGCCTGCCGGCGCGCTACCCGCGCCTGGCCGCGGCGGGCAAACGCGCAGCCGTGCGCGTCAACGGCGATCTGCTGACACTGGCGGATGACCTGCGCGCCGCGGTGCGACCGGGCCTGGACTTGTTGGTGCTGCCTAAGGTGGAGCACCCGCGCGACGTGCAGTGGATCGCTTGCGCGGTGGCCGCACTGGAGGCCGAGCACGGCATGGTGCAGGGCCACGTGCGCCTGCTGTTGCAGATCGAGAGTGCGGCGGCGCTGCCTCGGCTGCATGACATCGCCGCCGCCCACCAGCGCGTGATGGGCATGATGCTGGGCAGCGAAGACTTCTCGCTTGACCTGGGCGGCCTGCCGGTCGAAGACCTGCTGCTCGCGCCCAGCCTGATGCTGCTGCACGCGGCGCGGGCCGCCTGCATCCAGCCAATCGGGTTCGTCGCGTCCATCGCAGCGCTGGGCGACGTCGACGACTTTCGCCGCGTGCTGGAACGCGCCCGCGGCCTGGGCTTTCGTGGCGCGGTCATCGTGCACCCGAAGTTCATCGAGGCGGTCAACGACTGCTACACCCCATCGGCCAGCCAGGTGGCCGCTGCGCGCGACATCGTCGCGGCGTTCGAGACGGCCGACCGGCAAGGCTTGGGTGCCGTGCGGGTGGCCGAGCTGATGGTCGACAAGCCGGTCTACCGGCGTGCCTTGCAGCTGCTCGCCGAGGCCGGCGAGGCGGCATGACGACAACGAAGGAGACAGGACCATGACGATCCATCGACGCGACTTCTGTGTGGCCACACTGGTCGCGACCGCACTCTCGGCGCGAGCCCAGGCATGGCCCGCCAAGCCGGTGACCCTGGTCGTCCCGCAGGCGCCCGGAGGCACCAACGACGCGCTTGGCCGCATCCTCGCGCAGAAGCTGACCGAGCGCCTGGGCCAGACCGTCATCGTCGACAACCGGGCCGGCGCGGGCGGCAACATCGGCACGGCCGCCACTGCCAAGGCTGCGAAGGACGGCTACACGCTGCTGCTGACCATCAGCAGCACGCAGGCGATCAATCCGGCGCTGTACAAGACCACCGGCTTCGACCCGGTGAAGGACTTTGACCCCATCGCACCGGTGGGCGTGGTGCCGAACGTGCTGGTGGTGAATCCGGCCTTTCCGGCGCGCAACCTGAAAGAGTTCCTGGCGGAGGTGCGACGCAAGAAGCCGCCGTACCAGTACGCCTCGGCGGGCAACGGCTCGCTCAACCATCTGCTGGGCGAGATGCTGAACCGGGCCGCCGGGCTGTCGCTGGAGCACGTGCCCTACAAGGGCGTGGCGCCGGCAATCACCGACGTGATTGGCGGCCAGGTGCCGATGGCCTTCGCGAGCCTGCCTTCGTGCATCGCCCACGTGAAGGCGGGCAAGCTGCGCGCGCTGGGGGTGAGCTCGGCACGCCGTTCGCCGGCGCTGCCCGACGTGCCTTCCATCAGCGAGGAGGTGCCGGGTTGTGTCGGCGACCTGTGGGTCGGCCTCTTCGCGGTGGCCGGAACGCCGCCTGCGGTGGTCGAACGCCTCACCACCGCCGTGGCAGCGGCAACGGCCTCGCCCGATGTGGTCGAGAAGTTCGCTGCACTGGGCGCAGAGGTGCTGCGGGGCGGCCCGGCGCAACTGGCCTCGATGGTGAGTGAAGACCTCGCGCGATGGGCCCCCATCGTCAAAGCCTCCGGTGCCCAGGTGGACTGACGGCCTTGGGACACGACGCACTTCCGGCCTACGAGGTCTATGCGTTGCGCTATGCCGCGCATGACCGCCCTCGGCGCGACAACTTCATCGCCGGCAGCGACCCGCATGACGCGGCGATGCCGATGGACTATTTCGTCTGGGCGATCCGTGATGGCAGCGCTGTGTGGCTGGTCGACACCGGATTCAATGCTGACATGGCGCAACGCCGCGCGCGCACCTTCCTTCGCTGCCCGATCAGGTCGCTCGCCGGCTTGGGCGTCTCTGCTGCGGACATCCGCGACGTCATCGTCACGCACCTCCACTACGACCACGCCGGCAACCTGGACCTGCTGCCGACCGCGCGCATCCACATCCAAGAGCGCGAGGTCCACTACGCCACCGGCTGCCAGATGTGCCGACCGCTCTTTCGCGCTGCCTTCGCGGTGGAGGACGTGGTCGAGGTCGTCAAGGGCGTGTACGCCGACCGCGTCTCGTTCTGCCAAGGCGACACCCGCATCGCGCCCGGCATCGAGGTCAGCCTGGTCGGGGGCCACACCAACGGCCTGCAGGTGGTGCGCGTGCATACGCAGCGCGGCTGGGTGGTGCTGGCATCGGACGCCAGCCACTACTACGAGAACATGGACGCGCAGATGCCGTACCCCATCGTGTTCCACGTGGGCGACATGGTCGCGGGGTGGGACAAGGTGCGTGCGCTAGCCGACTCTCCGCAGCACGTGGTGCCCGGTCACGACCCGGATGTGCTGCGACGCTACCCGACGCCGCCCGGGCTGCCCGCCGGTCTGCAGGGCGAGGTGGTGAGCCTGCACGAGCCGCCCTCCAGGTAGCGGGCCGCTGGCATCCGGCCCGAGGCCGCGGGTTGCGGGAAATTCATCGGCTTGCGCTGTCCCGGTGTTCGGCGCGATCGGCGGTCTTGTCCAGCGGCTGGGCGATGTGGGGGGGTATGGAGTTCATCGCCACGATGGCATAAGCCGACACCATGGCGGCCACCGGCACGGCGCCCGCGATGGAGGCGCCGCGTTCCCTCGGATGGGTTGCGATGCCCGCGCGTTGAGCGGGATGTGGCTCAAAGCCGCCCCTACCAGCACCAGGCCGAACAGCTTGTGGACCGGGTGCATCCTGAACGTGAACGATGGTTTGTCGATGATCAGCATCAACAGGCCGGAGGTGGCCATTGCCACAAACGATACGAGCAGCGCGATGGCGGTGAATCGTCGTCTCGTCATGGATCGAAAGCTCCGTGTCTCGGTGGATCAGATTCCGTGGCGCGGTCGCGGCGATCCTCGCGAAGCCCGAGGTCATCGAGAAGATCCAGAGTCAGGGCGGCGAAGTGCTGAGCGGCACGGCCGAGCAGTTCGCTGCGTTCCAGAAGGCCGACTCGGCGAACTGGGCCAAGCTGCTCCGCGAAGCGGGCATCAAGCCGGAGTGACGCCTCGCAGAAGCTGCGACATTCGACGCAGCAGCTAACCCGATTCCTTGGCCAGCGCCGCGCGCTGGCAGCAGGCGACTTTCGTCCCGCGACAGACGCGCAGGAGGCCCTCTTGGCACACTACTTCTTCAACCAGACGGTCAACATCGCACCGAAGACGCTGCAGGACTGGGTGACCCAGGTCTTCGAGGCGGTCGGCATGTCTGCCGAGGATGCAGCGCTGACGGCGCACACGCTCGTCGTGGCAGATGCGCGAGGCGTGCATTCTCACGGCTGCCTGCGCGTGGGCTTGTACGTGAAGCGGATCGAGAGGCAGGCCGTCGACCCGCGCGCCAAGCCCGAAGTGCTGCGCGAGAGGGGCGCTCTGGCGCTGATCGATGGACACAACGCCGCCGGCCAGGTTGTTTCGCACTTCGCGATGCAGAAGGCCATCGACCTTGCCGAGCGGTCTGGTGTCTCGTTCGTCACCGCGCGCGGCAGCAACCACAACGGCGCAGCGGCGTTCTATTCGATGATGGCGCTGCCCAGGAACATGGTCGGCTTCAGCTCCTCGATCGGCGGCGGCAACTTGATGCCGGTTTATGGCGGCGCGGAGCGACGCATCGGCAACAACCCCTTCAGCTTCGCGTTCCCGGCACTGAAGCACGACGCGGTCGTGCTGGACATGGCCCAGAGTGTGGTCGCCAAGGGCAAGATCATGATGGCGAGCAAGACGAACTCGCCCATTCCGCTCGACTGGGCGCTGGATGCCGAAGGTGTGCCGACCACCGACCCCGCGGCCGCAACGCAGGGGTTCCTGCGCACGATGGGTGACTACAAGGGCTCGGGCCTGTCGGTGGTGATCGGCATGCTCTCGTCGATGATCTCGAGCGCGGCCATCGGCCCTACGCTCAAGGACGTCTACGAAGACTTCGAGCCGCTCAACAAGGGCCACTCGTTCTGCGCGATCCGGCTGGACTTTCTCGTCGATCCCGAGGAGTTCAAGCGCAACATGGATGTACAGATCGAGTTCATCAAGCAGTCCAAGAAGGCCTCGGGCGTCGAGGAGATCTTCCTGCCAGGCGAGATGGAAGCAAGGAACTACCGCCGCCAGATGCGCGACGGCATCGACATGCCTTCGGAAGTGATCGAGGAGATCACGCAACTCAGCCAGCGTCTGGGTGTGGCGGTGCCTCAACTCGCGGAACTGAACTAGGCGAACGCGGCGCGCGGCACGGGCATGAGACTCTTGATCATCGCGGACGACCTCTCCGGCGCCGCCGACTGTGCGATCGGTTTCGCATGCGCAGGCCACCGCACCTTCGTCGTGGTGCAGCCCTGTGACGTTCCAGCGGCAAGACACGACGGGCATCTCGCGGTCGACACGGACACGCGGCGCCTAGCACCTGCGGAAGCCGCGGAACGAACCGCCGCCGCGTACGCAGCATTGAAGTCGGACGGCCGCCGTCTCTACAAGAAGATCGACTCCACGCTGCGAGGCAACTGGGCTGCGGAAGTCGCTCGTCTCGTCCCTGTGGCTGGCCTCGCGCTCGTCGCGCCCGCGCATCCAGCCCTCGGACGCACGGTCAAGCAGGGGCGTGTCTTCCTGCACGGCGTACCGCTCGAGCACACTGAAACCTGGCAACTCGAACACAGCCACCGCCCGTCGGACATCACGATGCAGCTGAAGGAAGTGGGGCTCTCGGCCACGACGCTGGACGTGGATGGCGCGACGGACGACCCCGCCGCGCTGGCAGCGCGTATCGGCGAACTGGCCGAGCAGAACCTGGATGCATTGGTGGTCGGTGCGGAGACCGTGGAAGCCCTGCGCTGCCTGGCCATGGCGACGCTGTCGCCGTCACGTCCGATGTTCTGGGTCGGCTCCGGCGGCTTGGCCCGCGAGATCGCGGGCCTCCTGCCGAGGGGTCGAGCCGACCCCGCTGGGCTGCCCCAGCGTTCGCGCGGTCCAACGCTGGTCGTCGCGGGCAGCCTGTCGGACGTCACCGAGCGGCAGGCCGCGCGTCTTGCACAGTGGGAGGGCATTCAAGCCATCGTTGTCCCGCCTCGTGTCCTGCGCGACGGCGCGTCGAAAGACGAATGGGTTGCGCTGCAAACCCGCATCGAGGCCGTGCTGGGCGACGGCGTCGACGTGCTGCTCCAGATCGGCCGGGACGATCGCTTCGATCCCGGCGAAGGTGCGCAGCTGCGCACGAAAGCTCGCCTCCCACCCTGCATCCGAGCATCAGCGGGCGATCGGCCCACTCGTCGTTCAGCTTCAGCGCTTTCAGTGGGAGCGTCTTGATCTGGGCGGGCGCGCCGGAGCTCCGAGCGACTGCTGTCAGACGCGAATGCGATAGACCGCTGATGGCCGTCCAGCGCCGATCGATGGGACCAAGCGAAAGGCAGCTTCGCTGCGACAACGCGACGTTCGCATGGCACGCAGTCAAGCAACCGCCTCCGCACCCTGCGCCGTCATGCCTTCCAGGTCGATGATTCGATCGGCCATTCCAGTCAGCTCTGGGGTCTGGCTCACAAAGAACTCGCAGGCGTAACCGCCAAGGCGCAGCACCTCGCGTTTCATGGCCATGAACATGCGCTTGTGCTCCGGGTCAAGCGGCCCGTCCGCCTCGTCGCTGAACAGCGTGCCGATCCGGCGCCCGGTGTTGCCGGATAAGTAGAGCGCGATCGCGCGGGTCAAGCACTCGTTGATCCACTATGCCGAGAACCCGGATATGCCGAGTTCGCGCTCCGGCCGACGTCTCCGCCCCTGCAACTGCGCCGCAGGTACCTGCGAAGCGATGCGGCATAACACGCCGGGATCCGGGACGATGAGCCCTGACGCGCGCGGTGGCAAGAGCCTCAGCCTGATGAGCGGTGGTGAGCGAACCTTCATCGACGCCTGCCTGACGCGCGCGATCGCCCTGTACCTGGCCCAGAACACCGGACGGCGATTCGATACGCTCTTCTCCGACGAGGCCGATGGGCCACTCGATCCAGAACACAAGCGCATGTTCATGGCGATGAAGCGCGAGGTCCTTCGGCTCGGCGGCTACCGGCAGGAGTTCTTCATCACCCAGACCCCGCACCTCGCGGCGATGGCAGATGCAATCATCGACCTCGACGCCATGCGGGTCGAGCCGCGAGCGGGCATCGATGCTGCCCATCGGTGACACGAACTACACGGGTTCACGGTAGCGCCTCGCGGCCATATGTTCGGCTCCGCCGGGGACGGTTTCCCCGGAAGGAGACCCTCATGGAAGAGTTGTTTGTGCGCCCGCGCGCACTGACGCGGATGCGCGAAGGCCCGCTGGGCATGTGCATCGATACCTTCATCGGTTCATTGGCAGCAAAGGGCTATAGCCGCGACTCGCGACGCCGCGCCGCATGGTTGGTTGGAGACTTCAGCCGCTGGTTGGACGGACGCGGCGTAGCCGCCGCGGCAGTAGCCGAAGACTTGGTCGATGCCTTCTTGCGTGGCCGCAGGCGCCGTCGCGCCCCGAGGGCCGAAGACCGTTCGACGCTGCTGCGGCTGCTCGCGCATCTCGCGGCACAGGGCATCATCTCCACACACTCACCTGAGCGCGATCCAACCGCGATTGAGCAGATCGAGGCCGAGTATGTCGACTACATGCGCTACGAGCGCAATCTGGCGCCTGCGACCATCCGCTCCAACCGGATCACGGCCAGGAATCTGTTGACGTTTCTCTTCGCCGGTGGGCCTTTGACGTTCGACAGCGTTGCGGCGCGGGACGTCATGGCCCACATCAGGCTGACGACGAAGGCGTGCCGTCCGAACTCTGCATGCAGAGTCGTCGGTGGAGTTCGGGCCTTCCTACGGTTCGCGCTTTACCGCGGCTGGCTCGACACCGATTTGTCTGCGCATATACCGGCGCCGGCTGTTTGGTCGCAGTCATCGATTCCCCGCTCGCTCCAGGACGATCAGGTTCTGCGCACCCTCGCTCAATGCGATCGGGCTACACCGAGTGGGTGTCGTGACTACGCGGTCATCCTCTTACTTGCGCGGCTCGGCCTGCGGGCTGGCGAGGTGGTAGCTCTACAACTGGAGGACATCGACTGGCACGTCGGCGAGCTACTGGTTCGCAATGGACAAACCCGAGTCGATCGCCTCCCGCTTCCATACGAAGTGGGCCAAGCGCTGGCGCAATACTTGAGCGAGGCTCGACCACGCTGTTCCTCCCGGCAGGTCTTCCTCCGAGCACAGGCGCCGATGGAGGGGTTCTCCAGCGGAACTGCTGTTGCAGCGATCGTCCGCCGCGCGCTTGAGCGCGCCGGTGTCGATGCGCCGAGCAAGGGAGCCCATGTGCTCCGTCATACGTTGGCCACACGACTGCTGCGCGAGGGGTCGTCACTGCCCGAGATCGGCGAAGTGCTGCGTCACCGCCAGCAGCAGACAACGACGATCTATGCGAAGGTGGACTTTCCCTCCCTGCGGGCCATCGCTCCTTCTTGGCCGGGAGGTGCGCAATGACGCCGCTGAGACGGGCCGCCACCGACTACCTTGCACTCCGGCGAGCGCTCGGGTTCAAGCTTCGGGCGAACGAAGATGCGCTGATCGAGTTCACGGACTTTCTCGACGGGCGCGGCGTCACGACCATCACGGCAGCCGCCGCCGTAGAGTGGGCCCTGAGCAAACCATCCACGCGTCCTGGCTTCGCCGCCGATCGGCTCCGTCGAATTCGCGGCTTCACGCTCCACCACCGGTTGCTTGACCCCGCCACGGAGGTCACCCCTGCCGACCTCCTTCCTTCACATCGACATCGGCGACAACCGTACCTGTACTCGGACGATGAGCTTGCTCGCTTGATGGCTCGCGCGTTGACGCTGCCTCCTACAGATGGCCTGCGAGGGGCGACCTACCACTGCCTCTTGGGGCTGCTCAGCGTCACCGGGATGCGGCTCGGTGAGGCGATCCGTCTCGAGGTCGGCGAT
>JALHMT010000054.1 GCA_022843905.1 Rubrivivax sp.
CGTGTGCTCTTCCGATCTGCTCATGTCCTCCGGCCCGCTTCGCGGGCCTCCCCCTCTTACTTCGCTCCGCCCCGCACCCCGCGGCCCAGGCCGGCCACCACCGTGGTGTATCGACAGTCCGAAACCAGCGAGCGGTGCCGTCGCGGGTGGTTGGGGTGCCCTGCGGAGCGAAGTAAGAGGAGGAGAGGCCCGAAGGGCCTCGGGGGACATGAGCGGAGCAGGGCAGCCCAACCGCCCGCGACCCGCTGGATACCGAGCGCACGAGAAGAAGCTCAGGCGCGAAGGGGAAACACGGGTTCTGCTTCGCGATAGTCGCGCGGCACGATCACCTTGATGTCGCCCTTGATCACCTGCGTCATCAGCGGCTGCGCGCCCATGTTCTGGCCGTTCTCGAAGCGCGTGGCGCCGTAGGGCATGAAGTGGTCGCTGAAAGTGCTCTTCGTGAGCGCGTCGATGATGGCGGCACGGTCGGCGCTCTTGGCGCGGTCGATGGCGTCGGCCAGCAGACGCACCGCCGTGTAGGTGTTGAAGAGTTCGTAGGTGAAGAACAGGCCCTTGGCCTCGGCGCGCTTGCGCAGTTCGCCGCTGCGCTTGTCCTTGGGGTTGAACCAGTGGTTGCAGTCGATGATGCCGTTGGCGGCGTCGGGGAACTCCTTCAGGAACTTGTAGCTCGACGCCGCGCCGCCCAGCACCGAGTAGATGGCCTTGGGCACCACCTTCTGCTGCTGCATGGTGCGCACCAGCAGCGCGTACTCGTTGTAGTAGTTGGCCGGGATCACGATGTCCGGGTTCAAGGCCTTCATGCGCAGCACGATGTTGTTGAAGTCGCGCGTCGGGTTGGCGTGCTTGATGACTTCCTTGACCTCGAAGCCGAAGCCGGGCAGCTCGCGCGACAGCAGGTTGGCCGTGCCGGTGCCGAAGAGGCTTTCTTCGTGGATGATCATCACCGTCTTGGCCGGCTTGCCGGCCAGCGTGTTCAGCACGTGCAGGTTGCTCACCGCCACCTGCGCGCACGTGGCATAGCCGGGGCCGAAGCGGAAGGTGTTCTTCAGGCCACGCTGCACGATCTGGTCGGCCACGCCGATGTCCACCACGTGGGGCAGGTTGTACTTGGCGGCGGCCTGGGTGGTGGCCAGGCAGATGGCGCTGGCGAAGGCGCCCACCACGGCCGAGCAGCCGGCCTCGTTCATCTTCTCGATCTCGGCCGTGCCGGCCTGCGGCGAGCTCTGCGCGTCGCCCAGCATAACGTCGAGCTTGGCACCACCCAGGCCCTTCAGGCCGGTCTTGTTGATGTCCTCGATGGCCATCAGCGCGCCTTCGCGGCACTGCTGGCCCGAGTAGGCCAGGGCGCCCGTCACCGGGTGCAGGATGCCGACCTTCACGGCCTTGGGCTGCGCGCCGCCCACCAGGGGGAAGGCCAGGGTCGACGCGGCAGCGGCCGTCTGCGTGATGAAGCGGCGGCGGGACGGTACGGGGCGGGACATGGGCATCTCCTGAAGAAGTGCGGGGAGGTGAGGGGGAACGAGGGTCAATGGAACTGCGCGCCGAGGGCCTTGCTGACCCAAACCTTGGCGTCGATGCTGCCGACGCGAGACAGCTGCATCTGGTACTGGTAGCGGTCGGGCCGGTACAGGCCGTGCAGCCACTGCACGGGCCGGCCCTGGTCGTCGTGGATCAGGCGGGTGACGGCCAGCAGCGCCGAGCCGACGTTGACCGCCAGATGCTGCGCCGAGCTGGCATCGGCCAGGCGCGCCGAGATGGTCTGCGTGGCGTGCCCGATGCGCACGCCGGCCTCTTCGAGCAGGATGAGCAGCGGCTTCTTCGCCAGCTCGCGCCTGCCGAAGCCCTTTGCGAGCGCCGCCGGCACGTGGGTGGTGATCAGCGACAGCGGCCCCTCGCGCGTGGAGCGCACGCGCACGGCCTTCTGCACCGGCGAGCCGGCCGGCAGGCCCAGCGCCTCGGCCACCGCCTCGGGGGCCGGGATGACGTCGCAGTCGATCACCTGCACCTTGGTGGCCAGGCCCATCGTGACGATGTTTTCCAGCAGGCCGGTGAGCTGCGCGCGCGAGCCGTCGACTTCTGCGCGGCGCACGGCCGGCGCCCTGCGGGTGGGGACGGTGCCGCGGCCGGGCGCCCGCTCGATCAGGCCTTCTCCGGCGAGCTGTTCGAGCGCCTTGCGGATCGTCACGCGCGCCACGCCGAACTGCCCGGCCAGCGCCACCTCGCCGGGCAGCCCATCGGCAAAGCGGCCTTCGGACAGCTGTTCGCGCAGCACCAGGTAGATCTGGTGGTACTTCGGCAGCGGCAGGCCCTGGTTCATGGGGTCGAACGCTAGTGCTGTCCTAATGTTCTGTCAATAGGACAAACTGGGCTGGCCGGAGTCCGGCGGCGTCGGTGGTCCAATGTCGCGATCCCTTTCGGCCTCCGGAGACCCCCATGCCCGCACCGAGCTTCGAGACCCTGCTGTACGACGTGGCCGACGGCGTCGCCACCATCACGCTGAACCGCCCCGACAAGCTCAACGCCTTCACCGCGCAGATGCGCGACGACCTGGTGTCGGTGTTCGACCACACCGACGCCGACGACGCCGTGCGTGCGGTGATCGTCACCGGTGCCGGGCGCGCCTTCTGCGCTGGTGCCGACCTGTCCAGCGGCGGCAAGACCTTCGACTACGCGGCGCGTGCCGAGGAAGCGCGCGAGGCGATGCGCGTGGGCGACGTCTACCGCGATGGTGGCGGTGTCGTCACGCTGCGCATGTTCCGCAGCCTGAAGCCCATCCTGGGTGCCATCAACGGCGCCGCGGTGGGCATCGGCATGACGATGCAGCTGCCCATGGACATGCGCCTGGCCAGCAGCGAGGCGCGCTTCGGCTTCGTGTTCGCGCGCCGCGGCATCACGCCCGAGGCGGCTTCGTCGTGGTTCCTGCCGCGCCTGGTGGGGCTGCAGACGGCGCTGGAGTGGTGCTGCACGGGGCGCATCTTCGGCGCCGATGAAGCCCTGTCGCGCGGCCTCGTGCGCAGCGTACACGCGCCGGCCGACCTGCTGCCCGCCGCCCGCGCGCTGGCGCGCGAGATCGCCGACCACACCGCGCCCGTGTCCATCGCGCTCACGCGGCAGATGATGTGGCGCATGGCAGGTGCCTCGCACCCGATGGACGCGCACCGCCTCGACAGCCGCGCCATCCAGTCGCGCGGTCGTTCTGCCGATGCGCGGGAAGGCGTGAGCGCCTTCCTGGACAAGCGCACACCGACCTACCCCGACACCGTCTCTGGCGATCTGCCCGACTTCTTCGACTGGCGCAGCGAGCCGCCCTTCGTCTGAAGCGCCGAGGCCCGCGCACGGCGGGCCTCGGTCGGTGCGGAGCGGGCGCTGCGACTACAACTGCACGCCCTTCGTCAGCGCCCCGTCCACCACCAGGTTGGTGCCGGTGATGAAGCTGGCCGCCGGGCTGGCCAGGAAGGCCACGGCGTTAGCCATCTCCTGCGGCGTGCCCATGCGGCCGGTCGGGTTCATGCCCAGGGCCATCTTGAAGAACTCCGGGTTGCCGGCCTCGATCTGCGTCCACACGCCACCGGGGAAGTAGGTGTTGCCCGGCGACACCGTGTTGGCACGGATGCCCTTGCCCGCCAGGTGGTAGGCCAGGCCCTGCGTGTAATGGATGATGGCCGCCTTGAAGGCGCCGTAGGGGCCCGAGGCGAAGTCGATCTCGCGGCCCGAGACGCTGCTGATGGTCACGATGCTCGGCTTGGCGCTCTTCTCCAGGTAGGGCATGGCGGCGTTGACCAGCCGCACCGTGCCCATCATGTCGACGTCGAAGCCCTTCTGCCAGGCGGCTTCGTCGGCGGCGATGGCCAGCGCGCTGACGTTGGCTACGGCGATGTCCAGGCCGCCCAGTTCGGCCGCGGCGTCGGCCACCCACTTCGCCAGGGCCGGGCCGTCGCCCACGTCCACCGCGCTGCCGCTGACCTTCACGCCGTACCTGGCCATGGCCTTGACGGTGGCGGCCACTTCGTCGGCATTGCGCGCGCAGAAGGCCACGTGCGCGCCTTCGGCAGCCAGCGTTTCCGCGATGGCGCGGCCGATGCCCTTGGTGCCGCCGGTGACGATGGCCTTCAGGCCCTTGAGTCCGAGATCCATGTTGATTCCTCCAGAGGGTTGACGTTGTCGAAGGTGAACCGGGTGACCCGCGGCCCGCTCAGGGCGCGAGGTACTTCTTGCTGATGCCCGCGCCCACCGTGTACTTGGGGTCGACGAAGTTGCCCAGGCGCACCTGGCCGCACTGGCTCAGCATCATGTAGGCGTCCCAGCGGTCGAAGCCGAACTCGGCCTCCATCCACAGCACCAGCTCCTTGTAGGCGATGCGCGTGGCGTCTTCGAGCGGTCGTGCGCTGCCGATGGCCATGATCACGGCCTCGTTCTCCAGCCGCGGCCACTGCAGCTGCCAGCCCTTGATGAGGTCGACCTGGATGGTGGTGGTGCTGGCGAACTCCACCGCGGTGCCGCAGACCTCGCCGTCGCCCTGGCAGGCATGGGCGTCGCCGATGAAGAGGCGCCCGCCCTCGGTCTGCACCGGCAGGTAGGTGATGCTGCCGGGGCCCATGTCGGGCAGGTCCATGTTGCCGCCGTGCTGGTCGGGCGTCAGCGTGTTGATGGAGTCGATCTCGGGCGAGCAGCTCAGCGTGCCGATGTGCGGCCGGTAGGGCAGGGTGACGCGCTTGCTCCAGTACACGCCGTCTTCGTCGACGTCGATCTTGCGCACGATCTCGGGCAGGTTCTCGGCCAGCAGCGCGGTGAAGCTGGTGCCGCTCAGCGCACCGAACTGCGGGATCATGGCGCAGGTGCCGCGTGGGTTGGGGCCGCGCGGCAGCATCTTCTCGATGTGCACGGCGATCACATCGCCCTTCTGCGCGCCTTCGACCAGGATGGGCCCGTTCTGCGGGTTCACGAAGGGCATGGTCAGCACCTTGGAGGGCAGGTCCTGCTCGCTCTTCACCTTGCCTTCGAAGGCGTCGCGCGTCTCCACCACCACGCGGTCGCCGGGCTTGATGGTCAGCACAGGGTCGGAGTACGGGCCGATGGTGTAGTGGTACTTGCCCTGCAGCGCTTCGGTGAGCGAGTGCGTGACGGGGCTGCGGCCTTGCGCGACACCGCGCCGGCGCATGATGGACTGATCGAGCCAGGTCATGACGGGTCCTTGTTCGGGGGTTCTCTGTAATCCGTGTCCGATCGGGGCGCACGCGCTGCTCCAGCGTGCGCGATCGGCCGGCGGATGATAGCCACGCCCGGTGGTGGACGGGGCGCACGGGCGCCGGCGCACTGCCGGTCCGCTCTTGCCTACACTGCACGCCATGCAACTGCTGCTGGCCCCGATGGAGGGACTGCTGGACCACAGCCTGCGCGACGTCATCACGCGCGCCGGCGGCATCGACCGTTGTGTCTCCGAGTTCATCCGCGTCACCGACCAGTGCCTGCCCGAACGCGTGTTCATCCGCGTCATGCCCGAGCTCCTGAACGGCAGCCGCACGGCCGCGGGTACCCTGGTGCGCGGACAGCTGCTGGGCTCCGACCCCGCCTGCCTGGCCGACAACGCCGCCGTGCTGGCCTCGCTGGGCAGTGCCGGCGTGGACCTCAACTTCGGCTGCCCCGCGCCCACCGTCAACCGGCATCGTGGCGGCGCCGTGCTGCTCGACGAGCCGGACCTGGTGCACGACATCGTGGCGGCCGTGCGGCGTGCCGTGCCGGCCGCCGTGCCGGTGTCGGCCAAGATGCGGCTGGGCCATCGCGACGAGTCGCGCATGCTCGACAACGCGCTGGCCATCCAGTCCGCAGGCGCCTGCGAGCTGGTGGTGCACGCACGTACCAAGCTGCACGGCTACCGGCCGCCGGCCTACTGGGAGCAGGTGGCGCACATCCGCCGGGCGCTGCACATCCCGGTGGTGGCCAATGGCGAGATCTGGAACGTGGCCGACGCGCAGCGCTGCCGGGAGGTGTCGGGCTGCGAGATGCTGATGATCGGCCGTGGCATGGTGGCCGATCCCGGCCTGGCGCTGGCCATCCGCGACCCGGCCGGCGTGCCGCTGGGCTGGCCGGTGCTGTGGCCGCTGCTGGGCCACTACTGGCGTCGCATCGCGGGGCACGTCGTGCCGCGCCACCGCGCCGGGCGGCTCAAGCAGTGGCTGAACCTGCTGCGGCGCCGCTACCCCGAGGCGCAACGGGCCTTCGACACCGTGCGCACCCAGGACGACCCGGCCTGGGTCGACCGCTGGCTGTCGCAGCCGGCCTGAAGCCCTCGTTGCCGCACCCGGCCAGGCTCAGGGCATCAGATCGGCCACCGCATCCCAGGCTTCGGGGGCGATGCGGCCCTCGTGCCGCTGCGACACCCCGCCGCGGGTGTCCAGCACCAGGGTCATCGGCAGCCGGGTGGGCGCCGCAGGCAGCGTGTGCGAGAAGGCCGGGTCGCCGGCCCACAGCACCGGCAGCGCGGGCCCGCGCGGTTCCATCAGCCTGACGGTGCGCAGGTAGTTCTCGAGGTCGCCCGGCGTCCTGTCGACGCTGATCAGCACCAGCTGGAAGGGCTTGCCACGCCAGCCGGCGGCGTTGGCGCGCAACTCGCCCATCTTCTGCAGGCACACCGTGCAGGCGGTGCTCCAGTAGAAGACCATCACGACGTTGCCGCGCAGGTCGCGCGTGTCGACGTTCTGGCGCTCGACCAGCGTCGGTCCGGAGGCCCAGAAGGAGGTTGCCGCCGGCGCGTTGCCAGGCTGCGCAGCGGCCGTCGAGACCGCCATCGCCCAGGCCAGACCGGCCAGCGACCGCCTGGCCCAGCCCCGGCGATCCCGCCACGGCGGTTGCAAACCCGGGTCGGATCTCGTCTGGTGCGGCTGTGACGTCATCGACGGGTGTGGCGCATCGGGTTGGGACGACGCTAAAGTTTATGGACGACAGCGACGATAACTGAGCGGAGCCCATGATGAAGCACGCTGCACTGCCAAGGCCCCGCAGGCTGCCCACCGACGGCACACGACAGCTTGCCCGCGCGCCGCAGCCGTGATGCGTTCATCCCCAGCAGCGCCCCCTGCCGACGACCGAGGCGCCGAGGTGCAGCGGGCCACCGAGGCCGCCCTGCTCGGCCAGACCTACGCACGGCTGCCCCTGAACGTGGCCATGACGGTGGCGGCTGCGCTCGCCTTTTCGGCACTGCTGCGGCCCTTCTTCCCTGGCGCACTCCTGCTGCAGTGGCTGGTCGTGGTGCTGGCAGTCTCGGCGGCGCGTTACGTGCTGGCCCGCGCCTGGTCCAAGGCCCGGCCCTCGGCGGCGGACACCCCGCGCTGGCGCGTGCTGATGACGGTCAGTGCCTGGTTCTCGGGCGGCAGCTGGGCCTTCGGTGCGGTGTCGTTGATGCCCGAAGCCGGGCGCCCGGAAACCATGCTGCTGGTCCTGGGACTGCTGGCGGTGAGCGCCGTGGCGGTGGCCACGCTGGCAACGCAGCGGGCCGCCGCCTCGGCCTTCCTGCTCTCGGCGCTGGCGCCCACCGCGCTGATGCTGTTCGCCGTCGGCGGCGACGTCGAGCGGGTTGCCGGCCTGGGCATGCTGGCGTCCCTGGCCTGTCTGATCCTCGCCGGTCGGGGCTCCAGTGTGAATGCCGAAGCCCAGGCCCGCGCCTCCATCGAGCTGACCGGCGCGCTGGCCGAGGCCCGCGCGCTGGCGGTCGAGCGTGACGTGCTGGCGCGCGTCCAGGCCAGCGAACGCGAGCGCCTGGCCTCCATTCTGGAGTGCACCGATGCCGGCGTCGGCGAGTGGCACGTCGACACCGGTGCGATGGTCTTCAACGAGCGCTGGGCCGTTTCGCTCGGCTATACGCTCGAGGAGATGCAGCCCTTGCGCGTCGATCGCTGGATGGCGATGTGCCATCCCGACGACCAGCCTCAGGTGGAGGACGTCGTGAGGCGGCACTTCGGCGGCCAGGCCAGCCGCTGCGACCTTGAAATGCGCATGCGCCACCGCGACGGGCACTGGGTCTGGTTCCAGGTGCGCGGCCGGCTGTCGCGCCGCGGGCCGAATGGCGAGCCGCTGCAGATGACCGGTCTGCACATCGACATCAGCGAAAGAAAGTTGTCGGAGCAGCGCTGGCAGGCCCGTGCCGAGCTGTCGGCCGACGGCTTCTGGGAGACCGACGAGCAGCACCGGGTGCGCCTGTGGCAGGCCGGCGTGCTGAACCGCCTGCCGGTGGAGGCCGACAGGCTGCTGGGCCGCCGTATGGACGAGGTGCCCGGCATCTCGGCCGCCCCCGAGGTGTGGCCCGAATTCATGCACCGGCTGACCACGCACCTGCCGTTTCGCGGCGTCATCTTCCGCGTCAAGGCGCCCGACGGCTCGCTGCACTGGATCGAGACCGACGGCCGCCCGCGCTTCGGCGCCGATGGCGTGTTCGCCGGCTACGAAGGGGTCGCACGCGACGTCACCGACCGCCAGCGTGTGCTGGCCTCGCTGCAGGAAAGCCTGTCGCTGGTGGACAAGCTGTTCGAGACCATCCCCATCCCGGTGGTGCTGAAGGACCCGCAGGGGCGCTACGTGCGCCTCAACCGCGCTTACGAAGAGCTGTTCGGCCAACCCGGCCACAGCCTGATCGGCAGGCGCATCGAGGAGCAGACCGACGACGCGGCCGCGGAGCGACACCGCCAGGTCGACGAGGAACTGATGGCGCGGCCCGGCCAGCACCGCTACGAGCTGCACCAGCGCCTGGCCAACGGGCGCTTCATCGACACGCTCGTCTGCAAGGCCACGCTGGTGCGTGCCGACGGCGGCATCGGCGGCCTGATCGGCGCGGTGGTCGACATCACCGAGCAGAAGGCCGTGGCGCGCGCGCTGCAGCAGGCCACCACGGCGGCCGAAGCCGCCAACCGGGCCAAGTCCTCCTTCCTGGCCACCATGAGCCACGAGCTGCGCACGCCGCTGAACGCGGTGATCGGCGCGGCCCAGCTGCTCCGGGCGGAGCACATCGACGCCGAACAGCAGGCGCACCTCGTCGACGCCATCCAGCGCGGCGGCACCAACCTGCTGGGCCTGATCGAGAACATCCTGGACCTGTCGCGCATCGAGGCTGGCCAGCTCACGCTGCACACGGTCGACTTCGACCTCGTCGACTGCGTCGAGGCCGCGCTGTCCACCGCCGCCATCGCGGCGCACGCCAAGGGACTGCGGCTGGCCTGCATCGTCGAGCCTGGCCTGCCGGCCCGGCGCCGCGGCGACGTTGCTCGCCTGCGCCAGGTGGTGCTGAACCTGCTGGGCAACGCGGTGAAGTTCACCGATGTCGGCGAGGTGATCGTGCGCGTGGGACGCGGCGGCCCCGACCGCAAGGAGGGCGACCCCGGCGACCCCGGCGACTCCGCCCGCCACAGCGTGCGCATCAGTGTCGAGGACAGCGGCGTGGGCATGGACGAGGGCACCGTGCAGCACATCTTCGAACCTTTCCGCCAGGCCGAGGACCAGGCCAACCGCCGCTTCGGCGGCAGCGGTCTGGGGCTGGCCATCGTGCGGCAGCTGATGGCGGCGATGGCCGGCCGGGTGGACGTCGTCAGCAGCCTGGGGAAGGGCTCCTGCTTCTCGCTCGAGCTGCCCTTGCCGCCGGCCGAACTCGCGCTGGCCGAGCCGGAGCCGCTGCGGCAGCGGGTGGCCTTTCACGAGCCTCACGAGCCCAGCGCGCAGGCGCTGCGGTCGCACCTGCTGCGACTGGGCTGCCAGGTGCAGCGCTGCGACACGCCGGCGGCACTGCAGGCCTGGGCGCAGGCGACGTCCGGTGACCCCGGCGGCTGGCTGCTGGTGGCAGCCGACGCGCCCGACGGCCAGGCCTTCGTCGAGCAGTCGATGGACCTGGTCGATTCCGAGCGCCTGGTGGTGATGGCCGACGACACCGCGCACGAGGCCGACCAGGCGCGTGAAGCGCTGCGGCTGTCGCGCCAGATCATCCGCCCGGTGACGCGGGCGGCGCTGCTGGCGCGCCTGTCGCAGGCCGCGGGAGCGGCGCCGCCGTCGCCATCGGCCACGCCTTCGATCGGCACCTCGACCCATGTGCTGGTGGTGGAGGACGACGAACTCAACCGCAGCATCGTCTGCGGCTTGCTGCGCCACGCCGGCTGCCATGTCAGTGCGGTGGCCGATGGTCACGCGGCCCTGCGCACCATGGCCGAGCGCCGGGATGTCGACCTCGTGCTGATGGACTGGCAGATGCCCGACATCGACGGTCTGGAGGTCACCCGCCGCTTGCGGTCCGGCCAGGCCGGCGAGGCCGGGCGCACCGTGCCCATCGTGGCCTTGACCGCCAACGCCTTTGCCGAGGACCGGGACGCCTGCCTGGCCGTCGGCATGAACGACTTCCTCACCAAGCCGGTGTTGGCGCATCAACTGCTGTCCGCCGTGGCGACCTGGACCACATCGCCGGCAGCCGGCCGGCAGCCGCAGGCCGTGCCTGCGCTTCCCGCGGCGCTGCGCGGTGACCGCGGGACGGTGTTCGATGCCTCGGTGCTGGCGGCGCTTCCGATGGTGGCCGACGGCTCGCAGCCGGACATGGTGAAGTCGCTGCTGGCGCTGTTCGACGGGTCCACGGTGCGCCTGCTGGCCGAGGTCGGCCAGGCCGTGCGCCGACCCGAGGGCGCTGCCACGCTGCAGCGCCTCATGCACACCTTGAAGTCATCGGCCGCCAGTGTCGGCGCCCTGGAACTGG
Organism: Rubrivivax sp.; assembly: GCA_022843905.1. Lineage (GTDB taxonomy): Bacteria > Pseudomonadota > Gammaproteobacteria > Burkholderiales > Burkholderiaceae_C > Rubrivivax. Next base: position 10,721 of record JALHMT010000054.1, read on the forward strand.
CGGCGCTGGCCGAGCGCCATGAATCCAGGCTGCGCAGCGGCGCGCCGCCCGACGAAGGCCTGCCCGAACGCCTGGCCAGTGCGTTCGAGCGGCTGCGTCAGGCGGTGCAGCGGCCCGCCGCCTGACGGCGGAGCGCAGCCGGTTTCCGCAGCCGGCTCAACGGCAACTGAAGCTGGCCGCGTCTTCCAGGCTGCCGCTGCCGTTGTAGCGCGCCACCGTGGGATAGGGGCACAGCGGGCGCGTGCGGTTGGCGGCCCAGCCGGCCGGCAGATCGGCGTTGGCGGCGGCGGCGTTGCCGGGGCCGCGCGCAGCAGCGATCAGGCGCTCCGGGGCCGAACCTTGCTCGACCCAGGCGACCAGCGCACTGAGCGGGTCGAACTGGTCGGTGGCCGGTCCGCCCGAGCAGTGGCCCATGCCCGGCACGCGGAAGAAGCGCGCGAAGTTCGACGCGTCACCGCCGTTGGCTGCGCGCAGGCCGTCGTACCAGCGCGCCGTGTCGTCCACCGAGAAGATGGCGTCGCTGACGCCGTGGTAGACCAGCATCTTCGCGCCGCGGTTCTTCATCGCACCCAGGTTGGTCGGGTCGGGCGGCGTCATGAAGGACATGCCCGACTCGGTGTAGGTCGCATTGGTGGCGTTGATCTGTGCCACCAGGGTGTCGATGTTCGCCCCCAGGCTGAAGGCCGGGCCGTTCAGGTTGGCGGCTTCCGGCGGCGTCTTGAAGATGTGCCCGACGGCGCCGGAATCCAGCGCCAGCGGAGCGGTGAACATCCAGAAGGCGATGCCGGCGGCGCCGTGGCCGCTGTCGTACGGGAAGCTCGAGTAGACCTGCTGGCCGCTGCTGGTCAAGCTGCCGCTGAAGCGCGGCGCGATGGCCGTCTTCTGTGCTGCCGACAGGCAGCTGCCGTCGCGCGCGCCGCTGCAGGTCGGCACGTCGTTGGCGATGCTGAAGGCGGCCTGGCAGGCGCCCGTGTCCTGGACCAGGCCGTCGGTGGCGCCGTCCAGGGCATCGCAGCGGGCCAGCACCCTGCTCGACAGCAGGGCGCGTTCGGCGACGGTGAACGAGGTCGAGAGATTGGCCGGATCGGTGGCCACGGTGATCAGACGCTGTGCGCTGGCGATGTTGGCCACGGCCGCCTTGGGCAGGTTGAAGCCGGGTGCGCCGGCCAGATAGCCGTCGTACTGGTCGGGGTAGCGTGCTGCGGCCACCATGGCGTGGCGCCCGCCATTGGAGCAGCCGCCGAAGTAGGAGCGGTCGGGGCCCTTGCCGTAGGCCGTCTGCACCAGGCTCTTGGCCATGGGCGTGAGCTTGCCGACGGCCTGGTAGCCGTAGTCCAGCCGGGCCTGCGGGTCGATGCCCCAGGCCGAGCCCTGGGCGGCCCGGTGACCGGCGTCGGAACTGAGCACGGCGAAACCCTGCAGCAGCGCGTGCGTGGTGGGACCGCCGCCGAAGCTGCCGGTGGCGGTGCTGACGTTGCCGTCGATGCCGCCGTTGCCCTGGTGGAAGAAGCGGCCGTTCCAGGCCCGGGGCAGCCGCATCTCGAACGAGATGGCGTAGTTCTGGCCGTCGACCGCGCTGGTGCGCTCGAACATCATCCCGGTCACCAGGCAGTGCTCCGGCACCGGCTGGCCGGCCACGGTCAGCGTGCCGGCCGCCACGGTGCTGCCCCCGGTGATGCGGGTGTTGGCCAGCGCCGACAGGCGCCCCGGCAGTTCGGTGCACGTGCCAGACAGGGGCGCGCCCGTGGCGGCACCGAGCTGCGGCAGCGCGCCGTCGCCACCGCCGCAGCCCGCCAGGGCCAGCAAGGCGAGTGCGCCGGCGGCGGCCCAGGGCGTTGGCCGACAGGGCCGGTCTGGCATGTCGAGAGGAATCATCGCTTGTCTCCGCTTGTCTTGATGTGGGGGGTACGCCGTCAAAGCCGCGCTGACGATGTCCGATTCCCAAGGGGGAACCAGATGGTTAATCTACTTTTGTATTCGGGTCGGATCTTCAGGGCAAACCCGCGACCGTGACCGCGGTTTCCGCGCCAGATGATTCGGCAGCGCCGCTGGTCATCCGCCCGCCCGGAAGCGAGAATGCGTCGATGCAGAAACCTCGCAGCGCACCACACGACCTCACTCCGGCCGGGCGCCTGGAGGAAGGTCCGATGCACCAGCTGCTGGGGTACCAGCTGGCGCAGGCCGCCATCGTCACCACGCGCTGCTTCGTGCAGGCGGCGGGCGAGCCACTGGAGCTGCGGCCGGTGGAGTACACGATCCTTCAGTTGGTTTGTGATAACGCCGAGGTGACGCCGAGCCGGCTCGCCAAGGCGCTGGCCCTCACGGCCCCGGGTGTGTCGCTCTGGCTGGACCGCCTGGAAGCGCGCGGTCTGATCCGGCGCGAGCGCAGCGTCAGCGACCGCCGTTCACAGCACCTGAACGCAACGCGCGCCGGTCGTGAACTGGCATCCCGGGCCATCGAGGGCGTCCTGCGCGCCGAGGCCGAGGAGCTGGCGCCGCTGAGCGCCGGCGAGCGGCAGATCCTGCTGGAGCTGTTGCACAAGGTGGCGCGCACGCGCCACCGTTGAGTCGATGCCGTGGCGCGCACGCGCCACCGTTGAGTCGCTGGCGGTGGCGCTGATGCGCCACCGGCGAAGGCCTACTTGCCCAGCCCCATGCCCTTGCCGACCTCGGTATAGACGCGCACGCGCTCCCTCATGAAGGCGTCCATGCCTTCGAGCCCGACGTTGACGAGCTCGAAACCGCTCTTGGCGGCCAGCTCCTTCATCTCGGGGTCGGCATTCAGGGCGGCGAACAGTTCGGCCAGGCGCTTGCGCGCTTCCATCGGTGTCGACCTCGGCACGCCGATGCCGCGGAAGGCGCCGTCGACCCAGTCGACGCCCAGCTCCTTGAAGGTCGGCACCTCGGGCATCAGCGGGTGGCGCTTGTCCATCGCCACGGCCAGTGCGCGCACCTTGGTCTTGTTGTTGATGGCAAAGGCGGTGTAGCTCATCGCCGCGTCGACGTGGCCGCCCAGCACGGCCAGCGTCATGTCGCCGGTGCCCTTGAAGGGCACGTAGGTGGTCTTCACGGCGAACGACTGGTTCAGCCGCTCGTGCGCTGCATGGTTGGCGGAGTTCTGGCCCGAGCCGCCCAGGTTGAGCTTGCCGGGATCGGCCTTGGCCACCCTGACGAAGTCGGCAAAGTTCCTGATGGGGCTGTTCTCGGGCACCACCAGGGCATCGGGCGTGTAGTGGTACCAGAACACCGGCACGACGTCGTCGAGCTTGTACTGCACCTTGCCTTCCATCGGCTGCAACACCATGTGCGGCAGGTTGATGCCGCCGATGTTCACGCCGTCGCCCGGCAGCGTGTTGATCGTGCTCCACAGCAGCGCGCCGCCGGCGCCGGCCTTGTACTGGATGATGGTGTCCACCGCGGGGCAGCGCTTCTTCAGCACCATCTGCTGGTGTCGCGCTGACAGGTCGCTCTCGCCGCCCGGCGGGAAGGCCTGCCAGTACATGAGGTTCTTGTCCGGGCAGGCCTGAGCCTGGGCCAGGGCAGGGGCGAGTGCGCCCAGTCCCAGGGCCAGTGCGAGGGCCAGCGGGTGATGAATACCGTGCATCGGGTTGTCTCCGGGGTTGATCCTGCGGCCGCCCAGGCCGGCAGCCGATCGCCCGCCACGACCGGGCGGGTGAGCCCGATCATAGGCAGCAGCGTGGCGCCCGCGATGAGGGTTGCGCCGGAGACGGCGCGTTTTCGACGCCGCGGCGCCGTCAGGCCTGCACGACCAGCGTGTATTCGGCCGACAGCCCGTCGCTGCCCGGCACGTAGGGACGCGTCAGCGCCGCACGGCCGGCGGCCGACAGGCGGTTCCACAGGAAGTCGCGCGCATTGCCCGGGTCGCCTTCGACGTAGAGCTGGGTGGTCAGCAGCTCCTTCTGGCCGAGCTTGACCTTGGTGTGGATGTGCGGCGTGCGCCCGGAGTAGGCGGCCGGGCGGATGGTACGGAAGCGGAAGGCGCCTTCGGCGTTCAGCGTGACACGACCGAAACCCTGGAAGGACGGGTCCATGCGGCTGCCGTCGCGCGGGTGGTCGTAGCGGCCGTCCTCGTCGCACTGCCAGATCTCGACCACGCCTCCCTTCAGCGCCTGACCGGCGGGGTCGACCACACGGCCCGTGACCCAGGCTGCCTGGCCCTTGCCGTAGCGGCGGTCGCCGTTGCGCAGCAGGTCGAAGTCGTCGTCGCGCGGCATCGCCACGGGGTAGTAGGGCCCTTCGGTCTGCGAAGGGGTCAGGGCCAGTCGCGACTGCGCCCGGGCCTGGCGGATGAACACCGGCGCGGCCAGCAAGGCGGCGCTGCCCAGCAGCAGGCGGCGGCGCACGAGCGGGGTCGGCAGGTGAATCGGGGTGGTACTGCGGGACATGGGTACTCCTGGACAGTGCTGCCTTGCCAGGCAGGCTCGGCGGCCCTGAAACGGCAGCGGGAGTGCAGATCTTGCGACCGCTGCGTTTCCGGAGTATTGCTGGGGCCATGCGCGTCCTGGCGGCAGACCGGCCCCCGCAGCGTTCAGGCCCTGCAGGCGGACTCCTGGGCGGCATCGTCCAGCCCGTCCATCGACTGCAGCAGCGCGTCGAGCTGCGCGTAGAGATCCTGCACGGCGCTGCTGCCCAGGTGAGCCTCGATGCGGCGATAGGTCGCTTCGATCAGCGGTGCCATGCGGGCCACCAGGGCGCGGCTGGACGGCGTGAGGCTCACCATCACGCGACGCTGGTCGCTGTCGTGGCGCTCGCGCCGCACCAGCCCCATCTGGTCCATGCGCTGCAGCACGCCGGCCAGGCTGGGGCTGCTGATGCAGCAGGCCTCGACGATCTCCCGCGGCTGCAGCGTGCCGCGCTCGTGCAGGGCGCGCACGATGCGCCATTGCTGTTCGGTCAGCCCATGCGCCTGCAGCAGCGGCCTGAAGCGCGACAGCACCGACTCGCGGGCCTGCAGCAGGAGCAGCGGCAGGTTGCGGTGCTGCAATGACGCGGGGGGCGGTCCGTCGGCCCGGCGGGAGCGGGTCCTTCTGGAGAGTGTCGGGCTTGACATGGAGCGGTCGTGCCTTCTACATTGCACATTGCTAACATCTTAGTAAATAATCTTAAGTCAAGCGCAGCGCCCCATGCAAGCAGGTCAGTCCATCGACGTCGCACCTTACCGCCTGAGCGGCACGGTCTACGGCACCCTGGTCAACCATCCCGCCACGCTGGCGGCGCTGGGGGACGTGGTGCACCAGGCGCCCTACAAGGCGCCGCCGAAGGCGCCGGTGCTGTACCTCAAGCCGCGCAACACCTTCATCGCCGACGGCCAGGCGGCCCTGCTGCCGGCCGGTGTGCCGGCGCTGGAGGCCGGCGTGTCGCTGGCCCTCGTGATCGGTCGCACGGCCTGCCGGCTGTCGCTGGACGACGCGCTCGAAGCGGTGGCCGGTTATGCCGCGGCACTGGACTGCTGCGTGCCGCACTCCAGCTTCTACCGTCCCAGCGTGCGGCTGCGCGCCATCGACCGCAGCTTCGCGCTGGGCCCCGTCGTCGATGCCCGCCGCGCGTCGGCACCCGACGGGCTGGCCACCCTGCTGCAGATCGACGGTCGCACGGTGCAGGCCGGCAGCACCGCCGGCATGATCCGCGGCGTGGCGCAGCTGCTGGTGGACGTCACCGATTTCATGACCCTGCAGCCCGGGGACGTGCTGCTGCACGGTCTGCAGCCGGCTGCGCCGCTGCTGCGGGCCGGCCAGACCGTCACGGTCGAGATCCAGGGCCTGCCGCCCCTGAGCCTGCCCGAAGCGTCGGCCGAGCAGGTGACCGCATGAAGAGCGCCCGCGTCGCCTACGCCGGAGCGCTGCATGCCGCGGTGCCGCACCCAGCCGGCCTGCAACTGGCCGACGGCCGCGTGGTGGCCGAGCAGCAGGTGGTGTGGCTGCCGCCCTTCGAGGTCGGCACCATCATCGCGCTGGGCCTGAACTACGCCGACCACCTCAAGGAGTTGTCGAAGGAGCTCACCGTCACCACGCGGGACGAGCCGCTGGTCTTCCTCAAGGGCCCCGGCGCGCTGGTCGGCCACCGCGGCGTGACGCGGCGGCCGGCAGGCGTGGCCTTCATGCACTACGAGTGCGAGCTGGCGGTGGTCATCGGCCGCGTCGCCAGGCGCGTGCGCGAGGCCGACGCCATGGCCTTCGTCGCCGGCTACACGGTGGCCAACGACTACGCCATCCGCGACTATCTCGAGAACTGGTACCGCCCGAACCTGCGTGTGAAGAACCGGGACGGCGCCACCGCCATCGGCCCCTGGCTGGTGAGCGCCGACGAGGTACCCGATCCGCACGTGCTGCCCTTGCGCACGCTGGTCAACGGCCAGGTGGTGCAGCAGGGCAGCACGGCGAACATGATCCACCGCGTGCCGGCCCTGATCGAGTACCTGAGCAGTTTCATGACGCTGGCGCCAGGCGACGTCATCCTCACCGGCACGCCCGAAGGCACGGTGAACGTGAATGTCGGTGACGAGGTGATCACCGAGATCGACGGCGTCGGGCGCCTCGTCAACACCCTTGTCGGCGACGAAGTCTTCGGTCGCCAGGAGAACGTCCGATGATGATCAAGCACCTGATAGCCGGCCGGCACGTCGAGAGCGCGCGTGTCTTCGAGACACGCAACCCGGCCACGCAGGAGGTGCTGGCCGAAGTGGCGCGCGGCTCCGCCGACGAGGTCCATGCCGCGGTGGCCGCCGCCCAGGCCGCTTTCCCGGCCTGGGCCGGCCGCCCCGCGGCCGAGCGCGCGAAGATCATGCGGCGGCTGGGCGATCTCATCGCCGCCCACGTGCCCGAGATCGCGCGCACCGAGACCGACGACACCGGCCAGGTCATCGCGCAGACCGGCAAGCAGCTGGTGCCGCGCGCGGCCGACAACTTCCACTACTTCGCCGAGATGTGCACGCGGGTGGACGGCCACACCTACCCCACGCCCACGCACCTGAACTACACGCTGTTCCAGCCGGTGGGCGTGTGTGCGCTGATCAGCCCGTGGAACGTGCCCTTCATGACCAGCACCTGGAAGACCGCGCCGTGTCTCGCCTTCGGCAACACGGCGGTGCTGAAGATGAGCGAGCTGAGCCCGCTGACCGCCGCGCGCCTGGGCGACCTGGCGCTGGAAGCCGGGGTGCCGGCCGGTGTGCTGAACGTGGTGCACGGCTACGGCGCCGAGACCGGCGAGCCGCTGTGCTGCCACCCCGGCGTGCGGGCCGTGTCCTTCACCGGCTCGACGGCCACCGGCAACCGCATCATCCGCGCCGCGGGGCTGAAGAAGTACAGCATGGAGCTCGGCGGCAAGAGCCCCTTCGTCGTCTTCGACGACGCGGATTTCGAGCGGGCGCTGGACGCCGCCGTGTTCATGATCTTCAGCAACAACGGCGAGCGTTGCACCGCGGGCAGCCGCATCCTGGTGCAGAAGACCATCTACGCCCGCTTCGTCGAGCGCTTCGTCGAACGTGCGCGCCGCATCAGCGTGGGCGACCCGCAGGACGAGGCCACCACCATCGGGCCGATGATCAGCGCCGGCCACCTCGAGAAGGTGCGCAGCTACATCGAGCTGGGCCCGAAGGAGGGCGCCACGATGCTCTGCGGCGGGCTGGGCACGCCCGATCTGCCTGCGCGCGTGAGGGCCGGCCACTACGTGCTGCCCACCGTCTTCGCCGACGTCGACAACCGCATGAAGATCGCGCAGGACGAGATCTTCGGCCCGGTGGCCTGCCTGATTCCCTTCGCCGACGAGGCCGAGGCCATCCGCATCGCCAACGACACCGCCTACGGCCTGTCGAGCTATGTGTGGACCGAGAGCGTGGGCCGCGCACACCGCGTGGCCGCGGCCATCGAGGCCGGCATGTGCTTCGTCAACAGCCAGAACGTGCGCGACCTGCGACAGGCCTTCGGCGGCACCAAGGCCAGCGGCGTCGGCCGCGAGGGCGGCACCTGGAGCTACGAGGTGTTCTGCGAGCCGAAGAACGTGGCGGTCTCCCTCGGCGGCCACCACATTCCCCACTGGGGAACCTGATGGGCAAGCTTGCACTGTGCGCCAAGATCACGCACGTGCCGTCGATCTACCTCAGCGAGCTCGACGGCCCGCGCAAGGGCACTCGGCAGGACGCCATCGACGGCCATGCCGAGATCAGCCGCCGCTGCCGCGAGGCCGGCGTGGACACGCTGGTGGTGTTCGACACGCACTGGCTCGTCAACGCCAGCTACCACATCAACTGCGCGCCGCACTACAAGGGCGTCTACACCAGCAACGAACTGCCGCATTTCATCAGCAATCTGGGCTACGAGATCCCGGGCAACCCGGCGCTCGGCCGCCTGCTGGCCCAGGTGTGCAACGAGCACCGGGTGGACACCCTGGCCCACGACGCCACGACGCTGGCCCCCGAGTACGGCACGCTGGTGCCCATGCGCTACATGAACGCCGACCAGCATTTCAAGGCGGTGTCGGTCTCTGCACTGTGCATGGCCCACTACCTCAACGACAGCGCGCGCCTGGGCTGGGCGATGCGCCGCGCTGTGGAAGAGCACTACGACGGCACGGTGGCCTTCCTGGCCAGCGGGTCGCTCTCGCACCGCTTCGCGCAGAACGGCCTGGCGCCGCAGTACGCCTTCAGGATCTGGAGTCCCTTCCTGGAAATGCTCGACCACGAGGTGGTGCAGATGTGGCAGCGTGGCGACTGGGCCACCTTCTGCGAGATGCTGCCCGAGTACGCGGTGAAGGGCCACGGCGAAGGCTTCATGCACGACACGGCCATGCTGATGGGCGCCTTGGGCTGGTCGGCCTACGACGGCCGGGCCGAAGTGATCACGCCTTACTTCGGCGCCTCGGGCACGGGGCAGATCAACGCGATCTTCCCGGTCACGCCGCAGGACGGCCATGCCGTGCCGGCCGCCGTCGCATCGAACGCCCAGGGCTTCCAGGCCGTCAGCCGTCTTTGATGGGACCCCCCCCTACGCGCTTCGCGCGCCCCCCCGAGGGGGGCAACGCCGGCGGACCGGCAGAGCCGGATCCGCGGCGTTCGCTTGAGTGGGCCTGCGCCGACCGGCGCGTGGCCTTGGAACCTGCTCTTTCGGAGTCTCGTTGATGCCGCACCTCGTCATCCTCTACACGCCGCAGCTCGACCGCGAGACCGACATGACGGCGCTGTGCCGCAAGCTGGCCGACACCATGCTGGCCGCGCGCGACGAAGCCGGCGCGCCGGTCTTCCCCAAGGGCGGTACGCGCGTGCTGGCCTATCCGGCGGCGCACTTCGCGGTCGCCGACGGCAGTGGCGATCACGCCTTCGCGTACTTCAACATCCGCATGGCGCGCGGCCGCAGCGGCGCGGTGCACAAGGCGGTGGGCGAGGCGCTGGTGGCCACCGCGCGCGAGCACCTGGCCCCCGTGCTGGCGCAGCGCGCCGTGGGCCTCACGCTGCAGGTCGACGAAGGCGCCGAAGTCTTCGACGGCAAGTTCGGCAACCTGCACCCCTTGTTCGCGAAGGCCTGAGCATGCTCGACACCGCCACCATCCAGGGCCTGGCCCGCGAGCTCTACGACGCGCGCAAGAGCCGCACGCCGCTGCGCCACTTCTCGAAGCGCCACCCGTCGATGACCATCGCCTGCGGCTACGCCATCCAGCGCGCCTGGGTGGCGCTGGAGCTGGCCGACGGGCGTTGCATCCGCGGGCGCAAGATCGGCCTGACCTCGCGCGCCATGCAGGTGTCCAGCCGGATCGACGAGCCCGACTACGCGCCGCTGATGGACGACATGTTCTTCACGCAAGGTGGCGACATCCCGATGTCGCGCTTCATCGCGCCGCGCATCGAGGTCGAACTCGCCTTCGTGCTGGGCCGCGGGCTGAAGGGTCCGGGCATCACGCTGTTCGACGTGCTTCGCGCCACCGACTACGTCACGCCGGCCATCGAGATCATCGACGCCCGCATCGAACAGTTCGACCGCGAGACCCAGGCCCCGCGCAAGGTCTTCGACACCATCAGCGACTTCGCGGCGAATGCCGGCATCGTGCTGGGCGGCCGCCCGGTCAAGCCCGACGCGGTGGACCTGCGCTGGGCAGGCGCCATGCTGTTCAGGAACGGCGTCATCGAGGAGACGGGCCTGGCCGCCGCGGTGCTGAACCACCCGGCCACCGGCGTGGCCTGGCTGGCCAACAAGATCGCGCCGCACGACGAGCAGCTGAACCCCGGCGATGTCGTGCTGGCCGGCTCGTTCACGCGGCCCGTCACCGGCGCGGCAGGCGACAATTTCCACGCCGACTACGGCCCCCTGGGCACCGTCTCGTTTCGACTCGTCTGAACACCACCATGGCCGCCGACTTTCCCCGACCCGATCGTTTCAGCCCCGAAGAGTGGGACGCGCGCGTGCAGCTCGCCGCCTGCTACCGCATCTTCGACCTGATGGGCTGGACCGAGCTGATCTACAACCACATCTCGCTGCGCGTGCCGGGCGAGTCGGGGCACTTCCTGATCAATCCCTTCGGGCTGCACTACCGCGAGGTCTGCGCCAGCAACCTGGTGAAGGTGGACGTCGACGGCCGCATCATCGGCCCCAGCGACTGGCCCATCAACCCGGCCGGCTTCACCTTCCACGGCGCCATCCACCAGACCTTGCCCGACGCGCATTGCGTGATGCATGTGCACACCACGCCCACCATGGCCGTGTGCTGCCTGGAAGAAGGACTGTCGTTCAGCAACTTCTACGCCGCTCAGCTGTACGGCAAGGTGGCCTATCACGAGTTCGAGGGCATCACCGTGCACCAGGAAGAGGGCGCGCGCATCCTGGCCAGCGCCGGCGACAAGCCGGTGCTGCTGCTGCGCAACCACGGCCCGGTGGTCATCGGTCAGCACCTGGCGCAGACCTTCTCGCTGATGTGGCTGGTGCAGCGGGCCTGCGAGGTGCAGCTGGCATCGATGTCCATGGGCGCCGTGCGTCGCATCGCCACGCCGGTGCTGCAGGCCTGCGTGCGCGACTCGCTGCTGTACGACCCGCGCTGGGGCGCCGGGCAGAACGCCTTCGACGCGCTGCAGCGACTGGTGGATGCCGCCGATCCGGGTTACCGGCGCTGACATGACGACCCCCGGTCGCCTGGCGGCCACAGCTTCGCTCTGCGGGTTACCGCAGTCGGCCGCGGGGCCGATACGAACGGCACGACAATAGGGCCACTTCCCTGCTGGCCGCTGTGAGTGTGCCGGTGCCAACCTCAGAAAGACTGACTCATGAGCAACCCCGTCCACGCCGCCAAGGCTTCCTATCCCTCCGTGCAACTCTTCATTGCAGGCCAGTGGCGCGACGCCGCCGCCGGCGAGAGCCTGGCCGTCAACGACCCGGCCGACGGCCGCGAGGTGGGCCGCGTGGCCCTGGCGCGCCGCGCCGACCTGGACGCCGCGCTGACGGCCGCCGCCGCCGGCTTCGAGATCTGGCGCCGCACGCCGGCCGTCGAACGCGGCCGCATCATGCGCGAGGCCGCGCGCCTGTTCCGCGAACGCGCCGACCGCACGGCGCAGCTGCTCACGCTGGAGCAGGGCAAGCCCGTGGCCGAGGCCAAGGCCGAGGTGCTGTTCGCCTGCGACATCATCGAGTGGTTCGCCGAAGAGGGCAAACGCGTGGCCGGCCGCATCGTGGCACCGCGCACCGAAGGCACGCTGCAGCAGGTGCTGAAGGAGCCGGTGGGCCCGGTGGCGGCCTTCACGCCCTGGAACTTCCCCATCAACCAGGTGGTGCGCAAGATGAGCGGCGCGCTGGCCACGGGCTGCTCCATCATCGTCAAGGCGCCCGAAGAGACGCCCGCGTCGCCGGCCGAGCTGGTGCGCGCCTTCGCCGACGCCGGCGTGCCGGCCGGCGTGATCGGTCTGGTCTACGGCGTGCCGTCGGAGATCTCGGAATACCTCATCCCGCACCCGGTGATCCGCAAGGTCACCTTCACCGGCAGCACGCCGGTGGGCAAACAACTGGCGGCGCTGGCCGGCGCGCACATGAAGCGCGTGACCATGGAACTGGGCGGCCACGCACCGGTGATCGTGGCCGAGGACGCCGACATCGCACGTGCTGCCAAGGTGGCCGCCGCGGCCAAGTTCCGCAATGCGGGGCAGGTCTGCATCTCGCCGACGCGCTTCCTGGTGCAGAACTCCGTGCGCGACGCTTTCGTGAAGGGCCTGGTCGAGGCCACCAAGTCGCTCAAGCTGGGTCACGGCCTGGAGACCGGCACCACGCTGGGCCCGCTGGCCAACCCGCGCCGCGTGACCGCGATGGAGCGCTTGATGAAGGACGCCGTCGAGCGCGGGGCCGAAGTGGCCACCGGCGGCGAGCGTATCGGCTCCGGCGGCAATTTCTTCGCCCCCACCGTGCTGCTGAACGTGCCGGGCGACAGCCTCGTCTTCAACGAGGAACCCTTCGGCCCGGTGGCCGCGGTGCGCGGCTTCGATACGCTCGACGAAGCGATCACCGAAGCCAACCGCCTGCCCTGGGGCCTGGCGGCCTACGCATTCACCGGCTCGCTGCGCACGGCGCATGCGCTCACGCAGGGTGTCCAGACCGGCATGCTGTGGATCAACCAGCCGGCGCCGGCCTGGCCCGAGATGCCCTTCGGCGGCATCAAGGACTCGGGCTACGGCAGCGAAGGCGGGCCCGAGGCGCTGGAGGCCTATCTCAACACCAAGTCGGTGTCGACGCTCTGCGTGTGATGGCAGGGACAGGCCCGGCATGATTCGCTGCGAAGAGATCCCCCAGCACGGCGACTTCCGCAGGCTGGACAGCATCGATGGGGTCAGCCACGATCTGCGATACGCCACGCACCACAACTTCAGCGGGCGCGTGCTGTACCAGGGGATGGACTGCGCGTGGCTGCGCCGCGAGGCGGCCGAAGGGCTGGAAGTGGCCGCTGTCTGGCTGGCCGCACACCGTCCGGGCTACAGGCTGCTGGTGCTTGACGCGCTGCGTCCGCAGCGTGTTCAGGAAGCCATCTGGGCGCAGGCCGAGGGCACGGCCATGGAGGTGTACTTCGCCAATCCGGCGGTGGGCTCCATCCACAGCTTCGGCATGGCGGTCGACGTGACCCTGGTCGACCCGCAGGGCGACGAGTGCGACATGGGCGCCGGCTTCGACGAGATGACGCTGCGCTCGCACCCCTCGCTCAACGCCGAGAACCTGGCGCTGGGCGTGCTGAACGCCGGGCACCTCGTCGAACGCGGCTGGTTGCATGCCGCGATGTCGCGCGGCGGCTTCCGCGGCATCGGCACCGAGTGGTGGCACTTCGACTTCGGCGACCGCGACGACGTGCGTCGCCGCTGCGCGCGCGTGTACTGAACGGGCCGCCTCCGATTCCGTGGCGGAGTTTCGGGGGCGACGCCGTGTCGCGCTGACGCTGCTGGTGCTGTCGCTGATCGGCACGGCGGCGCTGCATCTGCGCGTCGAACGGCGCGACCATTCCTGGCTGCTGCTGGTCGATGGTGTGGCGCACGATCCGCTGGGCGCCGTGGCCGAGGCCTGGCAGCGGGCACACCGCGATTGTTCCGGCGTCGATGTGCTGCGGCCGGTCGACGCCGCCTGGCAAGCGTCCCGCCAGGCGGTCGCCGCCTACAGCCCACCCGATTCGGCCTCGGCGCGTCTGACCAGCGCACTGGCGTTGGGTGAGTGGCGGCTGGTCGAGGCGCGGTTCGACACGCTGCCGCCGGTGGTCGTGGTGTTGCGCGCAGAAGGCGGGACATTGCGCGTGCAGGAGCGCGCCGTGTGGAGCGGCACCACCGCACCCTGGGAACCCGGGCCCTTGATCAGGCGCTACCTCGGTGCGCGCTCGCCCGGCTTGCCGAAGGTGTTGCTGGCCTGCCTCACGCCAGAGCGCGATGCGTGGTCGCGCCAGGCGACCACCGTGCGGCCCTGACCTGGCGCTGCGGCGCAGACTGTGTCGGCCGCGCGACGCGGAACTTGAGGTCTTCAGGGTCGGACTCCGGCCGTTCCGGGCAGGACTGCTCGGACGTCACCAACGGTGACGCTCACTTGCACCTTGTCAGGACCTGCCTCCGTAAAGTGCGCCGCAGGCTCTTCCGAGGGTCCTCCTCCCGACACCGATCGGCCTCCACCGAACTACAAGAACATCCATGCAACACCACGTCCGCTCCCTGCTCGCCGTGCTTTCCGGTCTGCTCGTCTGGTCGTCCTCGTTCGCGCAATCCGCGTCCGAGACCGCGTCCGACGCACGCGCCGCACGCGTCAAGCCTCCCTTCCCACTGCTTCAACTGCCCGACGCACGCTCGCAGGGCCTGCGCGCCGTTCAACTGCTGGGAGACCGCCTGCCCGAGGTCGCGGCCTGGTACGGCAAGTCGGCCGATGAGCTTCGCGCGATGCTGATCAACGACCGCATGCTGAAGGTCGACCGCCGCGGCCGCCTGTTCGTCGAAGACGAACTCGTCGCCCCGCTGCCGTCGTTCGCACCGCAGGCGACCAACTCGTCGCTGCTCGATGGCTCGCTGCTGCCCCTGGACCAGACCTTCCTGCTGAACAGCCGGCCCGGCGCCAAGCGCACCATCTACCTGAACTTCCGCGGGGCGACCTTCAGCAACACCGCCTGGAGCGCCAGCACGATCACCGCGCTGCCCTTCGACATGGACGGCGTGCCCTACACCAACAGCACGGCCGAGCTGCAGCGCATCCAGTACATCTGGCAGCGCGTGGCCGAAGACTTCGCGCCCTTCGACGTCAACGTCACCACCGAGCCCCAGCCTGCCGAGCGCCTGACCCGCAGCGGCAGCGCCGACGACGTCTTCGGCACCACCGTGCTGATCACCAGCCGCAGCGGCGTCTACAGCTGCAGCTGCGGCGGCGTGGCCTACCTGGGCGTGTTCGACGACACCAGCGACTTCTACAAGCCGGCCCTGGTGTTCTGGGACGCCCTGGGTTCCAGCGAGAAGAACGTGGCCGAGGCCATCACGCACGAGGCCGGCCACAACATGGGCCTGGGCCATGACGGCACGTCCACGGCCGGCTACTACACCGGCCACGGCAGCGGCGCCACCGGCTGGGCGCCCATCATGGGCGTGGGCTACTACCAGGCCCTGGTGCAGTGGAGCCGCGGCCAGTACAGCGGCGCCAACAACGTGCAGGACGACTATGTCGTGATGCAGGGCAACGGCCTGCCGCTGCGGGCCGACGACCATGGCGGCACGCTGGCGTCGGCCACGGCCCTGCCGCGTACCGAGGCCGGCGGCGTGAGCAGCTTCGCGGGCAACGGCGTGGTCGAGCGGCCGGGCGACGTCGACATGTTCTCGTTCAGTGCCTCGGCCGGCACCGTGACCGTCACGCTGTCACCTGCCGCGCGCTCGGCCAACCTCGACGCCGTGATCGAACTGCGCAACGCCGCCAACCAGGTGCTGGCCACGTCCAACCCGGTGGATGCGCTGAACGCCGGCATCAGCGCCACGCTGCCGGCGGAAGGCCTGTACTACGTCAGCGTCACCGGCACCGGCAAGGGCGATCCGTTGGGCACGGGCTACAGCAACTACGGCAGCCTGGGCCAGTACGCGCTGGCGATCTCGGCGGCGACCTCGATCAATCAGCCGCCGGTGGCGGTGCTGGGCGCGGCGCCGACCAGCGGCACCGTGCCGCTGACGGTGCAGTTCTCGGCCGCCGGATCGTCCGACCCCGATGGCAGCATCGTGTCCTACCAGTGGAGCTTCGGCGACGGCAGCAGCGCCAGCGGCGCCACGGCCAGCAAGGTCTACAACACGGCAGGCCAGTTCAGCGCCGAACTGCGCGTGACCGACAACGCCGGCCTGAGCGCGGTGCGCAGCGTGGTCATCGACGCCAGGGCGCCGGTGGTGGCGGTGACCTCGCGGGTGTCGGACATCGCGATGAGCCTGACCGTGGCCCGCAACGGCCGGGCACGCGCCAACGCGGTGGTCACCGTCCGCGACGGCAACGGCAACCTGCTGAACGGCGCCACCGTCACGGGCACCTGGAGCGGGGTGGTGAGCGCCAGCGGCACTGCGACGACGAGCGCCGGCAAGGCCAGCTTCAGCTCGCCGCAGGTGCGCAATGGGGGCACCTTCATCTTCACGGTGACCGGTGTCACGCTGGCGGGGACCACCTACAACCCGTCGCTCAACGTCGAGACCAGCGACTCGATCACGCGGTGATGGGGCCCACCCCCTACGGCCTTCGGCCGCCCCCTCAAGGGGGCAACGCCGGCGGGCGGGCGGAGCCCGTCCGCGGCGTTCGCTTGAGGGGCGCGGCTT
The DNA here is from genome assembly GCA_022843905.1 of Rubrivivax sp. Lineage (GTDB taxonomy): Bacteria > Pseudomonadota > Gammaproteobacteria > Burkholderiales > Burkholderiaceae_C > Rubrivivax. The sequence goes on from JALHMT010000054.1 coordinate 26,994, forward strand.
GCAGCCGGCGTGGCTTGCAGCTGGCGCGGGGCGCTTGAGGGAGCTGCGCCGGCGGCCGGGGCTCACGGTGCGCTGAAGCGGGTCGTCGCGATCCACTCGATGAGTGCGTCGATGGCCTGGCGCACCACGGGGCGGTCGTGGTTGGCGATGAACACCATCACTACCGGCCGGCCGTCGGCGTCGGGCACCATGCCGGCCATCGAGCCGACGTTGCGCAGGCCGCCGGGCTTCAGGCGCGCGCGGCCATGGGCCGCGCTGTCCTTGAAGCGTGCGATGTAGCTGCCGTCCACGCCGGCTTGCGGCATGCTCATCAGCAGCTCGGGGGCGAAGCGGCCGCGCAGGCCCGCCTGCACCGCCAGGGCCAGCTGCATCGGGGTGATGCGCTCGATGCGCGACAGGCCCGAGCCGTTGTCCATCACCAACCCCTCGGTGGCGATGCCTTGTTCGACGAACCAGGCGCGCACTTCGCGCGCGGCCAGCTCGGCGGTGGGCGTGCCCGGCTCGCTGGCCGCCGCCTTCAGCCCCAGCGCCAGGAACATCATGCGTGTGAGCGGGTTGTCCGACCGCTTGTTCACCTGGCGCAGCACCTCGCCCCAGGGCCGCGACTCGCGGCGCGCCAGCAGGCGGGTCGTCTCGACGGGCGCGCTGGCCGCTTCGGCCTCGCGGGCCCGTCCTCGCCAGCTGCCGCCGAGCTGCTGCCAGGCGTAGCGCAGCAGGCGGTCGGCGAGGTCGGTGCGGTCCATCAGCTGCAGCGAGGGACGCTGCGTGCAGTCGCGCGGGAAGTTGCCGCGCAGTTCGATGCGCACCAGACCTTCCGGGCCGCTGCCCTGGACCGTGGTGTGCGGCGGCATCCACAGGCCCGTGCGACCCCAGGCCGCGCACGGCGCCTCGACGGCGCGCAGGCTGTTCACCAGCTCCACGCCGGGCAGCGGCGGCAGCAGCCGCGCGCGCACCTGCTGCGCATCGGACGAGATCTCCAGGTTCAGCAGGTTGCCGGCGAGCTGCAGCGCGTCGGGGATCACGTTGTAGGGAAACTCCGGTGCGTCGTCGAAGGGTGGCAGGCCGATGTCGCTGCGTGGCGGGTTGAACAGACGGCGGTCGAGCACGATGTCGCCGGCGATCTCGCGCACACCCGACCAGCGCAGCTCGGCCAGCAGCGCCCAGAGCTGCGGCAGGCCCAGCTCGGGGTCGACCCCGCCGCGCAGCACCAGGTCGCCCTGCAGCACGTCGCCCGCCACCGGCGCAGCACTGCGCAGCTCGGTGAAGCCTCGCGTGTTGGGTCCCAGTCGGTCCAGCGCCACGGCGCTGGTGACCAGCTTGATGGTCGAAGCCGGCTGCATGGACACGCTCTCGCGGTGGGCCACCACCGGCTGACGCGTGTGCAGCGGCAGCACGACCACGCCCACGGCGTTCTCCGGCAGGCCGGCAGCAGCCAGGGCGGCGCGCACCGGAGCCGGCAGGCCGGCGTCGGGCGGGGGCACCGTCTGCGGAGGCGAAGCGCAGCCCAGGCAGGCCATCGCCAACACGACAGCGGCACCACGCCGCCAGGCAAGACTCGAAGACATCATGTCGTGAATTCTGAGGGCGCGAAGGGTCGGCCACGTCCGGTTGCAGCCCGCGCATCCCGCTGAAGGACAATCGCGGCCGTGTGCACGGCCAGCGTCTTCCTCTCATGAATCCGGCGTCTTCCCGCGTGGGCCTGGGGCTCGATGCCGGCGGCACGCAGACCCGCTGGGCCCTCGCTTCGGCTGCCGGCGAGCTGCTGGCGCAAGGCCAGGCCGAGGGCCTGACCGGCCTGCAGATGCTGTCGCCCGAAGGCCGCCGCGCTCTGCAGGTCACGTTCGCCGACATCGCGGGGCAGGCGCTGTCGCACGCCGGCGTGTCGGCCGTCTGCGCCGGTCTGACCGGTTTCGACGGCGACACCGCCGAGCCCCTGGTGAACATGATGGCCGGCGCCTTCGTCGTGCCGGCCTCGGCCGTGCGCCTGTTCAACGACATCGAACTGGCCTGCCGCACGGCCTTCGAGCCGGGGCAGGGCGTGCTGGTGTATGGCGGCACGGGTTCGGTGGCGGCCTTCGTCGACGCGCAAGACAGGCTGCATCGCGCAGGGGGCCACGGCGGCCTGATCGACGACGGCGGCAGCGGCTACTGGATCGCACGCGAAGCGCTGCGCATGGTCTGGCGCGCCGAAGACGAAGCCCCGGGCGCGTGGCGGCAGTCGCTGCTGGCGCAGCGTCTGTTCGACGCGGTGGGCGGCAGCGACTGGTCGCACACGCGTCAGTGGGTCTACGGCGCCTCGCGCGGCCAGCTCGGCGCGCTGGCGCTGGCGGTGGCCGCGGCGGCGCACGAGGGTGATGCGCAGGCCCTGACGCTGCTGCAGGCGGCCGGGCGCGAACTGGCGCGGCTGGGGCAGGTGCTGCTGCGCCGCTGCGGCACGCGTCCGCTGGCGCTGGCCGGACGCGTCTTCGAACTGCATCCTGCCGTCGAAGAGGCGCTGCGCGCCGCGCTGGCGGGGCACGAGGTCCGGCCGCGCGAGCCCCTGCAGCCGCACGTCGCGGCCGCGCGTCTGGCGGCCCGGCTGGCCCCTGGCGTGGCAGCTGGCGTGGCAGCTGGTGCGTTGGCGGGTCCGCCCGGGCAGGGCCAGCCATGACGCCGGCGGCGCCGCACCGTGTCGAGCTGCCCCGGCGCCGGGGACTGGCGGCGCTGTCGACCCTCGGCGCGCTGGCCCTGGCAGGCTGCGCCGTGGGGCCCGCCGGCCTGCGCATCGACACCAGTCACACCGCGCAGGGACAGGACAGCCGCGCGATGTACCTGGTGCTGCACTACACGGTGGCGAACTTCCAGCAGTCGCTGCGGGTGCTCACGCGCGGCCCCGTGTCGTCGCACTACCTGGTGAGCGACGAGACGCCGCCCAAGGTGTACCGACTGGTCGACGAGAACCGGCGCGCCTGGCATGCCGGGGTGAGCCACTGGAAGGGGCACTCGATGCTCAATGCCGCGTCGATCGGCATCGAGATCGTGCACCCCGGCGTCATCGAACTGCCGCAAGGCAGCTTCTACCCGCCCTTCGAGCCGGCACAGATCGACCTGGTGGTGGCGCTGGTGCAGGACATCGTGCGCCGCCACGCCATCCGTCCCGACCGCGTGCTGGGCCACAGCGACGTGTCGCCGCAGAACAAGATCGACCCCGGTCCGCGATTTCCCTGGAAGCGCCTGGCCGACCTGGGCCTGGTGCTGTGGCCCGACGCCGCACGTGCGGCTGCGCTGCGGCCGCAGTACGAATTGCAGCTGCCCGAGCTGGCGTGGTTCCAGCAGGCGCTGCGCACGCATGGCTTCGACGTGCCGCAGCACGGTTTGATGGACGAGCCCACGCGGCGCGTCATCGCGGCCTTCCAGATGAAGTACCGGCCGGCGCGCTTCGACGGCCAGCCCGACGCCGAGACCGCCGCATTGCTGCAGGTGCTGATCGAGCCGTCCGACCGGGCGCGCGCGCCTTGAACGGCTCGCGTCGTCGCTTCGCGGCCGGGGCCGCGTCGGTGTGGGCGGCGGTGGCCCTGCCGGGCTGCGGCCTGCGACCAACGCTGACACGTGCGCCGGTGGACGATCTGCGCCCCGGCGTACCGCTGACGCTGGACGACGGCCCGCCGCCGGCCGAGGTCGACCTGCCGCCATCGGCACCCCGCGAGTTCCGCGCCGCCTGGGTGGCCACGGTGGCCAACATCGACTGGCCCACCAGGCCCGGTCTGCCGACGGCGCAGCAGCGCGCCGAGATGATCGCCCTGCTGGACCGGGCGCGGCAGATCGGCCTCAACGCCATCGTGCTGCAGGTGCGGCCGGCGGCCGATGCGATCTATCCGTCGCCGCTGGAGCCCTGGAGCGAGTTCCTCACCGGGGCCATGGGCCGGCCGCCCGAGACCGCCTGGGACCCGCTGGCCGCCTGGGTGGAGGAAGCGCACCGCCGCGGCATCGAGCTGCACGCCTGGTTCAACCCCTACCGCGCGCGCCATTCGATGTCGAAGACGCCGGCCCACGCCAGCCATGTCTCGCTGGCGCGGCCGGAGCTGGTGCGCAGCTACGGCGACCAGCTCTGGCTGGACCCGGCCGAGCCCGCCGCCGCTGCGCACACGCTGGCGGTGGTGAGCGACGTGCTGCGCCGCTACGACATCGACGGCGTGCACATCGACGACTACTTCTACCCCTACCCGGTGCCCATGCCCGGGGCGGCGGGTGCAGCGGGTGGTCCGAACCCGCCGCCGCCGTCCAACGGGCTCAACGCCACGGCACCCGTGCCCGACCTGCCGTTCCCCGACGACGCGCCCTGGCAGCGCTACCGCGGCGTTGGCGGCTCGCTGTCGCGCGACGACTGGCGGCGCGACCACGTCAACCGCATGGTGCAGACGCTGCACGAGACGGTGCACCGCATCAAGCCGCACGTGCGCTTCGGCATCAGCCCCTTCGGCCTGGGTCGGCCTGCACTGCGGCCGCCGGGCATCGAGGGCTTCAGCCAGTACGACAAGCTCTACGCCGACGTCGAGCTGTGGGTGGACAAGGGCTGGTACGACTACCTCGCGCCACAGCTGTACTGGGCCATCGACCGCGCGCCGCAGGCCTTCCCGGTGCTGCTGGACTACTGGGCGGCCCGCGTGGGCGGCGCGCGCCACCTGTGGTCGGGGCTGTTCACCAGCTCCATCGCCAGCGGCACGCGGCAGTGGAAGGCCGACGAGCTGCTGCAGCAGGTGGCGCTGCTGCGCCAGCGGCCTGCCTCGGGGGGCCACATCCATTTCAGCATGGTGGCGCTGATGCAGGACCGCGACGGCATCGCCACCCGGCTGCGCCAGGGGCCCTACGAGCAGGGTGCACTGGTGCCGGCCTCGCCCTGGCTCGACGATCGCCGCCCGCCGGTGCCCCGGGTGGCCGCGGGACGGCGCTGGGTGACGATGCTGGCGGCTCCCGGAGACGCCAGCTTCCAGTGGGCCGTGTGGCGCCGGGCCGGCGGTGTCTGGCGCTTCGCCACGCAGCCTTCGCACGAGACGCAGCTAGAGATCGGCCCCCGCGCCGGTGAGCCGCCGTTCGATGCGGTGGTGGTCAGCGCCGTCAGCCGCACCGGACAGGAAAGCCCGCGCGTCGCGCTGCGACTGGGCGATGATCGATGAACACCATGACCCCAGCCCTGCCCACCGAGACCCCGCACCCGGCGCACGCCGGCCTCGATCGCTACGACACCGGCGTGCTGGTGGCTGCCTTCGCCGACGATCAGCGCCTTGCCGCCGAGGCCGTGCTGGCCGCCGGGCCGGCGCTGGCGCAGGCCGTCGACGCCGCCGTGCTGCGCCTGCGAGCCGGCGGGCGCCTGGTCTACGTCGGCGCCGGCACCAGCGGGCGGCTGGGCGTGCTGGACAGCGTGGAGCTGCTGCCCACCTTCGGCTGGCCGCCCGACCGCGCCGTGGCCTTGCTGGCCGGCGGGCCGGGGGCCATGTACCTGGCCGTGGAAGGCGCCGAGGACGACCGTGCCCAGGGCGTGGCCGACCTGCAGGCGCAGCAGCCCACGCCGGACGACGTCGTGCTGTGCATCGCCGCCAGCGGCGGCACGCCCTACGTGCTGGGTGCCCTGCAGGCCGCGCGGGCGGCCGGGGCGCTGACGGTGGGCTTGGCCAACAACCCCGGCGCGCCGGTGGCCGCCGAGGCCGACATCGGCGTCGTGCTGGACACCGGGCCCGAGGTCATCTCGGGCAGCACGCGGCTGAAGGCCGGCACGGCGCAGAAGATCGCGCTGAACACCTTCAGCAGCAGCGTGATGGTGCGGCTGCATAAGGTCTACGGCAACCTGATGGTGGACCTGCGGGCCACCAACGCGAAGCTGGTGCGTCGCGCGCTGCGCCTGACGCTGCTGGCCAGCGGCGCCTCCGAGCCCGAGGCGCGGGCTGCGCTGCAGGCCGCCGGACAACGCGTGAAGGTGGCCATCGTGATGCTGCGTGCCGGGGTGGATGCGCCCGAGGCCGAACGCCGGCTCGAAGCCGCCGGCGGCAGCGTGCACGGAGCGACGATGTGAGCCCGGCCGCCGGCGGACGCTTCGTCTCGCTGGACGTGTTCCGCGGCGCCAGCGTGGCGCTGATGATCCTGGTCAACAACCCGGGCAGCTGGAGCCAGCTCTACGGGCCGCTGGCCCATGCGCCCTGGCACGGCGTGACGCCCACCGACCTGGTCTTTCCCTTCTTCCTGTTCGCCGTGGGCAACGCGCTGGCCCTGGTGATGCCGGCGCTGCAGCAGGGCGGGGCGGCGGTGTTCTGGCGCAAGGTGGTGCAGCGCACGCTGCTCATCTTCCTCATCGGCCTGCTGCTGAACTGGAGCCCCTTCGTGCGCTGGGACGTGCAGGGCGAACTGGCGATGCGCAGCCTGGAGAACCTGCGCGTGATGGGCGTGCTGCAGCGCATCGCACTGGCCTGGGGCGCCGCGGCCGTCATCGTCTGGCTGCTCGGTCAGCGTGCTGCGGCCTGGGCGGCGGCGGCGCTGCTGCTGGGCTACTGGGGCGCCTGCCATCTGTGGGGCGCGGCGGGTGACCCCTACAGCCTGGAAGGCTTCTTCGGCACCGCGCTCGACCGCGCGCTGCTCGGGCCGCAGCACCTGTACAAGGGCGAGGGCGTGCCTTTCGACCCTGAAGGCCTGGCCAGCACCGTGCCAGCGGTGGCGCAGGTGCTGCTGGGCTACTTTGCCGGCGTGGCGGTGCAGCGCCGGCCGCCCGACGCGGCGATGGTGGTGCGCCTGTTCGTGGCCGGCTGCGCCGCGCTGGCGCTGGCCTGGGCCTGGCAGTTGCAGATGCCGTTGAACAAGAAGCTCTGGACGTCCAGCTACGTGCTGCACACCACGGGCCTGGCCCTGCTGGCACTGGCGCTGCTGATCGACACCATCGAACTGCGCGGGCGCCGCCCTGGCTGGCGCGGCGCCTGGGTCGGCTTCTTCGAAGTGTTCGGACGCAATGCCCTCTTCGTCTTCGTGCTCAGCGGCTTCCTGCCTCGGGTGCTGGCGCTGCTGCGCTGGCCCGACGGGCTGGATGCCGAAGGCCGGCCGCGCTGGTTGTCACCGCTGCCCTGGCTCTACCGCACGCTGTTCGCGCCGATCGGGCAGGTCAGCGACCCCCGGCTCGGCTCGCTGCTGTACGCGGTGGCCAACCTCGCGGTCTTCTGGGCGCTGGCACGCTGGCTGGACCGGCGGCGCATCTACATCCGGGTCTAGACCGGTCCATTTCAGGGGCAGGTGGCCGTCTGGGCTGCCCGGGCAGGCACCCGATCGAGCACCACAGGCCCCAGAACGATGCGCCCATCGGCCTGACGCACCGTGACGGCCAGCGATGCACCAGAAACGTCCACGGTCTCGACCGACAGCGTGCCGGGTTCCGGCGTGAGCGACCGGGACGAGGTGAAACGGCCGAAGAAGCGCGCGTCGTTCAGGGCGGCGATCCCCCAATCGCCTTCGAAGCGGAGCTTCTGGCACGGCGATTCGAGCTGGATGCTGTTGGCCTCGATGGCCACCGAGATGTCGCCGCCCTTGGCCGCGTCGCTGAAGTTCGTCAAGACTGTCCCCTGAAGAGTCGGGTCGCCACCGCTGGTGACACCGTTGGCCGGCACCGTGCAGTGGAGCAGTGGGGCAAATGCCGTGCCACAAACGCTGGCCGGCTGGGCCGAGAAGGCGCCCAGGTTGCCCGAGCTGAGTTCGCCGCCGATGCCGGTGCCGCCGGTGCCGGGGCCGCAGCCGCCCAGCGTGCTCATGACGCCCAGCGTGGCCAGGCACAGCAGCACGGCGGCGGCTCGTTGATGAAGGGCTGAGCGCTTCATGGTTTGGGGGGCTCCCTGTCGCTGTAGAAGTAGACGCCGAAGCGGGCGCGATGGATACGTTGTTCAGGGCGCGCCTGGGCTTCGTCCAGGTCGAAGCGGCTCTGCGCCTCGCCCATCACCTCGTGGAAGGCCAGCTTCCAGGCCTTCACGGCGGCCTGCTGCAGCTTCACGGCCGACTCGGCGGTGATCTGGTCGACGAAGACCGCCTGTTCCAGCAGGTCGCGTTCACCCTGCAGGTTCAGCGTGGCCGCCAGCGCGTGGTCGTGCAGGTTGTCGGCCAGCAGCGCCGACATCTCGGTGAAGCCCTGGCGCGGCAGGAAGGCGTCGACGCACAGGCGCACGCCGCTGTCGTCTTCCTCGGCGACGCCCAGGCGCTTTAGTTCGTCGAGCAGGGCGCGCGGGCGCACGTCGTGGCTGACCTGCGACACCAGCGCCTCGAAGCTGCCCGCGCCGCCGCTTCTGGGCAGCACGCGCGGTCGGCCGTCGCGCTGGCGGAACTCGGCGTCCTGCAGCCAGCGCGCCACCACCTCGCTGGCCGGGCCCATCGTGGCCGGTGGGGGCGACTGCGCCACCTCGGTGCGCAGCAGCGTGCGCACGTCGCGCCGGTGCACGCCGCTGAGCAGGGTGATCGCGCTGTCGGTCTGCGGCATGCCGCGCTGCGCCAGTTCGGCCTGCGCCGCGGCCAGGAACACGCGCTTCAACGCAGCCGCCAGCGCCGTGTAGGTGACGCCGTGGCGCAACAGCAGCCGCACCATGGGCTGCATCACCTTCAGCACGGCGTTCAGGACGACGTCGGCGCGCTCTGTCATGGGGCTTCCCTCCGCGCCGCATTTTCGGCGTTGTGGAAGGGGGGCTTGACCAGAGTATTCATTGTGTGGGATATTTTCCCACGTAACGACGAATCCGTCAATCAACCCGCCCAACGGGCCGGTCCATCCGGCTGCCTTCAGGAGATCTGCATGAACTCACACACTCTCACCCGCGCGACTCGAGGGCCTGCCTTGTTGGCGGGCGGTGTCGCGCTTCTTCTCCTGGGCGCCTGTGGCGGCGGAGGCGGTTCCACACCGCTGGCGCCATCGGCACCCAGCGAAAGCGCGCTGTCGGCCTCGGCACCCGGCGAACTGACGGGTTACGTGAAAGGCAAGCTGCGCGAACGCCAGACCCAGCGGGAACAGGGCGCCGTGTTCTTCACGGCGGATGCATTGCTCAACGTGCCGGTGGCGACCACCGGGTTCACCGCAATGGGCTCGGCGGTCGATCGTTCAGGCACCACCGTGCAGGAGGCCGGGGTCGACGAGGACGACCTCATCAAGAGTGACGGTACGCACGTCTTCACCCTGGCACGAGTGCAGGGCAAGGCAGCCGGCGATGCCGCGGCGCGGCTGCAGGTGCACCGCCGCGCCGCCGATGGCACGCTGGTGGCGACCGGCAGCCTGCCCGTGCTGGCCGAGCCCGGACAGATGACCAGCGCCCAGGGGATGCTGCTGGCGCCCGACACCGGCCGCCTGGTGGCCGTCATCGGCGAGAGCAGCGAGTACGTCAGGTTGCCCAACCCCTGCGACGGCCGCACCGACTGCGTCTCCATCGGCCTGCCGTTCTTCCCGCAGCGCGTGAAGACCTCGGTGGCGGTGGACATCGTCTCTGCGGTCGCCCCCGCGGCACCCGTCGTCAACGAGCGGCTGCGCATAGAAGGCCGGTTGATCGGCAGCCGCCTGATCGGCAACTCGCTGGTGCTGGTGACGCAGACCTCGCCTTTCCTGCCGGTCGAGGCCCTGCCCATGAGCGTGTCGGCGGCCGAACGCAACGCCGCCATCGACAAGGTGGTGGCGGCCGATGTGCTGCCCACCGTGCGCGTGAATGGCGGCGCGGCCCGGCCGCTGTTCGCCGAGACCGACTGCTGGCTGCAGCCGAAGAACGGCTCCTACGGCATCGAGCTCACGGCCATCACCACCATCGACCTGCAGGCCACGCCGGTCGCCCGCCGCACCCAGTGCTTCGTGGGCGGCAGCGAGGCGCTGTACATCTCACCCACGTCGCTGGTGCTGGCGACCACGCGCTACACGTCACCGGCGCCCGGGCCTGGCGGCGCGTCGCCGGCCATTGCGCTGGCCACCAGCACCGACCTGCACAAGTTCGCCTTTGGCGCCAGCGGCGTGGCCTACCGCGGCTCGGGCGAAGTCCCCGGCCACCTGGGCTGGGACGCCGAGAAGCGAAGCTACCGCATGGGCGAGTGGAATGGCGACCTGCGTGTGCTGACCTACACCGGCGCCACCGGCTGGGGCGCGGTGCCCGATGCCTCCAAGGCGCCCTCGCCCGCGACGCTGACCATCCTGCGCGAACGCACGTCCGACAAGACCCTGCAGGCCGTGTCCACGCTGCCCAACGCCCAGCGTCCCGCGCCGCTGGGCAAGCCCGGCGAGCAGGTCTATGGCGTGCGCCTGATCGGCGACCGCGGCTATGTCGTGACCTTCCGCCAGATCGACCCGCTGTACGTGCTGGACCTGTCGAACCCGCTGGACCCGCGCGCCTTGGGCGAACTGGAAGTGGCCGGCTTCAGCGACTGGCTGTTCCCGCTGGGTGACAACCTGCTGCTGGGCGTGGGCAAGGACGCCGACCTGCAGGGCCGGGTGGGCGGCGTGAAGGTGGCGCTGTTCGACGTGGCCAACCCGGCGCAGATGAAGCAGGCCGGCAGCATCGTGCTGGGCGAGAGCGGCAGCGCGTCGGGCCTGGACTTCACGCGGCACGGCATCGACCTCTTCCGCCAGGGCGACACGACGCGCATCGCGCTGCCCCTGCTGGTGGCCGGAAAGGACTTCTTCAGGGCGGCCGGCAACTGGTCGCAGGGTCTGCATCGCTTCGAGGTCGACCACGCGACGCGTACCCTGGTGTCACGCCCGGCTATCCCTGCGCCGCTGGGCTGGAGCGAACTGTCGACCGACCGTGCGCTGCAGATCGGCCCGCAGGTGCACTACTTCAGCGGCGGCCTGTTGCAGACCGCCACCTGGTGAACCGGGCTCAGGCCAGGGCCGCGCGCAGGGCGGCCAGCGTGGCGTCGGGCGCTTCGGTCATCAGGTTGTGGCCGGACTCGACCACGTGCACCTGGGCCTTCAGCGTCTGCGCCAGCGCACGTGCGCCCTTGGGCACGGTCATCTGGTCGTGGCGACCGAGCACAAAGCTTACCGGGCAGGTGATCCGTGCGGCCGCGGCCTCGCCGGCCCGGTAGCGGTCGCACACCGAAAACTCGTGGTGGAAGAGGTTGGTGCCGGTGCCCGTGGACTGGCCACCCGCCTGCATGCGGCGCATCAGCGCGCGGTTGCTGCCGTGCAGCCACATGCCGGGGCCGGGGAACGAGGGCTTCGAAGCCAGCGAGGCATGCGACCAGGCGTTGACCATGTCGATGGCGCGCTGCGGGTCTTCCAGCGCGGTGGCCAGCAGGGCGTCGGACACCTTCATCGGGTAGGCCGTGCCCATCATCACCAGGCGCTCGATGCGCTCGGGCGCACGCCCTGCAGTCTCCAGCGCGATCAGCGAGCCCATGCTGTGGCCCACCAGCGTCGCCTTCTGCACGCCGGCGGCGTCGAGCACGGCCAGCAGCCAGCCGGCCAGCGCCTCGACATCGGGCAGCGGCGGGCCGTCGCTGCCGCTGTGGCCGGGCAGGTCGACCGCCAGCACGCCGTGGCCGTGGTGCG
>JALHMT010000055.1:0-4883 GCA_022843905.1 Rubrivivax sp.
CGGCTGATGCTGGCGCTGAAGGCGGCCAGCCTGGCGCGCGGGCACTCGGGCGTGCGGCCGGTGGTCATCGACACGCTGCTGGCCGTGCACAACGCGGGCCTCGTGCCCTGGGTGCCCAGCCAGGGCTCGGTGGGCGCGTCGGGCGACCTCGCGCCGCTGGCGCACATGACGCTGGCGCTGATGGGTGAAGGCGACTTCCTGGTCGACCACGGGCGCCGCCCCGCCGCCGAGATGCTGCGATCCCATGGCATCGCCCCGCTGCAGCTGCAGGCCAAGGAAGGCCTGGCGCTCATCAACGGCACGCAGACCAGCACCGCGCTGGCATTGCACGCGCTGTTCGCCTTCGAACCCGTGCTCGAGGCGGCGCTGGTCATCGGCGCGCTGACCGTCGATGCCGCGCGCGGCAGCGACGGCCCCTTCGATCCGCGCATCCACGCGCTGCGCGGCCAGCCCGGGCAGATCGACGTGGCGGTCGTCTACCGTGCGCTGCTGCAGGGCAGCGAGATCCGCCGCTCGCACCTGGAAGGCGACGACCGCGTGCAGGACCCCTACTGCCTGCGCTGCCAGCCGCAGGTGGTGGGCGCCTGCCTCGACCAGCTGCGCCACGCCGCGCGCGTGCTGCTGTGCGAGGCCAATGCGGTGACCGACAACCCGCTCGTCTTTGCCGAGGACGGCGCCATGATCTCCGGCGGCAACTTCCATGCGGAGCCCGTCGCTCTTGCAGCGGATGCGATGGCCAACGCCATCGCCGAAGTCGGTGCCATCGCCGAGCGCCGCATCGCCATGCTGATCGACAGCAGCGTCTCGCGCCTGCCGCCCTTCCTGACCTCCAACGCCGGGCTGAACAGCGGCTTCATGATCGCCCACGTCACCGCGGCGTCGCTGGCCAGCGAGAACAAGAGCCTGGCGCACCCAGCCAGTGTCGACAGCCTGCCCACCAGCGCCAACCAGGAGGACCACGTCTCGATGGCCACCTTCGCGGCGCGCCGCCTGCAGCCGATGATCGACAACGTGGCCCACATCCTGGGCATCGAGCTGCTGGCTTCGGCGCAGGGCATCGACTTCCTGCGTCCACTGGCCAGTTCACCGCCGCTGGAAGCGCTGCACGCGCAGCTGCGCACGCAGTGCCCTTCGATGATGACCGACCGCTACCTGGCGCCCGACATCGCGATGGCCAGCGCCCTGGTCAAGGGCGGCCAGGTGGCGCAGGCCTTGCGCGCGCTCGACGATCTGCCGGCACTGTGGGCGGCGGCCTGAAGCCCGCGCGTGCCTCGATGTCAGAAGCGTTGTGCCACCACCTTGACGGGCAGTTCGTGCGCCGGCAGCAACTCGCTGCCCCTGTCGTTGACGAAGCGCAGGCGCAGGCGGTAGTCGCCGTTGGGCAGGCCGATGCCGGTCTGCGTCGCCCCGTTGGCGAGCACGAAGCGCTCGGTCGGCGTGATGGCGCCGGCGGCCAGCACTTCCAGCACGAAGTGGCCGCTCTGCGGCGCATTGCCGCCGCGGGCGCAGACGCCCAGGCCCATCACGCCCATGTGCACGGTGAAGGGGCTGGCCACCCGTTCGTCGGCGCGCAGGTTGCTGAAGTAGAGCGGCTCGCCGGCCACGCGCGGTTGTGTCACCTCGTCCTGGTACCACTGCCTGCAGGTGACACTGAAGTGCGCCGGGTCGATGCGCGGCTTCGCCGTCGCGCTGCGCGAGCCCAGCACGTTGACCGTGATCTGCGGACTGAACACGAAGTAGGGGCGGTGCTCGTCGTCGGCGAACAGCAGGCGCAGGGTGTGGCGGCCGGGCGGCAGGTCGATCAGCGTGCTCGTCTGGCCCTTGCCGAAGTGGCGGTGGCTGTCGTCGAAGGGCAGCTGGTCCGTCACCACCATCGGCAGCGCACGGTTGACGAGGATGTGGTGGTGCCCGGTGCCCGGCAGCTTCACGCCGGCCGGCGCCACGCCCATGCCGCGCACCGCGAAGTCGACCTGGAAGGGCGAACGCACCGTGAAGCCGTCGCGCAGCACCGAAAAGTGCACCGAGGTGGGTTCACGCCGGTCGAACTGGGTGCGCTCGTCGGTGGACAGGGCCCAGCAGCGCTGCTCCAGCGGCGTCAGCTGCGCCAACGCAGGCGGCGACATCGCGGCCCAGAAAATGCAAGCGCCGGCCCAGGCGGTCAGGCGGCGCGCTGCCAGGCTCGTCCCTGGCGAGCAAAGGCTCTTCATCCCTCTCTCCCCTCTTGTCCATGATCTTGTCAGAGCCTGTTTCGTCCGTCACTCAATTCCGCAATCAACGTCCATCCTCCAAGGAGAACTTCACATGAACCCACGCTTCTTCGCCCTGGCCCTGGCTGCCGCCCTCGTGCAGACCGCTCCCGCGCTGGCGCAGGACACCAAGGTCAGCATCGGCATGAGCGGCTGGACCGGCTTCGCGCCGCTCACGCTGGCCAAGGAAGCCGGTCTCTTCAAGAAGCACGGCCTGGACGTGACGATCAAGAAGATCCCGCAGAAGGACCGCCACCTGGCCATCGCCAGCGGCGACATCCAGTGCGCCGCCACCACGGTCGAGACCTGGGTGGTGTGGAACGCCAACGGCGTGGCCACGACGCAGATCTTCCAGCTCGACAAGAGCTACGGTGCCGACGGCATGGTGGTCAAGCCGAACATCGCCAGGATCACCGACCTGAAGGGCAAGACCGTGGCCGCCGACGCCCCCGGCACGGCCGGCTATTTCGGTCTGGCCTGGTTCCTGAAGAAGAACGGCATGAGCGTGAAGGATGTCAAGGTCGTCAACATGGGCCCGCAGGCAGCAGCCAATGCCATGATCGCCGGCACCTCCGGCCTGGACGCGGCCATGACCTACGAACCCTATCTGAGCGCCGTGCGCGCCCGGCCGGAAGCCGGCAAGATCATCGCCACCACCCTGGACTACCCCATGGTGATGGACACCTTCGGCTGCACGCCCAAGTTCCTGGCCGACAACGCCAAGGCCGCACAGGGCCTGACGAACGCCTACTTCGACGCGCTGGAGATGATCAAGGCCGATCCGAAGAAGAGCTTCGAGATCATGGGCGCCGACGTCAAGCAGACCGGCGAGGCCTTCGAGAAGAGCCAGTCCTACCTGCGCTGGCAGGACCGTGCCGCCAACCAGCGCTTCTTCGCCGGCGAGCACGCGCAGTTCAGCAAGGAAGCCGCCGACCTGCTGCTGGAGGTCGGCATCATCCGTCAGATCCCCGACCTGACCAAGCTGGCCGATACCCGCTTCATCAAGTGAATGGGCCCACCCCCGTAGCGCCTTCGGCGCGTCCTGCGGCCCGGCAGAGCCGGTTCCGCGGCGGCTGCTTGGGGAGGCAGCCGTGAAGCCATTGACGCCGGTGGCGCCACGCACGCGCGTCGTGCTCGGCGTCAGCTTCTTCGTGCTCTTCGTGGCCGTGTGGTCGGCGGTGACCTTCGGCGGCCTGGTGCCCAAGATCTTCCTGGCCGACCCGCTGCAGATGCTGCGTTCGGGCTGGACGCTGCTGACCGAGATGGGCTTCGCCTACGACATCGGCATGACGGTGTGGCGCGTGCTGGGCGGCTTCGTCATCGCCGCGGCCATCGCCCTGCCGCTGGGCGTGATGATGGGTGCCTACAAGCCGGTGGAGGCCTTCTTCGAGCCCTTCGTCAGCTTCGCGCGCTACCTGCCGGCCAGTGCCTTCATCCCGCTGCTCATCCTGTGGGTGGGCATCGGCGAAGCGCAGAAGCTGTCGGTGATCTTCATCGGCAGCTTCTTCCAGCTGGTGCTGATGATCGCCGTGATCGTGGGCAATACGCGGCGCGACCTGGTGGAGGCCGCCTACACGCTGGGCAGCAGCGACGCCAGCCTGGTGCGGCGCGTGCTGATTCCTGGTGCCGCGCCCGAGATCGCCGAGACGCTGCGCATGGTGCTGGGCTGGGCCTGGACCTACGTCATCGTGGCCGAGCTCATCGGTGCGTCCAGCGGCATCGGCCACATGATCACCGACAGCCAGTCGCTGCTGGCCACCGACCAGATCATCTTCGGCATCATCGTCATCGGTCTCATCGGGCTGGCCAGCGATCTGTTCTTCAAGTGGCTGAACCGACGTGCCTTTCCCTGGGCACAGCTGGGGCGATGACCATGGCCAAGAACATCCTCCAGGTGCGCGGCGTCGAGCGCCGCTTCGACACCACGCTGGCGCTGCAGGCCACCGACCTCGACGTCGCCGAGAACGACTTCGTCACCATCCTCGGCCCCAGCGGCTGCGGCAAGAGCACGCTGCTGCGCATCGTGGCGGGGCTGGACCATCAGACCGCCGGCGAGGTGCTGCTCGACGGCCAGCGCATCAGCGGCCCGGGCGCCGACCGCGGCATGGTGTTCCAGAGCTACACGCTGTTCCCCTGGCTCACGGTGCTGGACAACGTGTGCTTCGGTCTGCGCGAACGCGGCATGCCGCGCCAGCAGCAGCTCGACATCGCGCACGGCTTCCTGGCCCAGGTCGGGCTCAAGGGCTTTGCCAACCACTTTCCCAAGCAGCTCTCGGGCGGCATGCAGCAGCGCACGGCGCTGGCGCGTGCGCTGGCCAACGGCCCGCGCATGCTGCTGATGGACGAACCCTTCGGCGCGCTGGACCACCAGACGCGCGAACTGATGCAGGAGCTGCTGCAGGGCATCTGGGAAGCCGAACAGAAGACCGTGCTCTTCGTCACCCACGACATCGACGAAGCGGTGTTCATGGGCAGCCGCGTGGTGGTGATGAGCGCGCGGCCCGGCCGCATCAAGCTCGACCGCGTGGTGCCGCTGCCGCATCCGCGGCACTACTCGGTGAAGACCACGCCAGAGTTCTCGCAGCTCAAGGCCGAACTGACCGAAGCGGTGCGCGAGGAAGTGCTGGCCACCCAGGC